>CAYQQU010000176.1:0-1543 GCA_964419545.1 uncultured Saprospiraceae bacterium | reverse complement strand
CTAGTTGATATCTTCTTTATTTTTCAGCTTCTCGATCGCTTGTTGCAGGCTGTTGCGATTCACTTCATCCGGCGCTTGTTCGAGCGCCAGCCTGGCGTGTTTCAGTGCTTCCTCATACTGCCCGACCGCGGAAAGGCCGCGCGCCATCCCCACGTGGGTAGGCCAGGCGCCCTGGTGGCGTTCGAAATTGACTTTGAAGACCTCCAGCGCTTCCTGGGTCATGCCCATACCGATCAGTTGTCGCCCGGTCTAGTGCACCTGGAACGGCCCGGCGGAAGGATGGTTGATGGCTTCATCGAGGGTCGCCAGCGCCGCTATCTCTCTGCCCAGCTTCATCTCCACTTGCGCCTTGGCGGAAAGGGTGGCGAAGTTCTTTTGTCCGATGAACGGTTCATTGACGGCTCGTTCGGCCCATACGAGCGCCTCCTCCAGATTGATGTCGTTCAGCAGGCAGAAATTGACCGCCGTGAGGATGTTCTGGTAAATGAAACCCTCCTGGCCGGTCAGCTCTTCGCGCAGAGCAGCCAGGTATAGATCGTTGACGTTGGGTACGGCGATGGTGAACGGCAGCTGCAGGTTTTCCCATTTCAGCGCTACGGTCGCCTGGTCGGGCCGGCGGTCGACAAAATCATAAGTCAGCCATTCGTGGTATTCGCTTGCTTCGGGGGTCGCCTCCACGCGCAGCGCGTCGTTAGCGGGCTCGTAGTAGTAACTGCCCCAGGCGCCGCTATCTTTGGAAAAGATCAGCGTCCAGGGGCCGTCTTCCTTCGGAATAACGTGGAAGCCGTAGGTGCCGGCCTCGATCGGTTGCCCCTGCACTTCCATGTCGTGGGAAAAAGTGAAGGTGGTGTTCTCATTGGCGCCGGCCCGCCAGGGAATTTCGTCGGCGGTTCCGAAATTGTTGGGGGCAAGGCCGTAGGGCACCAATTGTCCCCAAACCTGGCCGGTGCGGTCCGTTCCGTCTGGCGCGTGCACGTCGGGGCTGTTGTAGACAACCTTAACATGGGCAAGGGCGCCAATGTATTGGACGACTACGCTCTTTTGATTATCGCCGGGCGGCGAAGTAGTCACTTGTGCGAGGACCGATTGGGAAATGAACAGAAAAATAATAGACAGTCGGGTAGCAGCTTTCATATGATGCAGTTTTTGGTAAATAGTCTGATTTTAAAGTTCATCCTTCAACCAGGGGTGTAGTATAAGGATCCGAATTGTTCGACGTGGGTAATATTCCGCAGGTGGTTCAGGTCTGAAAAGAGCGGACCTTACTGAATTTTGAAATCCTGAATACCAGTCGGATACGTTTTCATGCGAATAAAGATAAGCAAAAAAGTAAGAAGTTATCACCAAAAAACAACCATCAAAAGGGCAGAAAACAAACTTCCAAATTCAAAAAGCCGGAAAAGCCTCTTCTTTTACTTCGGCCCCGAAAGAAGTCAGCGATTCTCGGTTTGAAACATTGTTGTGCTTACATTCCAGCGGGACGGAAGTCCCTTGTGGTGTGTAACTCCTGTTTTGCATTGAAGATCAATTGCTTAAATGTGAT
>CAYQQU010000175.1:0-2098 GCA_964419545.1 uncultured Saprospiraceae bacterium | reverse complement strand
AATTTACGGTTTTTTATAAATCAAGCTACCTGTCTAGTTTTTGGGGGAAACTCCACAAAGTCTATTTCAAAAATCCATTAAATGGAGAAGTATTGGAATTTGAACGTGTTTGCACAGAATATGAAGAAGGTAAAAAGTTCGGTTGGTCCGGTGAACTTACATCACATGGATTTACAGATAATCATATATATACACTGGAACCTACGGAAAGCGGGTCTACCCTTTTCAAACAAGAAGACGGTATTCATGGAAGACATAGCAAGCTATTGAAAATTCTCACTAAAAGTCATATGAAATCCATTTATGAAAAATTTAATAAGCAGCTTAAGGATAGAGTGGAATCCATTTACCCTAAGCATTAGCTTTCAGTAACGCCCTTAACCCGGATTATTCATGGGTTAAAAAACTTCGTGTATCGGATAAATATACACCAGGTACAAATAAAAGAACAACAGCGAGATCACCAGAATGATCACCCCCAAGACCGGAGAACTTACTTTGAACCCCTGTGTCGAAGCCTCCAGGTCGGTCTGTAATCCTTCCCCGCCGTCTGCGCGCATCGAACTCCGGAACTGCAAATAGGAAAAGAAAATACCCACCAGCAACAAAAACAACACACAAAAAAAGATGATCTGCGAAGAGAACAACTGCCAGGCAAACACCCGCTCGCGGTGGGCGTAGCCGGAAATGCGATAGTCGAAATAACGGCTCAGCGACTCGTAATACCTGGCCAGCGTCGCGCTATCTTTCCGATATGCCGGCTTGATGCGGGGAGGTAGGATGTCAGACTGGCCCTCCAGCGTATCCAGGTAGTCGAATATCGCGGTTTTCTTATCCCCGCCACCCGAGGTATCCGCGGGCTGGGCCCAGGCCAAAACACCAAAGCCAGCCAACAAAAACAATAGCAGGATCGGCTTCATGGTTAAAGTGGTTAAGCGCCATACATCATCCGCAGATCCTTGATCACCGTCGCCCGGAATTTCAGCAGCTCGAAATATTCCAGTTCCCGGTTCTGTTCTACGGTGCGATATCTTTCGATCAGCTCAGGATCGTGATCCATCAGTGCTTCGATCTCTTCCAGCAGTTCGGCGTTATAGTCCTCCAGCCAGCGCTCCACGGAATTGCGCCAGAAACTGGCCTGTCCGGTAAACAGGGAAGGATCCGGCGGCTCCGAAGGGGCCTGAGCAGCCATGATGACGTGCGGACCGGAACGGCCTCCGGGCACTACCTCGTAATGGGTCCGGGTTTGCGCGTCGTAGAAAACCACCGCCCCTTTCTCTTTTTTGACCCAGTTCCCATTGGCGTAACGCACCCGGATCGTCCCGTCGGATTCAAAGTCTTTCCGCGCGGCGCCCCAGTCCCTGCGGTCCAGTTCATTGAACTCCGCAAAGGTGAGGGTCTGGTCGGAAGCGGAGATGCCGGGTCCTGGCCGGACCGCCTCTATCCTATCGCCGGCAGACCGGATCGACAACGTACCCTTGGCGACCAGGTTGGGATGCATTGATTCGAGGCGGACTATCCAGCTTTCCTTTTGCGGCCCTGCCTCCGCTTCAAAAAAATGGGACAAGTAAAGCGGTGAGCGGCTTTCCACCCTGACGTATTCCGCCCGGAAAGACCGGACCCGGATCAGCTGCGCGCGCAGAGCGCTCGCGTTGCCTCGCCAGGTTGCTTCCAGCGTAAAGAAGCCCTTGGGCGGTGCGATCGGCAATTCCAGGAATCGCTCCTGCCCCGGTCCGAATTGAAATGCGATGGGTTGCCCGTAATGCAGGCGCTTGGCCATGGCTTCTTTCTTCCGGGCTTGTTCTTGTCTGACCTTGGGTTCTTCGATCTGCCCGAAACCGGAGAGCGGGCCGCCCAGGAAAAGTGCACAAAGCACCACTAAGAGGAGAAAATGGTTTTTTGGTTGCATGATTCGGGGGTTTTGATCAGAAAAAAACCGGCCAATGGTGATGATCAACCCCATATCCAAAACCACGATACGCAGATTCCGTATTTTTTCCAATGATTTTTATCAGGCCCGGATAAAGAATTGGGGGGCTTGGTTTCAGAGCTTGTTTGGAGGTAGTCATTTTGGCTGCAAAACCCAGCTTTTGGAACC
>CAYQQU010000174.1:0-2107 GCA_964419545.1 uncultured Saprospiraceae bacterium | reverse complement strand
ACCCAGCGATTTATCAAGCAATAACGGAAAATAGGAAGTTCTCGAAACTTTCGATTTCTGAAAATACATAGGGGCTTCCCAACCGGGGAGCCCCTTTTTTGATTGTGATGACGTCTATTACCGAGGGGGCGGAAGTTCTACATGAACCAACTGAAAGGAGGAAAGGAAAAGCCCCCGGAATTCAGTACAAGCTTTTATTTGGAGGTTTTTGGCCTGCCCCCACAGGAACAGGGCAATCGCATTCAAAAGATGCTACCTCTCAATTGCCATAAAATTCAAATGGAATGAGTGCGTGACAAAAAAGCGGGGTTGCGAAAGACTTTGCTGGTAAACCCATCGCGAAGTGCTCAAAACCTGACAGTTTCCGCGGCTTACACCACTACTCACATTAAAAACCCGCGAATATGTCACGCACTCAAATGGAATGGAAGGAAAAATCCTCGTTCTTCCTTTAGGATCGAGGTGAAAACGAGGTTTTTTCCTACTTTTTCGAGATCAAAAAATTTAATGCGATTGCCGTGCCACAGGAAGGAAATCCTTTCGCGGTATTCAAAAATTGCTTATATTGGATTGATTCTCCCTCAGCTATTTTCATTTTCCCGGCGCCCTCTTTTCTCGATAGACTACCTCATGCGAACTTCCTCATTACGTCCAAGATCTTGAGCACCGCCTTTTGACCCAACCCGTTGGATATTATTCTTTGGTCGCCATTTCGGTGAATCTAAATATTCCGTTAACCAAAATATGGATATTATGAAACAGGTCATCTCCTTGCTACTGTTGTTCGGGTTGGGGTGTTGGAGCACTTTGCTTTCGGCGCAGATCATCGCTTCACAGGACTTTAATTCCCTTACCGCCGCGGCTTTCACGCTAGACGCTCTGCCGACCGGCGTTCAGCTTACCAACGCAGGCTCCAGGAATATCGGCGGCCCCGGACTTGATTTTGCTTCTACCTGGTTTGACACCCGGGGAGAAGGCGCCGGCCCGGTAACGCCTACCGGGGATGGCAGCGATTTTATCGGGGTCAACGATTTTTCCGGTGGCAACGCGCCCGACGTGGCATCCGACGGCACCCCCGTTGCCGGCGGCATAGAGCAGAATTTCGAATTCAACGACACCGACGGATCGGTAGTGCTCACCTTCGAGGCAGTTGACGTATCCGGTTTTACCAACCGGCAGTTGAGCCTCGATTACTGGATTAACGACACCGGGTTCGAATCAGATGATGCTTTTACCATTTCGCTGAGCAACGGCGGTCTGGGAATTGTAGTGCTGGGGTTTGGCGAAACCGAATTGGAAGCGAATGCCGAGATCGGTGAGGCCAATGCCTCTTCCTGGAAATCATTGACGGTTGACCTCGATGCGTTATTAGCTTCATCAGGGCTCAACCCAGCTAATCTGATACTTTCGATCGCTGTGGATGTCAATTCCAGCAGTGAGAATATCTTCGTCGACAACATCGTTTTTGAGTCCGTACCTACGACGCCCTGTTCTATTACCAGCCTGACGGCCAACTTTTTGCCATGCTTCGATAACCATACCGGCGCACCCGAAGACGACACTTTCATCGCCGATTTCACCACTACCTTCACCGGCGCACCCACCACCGGCGATTTCGAACTGACGGTAGGCGGCCAGACGTATTCGACATCAGTGGTTGGACTGGTCGGCCAGTTCCAGTTCTTAAGCATTCCATTGCCGGCCGATGGACAAGAAGTAGTGGCTACCATCCGGTTCACTGCCGAGCCGGGCTGTTCGCTGACGGCAACGGTCGGTACAGCGCCGCAGCCGTGTTCGACGATCGATCCGTGTAGCGCTTTGTTCTTCTCCGAATACGTCGAAGGCTCCAGCTTCAATAAATGCCTCGAGATCTACAACCCTACGAGCTCAGACATCAACCTTGCAGCCTTTGAGGTATTCCTGTCTTTCAACGGCGGCAGTTTTGAAAATGATATCCCGCTGCAGGGCGTCGTCCCGGCCGGCGGCGTTTTTGTCATCTGTAACGATGCTGCTGCCCCGGAATTCCTGCTGGTCGCCGATCAGGTTTCCAATGACCTCAACTTCAACGGCAACGACGCCATCCTGCTGCGCGACATGAACGGCACCA
>CAYQQU010000173.1:0-2123 GCA_964419545.1 uncultured Saprospiraceae bacterium | reverse complement strand
TCGGGTTGGGGGTATCCAGTCCGTCGATGAGCCCGGGGCCCGACCACAGCCAGGGTTCGTTGCCGACCCCGGCGGTTACGGTACCGGACAGGGTATAGACGTCATCGACATCGCCCTGGCAGAAAGGACCGGCCGGCTCGATAGCAATGGCCAGGTCGTCACAGCTGAAAAGGGCGGCGCAGGCGGCGACGCTGGTCGTATCCTGGCAGCCGCCGGCGGCTTCGGCGGTGACGGCAATGCTTGCTTCTTCCCCGGGGGCGAGGCCGGTGACGAGGAAGCTGGTGTCGCCTTGAGAAAAAGTAGGTCCGTTGAGTGGGGTGACGTTGAAAATTAGGGCCGCCGGATCGGAAGCCCAGGAAAAGAGGACCTGCCCGATACCCGGCTGGCAGGTGATGGCCGGCGGTTCGGGCTGAGCTTCGACCTGCAGGATCTGGATGCCGGCGGTTTCACAACCGCCTTCGGAATAGTTGTAATCGAACGTGAATTCCCCGGGGCCTACCAGAGAAGGGTTAAAGACCCCCGAAGGATCGATGAGGCCCGGTCCGGACCAGGCGCCGGCTCCGTTCCCTTCGGCGAAAAAAAGCAAGTCGACGAGGTAGATCATGGTATCCGTTTCACAGAAACCAACGGACAGAATGTCGCTGTTCGCTTCCAGGTCTTCGCAATCGGCGGCGGTGCACGACCATACCTGGCTGCTCTGACAGCCGGCGCTGTCGGTGGCGATCACTTCGATCTGCACTGTTTCGCCGGGGTTTAGGCCGGTCACTTTATACCGGCGGCCGGTCAGTTCGCCCGGCGGGCCGATCACGGTATAGTCGGCGACGGCCGGATCATTTGCCCATTGGAAGGTAGTGCTGGTGACGGTCCGGATGGGGCAGCTGATCACCGGAGGCGCAGGAGGCGAAAGCAGCTCTAAGGTCACCGGCGCCGGCTCGGAGGCGCAGGCGCCGTCGTCGACAACCGCAAATACCGTCGCCGGCGGGCTGAGAAAAGCCGACGGACCGGAGATGAGCTGGGTGGCGTCGGAGTCGGCAAACCAGTTGACGCTCAGTCCTCCGCCTACGGTATTTTCCAATTGGGTCAGGTCGAAGACGCCCTGGCCGTTGCCGTCGTCACAGGTGCTGAGCGTTGCGGGCTCGGCGAGCGGAAGCGCCAGCGGCGCAATGGTCCGGGAAGCGGAATCCTGGCAGTTGTTGACGTCGGTCAGGGTCAGCCCGAAGGTCTGAGGAGTCGTTATCGCCAGGTCGATGGCGGCGGTGGTGTCGCCGGTATTCCAGAGGTATTGGTAGGCGCCCGCCGGTGCGGCCAGCACGAACGAATCGGCGCTGCAGGGCGTCGCGTCCGGAATGAGGTCGATCGTTGCGGGGGGCGGAACGAACTCGGTGACATCCGCTGCGGCCTCGCCGGTGCAATTGTCGACGGTGACGGTGACGGCGTAGACGCCCGGGGTATTGACGGTAATATCGGCAGTGGTGTCGCCGGTATTCCATAGATAGCTGACGGCGTCGGCCAGCGGGTAGTCGGTGGCGCTGAGTAGCACGCTGTCGCCGGGGCAAAATCCTTCCGGACCGCTGATTTGCGGAAGCAGAAAATCGCCGGGAGCGGAGAGCGTATCGAAGACGGTGCGTCGGCATCCGTTCGTCAGGTCGGTGGCTTCGATCTGGTAGACGCCGGCGCAAAGGCCCGTTCGGCTGACGCTGCCGGCGGCGTTTTCCCAGGTTTCCACGATCAGGCCGTTCTCGTCGTAAAGGCGGTACTGCCAGGGGCCGTCGCCGCCGCCGGAAAAGTCGAGCCGGCCGTCGCAGAAGTTGCTGCAGGAGGGGCCCTGGCTGAGGAGGATCGCGGGCGGGGAGTCGTCGCAGCAGATGGCGGTGGCGTAGAATTGGGCGTAACCGAGCACCAGGGGGCTGGCGCATTCAGGCTCGCCCGCAACGCCCGTCACGGCGTTGGAGTAGGGCAGGGCGGCGACAGAAGCGCCGTCGACCGGCGAAAGGGAGCAGCTGTCCGGGTCACCGCCTACGACAAGCGACCAGCAGAAGGTGCGCGGCGCGTCGCCGGCGGTTATTTCGGCGCAATCGCCGGGCCCGTCGCCGGTGCTGAATCCGGGGCCGGGCGCTCCGGGA
>CAYQQU010000172.1:0-2168 GCA_964419545.1 uncultured Saprospiraceae bacterium | reverse complement strand
GCGCCTCCGGCGCTGCGAATTAAAAAATGCTTACTGCCAAACCGAGAATCGCTGTGTGTCTAGTTGAGCCAGTAATTTCTAATGTAATATGTACACGCTTCAGATTCAGGGCCCGACTCAGGGTCGCCTGTGGTGTTGGCGTCTAACCACCGGCGACTTTTTTCTAACCACAAAAGGAACATAAGGACACAAAGATTGAAATCAACGGAAAATCCCAACGGGATTTTCCGTTGGTTTCCAGTCACTTTTGTGCTCTTTGTACCTTTGTGGTTCAAATCCATTGAGTGGTAATTAGGCCTCCATCCCGATTAAGTTCTTGGTGGAACTGTTACGTGTGCATATTGCACTAGAAATTGCTGTAGTTGAGCGAAGTCGTCATGATTATTGGCTGAAAGCCAAGGCTTTGCGTTCTTCGCGTCCCGCCCCTTCGGTCGGGCATGCTTGGCGTGAGAAGTGGCAAACACAAAGTTTTGAACCGTCCCCCAAGAAAAGCAACTTGTTGCTAAATAATCCTTCGCGTTCTTTGCGCCTTCGCGTGACCCTATACTCCACCACTGGTCGTAGTCTCCCGACTAAGACCCCATATCCTTCTGCCTCTGACTGAAACAACATTTCTTCCAGCTTGATATTCTTTTTACGAAACCAATCGCTCAATAACTTCTTCCAGCGTTAGCGCTGTCTGCTCCCCCGATGTCATATCTTTCAATGCCAATTCCCCCGTTTCCATCTCCCGATCCCCGATCAGCACCACAAACGGCACCCCCCGGTTATTCGCATACTTCATCTGTTTCTTAAGCTTCACCGGCTCTGGATACAACTCCGAGTTAACGCCCGCCTGCCGCGTCCGGTTGAGACACTGGAAAGCATAGCGGTGGGCTTTTTCATCAAAAGCGATAAAGAGCAACTGCAATGCGTTACGCTGGTCGGCGGGAAACAATTCGAGCTGTTCCATAATATCGTAAATGCGCTCGGCTCCGAACGACACGCCGACCCCGGAGACACCATCCAAGCCGAAGACGCCCGTGAGGTCGTCATAACGTCCGCCACCGCCGATGCTGCCCATCTTCAACTTGGGATAACTCGCCCGGTCGGCTTCCACTTCGAAGATGCAGCCGGTGTAGTAGTCGAGGCCGCGGGCTAAAGTGATATCGAACTGCACCTTATTTTTCGGACTGTAAGTGTCGAAATAGGCATGAAACTCCCGTAGCTCCGCTATTCCCTGCCGTCCGGTCTCACTGTCGGCAAAATGGGGCGCCAGTTCATCGAGGGATTTCACCCGGAGGATGGTTTCAATGCGATCGGTCGCCGCCGGGTCGATGCCGCGCCGCACCATTTCTTCCTTTACCTTACCCATTCCGATCTTATCGAGCTTGTCGATAGCCATGGTCATGGGCACAAAAAAATCAGCAACACCTGCCGCTTCGGCGATACCGTAGAGCACCTTGCGGTTGTTGATCCGGATGAGCACGTCAACCCCCAGCCGGGTAAATACTTCATCGTAGATCTGGGTGAGCTCGGCTTCGTACATCAAGGAAGTGCTGCCCACCACGTCGACGTCGCACTGGTAGAATTCGCGGTAGCGGCCGCGTTGCGGTTTGTCGGCCCGCCATACCGGCTGGATCTGGTATCGCTTGAAGGGGAAGGGCAGTTCGTTTTGGTGCATCACCACGAAGCGGGCGAACGGCACGGTGAGGTCGTAGCGCAGCCCCCGTTTGGAGATGTGCGGGATGAGGGCGCCGGAGTCGCGGCGGGTCAGCAGCCCGGGATCGACTTCCGCGAGGTAATCGCCGTTATTCAGTATTTTGAACAGCAGTTTATCCCCCTCTTCGCCGTACTTGCCGGTGAGGGTGCTGAGGTCTTCCATCGTAGGCGTCTCGATCGGCTGATAGCCGTATTTGATGAAGACGCTGCGGATGGTGTCGAAGATATACTGGCGGCGCATCACCTCCCGGGGGAGGAAGTCGCGCGTGCCGGTGGGTATGGATGGTTTCATGGATTTATCAATTGAATGACCGCATCGTTTTGCTACTGGGAATGAACCAGTGGAGGGTGGCCATTGATAAAAAACAATTCTTTAGATAGTATCGCCGGGATGCCTCGGTATCATAATAGCCAGGCTTAGAGCTTGTTTGGAGGTAGTCATTTTGGCTGCAAAACCCAGCTTTTGG
>CAYQQU010000171.1:0-2246 GCA_964419545.1 uncultured Saprospiraceae bacterium | reverse complement strand
AGTTGAGCCCTCAGCAAAAATTTTTACAAGGAACTTGTGTTACACACCATTTAGTTTTACCAGCTCTCCCCCGAAATTGATTTAAACTTTTGTATTGCCGTCGAGGCCAAGCCATTGTGGGTTCGGACAATCGGAGTGCAGCGATTCTCGGTTTGAAACATTGTTGTGCTCACGTCCCGGGGGAACGAGCTATCGGTAGCCTATTTTGTAGCCAGTGATTGCCGTGCCGAGGTACGGAATAGGAAAGATGGCAAGAATGCAGCGTACATTTGTTGAGCGAAGCAGCGTTCTATTTGGCGCACGTTCGTCACATCGACACACTCCCCTGTCGAAACGGCGTATTGCCGATGATCGCATTGATCACGTATGGAACACCCCGATCAAGGTGGGCAATTGCCCGCCGGATGGCGCCGGGAAAAGCGGAGCTGTCCGTCACCCGCTCTCCGGCCGCTCCGAAAGCTTCGGCGATCCGTTCATAATCCGAACGGGGCAGGCGGGTGGCGGTATCCTGGCCCAGCAGCGGAACCTGATCGCGCGCGATTTGCTGCCACGCACCGTTGTTCCCGATGACGGCGCACACCTTCAACCCCATTTTTGCTAAAGTATCGAACTCGGTCAGGCTATACGCAGCGCTGCCGTCGCCGTAGATGATCCAGATGTAGTCGTCGGGGTACTGCACGGCAGCCCCCAGGGCAAAGCCGGCGCCGACCCCCAATGTCCCGAAAGCCCCGGGGTCCAGCCAGGCCAGCGGACGGCGGGGCCGCAGGGTATAAGCCGCCGTAGCGGCAAAATCCCCGCCATCGGCTATCAGCACCGACCGCTCGGGCAGCTGATCTTCCAGGCAGCGGAACAATTGCAGTGGATTGATGCCCTCGACGCTTTCTCCGGCCATGCGTTCGATCTCCTGCTCCCGGGCATTCTCGCGCTCCTGCAGGGTCGTCAACCAAGCTGCCCCGGGTTGAGCTTTGCCCCCCGAATCGGCTAGCGCGATAACCCATCGAGCAGGATCGGCCACGATGGCTATTCGAGGATTCAGGTTTTTCTTCAGCGCAGCGCGATCGCGGTTGACGGCTATCTGGAAAGCCTGCCGGTTGAGGTCGCGGCCATAGCTGAGGCGAAAATCGCCGGGCGTCCCGGCCAGCAGTATCCAATCCGCTTCGCGCAACGCCCGCCGGCGTTGGTGCCGGAATTGCAGAGGCGCCTGCCGGCACAGCAAGCCGCGGGCCTGGCCACTCAGATACACCGGTATACCGATCTGCTTTACGGCGGTCGCCAAAGCATCCGCAGGACCAGGCGACAGCAAAGCGCCGCTCCCCATTATCAATAGGGGCCTGGCGGCGACGGCCAGCGAACGGCCGGCCGCGTACAATTGCGCCGACCGGATCGGCCGGGGCGCCGGGCTAGGATAGACAACTCCAGATGGCTCTGCATCATCGCCCCGCAATAGCCTTTCAACATGGCGCTGTATATACCAGCGCATAAACCGGTCGGCAAGCCGGCGCCCCTTTGGCGTATCTTTCCCATACCATTCCCGCACCATTGCCCCGCTATATAACAGATCTACCGGTATTTCCAGAAAAACCGGGCCGGGCACACCCTGGCGGGCGAGGCTTAACGCACGGTACAGGGCCGGCGCCAATTCGCGGTAGCGGCGCACCGCTCGCGCCCACTTGACATGAGGGCGAACCAGCGCCATTTGATCGATATCCTGCAGGGCGCCACGCCCCTTGAGCAGCGTGGCCGTCGCACCGCCGATCAACAATACCGGCGACTGCGCCAGCTGCGCGTTCTTCAGCGCTGTGATGGAGTTGGTGACGCCCGGACCGGCCGTCACCACCGCTACTCCGGGCCGGCCGGTAAGACGCGCCGTCGCATCCGCTGCAAAAACCGCGTTGGCTTCGTGACGGACATCGATCACCTGAATACCTGCTTTTTCAGCCTCGACGTAGATCGGCGCGATGTGACCGCCGCACAGGGTATACAACTGCTGAATGTCGTACTGCAATAAAATCCGGGCAATGAGCTCGCCTCCACTGGCGGGAGAGGTGGCTCGGGGTGGGAAGTTTTCATAAGGTTTTCTTTGGGTCGAAGATCAAGTTACACCACATTTCAGAATATTGCCAGTGAGTGGTTGGGAGTCTTTTCCCAAAAGTGGCGCCGCAGCATTGGAGCCAGAGTAAGGACAACCATCTAGCTTGTTTGGAGGTAGTCATTTTGGCTGCAAAACCCAGCTTTTGGAACCTCCC
>CAYQQU010000170.1:0-2315 GCA_964419545.1 uncultured Saprospiraceae bacterium | reverse complement strand
GTCTTAAAAGAAAACTGGAAGGATGTTGATGCTGCTGTCCAGGAGATTAATGCCTTACGAGAAGAACAAAATAATTTCGAGGAGGAATTTCTCAACAAAGTGAATGAAGAAAGTCGGCCTTATGGTGCGGCTGAATTGGTTTCGCTATATCACTTCGCCAGAAGCATAGAAATTCTGGGCCATTATTTAATCAGTGGGCGTCCGGTTGATCCGCAAACTCAGCTTCATTACCACCTTGAACTTTCGCGTGAATTTTCACAAAAATCCGGGAATATCAGTCTCAACTTGCTGTTCCAGTTCCATGAAGCTTTTGCCGTTAAAATGATCCGCAACACCATTTGGTACACCACAAGCGGAGTGAATCAATGGGTAACCCAGTTTAATAAATTCATATCAGAGAAGGATGATAAAGGAGTTTTTGAATTGCTTTATCCGCAGCGGGAATCGATAATATCAGGGCAACTATTAAATCCGGCCCATAAAGCTATCGTAGTAAACTTGCCTACTTCCAGTGGAAAAACCATGATTGCGGAATACCGCATTTTGCAAGCGTTAAACGAATTCAAGCAACGAGGTGGTTGGGTAGCTTATGTTGCCCCCACACGTTCATTAGTCAATCAGGTATTCAACCAATTAAAAAATGAATTGGGCACCATTGGATTGAAGATTGAAAAAGCCAGTGGAGCGATTGAGCTTGATGGGTTCGAGCAACATCTCATAGAAGAACAGGGCGATCAAACAACATTTGACGTACTGGTTACCACTTATGAAAAGCTTAACCTTTTGGTTCGGCAAGGTTTAGGTGCTTCCGAAAGTAGGCCACTCGTGCTTACAGTTGTTGATGAGGCACACAATATCGAAGATCAATCCAGGGGATTAAATCTCGAATTTTTACTATCTACCATAAAAAATGACTGTCCGGAAGCCAATTTTCTCCTGATGACATCTGATATATCAAATTCCGTTGATGTGGCGAATTGGCTAGCACCTGATCGAGGACAAGTCATAAATCTTGAATTAGACTGGTGGCAACCCAATGAACGCGTGGTTGGTGCTATTCAGGTAGATGGAAGAGCAAGGAATTATACCTTTAGTTTAAGGACCTTACACACGCAGAAAGGAAGTTACGAAATCGGTGATTCAATTCCGCTTCATCATTTTGAAAACGCAGATGAAACGAGATCTTCGATATATGGTGGCAATGGTTCAAAAAAGAAAGTCGCTACCAAGTTAGCCGAGCAAATTCTTGATATCAATTCGCCAATAATTGTGTTAGCAAGCTCACCTAACCAGACTTATGACATAGCTGATAAGCTTTATGAAAGCAATATAAATGTAGAGCCTGATGAAGATGTAGAGTTGGTTAAACGTTTAGTTGCTTCAGAGTTGGGTGAAGACTTTCCCCTTGTGAAATACCTTGACAGAAGAATAGCTGTCCACAGTGCTGCTTTGCCTGATGAAATCAGGTTCTTGATTGAAGATTTGATGTCACAAGAAGGAAAACTTCAGGCATTAGTGGCAACAACGACCATAGCACAAGGCATTAACTTTCCGGTTTCTGCGGTTATTATGGGTGCTTTTAATTATCCTTTTATCGGGCCTATGCCGGTAAGAGATTTTTGGAATCTAGCTGGCCGTGTTGGTCGAGCGGGGCAAGATCAGATGGGTTGGGTCGGTGTTGCACTTAAAAATGACAACGAACTATTGACCGTAGGTGATTATGTTAAGAAAGCTTCGGATGAACTTTTATCGCAACTTGTTAATGCCATTGACACAGCCTTAAGATTTGCTGATGAAGATTTTGCAAGGTGGTTATTTGTAGATGAACGATGGACAGCTGTCCTACAATACATTTCCCATTTACGCAAGCAAATCAGGCAGCAAGAACAATTTTTGGCTCAGCTGGAGCAGAAACTACAAGATACATTTGGCTATGGGCAACTTCCAAGAGACAAACGTAACTTTCTTCGTGACAAAATTCGGGGCTATGCAGCAGGTTTAACTGTTGCAGATGCCGAACGCTCAGACCAAACAGGATTTTCTACTGTTTCCGTTAGACAAATGATTGGCCGTTTGGCCAATGCTGGATTAACTCCAAATGACTGGAATAAAAATCAGTTGTTTTCCGAGCAAAATCAAAGTATGCAAAAACTTGTAGGGATTATGATGAATACCTACGAAATCAGAAAATCCATAGAAGAATTAAGTCCGGGGGATAATGTCTTGGACAGGACAAGTATCTCCCGACTTATTATTGATTGGGTGAATGGAAAAGACATCGCGGCAATTGCCAACCGTATCTATCCCGATGATAA
>CAYQQU010000169.1:0-2334 GCA_964419545.1 uncultured Saprospiraceae bacterium | reverse complement strand
TAGTTCGTCCCGCTGGGACGTGAGCATAACCATGTTTCAAACCGAGAATTGCTGCCGGCGGCGCCCCAATTGACGGAAATTGCGCCCGTTTTCGCCGGGCAATGGCCAAGGCGTATTATATTTGCGGCCGGTTAATCCAAGGACGTCAATGAGCGAAGACCCTTTTCCCGAGAAGCAAGCCGACGCGGCCAACCGGCAGGAATGGTTTGCCGCTTGGTTCGACTCCCCGTATTACCATATTCTGTACAAGCACCGGGACGAGTCGGAGGCCCGCACCTTCATCGATGCTTTGCTGGCTTTTTTGTCGCCGCCCGCGGAGGCGCGTATCCTCGATCTGGCCTGCGGCAAAGGGCGGTATTCGCGCTACCTGGCGTCGAAAGGCTACCAGATTACCGGCCTCGACCTCAGCGTGCGCAGCATAGCATACGCCCGGCAGTTCGAGACCGAAAACTTGTCTTTTTTCACCCACGATATGCGCCTGCCCTTCCGAACCAATTACTTCGATTTTATTTTCAACTTTTTTACCAGCTTCGGTTATTTCGACAACGAGCACGACAACATCAGGACCCTGAAAAACGCGGCGATCGGATTGCGCACGGGCGGGACCTTCGTGCTCGATTTTTTCAACGCTCAGTACGTCGTCGACCGCCTGCTGGGCAAAGAGACCAAAACCATCGACGGCGTTGCTTTCCATATCTTCAAGCGGCAGGAAGGCGAACACGTGATCAAAACCATCGAGATTCAGGATCGCGATCAAAGCTACCGGTTTGAAGAGAAAGTACAGCTGCTCTTTTTGCCGGATTTTGAGCGCCTTTTCCGCAACGCCGGCCTGAAAATCACCAAAGCTTTCGGCGATTATCAACTCCGGGATTTCGATCCCGACAAAAGCCCGCGGCTCATATTGGTCGCCACTCCCGTATGACAGAACTACTACAACTGGACCAACAACTATTTGAACTGATAAACGGCGAATGGCGCACGTCCTTTCTCGACACCATCATGCCGTACTGGCGCAATAAAAAATTCTGGATTCCCGCCTACCTGTTGCTCGCCGTTTTCGTGTTTTACCGGTACCGCTGGTACGGGCTGTATTTCGCGCTGGCGCTGGGGCTGACGGTGGGCGTGGCCGATACGGTCAGCAGCCGGGTGATCAAGAAGAGCGTGCAGCGCCTGCGTCCGTGCAACGACCCCGAACTGAAGGACGACGTCAAGCTGCTCGTCGAATGCGGCGTGGGGTACAGCTTTACCTCTTCCCACGCCACCAATCATTTTGCGGTGGCTGTCTTCCTGGCGCTCACCCTGGGGGCCCTTTTCCACTGGCTGCCCTGGCTGCTGTTCGTCTGGGCGGCCGGGGTCGCCTACGGGCAGGTTTACGTGGGCGTGCACTACCCGCTCGACGTAGCGGCCGGCGCGCTGCTCGGTGCGTTAATTGGCTTTCTTACGGCAAAAGCTTACCTTGCTCTTTCTTTGCGGCTGCCGGATTTCAACGCCGGCAACGATCGTACATCCTAAAATGCAGATATGTCCGTCTGGCAGTACCTGATCTTGTTTTTTTCCGTCATTCTCGGCGGCGGCGTCGGCCTTTACCTGCAGCGCAGCAACCGGACGGCGCTGCAGCTGGTATTGTCTTTCAGCGGCGCGTACATCCTCGGGATCACCGCGCTGCATCTGATGCCCACCGCTTTCCTGGAAAAAAACGAACAGATCGGTTTGTGGCTGCTCCTGGGCTTCTTCATTCAGCTATTGCTGGAGCAGCTCTCCTGGGGGGTAGAGCACGGACACGTACACGGGCATCGCCACGAGAAGCTGGGCTTTGCCGTACAGGTGATGGCCGGCCTTTCGCTACACGCCTTCCTGGAGGGCATGCCCCTGAGCGTTTACAACGATTTTCACGCCATTCACCACGGGCACGAGCACGACTCCCATCACCTGCTCTTCGCCATTATTTTGCACAAAGCGCCGGCGGCGTTTGCGTTGGTGGTCGTACTCCTGGTTTCCGGTTTCAGCCGTAACCTGGTCGTGATCTGCCTGGTTATTTTCGCCGCCATGTCACCGCTGGGGGCCTGGGTGGCTTCCGGACTGGCGCTGACCACCGGGCTGGTCGCCAAGCTGATCGCAGTGGTGATCGGCTCTTTCCTGCACATCGCCACCACCATTCTTTTCGAGGCAGACGACACCCACCAGCACAAGATATCCTGGAAAAAGCTGGCCGTCATTCTGGCCGGGCTGGGGATGTCGATCTTAACCATTAGTTGACAAAGCCTTACACTTTTCAGCTTTCCAACATTGTAGTTGCAAAATTGTCCTTTAGCTAATATTCGCTTAAAATTTGGT
>CAYQQU010000168.1:0-2368 GCA_964419545.1 uncultured Saprospiraceae bacterium | reverse complement strand
GATATTTATGAAAGCCCGGGCAGGCCTTACGGAATGCTCGCAACCAGCTTCGTCACCTTATGGAGTAAGATCGTCAACTGGTTAGACCATAATAATACCGAAGCCTTACAATCAAGTGTGCGGCGGGTTACCGATACCTTCCCTTTTGAAGCCATTTCAGAGCACGAACACAATCCCAACGTTCTCGAAAATGCGAGGATGGCCAAATATAAGGACTCCAAAAAATTTGGAGAATTTACGCATGAAGAGTGCTCTCCGGTTTACTGGAAGGATGAAATTTCTCAATCAAAGGTCCCCATGCTCGTATTGACAAGTTGGTTAGATGCCGGAACGGCAGAAGGTACTTTGCTGAGATTGAAGCATTATCAAAATCCTCAAAAGGTGGTTATGATGCCTACCTCTCATGGCGGAAAATCGCATGCCAGCCCTTTTATCGTTTCGGACCAGCCCGTTGATCCCGTCCCTGCAAAAGCCGAGCAGCTGCAACTGCAACTGGATTTTTTTGACCATTACCTGAAAGATGAGGATAAAGGGGTGGATGACTGGCCGACTATAAAATACTACAATTTTGGAGAGGAGGATTTTAAAACCTCTGACACTTGGCCTCCAGCGGGACAAACACGCGTGAAATACTTTTTGGATGCCAACCAAAGGCTGAGCCCCTCGCCTCCCCATGCACCTGAAGGCATGGATGAATATCAGGTTGACTTTTCCACTACAACAGGAAAAAACAACCGGTGGGCAACTCAAATCGGCAAGCACATTTTAAACCTTGATGACCGGAGCGCTGCCGATTCCATGATGTTAACGTATACGACAGCGCCCTTGAGGGAAGACCTGCAAATTACCGGGACTCCCGTAATAACCCTGAATCTGTCTTCAACCCATCAGGAGGGAGCCATTTTTGTTTATCTGGAAGTAGTTGATCCGAATGGCCGGAGCCGGTATATTACCGAAGGCGGACTCCTCCTGGAGCATCGTAAAATATCCGAGCACCCGATGGCTGACGAGGCGCCTTATCATTCATTCTACCAATCCGATGCGGCGCCCATGCCGGTGAACGAAATTGAAGAGCTCACTTTCAAATTTTGGCCGACTTCCGTACTTATCAAGGCAGGTCATTCCATTAGAATCGCAATAGCAGGAGCAGATATAGATACCTTCGATAGGGTACCGGCGGAGGGCGCTCCGGTTTATACCCTATATCGAAATGGGGCCTATGTTTCGTTTATTGATTTGCCGGTTATAGAATGAGTTCCCGGGTTTTTCTCTGCTGCTATGCCCAGCTAACTTGTTACGAGCCACAGGTTTTCCCATTTTCCGTCCCTCCTTACTGCACCCTCCCGCCGGCGTCCGTCCGCACCAACCACAGATCCTGGCTGGTTCCCGACTGGTCGGTTGCGCCCGCAAAAATAAAACCGCCGTCGGAAAGGGGAGCGACCGCCGTGGCCGTTTCGTCATGTTCGTTCTCGCCGTACGTTCGGTTCCACAATTCCTGGTCATCCGCACCGATTCGGTAGAGGATGGCATCCCTTTTTTCAAAGGGGCTGGTAGAGAAAGCCCGGGCGCCGGCAATAATAAAGCCCCCGTCGGCGGTCTCGGCAATCCCGTATCCTATTTCGTGGTCGCCGCTGCCATAGGTGTTCACCTCGGCGTTGCCGCTCCCGTCGAGGACGGTCAGGAAGATATCCTGATTGTCGCCTGCTCCGGTCGCGATCCCGCCGACAGCCGCCATTTTCCCGGCGGTGGTTTTGATAACGTCGTGGATGTAAACAAGGCCTTCACTATACCACTGGAAATCGGGTAGCTGGGAAGGAAAACTAACCCCATCCGTAGAGAATACGGTAAATCTAGCTTCCCCCGCTTCGGGATCGGCGCCGATATAGGCGTAGTTATTCGCATTCCAGGAAATGCCTCCGGCGACGGACCGGCCGAAAGCCAGATTGGCTGGATAGGACCATTCCATTTTTCCATTCTGATCGGTCTTAAAAAGCAGGGGCTCCAAATTTTCAGAAGTTCCGGTCGCCAAATAGCCGACGGGAGGAACAAGCTCAAGTGCGATACCCCATCGGCTACCGAAAAATATCGGCCAGGGCATTGCAAGAACTGGGCGGGTTAACTATCTTTGCGGTCGCTTCGACAGAGAGGCGATGCGCCTTTGCCTCACCGGCTCAGGCGGATGCCACATACGGGGTGTAGCGCAGCCCGGTTAGCGCGCGTCGTTCGGGACGACGAGGTCGGAGGTTCGAATCCTCTCACCCCGACTGAGGGGTGCGGGTGTGGGTTAGGGTGAGAGTGTGGCGACACACCCTCACCCGAACTCACCCCCACACCCATTCAGCCACCCTAGCTCAGTTGGTAGAGCAAC
>CAYQQU010000167.1:0-2479 GCA_964419545.1 uncultured Saprospiraceae bacterium | reverse complement strand
GAGGGCTCCGCGGGTGCGTACAACGAAGGTGAAGTGCTTGCCGGTTTGTACTTTACAAGTTTACGCGGCCAAAGATTTACCCGGATGAGAAGCAGACGGGCTAAAGACTAAAAAAAATCCCCTAAAAACAGAAAAACCCAAATCCAACAAAACATCCTATCCAAAATTTCGTAAATCAACTTATCTCTCCCTGTAAAAGGTATGCTCCGTCCCCCCGCATACAACATCATAAATTCGTCAGACCAACTTCCATTTTGTTCCCATGCAGCTGACCCTAAAACGACTATTCCTGCGCACCCTCGGCCGGCTGGTCCCGTCGGATCTGTTTTCGTACCGCCATCCGGTCTCCGTTAAGGGGGTATGCCTGGTGGAGGGGCGGGTAGTGCTGGTGAAGAACGAACGGCGGCAGTGGGACCTGCCCGGCGGGAAGCTGAAGCGCAACGAGGAGATCGAGGCTTGCCTGCAGCGCGAGATCAAAGAAGAGCTGAACATCAGCGCCCGGCCGGAGCGGCTGCTCGACGCCACCACCGTCAACGTCATGAACACTATCAATGTGCTCGTACTCATCTACACCTGCTCGACGCAGGCTTCGCTGGCGGAGCTGAAGGGCAGCACCGAAAACTTCGGGGTCAAGACGTTCAGCCGGCAGGAGCTGACCGCTATCGAGCTGCCGGAGAACTACCGGGTAGCGATTCAGGAGGCGTTTGAAAGAAGAGTACGAAAATATGAACTGTGAGAGGAGGAAGCAGTTCTCCTCTTTCCTCCCCCCGCTATCAGTAGATGGCGCCTACCCACCCATCCACCCTGCCGGCCAATTGCCGGATAGCAGGCCAAATCAATTTCGTTCAAACAAATTTGTTTTTTATTCGCTTTTTTCTTATTTTTGCTTGACAAAATCATGTTATCCCAGGCTTCGCAAGTCAAACTTCGGAAATTCAGCGCATTTTAAGCGGCGCCCTACTTTACAATTAAGTAGGATACCCGTATCTTACCAAAACATCAACCCGGATTATTCATGGGTTCTTCGTTATGAGAAGCCAAAATGGTTGACAGGCTTGCGTTCGCGCAGGAGGGCGACACGCAGGCGTATCCCCAGATACGGTGAGTATCGCCCGACGAGCAAACGCAAGAATGGCGGCCAGTTTGGCTTCGCAATAGATGAATCCATGAATAATCCGGGTTAACCTAATGGCGCAAGTGGAACAACGTTTGTCAATTGTGGAGTCGGCCCTCGCCGATTTTATCCGGTATTCGGAACAGTCGTGGGAACGGAAGGACCGGGAAATGAAGGTCTTCAAAGAGGAGATGCAGGCCTTCAAAGACGAAATGAGCGATTTTAAAGATGAGATGAAAGTCTACGTCGCCCGCATCGATGCGGACATCGAGGATGCCAGAGTTGACCGTAAAGAGATGAATAAACAGTGGGGCGCCCTGGCGAATAAAATGGGGACGCTGGTGGAAGATATTGTTGCACCGGCTGTTCGTCCGGCGATTCGAAAATTTTTCGGAAAGCAAGAAGTGATCGGACTGTATCAAAGAGCAGAAAAGTACAGTAAAAAGACCGGGTTGCGCGGCGAATTTGACCTCCTCGCCGTTTCGGAAGAAGCGGTCTACCTGATCGAAGCCAAATCCACCCCTAAAAAAGAGTACCTGCAGCAGTTTGTCGACGAACAGATTCCGCGCTTCCGGCAATTGTTTCCGGAATACGAATCGCTGCCGCTCATCCCTATCTTTGCTTCGCTGACCATTCCCGAGTCACTTTTTCCGACTGCCAAAGCACTGGGTGTTTATCTGATGGCTTACCGGGAATGGGAGTATATGGATATCCTGAATTTTGAGGAGGTAAAGGTTAATCCCAAATTATGAGCTTATCACAGGAGAAACTGCAAAAAGTGATGGAGGAAGCTCCTGCTTACCTCACCTACGAAGAGCTGGAAGGGCGGCGCGTACCCTACCGGGGTTACGAATCAGTCCTTACGGGCGAGCAAGAACCGGAAAGCGTCATGGGGTATGGAAACCTGCAATTACTGATCATCAATATCCTGGTGAAATACTTTGATCAGCTATTTGCGGCCGATTATTGGGTGCTGGCCGGCGGCGGCGGCCTTCATCTATCACATAATGTCAACCTGGCAGCCGACATCTCTTTTTATCCGAAAGCTAAGCTGGACCTGAAGACCGCGACGCGCCAATATTCGGAAATCCCACCCAAGATCATCATTGAAGTGGATACGAAAGCCGATCCAACCGTCTTGGAATCTATGGATTACTACAACCTGAAAACACAAAAGCTACTCGACTTTGGCGTAGAACAAGTAATATGGCTGTTTACCGACTCCCAAAAAGTACTCGATGCCCGTCCCAACCGACCCTGGCTGACGGTCAACTGGCAGGACGAACTGGAACTGATGAACCATACTTTTTCGCAGCGATTCTCGGTTTGGCAGTAAGCATTTTTTAATTCGCAGCGCCGGAGGCG
>CAYQQU010000166.1:0-3020 GCA_964419545.1 uncultured Saprospiraceae bacterium | reverse complement strand
TCGGTGTCACCCCCGTCTCCCTGAGCCGTATTCGGAAGCGCATCGCTGCAAGAAATTAACCCGAATATTCATGGGTTAAAGGCGGCTTCTACCTTTATTATCTTTTGTTAATTGCCGCCGCCTGCCCGAAGCCCTAACTTTGTGTCATCATTACGCTGATCAATTAATCCTAATAATTTTTTTCGTTCACCAAAATCATTTTTAAAATGAAAACCATCTTCGTTTTCCTGCTATCGGTATGCCTTTCCGGCGCCGTATTCGGCCAACTCCGTTTCACCGTTGACGCCATTCCGGTCGAGGAAGTCCCGGAAGCCGTACAAACCGCCCAGGCCGATTATTTCCCCGATCACTCGGTTTATCTCTGGGAGAAACAAACCGCTACCGGCCCCCAACAAAACGCCGTCGTCCGGATCGTGGCGAGTTTTAAAGGCCAAAACAACCAGGTGATCAGAGCGCGTTACCTGACCGACGGCAGCGGCCTGTCGGCAAGTACGGTCTACCTTTCCGCCGCCCAGTACCCCACAGCGATCCAGGACGCCGTGAAGCAGAACTACCCGGATTACACCCTGATGACCGGACAAAAGGTCGAGGTGCTGTCTACCGGAAACACCCTCTTCCGGGTGCGCCTGCGCAAAAGCCTTACGAACAAGATCGTCGTTTACTATGACAAGAACGGCGAAGAGATCTCCCGGAATGATATCCCCATCGAGGTGCGGGAGGAAGAAGACCTTCAGTAATCCCATGTACAGAACCCATTTGCAGCCCTGTGAAGCTTTTTCGCAGGGCTGTCTTTTTAACACGCGTTAAGAGCTTGTTTTTCGTTTTCTCAGCCTGCTTTGCGCAGGAAAAAGGGATATTGTCTGCCGAAAACTGGCTGAAAGACGCCATGACCATTACGTTCTCCAAACCGGAGCACAGAGCCAAGCTGAAGCATTCTTTTAACGGCTTGCGCATCATCTTCGAACCTCAGCTGGGGACCTTGCTGCAAACCAGTGAGGACAGCTTTGAGGCCAAAAACTTTCAATCGCTCCAGCGGATCGGGCTGGAGACCAATATTTACAAAGGATTCATCACCCTGCAAGGGTTGTTTTTTTATCCGTCAACCGTGGAATTGGGAGAAGAGAATACGCTGCGGGCCGGCAATTTCATGCTCGACCCGAACGGCCGCGTAATTGTGGATTTCGGGCTCGGCGCCGGCCTTTCTTTTTTCGACGGGACCGTGGCGGTCGGGTACGGCGGATTGTTTTACGACGAGAAAGACTTCAGGGGTATCCTGGATCGCCGGGAGCGTGCCCCGTTGGAAGACAATTTCTTTTACCTGAACATTCAACCGATTTCCATGATCAAAGCCGCCATCAAAAATTTGTAGCGGAGCGGAAGCGGCTCCATTTATCGAAATATGAAACCTGAAGCTACCCCCTTTCAGCTGCGCGCTTTCCGCGACATGCCGGGCCCGGCGCAGGCCCCCTGGCTGGGCAACGCCTTTTCTTTTGCCCGCGAAAACCGCCTGGAATGGCTCACCGGCCTGTCGCCGCAATACGGACAACTGGTCCGGTTGAAGTTTTTCGGAAAGCGGATCGTCCTGGTGCAGGACCCGGAATGGATCCGGTACATCCTGCAGACCCATTACAAAGATTTCACCAAGCAGAGCTGGGCGCTCGACAAAGTGCGCGTGGTGCTGGGCAACGGCCTGTTTACCAGCGAAGGGGAGTTTTGGCGAAAACAGCGGAAGCTCGCCCAGCCTGCTTTTTACAAACAGCGGCTGGAAGGCATCGGCCGCATCATGATCGATTGCATCGCTGCGATGCTCGGGGAATGGGAGCAGGTTTCCCGCGAAGGCCGCAGCATCGACCTCGCCCAGGCGATGATGCAGCTCACGCTGAATGTCGTGACGCGATCGATGTTCAGCACCTCCCTCTCCGAAGCGGAATTCGACACCTTTGCCCGCATCTTCCCTTCCCTCCTGCGCGAGACGAACCGCCGGATTATCTATCCGTACGGATTCCTGCACCGGCTCCCCGACAAGGACGCGCTCGAATATGCGCGGAACGTCAAACGCCTCGACGCCATCATCTGCCGGATCATCGACGAGCGCAAACGTTCGCGCGAGGAATACGACGACCTGCTCGGCATGTTGATGTCCGCCCGGGACGAGCAATCCGGCCGAGGCATGAGCAACGAGCAGCTGCGCGATGAGGTGATGACCCTCTTCATCGCCGGGCACGAAACGACCGCCCAGGCGCTCTGCTGGGCGTTGTACCAGCTCGACCGGCGCCCGGAAATACGGGATAACCTGGAAGCAGAAGCACACCGCGTGCTGGGCGACCGCCTGCCGACCGCCCGGGACTTCCCGGCATTGCCGTATGCGCTCAAGGTCATTCAGGAAACGCTGCGGCTTTATCCCCCGGTGGCGCTATTCGTTCGCTGTAACCTCCAACCTTTCGCAATGGCGGGCTATCACATCCCGGCCGATACGCGGATGCTCCTCCCGCCTTATCTCTTGCATCGCGACCCCGGCTTTTGGGCGCAGCCCGATCGTTTTGATCCGGAGCGCTTCACGCCCGAAGCCGAGAAGCAGCGGCCCAAATTCGTGTATTTCCCCTTCGGCGGCGGCCCGCGCATCTGTATCGGCAAGAATTTCGCACTGATGGAAGCAGTCTTGGCATTGGCGATGATCGCCCGGCAGTTCCGGGTGGAGGCGGTGGCGCCGGAAAAGGTAAGCGTTGACTTTACCCTGACCTTGCGGCCCAAAGGCGGCCTGCCGGTAAGGATAAAAGAGCAGAGGTGAAGTCGATGTCCGATCGCGGACGCCGGTTCCCTTTTGCACAGGACTTGTAAAGGATGACTTCCTCAACATCCGGGAATTGAGCAAATATTGCGTTTATCGCTTCTTCTTTCAACCCAAATTTCATAGCTATTCGCGGGGCAATCACGAAGATGAGCTTCTATGAAAGTACGGGCTTGCGTTTGAGAGCTTGTTTGGAGGTAGTCATTTTGGCTGCAAAACCCAGCTTTTGGAA
>CAYQQU010000165.1:0-3196 GCA_964419545.1 uncultured Saprospiraceae bacterium | reverse complement strand
CCAGCAACGACTTCAACTTCGTTGAAAGCACCCGCGGAGCCCTCAACCTCAACCTCAACCTATTCAAATACTGTAAATCACCATTGAACCGCTGGTACTCCGCAACCGCCGCAATCACGCGCACGCGCTCCTTGCAGCGGAGCATCTGGGATGATGAGAAGGTAGGATTTTTGGTCCGGGAGCAACCCATTTTGGGAGCTATCCTGAAAATTGAACCGGTTTAATGATTCGCCGCACGCAATACCGCCCGGGGGATCAGTTTGGGCATCATCTTCAGCTCCTGCCAAAGGTTGCGGAACGACTGCGTCGGTGCGGCTGCCGGGGCATAGGCCGGTAATGGCGCGCCCGTGACGCCCATTTTTTCAATGATCGCGGAATAGGGGATTTCCGTACGCAGGGCCTTGCGTTTCAGGCGCCGGAAATTGTCAATAGTATCGCGATGCTGCTTACGCTGCCGGTCGACCTGATTGAAGATCGGTACGACGAGCCGGGGGTCGTAGTCTTTTTCCGACATGAACTGCAGGACCCGTTGCAAGCTTCGTTCATTCAAAGCATTGGGGATGAGAGGAAAAAGAACAAAGTCGGCCGCTTTGAAGATATTTTCGGCCACCAGGTCGAGCGAGGGCGGACAGTCGATTAAAACGAGATCGTAATCGTCGCGTACCGTCTTCAGAGCTTTGCGAAACCGGCCGGCCGGCTTCTTATGTTCGCTGAGCAGGTGATCCATCCGGCGGTTGCGGATATTGCCGGGAAGGATGTCGAGCCGGGGATACTGAGAAGGTTGGATGCTTCCCCAGAAGGCGTGTTTCCGGTTAAACCAATTTTCCGGATCAGCCTGCAGCGGCTCCTTGGCGCCCAGGTAGAACGTGGCGGCGCACTGCGGATCGAGATCCCACACCAGCGTGCGCAGGCCGGATGCTGCTGCCAGGTAAGCCAGATTGATGCATAGAGTGGTTTTTCCCACTCCTCCTTTGAGGTTGTACAGAGCGAAAGTCTTCATGCGTCCAGGGCAATTTGAGTGTGAGTGTTGTTCATCACTGGCGGGGTGATGTCAAAAAGCAAGGGGCAAAATTGCCGAAAGGACTATCTATACCAGTTGTTTTGTTTTGGGGCAGTTCGGACAGGCGAAAGGTCGAGGACCTCGCCGGGTTGAGCAAAGGCCGTTTTTTGATTATTCAGGCTTAAAATGCGGTGACGTAAGCGGTTTGTTTCTTTTTCAGCATGTAAATTTAATGTAAATTGCCGACGAAGTAAAGCCCCTGTTGGTCTTTCGATCGTGGATTTTGTATTTTACCGCTGGAAACCAGCTTACTATGGCGGAAGAAAAATATCAGGCGGAAGTTGTCGTCGTCGGCGGCGGTCTGGCCGGAGTGGTGACGGCGCTGGAGCTGCTGGAGAGCGGCCGGCGGGTATTGCTT
Organism: uncultured Saprospiraceae bacterium; assembly: GCA_964419545.1. Classification (GTDB taxonomy): domain Bacteria; phylum Bacteroidota; class Bacteroidia; order Chitinophagales; family Saprospiraceae; genus CAYQQU01. Next base: position 1,778 of record CAYQQU010000165.1, on the reverse strand, counting down.
ATCGACCGCGACGAGGAGGATCGTTTCGGTGGATTGGCCAACTGGGCTTTCGGCGGAATGTTTTTCGTGGATACCCGCACGCAGCGCCGGGCAGGCATACGCGACAGCGTCGATCAGGCGCTGCGCGACTGGTACGCCTACGCTGAATTTGACCCCGACGACCACTGGCCCCGCCGCTGGGCCGAACAATTTGTGCACCAGTGCACCGAGATCGGGTACCACTGGCTCCACCAAAAAGGGATACGCTGGTTCCCGGCCGTGCAATGGGTAGAAAGAGGACTGTGGCGCCCGGGTAATTCGGTACCCCGTTTTCACCTGACCTGGGGAACAGGCAAAGCACTGATACAAACGCTGATCGGCGAGCTGCGCAACCACCGCCATCGCGAACGGTTACAACTGGCATTCGGTCACCGCGTGGAACGCCTGTGCACTACCAACGGCCGGGTCGACGGCGTAGCCGGGGTCAAAGAAGCCGACGGCGCCCCATTTTCCGCCGCCGCGGAGCAGGTCGTGATCGCCGCCGGCGGCATCGGCGGCGATATCGAAAAAGTGAAAGCCAACTGGTATCAGCCCTGGGGCGATCCGCCCGAAGTTATCCTCAACGGCTCCAACCCGCTCAACGACGGCCGCCTGCACGAAGCGGCGGCCCGCATCGATGCTGCGGTGACCCACCTCGACCGCATGTGGAACTACGCCGGCGGCATCCACCATCCCCAACCCCGCTTTCCGGGCCACGGCCTAAGCCTGGTGCCGCCCAAATCGGCCCTCTGGGTCAACTACCGCGGGGAGCGCATGGGACCGGTGCCCCTCGTTACCGCTTTTGATACCCGGTACCTCGTAGCACGCATCTGCCAGGAAGAAAAAAAGTACTCCTGGCAGATCCTCAACTATAAGATCGCACTCAAAGAACTGGCCATCTCCGGCTCGGAGCACAACCCGGCCGTGCGCGACAAGCAGCTTCTGCGCTTCGTCGCCACCATCCTGCTCGGCAATCGCCGCCTGGTGGACGACATGATCGACCACTGCCCCGACTTCGTAATCGCCGACTCTCTGGAAGAGCTCGCCGACAGGATGAACGCCCTGACCGGCGAAGGAGAGGTGGACCCGCAGCTATTGCGCGAAAGCGTGACCCAGTACGACGCCCAGATCGACCGCGGGCGCAAATACCATAACGACGAGCAGCTGCGGCGCATCGCCCACGCGCGGCAATTCCTGGGCGACCGCCTGCGCACCTGCCGTTTCCAAAAGATCGTAGACCGCCGGGCGATGCCCCTGATCGCTATTCGCGAGTTTATCGTATCGCGCAAAAGCCTGGGCGGCATCCAGACCGACCTGCAATGCCGGGTGCTGAACCGCGACGGACAGACGCCCATCCCCGGGCTCTACGCAGTAGGAGAAGCCGCCGGCTTCGGCGGGGGCGGCGTACACGGCTACCGGGCGCTGGAAGGGACCTTTCTATCAAGTTGTGTGGTGACGGGGCGATTGGCGGCGCAGGGGATGGCGTGATATCCCGAGTTCAATTCAGGGCAGGATCGACATGGTGATAACCGGATGCAAGGGTTTGTTCAACAAATTGCACCCTTCTCGGAAACCGAACTGCACGCTATTGGTTTTTGATGTTTAGCCCCTTGTTCAAATCGAAGACCAATAGGTTGAGGTTGAGGTTGAGGGCTCCGCGGGTGGTTGTAACGAAGCTAAAGTCCTTGCCGGTGTATCCTTTACAAGTTTACGACGCCAACGGCTAAAGACCAAAGACCAACGACCAATAGGTTGAGGTT
>CAYQQU010000164.1:0-3273 GCA_964419545.1 uncultured Saprospiraceae bacterium | reverse complement strand
TGACGACAGGTTCCTAACCTGTTGATTTGCAATAGAAGCAAGCTCCAAATATGCTCGTAGCCTGACGGCTATAGCGTTCACCCTGCCTTTTGCCTACCGTGCCGCCCGCACTTGCATTTGCTGTTCTCTTCGTTCTTCTTCCAAAAGCGCTTTCAGTTCTCCTTTGATGAAGAGGCCGAGTTCGCGTACGTATTCCCTGGAAAAATCGAAACGAATGCCGGCGGCTTCGTAGATCTGATTGATGTTGCGGGTATAGCCGAGTTTCAGCGCGCGGATATAGTCTTTCACCGCGCGATCGGGCTCTTGCTGGAAGCGTTTCCAGATAGCAATGGCGCCCAGTTGGGCCATGCCGTATTCGATGTAGTAGAAGGGCACTTCAAAGATGTGCAGTTGCTTGTGCCACAGGTGGTCGAGGTAGTGTTCCAGTCCGCTGTGGTCGACCGCTTCGGAGCTGAACTCGCGGAAGATGCGCTTCCAGTTTTGTTTGCGCTCCTCGTGAGAATGATCGGCCTGGGTGTAAAGCCAGTGTTGGAATTTGTCGATCGTGGCGATCCAGGGGAGCACTTTCAGGACGTGTTCCAGCTGGCTGATCTTGGCGCGGCGCAGGCTGGCGCGGTTGTCGAAGAAGATATCCCAGTGTTCAAGGGACAGCAGTTCCATCGACATAGCGGCGAGTTCCGCCACTTCGGAGGGCACCCGTTTGGAGATGCGCAGCGGATAGTGGCGCGTGAGGTACGAATGGATGGCGTGTCCGCTTTCGTGGATCAGCGTACGCAGGTCGCTGAACGAGTTGGTAGCGTTCATGAAGATGAAAGGCACGCCGGTGAGGTGGAGCGGCATATTGTAGCCGCCGGGGCGTTTCCCGGGGCGCGATTCCAGGTCGAGATGCCCCATGGTCTGCATGTATTCCAGCACCCGCCCGAAGGTCGGGTGGATTTCCCGGAGGCATTGTGCCACTTTTTTGATCAGGTCGTCGACCTCTTCGCAAGGGCTGAGCGGCATTTCGCCGGAGGGATCGACAAAGAGGTCCCAGGGGCGGAGCCGGTCGACCCCCAGCGATTCCCGGCGGTAGTAGTTCAGCTCATTGACGATAGGAACGATCTCCGTGATGATGGAGTCGTGAAAATCGAGGCAGTCCGACACCGAATAGTCGAACCGGCCCAGCGCCTGAAATTTGAAGTCGCGGAAATTGTCGAAACCCGCATTGCGGGCCATGGCGTGGCGGCTCACCAGGAGTTCGTCGAAGAGGTCTTCGAGCTGTTCGGTATCCTGGAGGATGCGGCGGTGGATTTTGTGGTAAACCGCTTCGCGGGAGCCCCGGTCTGCCTTTTCCAGCATGGAGCTGGCCTTTTGCAGGGTCATCTGTTTGCCATTTACCCCGATCGTCATTTCCGAAAAGATCTTGACGTACTCTTTGGCTTTGATCTGAATGTCGGTAGCCAGAGGGATATTTTCCTCGCGGTGCAGGGTTACTTCGTTGCGGACGCTGCGCACGAAAACGCCGTAGCGCTCGGGGTCGAGCTTATCCAGAAAAGGGCAGGCGACCAGCTTTTTGTTGAGGGCGTTCTCGAAGGAGGTGATCTTCGGCGCCAGTTCTTCCACTGAATATTGGTACAATTCGGCGGCTTTCTGGTCGCTGCTGTCAACGGTAATACTGATGTATCGCCAGGAAAAAGCTTCGCTGACTACCGCGTCGAGTTCGCTTTTGTCGAGAATCCAGTTTTCGAGATCGCGGAGGGATTGGATCGGCCGTTTAAGCAATTCTTGGTAATAAGGCTTTAACCTGGACCATACAGTAACCTTAAACTCCTCGGGCAGGAACTGTCTACTTCTCGGTTGCGGAAGCGTAGAAACTACGTTCATTTTGTTGCTCTTTAGTCGTCTCATTAGTAAGTCCGGTCGCTTCCAACTTACCGGAAGGCACCTGCCGGTGATCGGTTATTCTTCCTCTTCGCCTCCCTTCTTATCGGCCTCCTCTTCGGTCGTTTCGTCGAGGTGGCCGCTTTCGCGGAGGAAATTAAACCATTTGATCACTTTTTTGATGTCTCCGGTATGGACCCGATCCTGATCGTAGTTGGGAAGTACGTCGGTGAAGTACTCGCGCAACGTGTCGGGATCGGCATCGGGGTTGACCGGTGGATTATCTTCGATTTGCTGTAGCATATTGCGAAAAACGTTTCGCAGTTCCGTGGAGTCGCCGTCGTCCGTGAAGATAGCGATCGACTCCAGTGGCGTAAACTGGTGCCGCCTGGCGGATGCGAATCTTTTTTTGCCGGTATGCAAATCCTCAATGATGAGGCCGTTGTTGCGGTTGGCCGCCATCCGGTAGATACCGGGCAGACCGCTGACCGCTACTAGATTTTCAAGATTCATATAGATCCCCTTTTTGATTAGGGGAACAAATTTACGTAAATGGCAATTATCAGGCGAATGGAATTAGTGCCTGTTATTCATGGCATGACGTAGAAACCTCTTTGTCGGTAGGGGATTGAGAAAATTGGGAAAAGCTCTTTTTTCTTTATTCGGGGTAAAAATAAGGATAATTGTCGTTCAGTCAAAGCCTGATCATACTTTAATTTTTTACTAATATGTGAAATATTGTAAATACGGGTTTGATTAACGGTTTTTTTTTACCGACCGGATCGGGGGCGCATTTCGGGGATTAAATGCCTCGGTATTGGTAATCAGAACATTGCCGGCCACCGGCCGCAAGCGCTGCCGCAGGCGCCGGTGCAGGTCGGTGCGCCATCCCGGAGGCGGCTTTTCGGATTCCAGCCACAGGATAACGGAAAGTTGTTCGGGGCGATCGGCGCAGTTCGCCACATCATCCCAGTAACGCCATTCCGAATTTCGCCATGACGCCCATCGCGGTAGCCCGATCAGCAGCGGGCGCCACCATTTGCGGCGGTAGTACTGGCCGATCGCCGCTACGCCCCGCAGGGTATCTTCGACCTTCGGCGCCACCGATTCGATCAGCGAATCCGCCAATTCGGACCAGGGGCTCGCCCGCGGGTATTGCCTGAGGTTTTTGACCTCCACGAGAACCACCGAGCGGCCGGGCTGCAGGGCGATAAAGTCCACTCCTTTCAGTCCGACTCCGCTGAAGCCCTGATAGAACCGGTGTTCGTCGTATTTGTAGACACGCCAATCCGGGTCGAAGGAAAAAATTAGCCCGCTTTCGGTGAATTGCTGCATGATGGCGAAACGGATGGCGTTGGTTAAGAGCTTGTTTGGAGGTAGTGCTTTTGAAGCGAAAAACTCAGATTTTGGGTT
>CAYQQU010000163.1:0-3360 GCA_964419545.1 uncultured Saprospiraceae bacterium | reverse complement strand
TCTGATAAATACAGAGAAGATGTGTTGGCCATTTAATGCGTCTGCCCTTGGGCTACCCCGTGGCCTGACGGCTTGGGGTAGCCCACTAATTTTCATTCGTCCGGATTATTCATGGGTTCTTCGTCATGACGGTTGCCAGGCTTGTGTTCGTCCAGGAGGGCGACACGCCTGCTGCCGGCAGGTATCCTCAGATACGGTGGGTGAGCGGGGCAGAAAGGCAGCCGGCATTGGATTAATCTATGAACAATCCGAGTTAACCCGGTTCATGGGATGATTACAAATTGATGTTTCGGCTGAAAACCTCATCTCCGTTATCCACCACCAGGGTGTATTGTCCGCGGGGAAAACGTTTCAAGTTGAAAGCTTTTTCAATGACCGGCTGGTTCCGGATCGCATCCTGATAGCAAAGGCGCCCGGTTTGGTCAATCATGAAAACCCTTACTACACTTCTGGAGGGGTTCAACAATGAAATGTTAAGCGTTCCGCCCTTACGGGTAAAGGCCGCCCGGTAATGTTCAACCCGCTTACTTTTGTCCATGATTACCTCCTTACCGGTAATCGCGATCGGCTGCCAGGTTTTCTTGTCCGCTGATTCGATGACCAGAGTGTAGGAACCCGACGGCAAGCTTTCGAGATTGTACGTGCCGGTGAATTGCCGGTAAGCTACTATTTTCTCCTCCACCAAGACCGATCCCCGGCTGTCGAGGATTTTTACGGTTGTTTGCGTGGAGACACCTTCCAGCGACAGGTTGAGCTTTTTGTCTACCACCTCGATCACCGAGATGTAATGGTCTGCCAGGGCGGTATTGGAAAACAACAGGCCCATGGCCACCGTGATCAAAATGCTTTTTATGGTCCTCATAATGGTAATTTTTTGTTAAGTAATTGCGCTGCTTTTCAGTGCAGCTTTGTAATGAATACGGGACAAAAGTAGCGGGCGACAAAACGGTGTTCCACCATTAAAATAGCCAATTTTAATACTATATTGACCTACACAAATCCCTAAAGGGTTTTTATCGTAAAAATAGCACGCAAAAATCCAAAATTTATTTGGCGACGCCATTTTGGTGCAAACAACTTACGGCAAGCTTTGGCATGAGGAAAAAATAATGTGGATTTGATGAATTCCGGAGCAGCAATTCTCGGTTTGAAATATTGTTGTGCGCTCGTCCCAGCCTGATGAGCTATCGGTAGATTGCCGTGCCGAGGTACGCAATAGGAAAGATGGCCGGCATGCCGCGAATATTCCGCAACTCCGGCACGGAGCTTTCGAAACCATCTACCAATACCTTGCGCCTCCGGCGCTGCGAATAAAGAAATGCTTACCGCCAAACCGAGAATCGCTGATTCCGGAGGTTTTTGAATAGGGAACTGAAGAACTAATCACCGGCAAGATCCCTGACGGCCAGCTTGGGGGTACGGTCAACCTTGAATAAGCCCCAGTGTTTTTCGGGCTCCATGGGATCGGGCGATCCTTTCCAGGGTTCGTCGAAAGCTTCGAAGACGAAGGTGATGATCTGTTCGGAGGTAGTCCACGCCATCAGGTCGTCCAGGTAGATCTTCTGCAGTTCCTCGTTGACGTTGTCCGCTTCGATACCGCGGCCGTTGGAGTGGGTGGTCCAGCCAGCTTCCGTTATGACGACCGGTTTGTCGGGGTAAAGGTCGGCGACGGCGTTATAGTTATCTTTGGTGTAGCCGAGCGCATCGTGGATATGTTTGTATTCCCAGACCGGGTAGGTGTGGATGGAAATGAAATCCAGTACTTCCGCCAAAGGTTTCAGCTTGCTCAACCAGGGCACGTAGTTTTCGCAAAAAGTGACGGGTTGTCGGGCCCCCTTTTGGGTCAGCTTGGCGTACTCGATCACCCGGTCGACCGGCACGTAATGGTCGGTCCAATCGACACAAGCCTCATTGCCGACGGAGAGCGAGCAAATGGTATCCGGGTACCGGTTCGCCAGATCGATCAGTTGGTTGATGCGCTGCAGGTTCCCGGTCCGGTTTTGTTCCAGCTGCTCTTCGGAATAGACGCCGCCGCCCCAGGGGCAGCCAAAATTGTTCATTTCGGCTTCGATGAACGCCCCCAACATCACCTGGAAGTCCAGCTTTTCCTGGCGGATCACTTCCAGTACAGTCTCGCTATGCGGGTCGCAATCGTACAAACGCAGATATTGCCAGCCCCCCTGCAGGATCAAGAGGTCCTCTTTGACTTGTTCGTAAGTGGGATAGCGGCCTCCGGGCTGCTGCCCCTCCCGGAACCCGGAATAACAGATGGCTTTCCCGAACGGGAAAGGCAGTTTTTCAGAGTGGTTCATGTACGGATATCTGATTGATGGATGGCCGGCGCCTGGCGTCGGTTAAAATTTGAGGTTTCCCCGGGCGTCCCACAGTCCCCAGTAAGCGCCGACGTCGCCTTCGGCGCCTACTTTCCAGGCTTCGTCGAAGGACGAGAAATAGAACAGCTCGATATTTTCCTGAGCGGACCATTGCTGCACGTTCAGGAAATAGCGCAGGGCATTTTCTTTGGACGGCCGGGCGTCATCCAGGCCGGCGCCCTGGCTCGGCCAACCCGTTTCGGTGATGATCACTTTCTTGCCGTTGCCCGCGTGCAGGGCCTGGTAGTACATCTGTTTGATGTGTATCAGAGAATAGTCGATATGGCAGCCTTCCCAGTACGGGTAGCAATTGGCCAAAATGACATCACAGGCCTCGGTAATCCTGGGCTGGGCGCTAAATTCATAGTAGGCGTCCACGTATCCCACCGTGCTGTCCGGCAGCGCTTCCTTAACCCGGGCGATGTATCCCAGCAGTTCTTCTTCCGTCAGGTCCTGGCGATACATCACTTCATTGCCGACGGCGGCAATATCCACGTAGCCTTCTTCGGCCAGTTTGATCAAACCGGCTATTTCTTTTTCGATTAAGTCCTTATCATCGCCCAGCCAGGCGCCGACCAGGGTTTTCAAGCCAAATTCACGAGCGACCACCGGGATCAGTTCGTTGCCTTCGATACAGGAAAAAGAACGGATCCACCGGGTGTGGGGGGCGATAATCGCCATGCGTCGCCGGATCTGGTCTTCGGTCAGTATGGAGCCCGGTTGCTGGCCTTCTTCGTAGGCGCTGTAACACAAACCGTGCATGCCGTTGTTCAATGCTGCACGGAATAACTCGCTCAGTTGCTCCTGGCTTTTGTCGGAGAAGTCTATTCCTTTTAACCCTTTGATTGCACCTGATCTGAAAGACATATCGTGGTTGATTTAGAGTTGGCTGTTAGCCAGGATGTTAATTGGATCTAAGCCCTACTACTCCAAACTTAGAGCTTGTTTGGAGGTAGTCATTTTGGCTGCAAAACCCAGCTTTTGGAAC
>CAYQQU010000162.1:2599-3374 GCA_964419545.1 uncultured Saprospiraceae bacterium | reverse complement strand
GCTGCTAGCTGGGAATAGATTTGAATTTGGGATGCAAATAACCTAAGTAGTTACGTAATAGTTTTCTTCGTTCGTAGGTTGCAAGACTTGTAAACGACTTTTCACGGTAAGTCCGGGAGCTACACATAAAGCGTATTTGCTGAAACGGGTATCCGTTGGACGGGTCACTTTATTCAAGAAATTCCAAGCAATAATCATGGACATGATGATGGTCTTACCCGAACCTGTTGCCATTTTGCTGCACCAGCGTTCAAATGCCCCGCCATCTCCTTGAATATCAATACCCACTTTTTCGGCAGCAGGTGCTTCGGTGAGCCATATCAAGGTTTCAATGGCTTCTAATTGACAAAAGAAAAACCTGCGGTCTTTGCGTTCTTCAGGGTCTTGCCAATGTTCCAATAATCGTTTGGTAATGCCGGTAACTCCGGGATAGCCTGCTTCTCGCCATGCTTTTACTCTTGGGCGAATTTGATTCACGGTGTCTATCTCTACAAATATCCCTGGGTCATCAAATGCTTTAGAGTTGGGCGTTGCCATAACATAGCCTGCTGGTCTTCTTCCTTCTTTGATGTAGAAATCTCTGTTTTCCCTGTCGTAGAACCAATGCTGTTGTGGTTCTTGATGCGGACTGTTGATGATGAGTTTGTCAATACTTCCTGCCATACTATATCCTGCTGTTTAGCTCCAGAGGAGCGATAATTTTGTAGCAATTATTTGCCAGAATCACCCGAGCCCCATAAGGGGCGACATATTTGTAGCAATTATTTGCCAGAAT
>CAYQQU010000162.1:0-2499 GCA_964419545.1 uncultured Saprospiraceae bacterium | reverse complement strand
CACCCGAGCCCCATAGGGGCGACATATTTGTAGCAATTATTTGCCAGAATCACCCGAGCCCCATAGGGGCGACATATTTGTAGCAATTATTTGCCAGAATCACCCAAGCCCCATCGGGGCGACATATTTATTGCACCCTATTCTATCCATTCGAACAAATATTGAGTGTCAAATTCCACATTAAACTTTTCGAGAAAATCAATGTATTCTTCTTTAAACGTCCTTTTGCGGTGATGTTCAGGTTGATTCATTACATATTTTACCACCACATCCAGTTGGCTTTTGGCATAGCTAAACGCACCATACCCTTCCTGCCAATTGAATTTTGATTTTGTGTGTTTGTTGTCATTAATCCATTTGGAAGAATTGGCTTTGATATCCCTTACCAAATCAGAAATGGATTGGCTTGGATGAAGTCCTACCAAAATATGGCAGTGGTCAGGCATGCAATAGATCGCCAACAATTTATGTTTATTGTTGGTGATGATGCCGGAAATATATTTTTCCAGCGGGATACGTAAAGCATCTGTGATTTTTGCTTCACGGTGTTTTACCGCGAAAACAAATTGAATCAATAATTGGGTATAGGTGTTTGGCATACGTTTTTATGGTTTCGCCCCAATGGGGCTACAAATATATCGCCCCATCGGGGGGCTACAAATATATCGCCCCCATCGGGGGGCTACAAATATATCGCCCCCATCGGGGCTTTTAATACATTTTAATGTGCTACAAAGTTTTGGCTCCTACGGAGCCGCATCTTTTAGCAAAATTCGTTTTCAACATTGGTTTTCACATCTTTAAAACGCGTAAACTTTCAATGCCTCTATCGTCAATAATCTTGACTGCTACGGCAGAACCTGCTTCAAATGGAAGTGAAATTGTTCCTTTAAAGGCCTCAATCTTTTCTTCGTCAATTTCTGCTTTTAGGTTCTTGGCTAATTTTGCCCAACCGTCTTTTGCTCCTGCCATTGGGAAAAATACCTGCGAAGGGAAAAGGGAACGATTGTCATAATCGGTATCGAGCATCCACATGGCGATGTTCTTTTTGCCTCCGCTTTCGACATGGCCTGTTTTTGGGTTGTAGTAATCAAAGCCCATCACTTCCACTTGGATTTTGCCATCCTCTACTTTGTGCATGCGCACATCAGGCTGACCGACCAACCAGAAACTTTCGTTGCTGCTGCGTTTTTTTCGGAGGTCGTCCGTAAGCATATCTGCATTCATTTGGGCTTTGATGAGTTGCATGCCTGCAATGGCGGGCGTAAGCTCGTCAATGTCTTTGGCTGCTTCTTCGTCAAACTGGAAAGCACAGAATAACAGCATATCAGGCTTTAGAGCTCTTGCTTCCTGCCAGGCGTTTTCTACCATGCGTTGTTCAAGCGGAGCGTGCTCAGGGCCAAAGACCACCAGCACTTTTTGTGGCCGCCAGTTAGGGTCAGGTTCGGCTATGGTGTCCGCACCGGCATCACTCCATTTAGTTTCTGCTTCCGCTTGTATGTACTTGGTGCCAGCTAAGGGCTCTACCCGGCTGAACATGATTTTCTGCCCATTTTTGCCTCTTACCCCTGCTCGCAACAATTCATCTCGCCATTCGGCTTGGCGGTTGGTTTCGCCACTACGGGCAATGGATGTGTCAGAACCTGTATCTTCTTGTTCTAATTCGTCAAAGCTCTTAGCGTAGGGTGCGGGGACTGCTTCTACGGTGAAAGGGCCTGTCACTCTTGTTTTAGAGTTTTCAATTAGCGGTTGGTCGTAAAGAACTTCTGTAGCAAATGGCTCGTTTTGTGCAATATTTTTTAGGGTTATATGGGGTACAGTTTTATATTTTAATCCACTGCTTATTCCTTCATTGGTGTGTGCTAATTGATAATAGTCAAAATTAGATGACATTAACTTTTGTTTTGCTAATGTTATTGCAACCCTAGAGGTATCACAAGTAATCCAGCGTCTCCCCCATTGTTCTGCTACAAACGCTGTAGTTCCACTACCACATGTTATATCCAAAACCAAATCACTGGGGTCTGTTACCATTAACATACAGCGTTGAATAGGTTTTACTGATGTCTGGACAACATATTTCAAATCGGTTGCACCATGAGTGTCATCCCACAAATTATGAATTTGCTGTACAGGAAAGTCATCAAAATAGCGAACATAAGTAGGTAGACTACCTGGGGCCATTATTCTTTTATTCTCAATCAGATTTTTCATTCCTGCCTCATTCGTTTTCCAACTATATTTTTGAGGTAGATACTTTTTCCCGTCTAACTCTATATCATAGTAACATGTTGGTGTGTAACCCGATGACATAAGATTATCTGTAAAAAATGGTCTTGATTTTGGGGGCAAGGCAGAGATACCATTTCTTTCTTCTTTTGTCATTTTCCTTCTAGAACCATCTTCTAATTCAATCCAAGTATATCCCGTTCCAGCTCCGAACTGTGGACTTACCCCAATCTTTAGACAGCTTTAGCTGTATTTATGATTAACAAATTA
>CAYQQU010000161.1:0-3606 GCA_964419545.1 uncultured Saprospiraceae bacterium | reverse complement strand
GAGCGCTTTAGGGCTATCGGCAAAATTGCCGCCTGATTCGCCACGGACTATTGCAGAATATGACAGACAAAAAAATCCTGCTTACCGGCGCGCTGGGGCAAATCGGCACCGCGCTGACCCGCGCCCTGCGCGAGCGCTACGGCGCCGACCGGGTCGTTGCTACCGACATCCGGCCGCCGGCCGGAGCAGATCCGCTTTTTGAAATCCTGGACATCCTGGAGCCCGACCGCCTGGCGGCGCTGATCCGGAAGCGCGAAATAGGCGTCGTTTTCCACCTGGCGGCGATCCTGTCGGCCAAAGGAGAACAAAATCCGAAGCAGGCCTGGGAGATCAACATGCGGGGCCTGTTCAACGTGCTGGAGGCCGCCCGCGAATTCGACCTCAAGGTCTTCTTTCCCAGCTCCATCGGCGTCTTCGGCGATCATATTCCCAAGCAGGACACCCCGCAGTTCGTGCCGCTGCTGCCCACCACCGTCTACGGCATCAGCAAGGTGGCAGGCGAGAACTGGTGCCAGTACTACCACGACAAATACGGCGTCGACGTGCGCTCGGTGCGCTTTCCCGGCATCATCGGCTACGAGGCGCCGCCCGGCGGAGGGACGACCGACTACGCCGTGGAAATTTACCACGAAGCGATCAAAAACGGGCGGTACACCTGCTTCCTGCGCGAAGACACCTACCTGCCCATGCTGTACATGCCCGACGCCATCCGCGCCGCCGTCGAGCTGATGGAAGCGCCGGCCGACCGCCTCAGCATCCGCACCAGCTACAACCTGGCCGGCGTGAGCTTCACCCCTGCGCAGATCGCCGAAGCGATCCGGGCCTCCATTCCCGAATTCCGCATCGCCTACGAGCCCGATTTCCGGCAGGCCATCGCCGACAGCTGGCCCGACAGCATCGACGACGCCCTGGCGCGCGCCGAGTGGGGCTGGGAACCGGCCTACGACCTGTACCGCATGACCGATGATATGCTGGCCCATCTGCGCGAGTTTTACCAGGTATCGATCTGAAATTTATCCAAAAATCATCACTATATGTATTCCAACGTCGAACCCGCCCTCGAACAAGAACTGACCGAGATCCGCGACGCGGGCCTTTATAAAGAAGAACGCATCATCACTTCGCCCCAGGGCCCCGAGATCAAGACCGACCGGGGGCTGGAAGTACTCAACTTCTGCGCCAACAACTACCTGGGCCTCTCTTCGCATCCGCGGGTGCTCGAAGCCGCCAAACACGCCATCGATACGCATGGCTTCGGCCTGTCGTCGGTGCGCTTTATCTGCGGGACGCAGGACCTGCACAAGGAGCTGGAGCGCAAGACGGCGGCCTTCCTCGGCCTGGAGGACACCATCCTCTACGCCGCCGCCTTCGACGCCAACGGCGGCCTCTTCGAGCCGCTGCTCTCCAAAGAAGACGCCATCATCTCCGATCAGCTAAACCACGCCTCCATCATCGACGGCATCCGCCTGTGCAAGGCCCAGCGTTACCGCTACCTGCACAACGATATGGCCGACCTCGAAGCCAAGCTGAAAGAAGCCCAGGGCGCCCGCCGCCGCATGATCGCCACCGACGGCGTCTTCTCCATGGACGGCACCATCGCCCAGCTCGACAAGATCTGCGACCTGGCGGAGAAATACGACGCCATGGTGATGGTGGACGACTGCCATTCCACCGGCTTCATGGGTAAAACCGGTCGCGGCACCCACGAACATTGTGGCGTGACGGGCCGGGTGGATATCATCACCGGCACCTACGGCAAGGCGCTGGGCGGCGCTTCCGGCGGCTTTACCGCGGCGCGCAAAGAGATCGTCGATATCCTGCGCCAGCGCTCGCGGCCGTACCTCTTCTCCAATACCGTCGCCCCGGCCATCGTGGGCGCGTCAAGCGCCGTGCTCGACCTGCTCAGCGAAAGCACCGAACTGCGCGACAAGCTGGAGGCGAATACCCGCCATTTCCGCAAAGCCATGACGGACGCCGGCTTCGATATCCTGCCGGGCGAACACCCCATCGTGCCCATCATGTTGTACGACGCGCCGCTTTCCCAGCAATTTGCCGACCGCCTCCTCGAAGAAGGCATCTACGTCATCGGCTTTTTCTATCCGGTGGTGCCGAAAGGGCAGGCCCGCATCCGCGTACAGCTGTCGGCAGCCCACGAGCCGGAACACCTGGAACGGGCGATTACGGCCTTTACGAAGGTGGGGAAGGAACTGGGGGTGATTTGATTTATAGTCCGCCAACCCAGAATTTGTGATTTCTGACTTGCTATTTTTTCAGCTCGCTGCGTTAAAAAGCCTCGCCGATGCTTAGAGCTTGTTTGGAGGTAGTCATTTTGGCTGCAAAACCCAGCTTTTGGAACCTCCCTGTGGCATTTTTCCGACCCGTAGCGCTGCTATGAGCCGGAAAAATCCCTTCGGGAGAACCCAAAATCTGAGTTTTTCGCTTCAAAAGCACTACCTCCAAACAAGCTCTTAGGCATCGCCTACGTTTTTTGCCTTGCGAGCTAAAAAAAAAGCTGCGCCATAATTTCACAAATCCTGGGTTGTTGGACTATAAGCCGGGTGTAATTACCCAGTCCAAAAGTTAGGGTATTGAGATAAGGCGGAAGGCTGTAACTGTCTTTTTTCCTTAGCAAGGAGGATAACTTATTTGCATCGAAAACCGTAAATTAGACCGAAAGGAAGTCGCCAATCATTGCGGAGGCTTTCCCCGACCCCTTGGCTTCGGGATCGTTCAACTGAAAGGTCCGTGCGGGACTGGGGCTTATTCACACTTTGGTGGTAGGGGTGCAGACATTCCTTTGAGTTAGCGGCAAACACACAATTCAAGAATGAACCGAATCGAGCAAAAAAAGTGTTATCTTGTTACTGAAAGACATTTGGCGTCAACTTCAATCGATTGACAATGAAGACATTAACGATAAACTTGCCGGAAGAAGTGGAGCTTGATAAAGTCAGGATGATCATAGCGGCTTCTCTATTTGAGCAAGGGATACTGTCCTCGGGGCAGGCAGCAGAATTGGTGGGGATCATGAGGAGGCAGTTTTTGGAAGAAGTAGGAAAATATGGGGTTTCGATATTCGGAGAGACTGCTGAGGATATTGAGAAGGTGAATGATATTGAACTCTGAATCAGGTATGAAAGCGATCATAGCCGACACAAGCTGCCTGATCATATATGATAAGATCTACCGATTAGAAATTTTGCAGCATACTTTTGCTGACCTTATGGTGACAGATGAAGTTGCCGAGGAATTTGGAGAATTACCCGATTGGATAACGGTCCAGCAAATAGCAAACAAGGATCAATACCTGGAATTAGCAAAGGATTTGGGAAAAGGAGAAGCCAGCTCAATAACGCTGGCTTTAGAATTTAATGATAGCTTGTTGATCATTGATGAGCGAAAAGGAAGGAAAGTAGCCGAAGAGATGAAAATAGAAATTATTGGATCTCTGGGCGTATTGATAAAAGCCAAAGAGAAAGGCGTGATCAAATCGGTGAAGGAAATTTTGAATCTAATCGATAAGACCAATTTCAGAATATCCGAATCGATAAAAGAGAAAGTACTGAAGAAAGCCAGTGAATGGTGATGGTGTGCCTGCCGCTAACA
>CAYQQU010000160.1:0-3855 GCA_964419545.1 uncultured Saprospiraceae bacterium | reverse complement strand
AATCCTGGTCCATCCCGGCAATCCTGGTCCATCCCGGCAATCCTGGTCCATCCCGGTAAAAAAAGGGTTAACTCCCAAGGAATTAACCCTACCAATGAAAATCGAACAATTTATACCGTATCTTCTATTTTCCGATTTGCGAAGGAGAAGGCGGCGGGCGGGGCCCGCCGCACGGTATGTTGGCCTAAAGGCTACAGTTCTGTTTCCTGCTCTACGTAGTCGGTCATCGGCAAGTCCGTTTCGACCAGGCCTTTGAAGCCTTTGGTGATGTTGACGACCTTATCGAAGCCGCGCGACTTGAGGATCGAGGCGGCGATCATCGAGCGGTAGCCGCCCGCGCAGTGCAGGTAGTACTTGTTGTTGCGATCCACCTGATTCATGTTGCGGTTGATGAAGTCAAGGGAGAAGTTTTGCGCATGCTCGATATGCTGTGCATTGTATTCGCTGCTTTTGCGGACGTCGAGCAGGCTGGGCTGCGCCGTCTGGTAAAGCTTGGCGAAGGCTTGCGGATCGACCTCTTCCATGGTGTCGACGTCTTCGCCGGCTGCTTTCCAGGCGTTGAAGCCGCCTTCCAGGTAGCCGATCGAGTTGTCGTAGCCGACGCGCGCCAGGCGGGTCACTACTTCTTCTTCGCGGCCGGGCTCGGCTACGAAGAGGATCGGCTGCTTGAGGTCGGTGATCAGCGCGCCTACCCACATGGCGAAGTTATCGTCGATACCGATGAAGATAGCGCCGGGGATAAAACCTTTGGCGAATACGTCCTGGTGGCGCGTATCGATCACCAGTGCTTCTTCTTCTTCCCAGGCCGCTTTGAAGGCGCGTACGCTCAGCGGCTGTAC
Source organism: uncultured Saprospiraceae bacterium (assembly GCA_964419545.1). GTDB lineage: Bacteria > Bacteroidota > Bacteroidia > Chitinophagales > Saprospiraceae > CAYQQU01. The sequence goes on along the minus strand of CAYQQU010000160.1, from coordinate 3,016 downwards.
GCCGCGCTGGCGCACCTCGTCGATGCTGTCGTAGCCCATCTTGTTCATTACGGCGTTCTTCGGGAAGTACTGCGGCGGCTCGACGAGGCCGGTGGTGACTTCCTTGACGAACTCCTCTTTGGTCATATCGGCGCGCAGGGCGTAGTTGTTTTTCTTCTGGTCGCCCAGGTAGCCCGTAGTATCGGAGCTCATTTTCTTACCGCAGGCAGAACCGGCGCCGTGACCCGGGTAGACGATGACGTCGTCGGCCAGCGGCATGATCTTGTTGCGCAGGCTGTCGAAGAGGTGGCCGGCCAGGTCTTCGCGCGTCAGGTCGGTCTTCACGGCCAGGTCGGGGCGGCCGACATCGCCGAGGAACAGCGTATCACCCGTAAAGATGGCGTAATCCTTACCCTGCTCGTCGCGCAGCAGGTAAGTGGACGATTCCATGGTGTGGCCCGGCGTGTGCAAGACCTTGATGGTGACGTCGCCAACCTTCAGCTCTTCCCCATCTTCGGCGATATGGGCTTCGAAATTCGGAACCGCCGTGGGGCCGTATACGATAGTCGCGCCGGTCTTGCGCGCCAGGTCGAGGTGACCTGATACGAAGTCGGCGTGGAAGTGAGTTTCGAGAACGTACTTAATCTTAGCGCCGTCGGCTTCCGCCCGCTCGAGGTAAGGCTCGGTTTCCCGCAGGGGGTCAATGATCACCGCTTCGCCTTTGCTTTCAATGTAGTAAGCGGCTTCCGCCAGACAACCGGTATAGATTTGTTCTACTTTCATAGTTGAGTGGATTTTTTGTTTGTGAAATAATCAGGTTAGGAAGAAAACTACTTAGTTAAGTATGAAACTATATTCATGTTTTTTATTCAAAAAAAGCCCCGCTTACGGGCATCTTGCTTTACAATCCATGAGGCAATTTTTTTTCCCAACGAATACGATAACAAATTTAAGGCGCTGTCCAAACTCAAAAAGTGACTTCAATCACGGTCGATAGTGACTTTTGTCACCATAAAGCGGCTTCGCCGGAGTAGTATCCTTCTGGATCGATGGCTCTGACAATGAGCGAAGTAATAGTCGATTGATTCGGCAACCCCCCAACGGGTTCCATACAAAAGGAAGGGTCCTTATGAGGAAAGTATGATAAAAGTCACCGGTCTTCGAAAGCGGTTCGGCGTAAAATGAACGCGCGGTAAGTTTTGCCCCATTATCTGCCAGTTTACCAGGGAATTAACCCGGATGAATCCTTGAATCATCTGGGGCAATCCCCCCGTTAGCCCCTATTTAACCTCCTTCGCGAAGCGGACGGTACGCAGGTGCTTTCCGTCCGATAGGTTCAAAAAATAAATACCGTCGGGAAGGTGGGCCACTTCCAGGTCCGCATCGTACTGTCCGGCTTCGGGCGCTTCGGCGGTCATCTCATCGACGATCCGCCCCTGCGCGTTCATGACCAGGAAAAAGAACGAACCGCCGGCGGAAGCACGAAAACGCACGGTGAGCTTTTCGACAACGGGGTTGGGATACACTTCGAGTGTAAGCGGGTTGCCGGTATTTGCCGCCGGTTCTTTCACCTCACTGACGCCGGCCGGCCGGAGATAGACGGCAAAGAGGGTATTGCTGGCCCAGCTCAGATCATCGCCGTTCTGGAAAAAAACATTGCGCTCGCTGCTTTCGATGCCGCCGTAGACGTAGCCGATAAGCCGGGCGCTATCGGCGCTCAACTCGTCCAGCAAAAGGATATCGTCATCGTTGAACGGCGCGCCGGCAGCGGGGATGAACTCCGCCCCGGCGCCCAGGTAGCCGGGCATCTCGAGCGGCAGGCGCGCCTCGCTCATCGCGCCGTCCGCCGCCCGCGTTACCCGGCTGATGGTCCGTACAAAAGGTGCTTCCGCATCTTCGACCAGTTCCTCCCCATCGAAATAGAACTGACTGATGCCGCCGAAAAATACCGTGTGCATCGCCTGCTGCTCTTCCGAATAAACGGGCAGATGCGCCGTGTGGTAATGGCATAGGTACTGGGTGAATTCTTCGTTGACGGCATAGCCTTCCGGACGGATATCCACCGTATTGGTGAACGGCAGGTCGACCCCGTGCTGAAAGACCCCGGAAAAAATGGTCAGCCCCGCCGCGCCGTCCGGCATGATCTGCGGCGCCAGGTTGTAATCGCGGCGGTGCAGGTGCAGCGCGTCGTGCCATACTTCGTAGTCGATGATGTCACCGGCGGCCGTTACCCGAAACCGGCGTACTTCGTCGGTATACTCCTGGCTGAAACCCGGCCCGTGGTCCGGCCCGTGCGGGTTGTAACGGCCGTCGAAGCGGTGCCCGCCCACCAGGTAAAACCGGTCGTCCAGCCAGGCCAGCTGCCCGCCGCTCACCGCCATGCGCTCATCGGCCGTCGATTGCACAAAAGGGGCTGCGTCTTCACCGGCTACGATCGCCCCGATCACTTCCGGAAGCGCCAGCGTGGTGAGCCGCGGGAAGGTGACGTGATCGCCGGTGGTGGGGCTGTACGCATAGCCCCCCACGAGATAAAGCGTATCGCCCCGTTGGTGGAAGGCCATATTGGTGGATTGCAGCTGCTCCCGGACGGGTGCGGGCAAGGCGGCGACGGATGCCGACCAGACCTGCTGCGCTATCGGATCGATCACCCATAAGCGGTCGTTATTACCGCTGGGGAGAAAAGCAGCAAAGGGCTGCCGTCGGTGCAGCCCGTCGATGCGCCCACCGGCGATCAGCCATTTTCCGTCGTACTGCCCCCAGGCATAAGACTGCACCGGCGGAACTTCGGGAAAATCGACCGGACTGAGCTGAATTTCAAACTGCCCCGCAAGCAAAACGGGCAGCCCGATGAAAAAAGCAATGATCAATCGTCTCATAAACCATTTTTTTTATCTAGCTGGCAAACAGGCAGCGACTCTCGGTTTGGCATTAAGCATTTCTTAATTCGCAGCGCCGGAGGCGCAAGATATTGGTAGATTGTTGCGAAAGATTGGTGTGTAACACGAGTTCCTCATAAAAATTTCTGCTGAAAATCACA
>CAYQQU010000159.1:0-3888 GCA_964419545.1 uncultured Saprospiraceae bacterium | reverse complement strand
GGGGCGCCCCCAAACCCAAACTGTCGACTGCTTCGGCAAAGGGACGGCAGGATAAATAAAAAACCGATGGAAAAGAAAAAAAGCGATCTTTTCAAGGTATTGCCGGCCTGGCTCTTCGTCAGTATCCCGCTGCTTTGGGGGATTATACAGACGCTCATGAAGTCGCTGGCGCTGTTCGAATGAACCCATTGCGGGTTTGGTCTTTGAACCGAAAACCAGCTTACCGGCCAATTACTAAACCGGCAATGGGTTCAATACCAGCTCCTACCTGAGCAGGGTCACTTCGCCCGTTTCCGTTTTCACCTGCCCCTCCCGGAACCCATAGCGCAGGGTGTACACATAAATACCGGGGGGCGCAGGTTCTGCCTGCAACGAACCGGCCCACCCCGCGAGCGGGTCGGTGGTGGTAAAGACCAGGTCGCCCCAGCGGCTGAAAATACGCAATTCGTATTCGCCCCGGAACGAGCATTTGCTCTGGGGAAAAAAGCGGTCGTTGACGCCGTCGTTGTTGGGGGAGAAAGCGTTGGGCAGATAGACCGCACAATCGCAGGATACATAGTCGATGGTCACTGCATCGGTCAATACTCCGCAGTCCGATCCCACCTGGACGGTGTAGCGACCGGGGCTCGTGACCAGCAAGCGGGGCTCAGTGCTCCCGTCCTGCCATTGGTAGGAGCTCGCGCCGGGAGCCGTAGCGTCGAGCAGGAGGGAATCCCCGGCGCACAGCTCCCGGTCAGGGCCCAGGTCGATAGCCGGCGCATCCGCAAAATCCACCGTGATGGTATCGACGGTGATCAGACATTCAGTGGTGACGGCCACCGCGTAGCGCCCGGGTGCGGTCACTCGGAAAGTAGGGCCGTTCGAATTGTCCTGCCACCGGTAGGCGCCCGTCAGGCTGCTTGCATCGAGCAGTAAAGTGCTCCCCGGGCAGAGCGTAGTGTCGTTACCCAAAATGTTCCGGCTTACCCGGATATCGGAAGAAATGCACATCCCGTCCAGGGCTACGTAGTTGGGAGTGCTGGCGCTGAATTGTATCGTTAGCGGAGAGGTGGTCGCGGTAAAGGAAAAACAGGCGGTTTCCCAGGTATACGGCGTAACGTCAGGCGGGGAGGTGTAGACGGGCGCGTTATCGATAAAGACGGCGATGCCGACCGCTCCGTCGAGGACTTCGCCGCTGCTGTTATTGACGAGCCCCTGGGCGGCGTATTCAAAGGACACCGCGTAGGTCTCTCCCGGAACCACCGCTATCGTCTGCGCTATTCGTTCAAAATCGTTCATGTTCTGCCAGGCGCCGCCGTTGGGGGAAGGGATAGGCTCCCCCATCCAGGTCCAGCCGGCGGTAGGCTCTGTGGAGGTAATGTCGTTCACGTCGGGCGTATCGAATCCGGTCCAGCCGTCGGCGGTTTGATCGATGCCGACGGGGCTGTCGAAAGAACCGTTGAAGACGAGGTTGTTGGTGCATTGGCCAGCCAGGCAGTGACTGCACAGCAGCAACGGGAAGAACAGACAAAAGAAAAAGTGATTGGTCTTCACGATTTGGCCGGGCTCGTTTGATCTGCTTAAAAAACACCCGGGGCATAGGTTAGTTTACGGAATGAAGGATCGGCGATACAAGGCCGTATTCATTAACCCGGATGATTCATGAGTTCTTCGCAATAGATGAATAATCCGGGTTAACTTTAGCTATTGAAAAAAGCCTTTAAAAATATGTCCACTGCCGTCCACCAAAACCCCGAACGCATCCCGACCCAGATCTTCGAGGATGCGCACGAAGCCTCTCGCTACGTCGCTGCACAGATCGCCGCGATCATCCAGGACAGGGCGGCCGCCGGAGCCCATTGCGTGCTCGGACTGGCTACTGGCTCGACCCCAACGGGCGTGTATCGGGAGCTGATTCGTCTGCACCGGGAAGAAGGCCTGAGCTTTCACAACGTCATCACCTTCAATCTCGACGAATACTACCCCATGCACCCGGAGGAACTGCAGAGCTACGTGCGCTTTATGCGGGAAAACTTCTTCAACCATATCGATATACCGGAACAACAGGTTCACATCCCTGACGGCGCCATACCACGCGACCAGGTCGAGGCTTTTTGTGCGGATTACGAAAAGCAGATCCGGGCGGCCGGCGGGCTGGACCTCCAACTCCTGGGCATCGGCCGCACCGGGCATATCGGATTTAACGAACCGGGCTCCGGGAAAAACTCCCCGACGCGACTGATCACTTTGGATCACATCACCATCAAAGATGCGGCCAGTCAGTTTTTCGGCGAAGAGAACGTGCCGCTCAAAGCCATTACCATGGGCATCGGGACCATCATGAGCGCCCGCCGCATCCTCCTGATGGCCTGGGGTGAAGGAAAAGCGCCCATCATCCGGAAGACGCTGGAAGGCCCTGTCACCGACGCCGTGCCGGCTACTTATCTGCAGGAGCATCCCCACGCAGCCGTTATTCTGGACGAACCCGCCGCTTCCCACCTCACCCGCCGCCGGGCGCCCTGGCTGCTGGGAAAAGTCGACTGGAACGACCCCCGCCTGGTGCGCAAGGCCGTGATCTGGCTGAGCCTGAAACTGGAAAAATCTATCCTCAAATTGACCAACCGCGACTATGCCGACCACAGCATGATCGACCTGGTGACGGAGTACGATACGGCCTACCAGATCAATATCCGGGTCTTCAACGAGCTGCAACGAACCATCACCGGCTGGCCCGGCGGCAAACCCCATGCCGACGACGCCCATCGCCCGGAGCGGGCCGTACCTGCCGTGAAGCGGGTGCTGATCTTCAGCCCTCATCCCGACGACGACGTCATCTCCATGGGCGGCACTTTCATTCGCCTGCACGATCAAAAGCACGACGTTCATGTGGCTTACCAGACTTCGGGCAATATTGCGGTATTCGACGATGAGGTGATCCGCTTTTCCGACTTTGTCAATGATTACCACCACGCCTTCGGGCTCGAAGAACAAACGGTGAACGAGATGTTCGTGGCGATGCGCGAAAAGCTGCGCCACAAAAAGCCGGGCGCGGTCGATCCGCCGGAGGTGCAGCGCATCAAGGCCCTGATCCGGCGGGGCGAGGCCAAAGCGGCGTGCCGCTACATCGGCATCCCCGACGGCAATGTCCATTTTCTGGACATGCCGTTTTACCAGACCGGCCTGGTGCGAAAGCGCGATCTGAGTGCGGAAGACGTTCGGATCGTCGTCGACCTGCTGCGCAGCATCCGGCCCCATCAGCTCTTTGCGGCAGGCGACCTGTCGGATCCGCACGGCACTCACCGCGTCTGCCTGCAAGCCATCTTCGCCGCCCTGGAACAATGCCGGCAGGAGGGCGACGACTGGCCGGCCAATTGCTACGTATGGCTCTACCGCGGCGCCTGGCAGGAATGGGGGATCGACGAAATCGACATGGCCGTGCCGCTCAGCCCCGGTGAATTGCAGAAAAAACGCAAAGCGATCTTCAAGCACCAGTCCCAAAAAGACGAGGCCATGTTTCCGGGCCACGACCCGCGCGAATTCTGGCAAAGAGCAGAAGCCCGCAACCGCACTACGGCCCGCCTCTACGACCAGTTGGGGTTGGCGGAATACGAGGCGATGGAAGCGTTTAAGCGGCATTTTCCAGTATAATCCCCCTCGCCGGTGAGGCTGTGGTCAAACCCGGCTCCTACATCGTCAGCACCACCCGAAACCGGGCTTCGTTGTTGATCATTCGGGCATAGGCTTCGTTGGCCTGAGCCAGCGGAAAGGTTTCGATCTCAGCCTACTTTCCGTCGCTGCCTCGGCCTGGAGGAAGGAAAATTAAAGGTCACACAATGAAAGCCGCCACCCCGGGCGTTGAGAGCTTGTTTGGAGGTAGTCATTTTGGCTGCAAAACCCAGCTTTTGGAAC
>CAYQQU010000158.1:0-3984 GCA_964419545.1 uncultured Saprospiraceae bacterium | reverse complement strand
CATAGGTTAATTGTTTTTGGATTGATACAAAGCCAGGTGCAAGGGAATCGTATAATCGTTGAATTCCTCCCGACTGGTATTGAGCTTGTTCAGCAATTCTTTGACGATGAGTGCGGCTTCGTCGAGCTTCCGGTCGTCCACCTCTTCCATCTTTCGCTGGGAATATCCCTGGCGGGCCATCAGATTGTGCAGTGCCGCCACGTTGCGGTAGTACTCATACTCATTTTCCCGCGAAGCCTGGATGATGCGCAAAAAGCGCTGGAGCATCGCCCGGCGGATGCCCGGGCTTTCTTCTCGCACAACGACCGTCAACAGCCGTTCGCCAAACTGCATGGCCGGCCGGAAGCGGCGCCAGGGCAGGGTGTGGTTAAAAACGTGAAGCGCATTTTTGGTCTTGTCGGACAGATCGACCTCCGGCTCATCCGGATATTTCTTAGCCTTTTCCTCCAAACCTTCCGCGTCTTTAGCCATGCGCGGCACCGGGTAATGCGGGCTGCACAAGAAGATGCCGGCGCTGAAACTGACCTCATCGTTATTGCAGGTAAAGCGCCGGAAAGCTGCATTGAAACTGTCGGCGAAATGAAGCGTATTCAGCCAGGAACCGATCACAAAGGCGTCATCGCCTCCCGAGTAAGTGATGTAGATGTGGTGCTTTTCGGCCAGCCGGTTGAAATAGCCGCCGAAAAACAATTGAAACTCCCGGCTCAGGCTCAGTAGTCGCTCCATCGACGCCTTTTCTCCCAGCCCGCGGGCAAAGATGGCGCCGAGATCGTCGACGTCGAGACGCATGACGCCGAGTTGTTCATATACAAGGCTGGTAGCGCCTTCCGGATCAAGACGCGCTATGTCTTCAAAAAGCATCACCGCGGAAGGAACGGCATCTTCAGAGAACTCACTTTCTTTCTCTGCCTGGTTCGACGGTGAGGATATTCCCTGATTGAGCGGCGCATAATTCCCCAGAAAGCGAAAACCCAACGCGACATCCAGGTCCACCCCCCTGAATGCTTCCAGCAACGGCGTCATATCCGGATAATTCAGGGCTACTATTTTCAATCGAAATTCCGGCGTTGCCAGTTTCGCCCGGTTTTCTTTGATAAGACGAACCAGTTGGGTCAGCCCTTCGCCTTCTCCGCTTTGCCTCCTCATTACGTAAAAGCGCTTACCCAGGAATTCCAAAGAACGGATTGCCGGCTTCACTTTTTTACCCGCTCTCAGCAGCTCCAGCTTTTTTATTTTGTCGGGGTTTTCCGAATAGATCTCCAGGATGTAATCCGCGTAGGGCGCCAGCCGGCCCAGTCGTTGTTCTTCCTGATCGTTGTTTCGCTCCCCTTTATAGTTTTGAAAATCCTCAAACATCCGAACCAGATAATGCTGATGCTTCCTGAACTTCGCCGATTCCAGCGCACGATTTACCTGATCGTAATATCCCGCAAAATGGTCTGCCAGGTCTCGCCCACAGGAAACCCAATTGGTAATCAGGCTGAGGTTCATCCCAACGTGTCCCAGCAGGCCCCGGTTGATGTCCTCCAGCTTTTGAAACAGCTGACTTTTTATGGAATCAGTTTGGGGCAAGAGCAAAGTAAACTGTCCGCCCCCGACAAACAAGATGTTCGCCTGTTCAAGCTCCAGTGTTTCTATGATGCTTTCGGCGATGACCTGATTGATAAATTCCACTAAAAAAGAACGGCCGCGCAGTTTTTTGGAGGTTTTTTCCGCATCGCCGATCTGTTCGGCCTTAACATCGCTATAGAGGTAGGACTGGATGCCGCTGACCGCCCCTTTAAGCAGGATGAATGGTTCTGTTTCATCCGTTCGGGCCAGACAGGAAGCGAAGGCGGCCAATACCCGGTTGCGGTCGAACCAGCTGGCGTCCAGCTTTTTTTCTTTATCGCCGTAAGCGACCCTGGCGCCATAAGCGTGCAATAGGTGATAAAGCGAGTACCGGTACGCGGCTTGTTCGCGCCGCCCGGCGTAAGTTTGCTCCAGCAGCGCCAGCGCTTGGTCCATTTCCGCGCGCCAGGATGCGAGGTCGACGGCGGCGTCGGCGTCAGGAAAAACACAATGATCTTCGAGGGTGAGGGACTGCGGAACAAAACGATATCCTTTATCGGCTTTGCCCACCTGCCCCAGGATGGCGACCAAAGGCGCGAAGGCGCCTTCCGCCTTGCCGTAGCCGCACAATGTGCGCAGTTCCGCAAGCGAAGTATCAGGACGGCTCAGTCCATCCAGCAGAGCGTCGATATACCGTTGTTCCTTCATCAGCTGATCGGATTTCGCGGTTGACGATTGGGGTGGAAGCGGCTCACTACGCCGAGGCCCTTGCTTACGCCGCGGCCCAGGCCGATATAGGCCGGCAGGAGCACGTCGGCTTTAAAGGTGAGGTCGAAAGTCAGGACCTGCACCCCGCCGAAGGGGCGAAAGCGGGCATCGAGAATTTCCAGTATGGCCAGATCAAAACGCCGTTCAAAATAATGCCCTACTCCTTTGGCGAAGGCGAGGATATGGCCGACCAGTTTTTTTTCCAGGAAGGCCGTGCGGGCGGTAATGCCTTCCAGGGCCATATAAGCTTCGTAATTCTTTTGATTGAGGCCCATCCACCGGCGCAGCCGGTAGTATTTCGGTTCGTCACAGACCCCCAGCGTATACTGTCTTACTTTTAGATCGGAGATGGAAGCCTGGTATTCCCGGCCGCTGAAATGCAGCCGCCAGTCGGGTTGCGTAAAAAAATGCTGCGCTTCGTCTACGCCCCGTTCGATAAAGAAGATGGCCGGCCGCCGCCGTTGCCGCTTGTACTGTACCAGAGGGTACCGGTAATGGAAGGCGACTTGCGCGTTGGGGTCATTGTTGTGGTTGTGGTAGTACTCATGCTCGATGCCGACCTTTTCGATGACGGCGCCGCGGAAAGCCGGCGTCTCGTGGGGGGCGATCTCCGTATCGAAAGCGACACTCATGATTCTGATCTGCTTCATGGGTTTAAGCGGTTAATTTCAGCCGGAAGGCGTCTGATGTATTGTTGAGCAAAGTGATTATATTGTTAGCCATGGTCTGGAACTGGTACGCGTCCAACTCTCGCTTGGTTTGAGCATGGCGGTCTATCCACAACCCGTGGGTGTATACGATCAGCGGAATGGTTTGTCCTTGTAGTCGTTCCAGGAGATTTTGCAACATAGGGTCTTCCTGGTTCTCGTCAGGCGCGAAATAATGAACGACAGCGTCGTAACCTGCAAAGCTTTCTCTATCCCTTAAGGGATGAACATCGAAGTTGGCTTTGAGACCGCCGAAATAGCCTAATTCGTTGCGCCTGAAACTATTCAGATGAGCCTCTTCCCCCACAAACCGCAGGCGGGCGTTCGCCCACATTTCCTCGTGCCGGATCAACCGTTTCAGGGCCTCGATTTTTCTTTCCGTAGCCACTAATTCGGTATCGAGCAGGGATTTGATCTGATTCTGATAAGCCAGGCGGGCCGATTCCCGAATATTGCGCAGGGTGCGTACCCCCAGGAAGGTAAGCACCCCGCCGAGCGCCGCCAACACGGCGAGGAATACGGAGATGATGATCATGCTCCGGCGGTAGGCTTCTTCTAGAAAAGCCCGGTGTTCTTTCCTTTCTTTTTCGAGGAAGGCGCGGTACGCATTAAGTTCTTCCCTCAGGTAATCGTAATGCGCTGCTTCCCCGGCGGCCCTGCCGCCGGAAGTGTCCGCCGGCTGACTGTGAACACCGCACGTAAAGAACACCAGAAAAGAGATTAAAGCAAAAAAAGTTTTCATCCGCCAAACCCTTAGTTGGAATTTTATTTTTATTTCTTCCATCCTAAAGACTCACATCACCTTTAGAGACTATTTTATAAGGCGCCGATAGTTGCTGTGGAGATTTCTTGCTGTTATACAAGAAAGTTAATAAATCCTCCATTATTTCCCAAATAAAATGAGTGGAGTTTCCCCAAAAAACTAGACAGGTAGCTTGATTTATAAAAAACCGTAAAT
>CAYQQU010000157.1:1340-4194 GCA_964419545.1 uncultured Saprospiraceae bacterium | reverse complement strand
CCCAAAATCTGAGTTTTTCGCTTCAAAAGCACTACCTCCAAACAAGCTCTAACCCATCATTACCTTCAAAGCAAATTGCATGAAAACTTTTTACTCAGCCCTGTTTTGCCTTTGCTGCTGCCTGCTCCACGCCCAGCCGCCCTGCCCGGACGGCGAATCGACCGTTGTCGTTACCATCGCCACCGATAACTTCGGCTACGAGACCCACTGGACGCTCACCGGCGAATCGGGGACCGTCTACGCTGAGGTCAACCCCGACACTTACGCTAATAGCACCGTCTACCAAACCCAGGCGTGCCTGCCTGCCGACGACTGCGCTACCTTCGAGATCCTCGATACTTACGGCGACGGCATCTTCCTGCCCGGCGGCTATATACTTACCGTCGACGGCGACACCATCGCAACGGGCGCCAATTTCGGCGCCGGCGACCGCATCACCTTCAACTGCGCACCGACACAAAAGTGCGATAGCGCCCTGCCGGTAAGCGAAGGCAGCTACATCGCTACCTACGACGATAGCTGGTACGCCTTCACGCCCGATTCCTCCGGGCTCTACAGCATCTCCACCTGCGGGCTGGCTGCCTGCGACACCAAGATCTGGATCTACGATACCTGCGAAGATAACGGGCTGGCCGAAGATAATTCCGGGACCATCTTCTTCGACGACGGCACCGCCGGCTGCGACCCGCAGGCAATGGTCAGCGCTTTCTTCGACCCCAGCCAAACCTACCTCATCCGCATCGGCGACCACCAAGACGCCTGCCCCGACAGCATCGCCTGGGAACTGGTCTACGAAGGGCCGGTCACCGGTTGCACCGACCCCGAATCCTGCAACTACAGCCCCCTGGCTACCGTCGACGACGGCTCCTGCCTGCCGCAGGGCGATCCCAACTGCCCACGCCCCGACCTCAACCTGCGACAGGATGTTCTCAACAGCACGATCTACGTCGATACCATCACTTCCGTAGACGAATGCCTCATCCAGGAAGGCTGCCTCAAAGGCTACGGCCTGCGCGACATCATTCGCTTTTCTACCAAAATCGAAAATATCGGACAGGAAGATTACTACATCGGCGAACCTTCTTTCGATAATACCCAGTTCACCTGGAACAACTGCCACAACCACTTCCACTACGACAGCTACGCTGAATACGTGCTCTTCGACGAAGCGGGAACGGAAATCCCCATCGGCTTCAAAAACGGCTTCTGCGTCATCGACCTGGGCTGCACTACCGGCTCGGCCCAGTATGGCTGCGGCAATATGGGCATCAGCGCCGGCTGCTACGACGAATACTGGCCGGAACTGGAATGCCAGTGGATCGACGTCACCGACATCCCCGACGGCAACTATACCTTCGTCACCCGCGTCAACTGGCTGGGCGCTCCTGACTTCCTCGGACGCTACGAACTGGATTCCCTCAACAACTGGGCGCAGTCGTGTATCACCATCGACCGCTCTTCCGGCGAGCTGGAAGTATTCGTCGATCCCGACTGCCCGCCCTACGTCGACTGCGCCGGCATTCCCTACGGCGCCACCCAGCCCGACTGCAACGGGGAATGCGGCGGCGCCGCCGTACGCGGCGACCTCGACGAGAACGGCCTCCAGGAAATGGTCGACGCACAAACCTACGTCGACCGCATCCTCGGTAACGATATCGAACCGCTGCCCTGCAACGACCTCAATGCCGACGGCGACATCACCGTCTACGACGCCGCCCTCCTGGCCAGCTGCCTCAACTACGGCGCCGCCCACGTGCACGTCGGCGAAGGCCTGCACGACCACTGCCGCTTCCCCGGCGGCTTGCTCAACACCACCGATACGGTTGAGCTGACTATCCTCGATGCCGATTTTGCAGCCGGATACGTCGATATCGGCATCCGCAACCCGACGGCGCTCGTCAATGCCTACCAATTCGATATGAGCGGTCTGACCATCGCTTCCGTGGAAAACCTCGCCGACCCGGCCGCCTACCCCATCACTCCCCGCGCCAGCATCGACCAGGCCGTCGTGATCGGCGTCTCCTACCAGGATTCCATGATCTTCAAATCGCCGGCCTTCCAGCCGCTGGTGCGCCTGCACTACCTGGAACTCACCGACGATTTTATCTGCATCGACAACATCATCGATATCGTCAACCACAACCACGAGCAGGTGGTCGCCCGCATCGTCGACGGTTGTGTGGAAAATACGACCAGCGCCACCCGCTTCCTCGATAATTCCATCGAGGTGAGCGTGCAGCCTAATCCGTTTCACCAGTCTGCCTTGCTCCGCTTCCGCAACCCGCTGCAAAAAGCACACCAGCTGGTGCTGACCGACCTGAGCGGCCGCATCGTCCGCTCCTACGGCGCCCTGCGCAGCAACGAACTGACCATCGAACGCGACAACCTCCCGGCGGGTATTTATCTGTTTAAACTCACCGGACCGGATGGCGCAGCAGTAGGGCGGCTGAATGTGCAGTGACGTCTTCTGTGAAGAAAGCGTCTGCCGCTGAAAAAGATCCGGTCATTTCTTTACGTGTTAAAAAAGCGCCGCTAAAGCGGCTGGTACGGGCCCGACTGAAGTCGGGGCTACACTGCAAAGAAAAGTACTAAAAAGCGCCGCTAAAGCGGCTGGTACGGGCCCGACTGAAGTCGGGGCTACACTGCAAAGAAAAGTACTAAAAAGCGCCGCTAAAGCGGATGGTACGGGCCCGACTGAAGTCGGGGCTTCACTGCAAAGAAAAGTGCTAGAAAGCGCCGCTGAAGCGGCTGGTACTAGCCCGACTGAAGTCGGGGCTACGCTGCAAGAAAAGTGCTTACAAAGCGCCGCTAAAGCGGCTGGTACGGGCCCGACTGAAGTCGGGGCTACACTGCA
>CAYQQU010000157.1:0-1240 GCA_964419545.1 uncultured Saprospiraceae bacterium | reverse complement strand
GGGCCCGACTGAAGTCGGGGCTACACTGCAAAGAAAAGTACTAAAAAGCGCCGCTGAAGCGGCTGGTACGGGCCCGACTGAAGTCGGGGCTTCACTGTAAAGAAAAGTACTTGATATTGAGACCGATCCTACTCCTGTGCATGGGCTAATTTGCGCTAGTGCTTCAGTTCTTCCAACACCCGTTCCGCCAACTGATGGCTGGTGCTTTGCGAGAGGCGGGCCCGTTTCAGGGGGCTGTTCCAGGAATCGGCTTTGGCGGCCCAGACGTGGTAGTTGCCCGTGGCGTCGCGTTCGCAATAGACGCCGATGGGCATCTGGCAGCCGCCGTCGGCCAGCTGCAGGACGCGGCGTTCGATATTGGTGCGGGCGGCGACGTCTTCGTGGTGAATATGCCGGAGCAGGCGGCGGATCTGCGTATCTTCGGTGCAGGTTTGGAAGGCGAGCACGCCCTGAGCCGGGGCCGGAACGAATTCCCGAGGGTTGAACCGGATGACGTGAAACTCGGACAGGTCGATACCCAGGCGAGTGAGGCCGGCGCCGGCGAGGAGGATAGCGTCGAACTGCCCCTGGCGCAGCTTTTCCAGGCGGGTGGGCACGTTGCCGCGGATATCTTTGATGGCGATATCCGGCCGGAAGTCGAGCATCTGGGCCTTGCGGCGTGCGGAGGAAGTCCCTACCACGGCCTCCCGGGGCAGCTTGAGCAGCTGCTCGTTCTTTACCCGGCTTTGCCGGATCACCAGCCAGTCGGAAGGATCTTCGCGGTAGGAAACGGCGGTGATGGTCAGGCCGGGCGGCGCCGTCGTCGGCAGGTCTTTCATCGAATGGACGGCCACGTCGACCTCGCCGCGCAGCAGGTGGTCTTCGATCTCTTTGGTGAAAAAACCTTTGCCCTCCATCTTGTCGAAGCTCAGATGCTGGATGCGGTCGCCCTGCGTTTTGATGATGAGGAGCTCGCTTTCAATATGGTGTTCAGCCAGCGCCCGGCGGAGGTATTCTGCCTGCCAGAGCGCCAGCTTACTGCCCCGGGTGCCGATGCGAATTACTTTACTCAAGGTCTTTTTTGCCGCAAAGATAAGTTATTCGCGAAGATTGGCGGGGTCCGGCCGGCAATTCCCCAGGGCGATCGCATTAAAAAGATGCTACCGCTCCATTGCCATTAAACTTATATGGAACGGAAGGAAAAATCCTCGTTCTTCCTTTAGGATCGAGGTAAAAACGAGGATTTTTCCTACTTTTTCAA
>CAYQQU010000156.1:0-4201 GCA_964419545.1 uncultured Saprospiraceae bacterium | reverse complement strand
GATTTTTAGTGATTCCCTCTCTTAACTTAATGTCCACTCAAATGTAGCAACTCCACTCTAGGGAACACCTATGGAGATTGATTGAAGAGGATGCGCTTTGGTCATTTTTGGATGAGCGGGTAAAGAAGGTAGATTTAAGTCTTCATTTACCTACTTTCAATCCTTCCGAGCTAGGAGAGATACTTTAACAAAAAAATTGAGCCGCCCCCCCAGAAAACGTTGCGGACACGCTGGCGGATAAAATCAAAACTCAGGCATTTATTTTTTTTTAAGGACAGCCAGAGAAACAAAGAGAATGTCGATCGATAAGATAGATGGCAATGATGAACAATGTTAAGAAAGCTCAGCAAATAATGTTATAAGTTTGTTCCAAAATCAACCTTTCAACTAATTGACCACCAAACAAATAAACCCTATTTTTGCTAAATCCTCATTTCAGAACATGCTAAAAATCTTTTCGCTTGACAGATAAATCTTTACAACCCGCTCCTTTGAGGCTTCCGGAGCCTGGATTTGGCAGCAGACTTACCTCCCTGGTTCTTGAATTAGAACACCTGAGGAGGCTACAACTAACCGGGACCACACACCCAGCGGTATTCTTCGAACTCAAACAGCTTTTTCATTCCCTGGAAAGTATCGGGTCCGCCCGGATCGAAGGCAATAATACGACCATTGCACAGTTTATCGAGACCCAATTGGAAGACCGCCCCTACGTGAATGAACAGATCGAAGAGATCCGGAACATCGAGAAGGCGATGCGGTGGGTAGACGATATCGCTCTTGAGTACCCAATCAATCGGAGTTTTGTCAGTGAGCTGCACCGAATGATCGTGCACAACCTGACTCCGCCGCCGGACGGAGAAGGCGACCGCAGCCCGGGTGCTTACCGAGACAAGCAGGTGGAGATCCGCGGCGCCAAACACCTGCCGCCGCCTCCTTATTTGTTGGAAGAGCTAATGGAAGAACTGTTCGCTTTCATTACCCAGGAGGTGCCCTCCCAGTACGACCTCATCCGCATTGCCGTAGCCCACCACCGTTTTATGTGGATCCACCCCTTCGGCAACGGAAATGGTCGGACCGGCCGACTGTTTACTTATGCGATGCTGGTGAAAATGGGATTTCGGGTCCATGTCGGCCAGATCCTCAACCCCACCGCGATCTTTTGCATTGACCGGGAGCGCTACAATACACTACTTGCCCAGGCGGACGAAGGAACGGAAGAAGGATTGGAGGCCTGGTGTATTTACGTATTGGAAGGTTTGTACGAGGAAATTCAAAAAATAGAACGACTCGCTCATGATGAATATGTGTATGAGAAGCTTCTGTTGCCGGCACTCAGCTATGCGAATAGAATGAAATACATTGACGAAGAAGAGCTTGACGTACTGAAGGTCGCCGCCCGTAAGAAAGTCATCCAGGCTGCCGACCTGAAACCGGTCTTCAAGGGAGTGCATCCGGTTACCATCTCCAGGAAGATCAGAGGACTGAGAGACAAAAAGATGCTAAAGCCGGAATCGGAAAACAGCAAAAAGTACCACCTAAGCTTCATTAACAACTTCCTCATCCGGGGAATGATCCAGGCGCTTGAGAAGGAGGGATATATACCTTTGAAAGAGTAAAAATCCAGATGCAGATCTTTTCGCGGCGGAGGCATTCCCGCAGAGAGCCTTGGCACTGATGAAGTAGTGGAGGCCCTGTTGAACACCAGTCCGCCGCCCCGCCCACGTCTCCGTCACGGAGTACGAGCGCGACTGGGAACACGCCCCCGCCCTCCGCGCCGAGATCGCCCGCATCCGGGAACAGCTGACAGAATACGCCGATGTGCTGGCGGAGGTGTCGGGGGTGAGTAAGTTGCATTGAACTGCCCCAAAAAACAATGCACAGAGCCTTCGCGGCAGACATCCGTCCTGCCCTACCAGCACTGTGCACGTTCAAACGTTTTCGTTCCGGCGATTCGCCCGAATCAGGACATCAATCTGTTCACCCTGTGAAATGCGAAGCTATTATTTCACAGGGTGAATCGGCGGCCATCCGGCCACACCTTTGAGCTGCGGGACGCACACCAGGCGGAAGCCCTGGTTGTCGTTGCGGTTGTCGGCGTGGTTGTCTGCCCTGTGGAATAGCTTGCTATATTCCACAGGGTGAATTGCGATTAGCCGTCCGGCAATTCCCCGTGTCGTTGTTCCACGACCCGCCGCGATTGACGCGGTGCGAACCCTCGATTGATGACCTCCCGAAAAGCACCTTGGCCTTATCGGTATATTCTTCCCTCTATGGTTTGGCTCCTTGTCTTCCGTCCGGTCGCTGGTCGCGCGCTCAGCGCCGCTCCTTGCTCCCTCCCGTCCGACAATTCGCCCTTTTGCTCAAAGGTGTGGCCCGGAAGAGCCGGCCTGGAACTGCGGGACGCACACCAGGCGGAAGCCCTGGCTGACGTGGCGGTTGTCGGCGTGGATGGCGTAGCGGTAAGCCGTCCGGCAAAACCCCGCGCCGCCGAGCCACGACCCGCCGCGATCGACGCGGCGCGAACCCCTCTCCGGCCCTCTGGGATTATCCATTGGTTCAGGGGAATAATCCTCAAACCAGTCCCAGCACCATTCCCAGACATTACCGCTCATATCGTACAACCCCAGCTCATTTGGCTGTTTCCTCTGCACGGGTCGCGTGCGTTGCACCCCGTTCATTTCACAGTTCTGGCTGTACCATCCCACCTCATCCAGATTATTACTACCCGCAAACTCAAACCCTTTGCTCCCTGGTCCTCCCCGTGCGGCGTATTCCCACTCCGCCTCGGTAGGCAACCGAAAACCGGGCGCGTCCCAATTGGGTTTCACCGACCATTTAATATCATCATATTCATTTTCATTATTGGGATCTTTCCGGTCTTTATCAATGGTATAAACCTCCCGGACGTTAAGCTGTGCACTCAGCCAGTTGGCGTATTCCACGGCATCGTACCAGTTGACGTACACCAACGGGTTGTCCCCGAAGATCCCCCAGGAGGGCGAATGCTGCTGCACTTTCCGGCCGGTAGCCGTGCAGAACAGGCCGAACTGCCAGAAGGTGGCGGGGGTTCGCGCTATCCGGAAACTGTTTAACTTGACGTCATGGATCGGTTTTTCCTCTTCGCTTCCCATTGCGAACTGCCCCCCTTCCACCAACACCATCTCCGGGTAGTAGCGCTTTTCCAATACCTCGTATCCATCCGGCTGGATGTCCGCCAGTACTTCCTGGAAGCAGGACAATTGGGGCTCGGCGACCAGCCTTTCGATTTCCTTTGATAATTCATCGTAGATGCGTCGCCCGGTCGAGCTTTTCGGCGATGACGTTCCGCCAGTTCTCGCCCGGGTCCACGGTCGTATCCTGGAAGACGAGTTCCTTCCCAAAGCGAGCCTCCAGTTCGGCGGTGATCGAATTGGCGTCTTTTTGGGAAACTTTTCGGCGGTAGTTGATGAAGATCACGGGTTCGGGGTTGATTTGGTCAGCGTCAGGCTGGGTTAAGGCTGTTTGTCAAATTTAAAAATTTATGGGAAAAGGTGGATAAGAGACCTGGCCGAGAAGAAACTGGCAGTGTTCCGGGATGAGTTCGTGGCGCTATGACGGTTGTTGTAAATGCAATAGAAGCAAGCTCCAAACATCTCGTATTGCCGTCCTACCGGCGGTATTACTTCACCACCGCCAGGTCCAGCGGCAAGGCGCCGCCCCGGATGATGGAGGCGAGCATTTTGACTTCCACCTCCCGAAACTGCCCGGTAATCTGAACTTTCCCAGAGCGGATCTCGGATGCTACCCGGGGAGCCTGGTACACTGCCCCGTCGATGACGATGGCCACGAACCGGTTGAGATTGCGGCGGGTTGCCTCCTGCCACGCTTCGGCCGCCGTTCCGTCGAAAGTCAGGGAGATCGTACCCGGAGCTACTTTCACCTCCCTTATTTTCTTGCCGGAAAGCGCCGTCAAGCGGTTGTCTAAAGCGTAAAGCGCGACCTCCCGGTCGCCCGGTGCAGGCGCGCCCCAGGCCGGCCGCCACCCTTCCGGAAGCGATCCGCTTTCCTGCGCCGCCCGCAACCGGGCTGCGACTGCGCTGGTTTCGGCCAGAGGGATCCGGGCGAGCACCGGGCTTGCCCCGGCGGATGATTCCGGAGCGTTTTCCCTGAGAGCTTGTTTGGAGGTAGTCATTTTGGCTGCAAAACCCAGCTTTTGGAA
>CAYQQU010000155.1:0-4329 GCA_964419545.1 uncultured Saprospiraceae bacterium | reverse complement strand
TTCAGCAGAAATTTTTTATGAGGAACTCGTGTTACACACCAATCTTTCGAAACCACCTATCAACATTTTGCGCCTCCGGCGCTGCGAATTAAGAAATGCTTACTGCCAAACCGAGAATTGCTGGAAAGAAATAGACCTGAAAAAAGCGCTTTGATGGGCAACTACCGGGTGGATTGATCGATCCGTTGCGGTAATTTGTCGTATTCCAGCGCCTGACCGTAAAATCGTTTAGGAAAAACCGGCAAAAAGCCCGATCTTAAAAAATGTTTAACACTTGCTTTTGCTATGCAGGAAATACTCGACATACTCTTTTGGGTAGGCGCCACCGCCGGCGGCTTGTTAATTTTGTTGCTGCTCATTTCCATCTTCAGCGGGATGGAGATCGGCGGTGACGTGGACGTCGACGCCGGCGGCGATATGGACGCCCACGCCGAGGGGGGTAGCGGTGACGCCGGCCTCGGGCTGGTCAAGACGGTGCTCACTTTTGTCTCAGTCGGCGCCTTTACGGCCCGGGCCGTTCTGGTCAATACCGCCTGGTCTTGGCCGCTGGTGATTTTTACTGCTATCGTGGCCGGGGCAGTGGCGGTGTTTATCCTCACCTGGTTTTTCCGTTGGTTGCTTCGCAACCAGGAAGAAGGCACCTGGCACTTGTGGCAGGCCGAAGGAAAAATGGGCAGGGTATACGTCCCGATCCCGCCACACGGCAAAGGGCGCATCGTTGTCAAGATCAACGAAGTCAACCGCGAGATGTCCGCCCGGTCGAACCACGACGAGCCGCTAGGCACCCACGACAAAGTGCTGGTGATGGAAGCGAAAGACGATCACGTCGTCGTTGCGCCCGTCAAAAAAGGTCGATCGCAAACCCAGGAACCTATCGGGTAATGTATCGCTAACTACTGTCTTTGCTCAACGAACCAAAACTCATATGATGAACCTCCGTAATGCTTTTGTTCCCGGCTCCCGCCTGTTGCTATTGGGAGCGATGTTTTTCCTGGCTACCCCCCTGACGGCACAGGGCGGCCTTTTAGGGTCTGGTATGTCGGTCGCCATGCCGATCATCATTGTCGTAGCCGTATTGCTGCTTTTACTCTGGTTTTTTATTTCGCGTTACCGCCGTTGCCCGTCCGATAAGATCCTGGTCATTTACGGAAAGACGGGCAAAGGCAGCGCCAACTGTATCCACGGCGGCGCCGCCTTTATCTGGCCGGTCATTCAGGATTATCAGTACCTCGATTTGCAACCCATGTCGATCGATGTCAACTTGCAGGACGCCCTTTCGAAGCAAAACATCCGGGTGTCCGTCCCCGCCCAGTTTACCGTCGCCATCGGCAATGAGCCCAGCCTGATGCGCTCGGCGGCCGAGCGCCTGCTGGGCATGAAGAACGACACCATCCGCGGGCTGGCCCACGATATCATCATGGGCCAGATGCGCCTCGTGATCGCCAATATGGATATCGAAGAGCTGAATGCCGACCGCGATAAGTTCGTCACTTCTGTCTACGAGCACGTCGGCGATGAACTCCACAAGATCGGCCTCACCCTGATCAACGTCAACGTCACCGATATCCACGATGAATCGAGCTACATCAAAGCCCTCGGGCAGGAGGCTGCCGCCAAAGCCATCAACGACGCCAAGGTTAAAGTGGCCAAAGAAGAGCGCACCGGCGCCATCGGCCAGGCCGAAGCGGCCAAAGAACGCCGTATTCAGGTGGCCGCCGCTGAAGCCGAAGCGGAGATCGGGGAAATGAACGCCCGGCGGGAACGGCGCATCCAGGTGGCCGCCGCGGAATCGGCCGCGGAGATCGGTGAGAAGAACGCAAATAAGGAACAACGTATCCAGGTGGCGAAGGCCAACTCGGAAGCAGAGATCGGTGAAAAAAACGCTCATGCCGAAGCAACCAAAGGCAAAAACCTGGCCGATATCGAGATCGCCCTCTCGGATACCGATCGCCGCCAGAAGGTAGCCGAAGCCTACAAAAACGCGGAAGTAACCGAAAAAACGGCGGAAGCCGAAGCTCAGAAAGCTGCTTACCTCGCCCAGCGGGAAGCCGAAGAGGCCCGCAAAGAACGGGAACTGGCCGCCCGCCGCGCCAATGAAGTCGTACAATCACAGATCGACAAAGAGAAAACGGTGATCGCCGCCGAAGCGGAAGCCGAACAGAAACGCAAAATCGCCGAAGGGGAAGCGGCTGCCGTACTGGCCCGCTACCAGGCCGAAGCCGACGGGGTGCGCAAAGTACTCGATTCCCAGGCCGAAGGCTTCCAAAAACTGGTGGACGCGGCCGGCGGCAACGCCCAGGCCGCTATCGGACTGTTGATGGTCGACAAGATCCCCGAGCTGGCTAAAATACAGGCGGAAGCTATTAAGAACATCAAATTCGATAAAGTCACCGTCTTCGACGGTGGCGACGGCCACGGCGCCGCCGGCTTTCTGAGCAACGTTTTTAAATCGATCCCCGCCCTGAGCGAATTCCTGAACCAGTCGGGACTGGAACTGCCGGAATACCTGGCGAAAAACGGCTACGGAGGCGATCCCACGAACGGGATGTCGGACCACGCATCCCTGGAAAACGAGGAATAGCGATCCGAAATGGGCGCCGGGCTGATAATCACGACGGCGCTTTTCCGGTGCGAAAGTGTGACGAGGATGATAAATTTCATCCTCGTCAATATCGATTGGTTCCTATCTTTCTCCCGTCCGAACCGATAACCAAATTATCCGCACCATGCACCAACGCATCACCATTGAGCCTTTCCGCATCAAGGTCGTCGAACCCATCAACCTGACCACCGAGGCGCAGCGCCGCCAGTTCCTGGAAGCGGCTCATTACAATCCCTTTCTCCTGAAATCCGACCAGGTGATCATCGATCTGCTTACCGATAGCGGCACTTCGGCTATGAGCGCCGACCAGTGGGGCGGCATGATGCGCGGCGACGAAAGCTACGCCGGCGCCCGGAGCTGGCAGCGTATGGAAGCCGCCGTCAAAGACCTCACCGGCTGCCCCTACGTCTTGCCCACCCACCAGGGCCGCGCTGCCGAACACCTGCTCTACAGCCGCATCGGCGGGCCGGGAAAGGTGTTTATCAGCAATACCCATTTCGACACCACCCGCGCCAATATCGAGTTCAGCGGCGCCAAAGCGATCGACTGCCCCGTCGAAGAAGGGCGCCATCCGGAGGTCTATCATCCCTTCAAAGGCAATATGGATACCGAAAAGCTATCCGCGCTCATCGCCGAACACGGCGCCGAAAACATCGGAGCGGTCATCCTCACCGTCACCAACAATAGCGGGGGCGGCCAGCCGGTAAGCATGGAAAACGCCCGGACGATCGCTGCGATCTGCCAGGCAAACCACATCCTCTTCATCCTCGACGCCTGCCGCATCGCCGAGAATGCCTACTTCATCCAACACCGGGAAGAAGGGTATGGCGACAAAACCTACCGCGCCATCGCCCGGGAGATGTTCGGCCTGGCCGACGGCGCCATCATGAGCGCCAAAAAAGACGCCCTCGTCAATATGGGCGGCTTCCTCGCGCTGAAAGACCTGCAGCTGGCCCTGCGGTGCCGCACCGTGCTCATCATCACCGAAGGCTATTCCACCTACGGCGGCCTTTCCGGGCGCGACATGGAAGCCATCGCCACCGGGCTGGAGGAAGTCTTCGATCCCGACTACCTCCACTACCGCATCCGCAGCACGGCCTACCTCGGGGAAAAGCTCAAAGCCATGGGCGTACCCCTCATCTGGCCGATCGGCGGGCACGCGGTCTACGTCGACGCTGCAGCTTTTTATCCCCACATCCCGCCCGCGCAGTTTCCCGGGCAGGCCCTGGTGTGCCAGCTCTACTTCAAAGCGGGTATTCGCAGCTGCGAGATCGGCTCCGTCATGTTCGGCGCCACCGATGACCAGGGGCGGCTGATCCCGGCGCCCATGGAACTGGTGCGCCTGGCCATCCCGCGGCGGGTATATACCCAAAGCCATATTGATTACGTGATAGAAGCCTTCAGAGAGCTGATGGAGGAGAAGGAGCAAGCGCACGGGTACAAGATCACTTACGAGCCGCATTTTCTCCGGCATTTCACAGCGCATTTCGAACCGGTGTAAAGCGGCCATCTCCGGAGTTCTGAACAATAACAAAGACATTTGGAACAATAGTTAAGACACGCCTTTCCTTTTCCCAATATCTTTCCGGCTGTTCCTATTCTTAGCATGTTTGGAGCGGGTTCGGTATGAAAATCAACAGGTCAACTAAAAGATAAAATGTGAGTTTACCGGGCAGCAATTCTCGGTTTGAAACATTGTTATGCTCACGTCCCAGCGGGACGAACTA
>CAYQQU010000154.1:0-4443 GCA_964419545.1 uncultured Saprospiraceae bacterium | reverse complement strand
GTTCCAAAAGCTGGGTTTTGCAGCCAAAATGACTACCTCCAAACAAGCTCTTAAAGATCCCCTGCGCAATAAGCTCTGATATAATAACGGAAACATTTTGCAGGAACAACCCGCACACACTCCCGGTGACGCGCTTTTGCAGCGTTTTGTCGCTTTCGCGAAACGGCGTAAGTGGCTGGGCGAGCGCGTGCTGCTGGCGGTGAGCGGCGGGCTCGATTCGGTGGCCTTGGCGGCTTTGTGCAAATGGGCCGACTGGGATTTCGGCCTGGCGCATTGCAACTTCCAGCTGCGCGGCGATGCTTCTGACGGAGACGCCGACTTTGCGCGAGCGCTGGCGGCGGAGTACGCAGCGCCTTTTTACGAAAAGCGGTTCGACACCCGCGCCCTGGCTGCCGAACGCGGCTGGTCGCTGCAAATGGCGGCCCGCCAACTGCGGTACGACTGGCTGGAAGCGGTGCGGCGCCGCGAGGGCTACCGGTACGTTGCTACGGCGCACCACCTGAACGACAGCCTGGAAACCTTGTTGCTCAACTTCACCAAAGGCTGCGGGCTGCGCGGCCTGCAGGGTATCCCGGCCCAAAACGGCGCGGTGATCCGACCGCTCCTTTTCGCCACCCGGGCGGAACTGGCGGCATTTGTTGCGGAAGAAGAGCTGTCGTTTCGGGAAGACGCTTCCAACGAAGAAGACAAATACGAGCGCAACTACCTGCGCCACCACGTCATTCCGCGCCTGCGGGAGATCAACCCCGCCCTGGAACAAACCATTGCCGGCAATCTAGCTTACCTCAAAGATGCGCTTCGCCTTTACGAAGAGGCGACGGAGCAATACCGCCGCAGATGGGTCGCTGAAGACGGCGACCGGCTGACGGTCAATTATTCGGCTTTGCAGCGTCATCCTGCACGCGGCGCGCTATTGTACGAATGGTTGTCCGGATTTGGCTTTACCGGCGGTCAGATCAGCGCCTTGAGCGAGGAGCCGGCCCCGCAGGTCGGCGCCGTCTTCTATGCGCCGGACCATCGCCTGCTCGTCGACCGGGAGGAATTGGTGGTGGAACCCCTGGAAAATCAAGGAGAAACAAGGGCGTACCTCATGACTGAAGATGCCGAAATACTGGAACTCCCGGACGGCGCACTGGAGATCGAGCGTCATGCCGGGCGCCCCGTCGCTTTCGGCGAAGACAATAACGTCGCCCTGGTGGACGCGCGGGCTCCGTACTTTCCGCTGACCGTGCGGCATTGGCGTTCGGGCGACCGGTTTCAGCCCCTGGGTATGGGGGGGCAAGGGCAGAAGCTCCAGGATTTTTTTTCGAACCAAAAGATCGACCGCTTTGAGAAAGGCCGGATCTGGCTGGTGGTCGACGCCCGCGGACGCATCGTCTGGGTAGTGGGGCGCCGGCTGGACGAGCGCTTCCGGATCAGACCGGAAACCGATGGGTATTTTACGTTGCGGTTTCAAAAAAAGTAGAAGCGCAATGACCCAAAGGCGGGCCCTGGCTGTTGCAAAGTTGTTCATTCAAACCAAAACCGAATCCATGAAGAAGACCTTTACGTTACTCCTTTTTTTGCTGTGCGCTCTGCACGCTTCCGCTCAGGAAGTGGAAGTACCTGAAACCCAGCTTTCCCTAATCACCAAAGTGACGGCCAGTTGGTGCATCAATTGCGGCGCCTGGGGCTGGGACCTGTTTGAAGATCTCATCGCGGAGAACAGCGGCAAAGCCGTCCTGATCGCCGCTCACTATAGCGGAAGCCTGCAGAATGCGGCCACTACCGAGTACACCGGCAACCTGTCCTTTCTCGGGCAGCCGGCTTTTTTCCTGGGAGCGGAGAACCTGAGCGCCAATAGTGGCAACGCGGCCACGGTGCGCCAAACGGTTCGCGACACCGTAGACCAGGCCTTCGAGGAGTCGCCCGTCGTGCAAACCGGTATTCGCGCCACCCTCGATCCCGCTGCCGACGACCTCAACCTGCGCATCGAGCTGAAGACCCGCTTTTTTCAAGAAGCGGAAGGCGAATACTCGCTGGGGCTTTATACCCTCGACAAACTGCTCATCGCTCCGCAAACCGGGCAGGGCAATATGGCGCAGCACAAACTGGTGTTGGAAGACGCGCTGATCGATCAGCCCTTCGGCTTGCCGTTGGCCGACGGCGCCGTCGCCGCCGGGACATCGGACGATTTCTACGGAGAGTTCAATATCGATCCGGAAGAAGCCGCCGGCACCCAGATCGTGACCATCATCTGGCGAAAAGTCGACGATGCTTACCTGCCAGTCAATTGCAACTTCGGTGACATCGCTACGCTCTCCGCTACGACCGGTCGCACCCTGCCGGGCCTGGCGTGGCGCGTGGTCCCCAATCCGGCCGGCGCGCAGGCAGAAGTTTTGCTGACGCTGGAGGAGGCGCTGCCTGCGGCAACCCTTTCGCTGCGCAATGCAGCCGGGCAGGAGGTAGCCGTCATGCACCGGGGCGCGCTCCCTGCGGGCGATCATCGGTTTACAATACCTTCTCCGGCTGCGGGCGGGGCGTATTGGCTGCAGCTGGCCGGTGAAAATAGAATAGCGGTGCGTCCGGTGGTTTTCCGGTAACCGTCAACTCCGGGTGCAGCTTCGAGCTGCGCCCGGAGTTTCACCGTAGCTCCGGGCCTAGCTTTAAGCTGCGCCCGGAGTTTCACCCGTCAACTCCGGGCCTAGCTTTAAGCTGCGCCCGGAGTTTCACCCGTCAACTCCGGGCCTAGCTTTAAGCTAGACCCGGAGTTACCCAAACCCTCAAACATGAAAAAACGAACCTTACTGTTCGCCCTTCTGCTGAACGTCATCTTTTCCGCCTTTGGTCAGGACACCTTCTCCATCGTCGCCGTCGATCCCGAAACCGGCGCCGTCGGCAGCGCGGGCGCCACCTGTCTGGACGTCGTGCAGGAAGGCGCCAGCGCCGTCATCATCAGCGATATCTTTCCGGGGCGGGGCGCCATCCACACCCAGTCGTACTGGACGGCCGTCAACCAGAACAACGCCCGCGTCCGCTTCCTGGCCGGCGATTCGCCGCAGGCGGTGCTCGACTGGCTGACGGACAACGACGTGCAGAGCAATCCGTTTATCCGTCAGTACGGCATCGCGGACCTGGACCCCATGGGCAACCCGCGGGCGGCGGCCTATACCGGTGGGCTGTGTATGGATGAAAAAGGCGACCGGGTAGGGGAGACCTACGCCATTCAGGGAAATATCCTGCTCAGCGAAGCCGTGCTCGATTCCATGGAAGCCCGCTACCTGAATACTACCGGGACCTTGGCTGAGCGGCTGATGGCGGCGATGCAGGGCGCCAATATCCCGGGCGCCGACAGCCGCTGCCTGGCGGAGGGCGTCTCTTCGCGTTCGGCTTTCCTGCGGGTCGCCCTGCCCGATGATCCGCCCAATGATATTTTGCTCGACCTACGGGTAGACGCCACGCCTTTCGGCCTCGAGCCCATCGATTCGCTGCAGGCGCTTTTCGACGCCTGGCTGGTAACCGGCGCGAACGACCCCGGATCGCCCCGCCAGAAAGTCCGCGTTTTTCCCAATCCGGCTTTCGGGCAGCTGACGATACAGGCGCCGCCCGGCGGTCGTTACCAGGCGGACCTCCGGGACGCCACCGGCCGGCCGGTCTGGCAGGCCCGGGTTGCCGGCGGCGCGGTCGAGCTGCCGCCCTTGACGGGCTTGTTCATTTTGCAGGTGCGGGATGCAGCGGGGCGGTTGGTCTATACCGGGCGGCAGGTATTGCTGAGCGGGAGGTGATTGGAGGGGCGCTGTTCCTGACCTGTCCTGACCCGGATTATTCATGGGTTCTTCGTAATAGATTAATCCATGAATATTCCGGGCTAAAAACGCCGTTATGGTAAAAATATGCTGATCGATCTCCACCTAGTCCGTTTCAAGCCGGGGCTGCAGACCAGGCGCGAAAACAACCAGCCGCTCATCTTCGACATCATCCGCCGGAAGTGGCTGGCGGCGCAGCCGGAGGAGCTGGTGCGGCAGTTGCTGGTGGCGTATCTCATCGAAGAGAAAGGCTACAACCGCAACCGCATCAGCCTGGAGCAATCTCTCGTCGTCAACGAGCTGAACAAGCGATGCGACATCCTCGTTTATGATGCGGGAATGAGACCGTATTTGCTGGTGGAATGCAAAGCCCCCCAGGTGGAAGTCACCAATGCCACTTTCCGGCAGATTGCGCAGTACAACCTGCCGCTGGGGGTCGCCTACCAGCTGGTAAGCAACGGATTTGACTCCTACTGTTGCGAAATGGACTACGAAGCGCGGACCTTCCACTTTCTGGACGACGTACCCGGGCCGCCGGGCTGACCTACCGGCTTTTTTTTATATTTGGATTGCACTAACTTTGTGCCAAATTGCTCTAACCAGAATCAATAGTCCGTGGCGAAAATGGCGAATAGCCCATAAAAAAGGGGAAAGTTGT
>CAYQQU010000153.1:0-4505 GCA_964419545.1 uncultured Saprospiraceae bacterium | reverse complement strand
CTTGCGCCTCCGGCGCTGCGAATTAAAAAATGCTTACTGCCAAACCGAGAATCGCGGCTATTTTGTTCAATTGCCGCCTTCGGTTCCTTCACTTTCGTCCACAACGCCCGTCGGAAGCTAGGCCGGTTGCGGCAGGGGGTATCCGGTTTATCATTAGCGCCGGTCCCTGAGGTGGTGCAACACCCCGTAGTCGAAAGGCGACCAGCGGGCGGTTTTCACCTGTGCTTTTTTCAGCGCCTGGTTCGCCCAGTTGTTGCAGGTGCGGAGGAAGGAGTAGTTGCCCGTAGCTTCGTAGAAGCGGTCGTGCGGCGTATAGCCGGCATTGGGGATCTCGATGAGCTGCCCTTGTTCATCGCGCTCGAACGATTCCAGAAGGTAGGCGATCAGGTTTTCGCGTTGAACCGGGCACAGACTGATTTCGTACCAGGCCTTCGACGCGCCGTAGTGATAAGTGAGGTGCATGGCCGTTTCGCTCCGGAGAAACATAGCCCGCAGGGCGGTTCCCAGTTGCATGTCGTCCCAGGTGGGCGTCTCCAGGTAAAAGGCTTTGTCGCCCCAGCCGAAAGAGACGTATTCGGCCCGCGGCGGCGCCTGGAAGGCTTCGGCCAGCTCCTTTTTCATCAAGGCCCGGGGCAGGATGATCTCCAGGTGTACGCCGTTGGTGGCGACGAAGATCGCCTCCTTTTGCGGGCAGCCGACCGGGTCGGGGCGGGTGCTCAGCAGGGAAAGCACAACCGCCGCCCCCAGGTACAGGAGTACCGCGAGGATCATTCCGATGAGGAGGCGGAGGAGGTATTTGATGAGCTTTCTGAACATGAAAATCTACCTTTCCTTCGACAAAACCGCTTTAGTCAGGTTCAGCAACCCGTAGCTGCTGACGGGCGGGATGGTGTCCGCCCCCATGATCGTATCGCCGCTGATGCGCGCCGGCTCGGTATTGCCGGAGATGATCTCGTACACCAGCGTTTCGCCCAGCCGGCACATGCGGGAAAACAGGTCGCTGCCCATAAGGCTGAAGCGGTCATACAGGCAGTTGTCGAACAGGTATACATCCAGCACGATCCCGTTCTTTTCATCGATGGCGTAATGGCCCGCGGCGTCGTCGACGGCCACCAGCAGGTAGTTGCGCAGGTCGGGCGCGGCCGTGCCGGCCTGGTAGGTGATGACGAACGTCCAGGCGGTATCCAGGGGTTGGATCTCCAGCGACATGGGCACGGTGTTCACTTGCCGGTTGCCCCGCCAGATCTCCAGGTCGCCCGTCCATTTGCCCAGCCAGTCGGCAGGGAAGGTCTGACCGGCCAGGGCCGTGGCGGTCAGGCTGAAGAACAGAAGAGGGAATAGCTTCGACATAGCGGGTTTTGCTGTTGATTATCAGGTGTTTACTCTCAAGGGGGTCAAATGCCCGGCCCGGAGCGGCCGCAGAGAAAAGCCCGGGATTTTTGAAAAAGCTTTCTATTTTCGGGTTACTTTCGGCAAAAGTAAATTGCCTGCAATGTTTTCCAAAGGTACGGTCGGCAAGCTGATTCTCCTATTCCTGCTCATTAAACTTAGCTACCTGTCGGTCAGCGTGGTTTGGTCGCGGATGGGCCTGGTCGAAGCGGAATACCGGTTTTCGGTAGCAGGGTATACGGAGCTGGCGATGCGCAAAGACGCTTTCTGGTACAAAAAGATCGCCACCCAGGGATGCCCCGCGCTGGAAGAAGCGGACGAAAGTTACTTCGAAGAGCAATCGGTCTGGGCTTTCTTTCCGGCCTATCCCCTTTTTAACCGGTGGCTGTCCCGTTTATTCGCTCTCCCCTACGAGCGGGCCGCCCTGCTTGCTTCTTTGTTGTTTTCCATCGGCGGGCTTCTCGGGTTTTATTTTTTCTGCCGGCGCTACTGGCGGGATCAAGACAAAGCCGTCTTCGGTACGCTGCTCTTACTGGTTTTTCCCTTCCACTTTTCCCAGTCCATGTTCCTGACCGAGGCGCCTTTTTTCCTGTTTTTGATCTGGGCGGCGCACGCGGTGCAGACCCGGAACAACGCTTTACTGGCCCTGCTGCTCCTTCCCCTGGTATTGCTGCGGCCCAACGGACTGGTGTTGCTGCTGCCGCTCTATCTGTACTTTCTGGAGCAGCGTAGTATTCCTTTACTCCGGTTTTACCGCTACCGCGACAGTTACCTGGGTGTTCTGTTGTGCCTGCCCGCCTGTTTGGCTTTCCTGGCCTATGGTTATTACCAGTATTTGCAGACCGGCTTCTTTTTTGCTTTTAGTCTGGCCCAGCAGGCGTGGGGAAAAAGCTTCATGTTTCCCTTGCTCGCCCTGTTCCGGCAGGGTAATTTCAATTACCAGGCCACCTCCTGGTATGTGATCCTCATCTGCCTGTTGTTGTTTTTCGGAAGGAAAAAGCTGCCGCTGAGTTTTCACGTCATGGTCCTCATCAGCCTGTTTTTGCCGTTGACGGCGGGCTCCACTTTCGGCATGATCCGCTATATATCCGTCATCTTTCCGGTAAGCCTGCTGTACGTCGAAATGCTGTACCCCGTGGCGAAGAGCGGGCTCCTGTTATTGCTGCTGTACGGCCTGCATTTGGGCAGCTTCTATCTGTGGTTTGCCGATTATCCGATCGGGTTTTAACCCCGATTAAAGTTCTGCCAGCTCCTTCCTCAAGTTTTCCCGCGCCTGCGCTTCCCGTTGTTCCCGGAAAGGGGGTGTCTGGAAAAGGTAATCCCGGTCCAGGAAAGCCCGGACCACCTGCCTGCGGCCTTTGCGGTACAGGAAACCTGGATACATATGGTATTCCAATCGGATCTTGCGCGCGTAGTTGCGATAAGCCGCCGGGCTATCGCCCAGGATCGCCAGGTCGAAATCGAGCAGGTAACGGGTATCCGGATCCTCCGCTGCCCGATGGCTCTGAGTTGCGAGGATCTGCTCCCGGCAGCGGTCGATCGTTTCCGCCGGCAGTTCGAAAAGGGCCAGCCGTTCCCGGGCGAGTTCGGCGCTTTCCCGTTCATTATCTTTGCGCAGGGGGCGATAGATAATGTCGTGGTAGAAGATAGAAAAGAGCAGTAGGTCGTAGTCTTCCAGGTCTGTGCGGAACGCAGCCGCCAGCTCCGTCATGTACGCCAGGTGCGTCAGATTGTGGTAATGACGGCCGGGCGCCGTGTACTGGGTTTCGATTTCCGTCCAAAGCCCGGCAATGCGTTGCACATCATCGGTATGGCGGGAGGCGAGGGCCTGCCAGGTGGCTTTGAGGTGGAGCATAAGGATATCAGGTGGCATTTTATAAAAAGCGAGAATCGACAAATTCATTTCAAATCATCATCATAT
This sequence comes from uncultured Saprospiraceae bacterium, assembly GCA_964419545.1. Classification (GTDB taxonomy): domain Bacteria; phylum Bacteroidota; class Bacteroidia; order Chitinophagales; family Saprospiraceae; genus CAYQQU01. Next base: position 1,195 of record CAYQQU010000153.1, on the reverse strand, counting down.
CCCCTAAAAAATAGTAACATGACCGACATCAACCATCTCCGGCAACTAAGGACACCCACCAAGGAAGCCCCGCTACGCATACTCACCAGCGCCTGCCTGCTGGGCGTGCGCTGCGGCTACGACGGCACGAGCTACGGCCGCTATCCCAAGGTATTCGATCTGCAGCATTCCGACAAGGTCCGGCTCTTCCGCTTTTGTCCGGAAGACCTCGCTTTCGGGACGCCCCGCGACCTGTGCGATATCCACGGCGGCAACGGCTTCGACGTGCTGGACGGCCAGGCGAAGGTGCTTTCCGAAAAGGGCGAAGACTGGACCCAGCCCCTGCTGGCCGCCGCCGACCGGATGCTGGCCGTCGCTCAGCAAAACGAGGTCGAACTCTGCATCCTGATGGACATCAGCGCAGCCTGCGGCAGCCAGGTCATCTATCTCGGCAACCGGCTGCAAGCAGACAGCCGCTACCAGAAAGGGCCGGGCGTCTGCGCCGCCCTGCTGCAACGCCACGGGTTCCCCGTGATCAGTCAGCGCGACTTTGCCGCGCTGGAGCTGGTATACACCAAGATCCAGCCCGGCTACCGCCCCGACCCCGAGGCGAAAGACCACCACGAGACGGAGTGGTATCACGGTTATTTCGGATAGCTAAGGCAGCTGCTTTTATGGAAACTGTTCTAGCCCGGATGATTCATCTATTGCGAAGCCAAACCGCCCGCCATTCTGCCCCGCTCACTCACCGTATCTGGGGATACCTGACTGTAGCCGGCAGGCGCCGGCGTGTACGCAAGCCTGACAACCGTCATGACGAAGAACCCATGAATAATCCGGGCTAGGCTCACTTGTTTTTTGCGCTGGTAAGGTAATAGTTCAATGCAGTCTTTGGGCCGGCCGCTAAAAAAACGGTCATAAATGCACCGCAGGCGCTCGTCGGCCGGTTTGAGTGCTGCCGAATCAGCCAAGGCCCCAGGTTTACGGTGCAGCGTGGACAGGGAATACTCCAGCTTGATGTATGTCAGCAATTCTCGGTTTGAAACATTGTTATGCTCACGTCCCAGCGGGACGAACTATCGGTAGCCTATTTTGTACGCACTGATTGCCGTGCCGGAGGTACGGAATAGAAAAGCTGGCAAAAATACAGCGTATATTCCCTACCTCCGGCACGGAAGACCCTTGTGGTGTGTAACTCCTGTTTTGCATTGAAGAT
>CAYQQU010000152.1:0-4594 GCA_964419545.1 uncultured Saprospiraceae bacterium | reverse complement strand
CGATTTTTTTTGATAATTTGTGTATCCGCTGCCACTACGTTTTGAGGGGATACTTAATATTGTTTCTCGTACCATTCAATGACCCCGAAGTCATTCGCAGCGATACCCGGAGGTTGTAATTGTTCTTATAGCTCGATATCAATGTCCCTTCGATGGGTAGTTCGCTGCCACTACTACCATTTATCTTGAAGGTAAGCCTTTGCACGACTGCCTCCGCAATTTTCGGCCCCAGTTGCTGATGAAAGACCCTATCCTTGAAACGCTCGTCCTTCAAGTAGGCGTTGTAAAAATCTTCAGCGTTGAACCCGAAAAAATTTAAGATAGGAACCCAATTTTCATACTTGAAACTGTCATCCTCATCGCGCGGGCGGGCAATCTGAAACCGCAGCCACATCTCTCCATTGAGATCCGTGATCTCTCCGTCGGCATAGGTGTCCGTGGGCGTATCGCTGTCGGCAAATTTATCGATGGTTTCCTCCAGGGCTTCAAAGCCTTTTTCCAGGCTGGCATCCAGAAGGTTACGAGCCAGGAGATTGCGCCACCGCAGTGCTTTTTCCTGATTGAAAGCGCTTATTTCCAGGGGGATGAACAGGCACTCCCGGACATCCGCCAACCTTGTTTGCACCTTGAAATGGCGCAATACTTCAAAGTATTGGATCGTCATGGAATGACAGTGGTTGTAGTTGGCGATCGTTTCGGACTGTGCCGAGTACCGCTCCCCCTGAGCGGCCGTTTGGATGACCGTCGACCGCTGGCTGCGCGCAGAGCTGGCAGATTGCGAAATGCGGTCGTTCAGGCGCTGCAGGCTGGAAGCCGTTGTATTGCGTGACGACTCCTGCCAGGCGGAGGAGGAACTGCTACTGCCGCCACCAGAACCGCCAAAGATACCTACGATCCCTTTAATAACACCACCGATCCCCAGACCCACACTGCCAGATTTTGTGGAAGCACTGGATCCCCCCCTTGATTCTTCACGGAGGCTTCCTGTTACGATCTCGTTTATAGTCCGATCACGGCCGAGTGTATTGTACAGCCGGTCCTGATAGTCGAGAGACTGCACATTTTGAACGGACTCCCGCCGTTCCCAATCGAAAACGACAATATTTTTCTTCTGCCCCGGGGCTAACGGTAGGCTATACAGCAAGTCACCAAGGGAGTAGCCGTCCGGTATCCATTCCTGCTTGAACTGTAGCAGGTGCCCATGAGCTATAGTAGTGGCCTGATAGATGGTGGGCTCGTCATCCCAGTCGATGGGGTTGGCGGCGCTGATAACGGAGCGGCCGGGAATAACCTGGTTTTTCAACTGGAGATAACGGCTCAGCTTTTCCGAATTGCTTTTGTGGATCAACTCGGCTACATTTTCCACTGTCAGGCCCTTTTCGCTGTTCATGTATTTTTGCAGCAGGCGAGTACTTACTTTGGTTTCCTGGATCCAGGTTTTCATTGATGCCTGGTTGATGTTGCCACTTGCTGACGACATTATGGCGCTCAGGTTGTTTGAGTCTGATAACCTCGCTCTCGTATACGGCAGCAAGTTTACGGAGTGCCGGATCAAGGTGCTGAAATCGGGGACTACCTTGGCCATTTCCTCCAGTGAGATTTCCTCCTCTTCCAGGAGTTCAACACTTTTTATCTCCGGCTCCGTAGTGCGGACGACTGAGTAGTAAGAGAACTCTTCCAATACACGGCGGTTACCTAGTACATTCAGTTCCTCACACTGGCATTCTTCATCACAATCTTCTTTAGCCGGAGCATCCACCACCAGGATCAGTGTACTAGGAAACCTCCCCAAGTTGCTATCCCCTACAGGTTGAAGCCGAATAGGGACATTTTCCACTTCCGGCAAACCCACTGTAGCGTAAGCTTCTGAAAATTCACCCTGTGGATAAGGCAGCGTGAAGTAGCCCTTCTTCTCCGTGGTGATGGAATATAAGGCTTCGAAGCTTTCGACATCGGGTTCGGCGCTCGAACTTGCCCATATGATGAGCTGAATTTCTTCCATAGCTCGATCACCATTCAGGTCCAGCAGCCGTCCATTTATGAAACGCGGGGAGGGCGCCGTCAGGCTGGAGGCTTCGGCCAGGCTGCTCTTTTCAGCCACCTGCGCTTCAAACTGTATATTTTCGGGCAGGGCCTCGGGCAGCTCAACAACCTCAACGGGTTCCATCCCGCTGTCAACGATCCCAAATTTAACAAACCCGCCGTTCGGCGCCTTAAGTCTTGCTTTTATGGGGCCATCCGTACTAAAATCGCCCTGAATCGCCCAGGCCGCAATGCCCATATCGGAAAGGCGAAGCACCACTTGCCTCGGCACTTTGTATTCTCCAGGGGAAGCTTGGTTTCCCTGCCCTACGGTTTCTTCCGCAGCCACGATAGAAAAAAAATCCAGCAGTAAGGAGTAGCCACAGTAATCATGGTTTTGACCTACAGCTGCGAATTCAAATATAATTGTCATCTTTTTGGGTTTTAGGCCTTAGTAGGCCATCGCCTGTCCTATTAGCCAGGCGTATTCTGGAATCAGAAAAATTAATATTGGGAAAGCTCGCTAAAGCCTTTCAGAAAGTTGCCGTTTCCGGTGCTGTAAGCAATGCCCAATTCGGGTTGGAATCCGTTTCTGCCATCAGGCAGTGGGATTGGGTATGCCGAAATTACCAGTACTCATATGCAGACCGGCAGAAAAGGTATCTCCCAGGCCTTTCAGCACTCTGCCGCCTTTGGGAATACTGAGGACTTGTTCGGCAATGCCGGACCTATTGCTCATTGGTTTAGGGGGTATTTACGGCCATTACTTTTCAATCAATTCACAACATTCACTCCACCCGCCGATAAACCTCCTCCACCGCAAAATCGGGGTACTGCTCTGTATCAATCATCCCCCGCTGCGTCCATTGATCCTCCCGGAGGCCGATGGTATAATCGAAGGTTTTTCCGAGGGCGGTCGAATCAAAGGAGAATGCAGCGATGTTTTCGGAGTAGTTGTTGCCATCCAGGGTATAGGTGCCGAAGCCGACGCCATGGTATTCACCAGTAGCTTTTTTCGTAAAGATGACGTGCCAGTGATTGGGGGTGATCACCTTCAGCACCTTCATATCGTTTGCTGCAATGTAATCGGAAGTATTGCCTGTACCGCCGGTGTATTCCCAAACCCCCAGAAGTGCATTATCGGTATCGGTGCTGATACCGGGCTCTACCCGTTCGTTGTACTCATCGATGACATACTCATCGTATTGGTCCGTATTCCGGATTTCACCAATCTGATGGAGCTGATCGCTATGCAGGGTATACTTGAAAGTCTGCTGAGTGCCAGCGGCGCTGTGATCCCAGGAGAAATAATGCAGCGTTTCGGTAAAGGAGCCATCCTTCACGGCATAGGTGCCCCCACCGGCTCCTGAGACGGCCTCCGAATCGTAGTAGATGAAGAAAAAATGACCTTTGGTGTAGATCTTGTAGACTTCCCGCTCGGGCACTTTGTGGGCTTCCGAATCTCCCCATTTGGCTTTGACCAGTTTCCAGGTACCTTCCAGGGGTGAATGGTTTTTTTCGGTTGGTGGAGCAGAAGTAGTTTTGGTGGTGCTGTAGCTGAACGCAAGCAGGGTGGTTATACAGATTAGGGTAAAAGCTGGGTAGGTGTATTTTTTCATGGATTTTGGTTTTTGAAGGTTTTTCTATAACGCTCCCCTACGGTCACTTCAAAACAAAGGTAAGCAATATAAATCATAATAAATATTTTATATGAATAAAACAATCCGATAAAGAACATAATACTTAAATTAGCAATATACACAGAACATAAAATGCCAAGGTTTTAATCCGTCAACTATCGAATCACTATCTTTTTACGATCTTTTCAGCCCAGCTTTGCCCTTCTGCATTCACCATCAGCCAGTATACTCCTGCCGGCAAATTGGGTAGCGCCCATTCGTAGTTGCTGTCAATGTATGGATTGACCGCTTTTTCCGTAATCAGTTGTCCCTGTGAATTGAGCAGCCGTAAAGTCTCGATTTGCCCTTCAAGATTTATATTCAGTTTATCATTAAGCAGTGGATTGGGGTAAACCAATACATCTTTATCTGATACCCACGCTACCGCCCTCACTTCCGAATACGCCTCCGCCCCATCATAATCCACTTGCCGCAGGCGGTAGTAATTCAGGCCGGGTAAAGGAGCAGCATCCTCATAGTGGTAATCATGAAGTGCCGTACTACTCCCCTGCCCTTCCACAAAGCCGATGCTTTGCCAGTGTTTACCATCTGAAGAAGATTGTATATCGAACCCCCGATTATTGATTTCAGTAGCGGTCCGCCAGCGCAGGAGGATGTGATCCTGCAGTGGTGCCACTGTAAAATCAAGCAGTTCTACCGGCAGCGGTTGTGCCTGGTATTCAATGATTACATCATTGGACTGGTAAGTAATGGTCCAGTCTGTAGCCGGAGCGGGGAAATTCACTGTGCCAAACGTGCCGGTTACTCCTCCCGATGCAGACAGGATGGTAAACGAAGTGCCGGCTGGTATCATTCCCGGAAGCTGGCTTACATTCAAAGTGCCGCCCAGCGTGGCCACACCGTCCACCTGTAAAAGGTCATGCCCGCTGCCT
>CAYQQU010000151.1:0-4717 GCA_964419545.1 uncultured Saprospiraceae bacterium | reverse complement strand
TTACAACTTTCCCCTTTTTTATGGGCTATTCGCCATTTTCGCCACGGACTATTGTTGGATAAGGGTAATCGAAAATGATCTTGAGGAAAATTTACGGATTGGCTTTCAATGGCCCGGCGCCCTCAAACCTGGGAATGTTTTTTTATATCCCGTACCTCCGGCACGGTGATGCCGGGAAAACCAACGGGCTATCGATATTTGGCGCCGCTGGCGCCGTGTGCAGGGCAAATAGAAGAGGTAGAATCAAGCAGGGCGTCGGTCCCGGCGGGACCACTTATCGGTAGCCAAAAAAATTAAATCGACCGATATTTGGCGCCGCTGGCGCCGTGTGCAGGGCAAATAGAAGAGGTAGAATCAAGCAGGGCGTTGGTCCCAGCGGGACCACCTATCGGTAGCCAAAAGAATAGATCGACCGATATTTGGCGCCGCTAGCGCCGTATGCAGGGCAAAGAGAAGAGGTAGAATCAAGCAGGGCTCGGTCCCAGCGGGACCACCTATCGGTAGCCAAATCCGGTTAAATTCTGGCTACCGTGCCGGCGGCACGGGATATTAATAGGCCAATAAAATTCCAAACCCAAAACAATGAAACCCATCCTTACCCTATTGGTCGACGATGAATTTCTGGCGCTCAACCTGTTGGAAGAATTTGCCCGGCAGGCGCCCGACCTTGAAGTCGTCGAGAAAGTCAAAAACCCTATCCGGGCGCTGGAGATCCTGCAGACGCAACCCATCGACCTGATGTTCCTCGACATACAGATGCCTACCCTCAGCGGCAACCACCTGCTGCGGACGCTGAGCCACCCGCCGCTGACCATCTTCACCACCGCCTACACCGATTACGCTGTTGAAGCCTTCGAATTGCGGGCCGTAGACTATCTCCTCAAACCATTTTCCTTCGAACGTTTCCTGAAAGCCGTAAACCTGGCCCGCGAGCAATTGCAGCTGCGCGACCAGCCCGCTGCGGTCGCTTCAGCTACGCCGGCGCCGGCAAAGGATTTTTTCTCCGTAAAGGTGGACGGCAAAGTGGTCAAGATCTTCTTCGACGATATCCTGTTCATCGAAGGCCTCAAAGAATACGTGCGCATCGTATGCCCCGACGCCCGCCACGTGACCCTCGAAAGCCTGCGTCACCTGGAGGAGACGCTGCCGCCCGACCGCTTCCTGCGAGTACACAAATCGTATATCGTGGCGCGCGACAAAGTGCAATCGCTGAATGGGAACATGCTGGAGATCGGCCCGCATAAAATACCGATCAGCCGGAGCAAACGGGACGAGGTGGTGGCGCGGATCTTTTATTGAACCCATTGAAAACAAGACGCATCACCGGTCTTCCTCCTCCGAAACGATCGCGATCTTATTATCCGGGCTGATCGCCATACGCGTGATGTTGCGGATATCGTAATACCGCAGGTCGGTGATCTCGATCCAGTCTTCGTCTTTCAACGGATCGAATTTGAAAATTTTGCTGCCCTCGCCCATCAGGATCACGCCGTTATTCAAAACGGCGAAATCTTCGGAGCCCGGGCGCGCCTCGATGACGGGATCGTGCCTGCCGTTATAGCGGCTGTACTGGATAAGGCGCCAGGGTTCGTATTTGTCTTTTTTAAGGTAGAGCAGGTTGCCATTGGGCATTTTGCGAATACAGCGGCCCACGTTGGTGGCGAGGGTCCGGATGTTATCGCTTCGCACGTCGATGATGCTTAGGTTGTTGGGCTCATCGACTTTGAAAACAGCAACCTGATAACTGTTGAGCCAGTAATAGTAGCCGATGTCGTCGATGTATTTGAATACAGGCCGGCCGTTGCCGAGGCGGTCGATGGGGAACTGCCAGAGCCGCAGCGCCGTGTCGCGCCCGTTGATCTCCATGCGTACGGCCGAAAAATTGTAGTAGTCCGGCATGCGGAAAGGCGAATATTCGCCCTCGGCAGTGTTGGTCACCCGCGTTTTGGTCGTGTCTTCCAGATTGAGCAGGTAGAGATCGGGCTGCAGGTCGGAAGGCGTCTGCGAAGAAATATACAGCTCGTCGTTGTTGAAAAAAGAAGGATGATCGTTGTACCCGTTGGGGTTGAAAAACGTGAGATAGCGTGGTTTATGGAATTCAAAAACCGAATCGTTGACCTGCTTCAGGTTGAAGAGGTAGATGTTGGACGGCGTCAGCTGGGCGAAAAGCCCGGTGGTGAGCAACAGGCATACCAGTAAGGAAAATGAATTGCGGGCCATGGATCGTTGTGTTGTTACGGGGATAAAGATAAAATTTTTTGCTTGGGTAACCGCCGACGAAAGTAGCGCGAAATCGCTTGCCGGTATGCCTGAAAAATGGCTACTTTTGAATAAAAAGATCACATGCAATACTTATTTACGCTTCTTTTCGTCTGTTCTTTATTGCTTTTCCACTCCGCTACGGCACAGGCCGATTTTCAGTTGCTGCCCATCGTCACGGGCTTTGACAAACCGGTAGATATCGCTAATGCGGGCGACGAACGCCTCTTCATCGTAGAAAAACGGGGCACTGTTCGTATTGTCGACGGCGACGGCCAGGTGCTGCCCGCTCCTTTCCTGGATATCCGCGACCGGGTGCGCGATATTGCCAGCGAACAAGGGCTGCTCGGCCTGGCTTTCCACCCCGACTACGAAAATAACGGCTGGTTTTTCGTCAACTATACCGGTAATGACGAAAATACCCGCATCGCGCGTTTTACAGTTAGCGCCGATCCGGACGCGGCGGACGAAGATTCGGAGGTGGTGCTCATGACTGTCGACCAACCTTTCGACAACCACAATGCCGGCGACCTGAGCTTCGGCCCCGACGGCTACCTCTATTTCGGGCTGGGCGACGGCGGCGCCGGGGATGATCCGCTGAACGCCGGCCAGGATCGCCTGACGCTGCTCGGCAAAATGATCCGTATCGACGTCGACAACGGCGATCCCTACGCCATCCCCGAAGACAACCCCTTCGCTTTCGACGATTTTACCCTCGACGAGATCTGGGCCCTCGGCCTGCGCAACCCCTGGCGCTTCAGCTTCGATCGCGAAACGGGCGATCTGTGGATCGGCGATGTAGGCCAGGACGACTGGGAAGAGATCAACCGCACGCCCGCGGGCGGCAGCGGCGGCGAAAACTACGGCTGGCGCTGCTATGAAGGCAACGAACCCTTCATCTTCTCCGGCTGTGATGATCCTGATGCGTTCACGCCGCCCGTCCATACCTATGTCAGCAACTTCTCGGCCGGCTGTTCCGTAACCGGCGGCTTCGTCTACCGGGGCAGCGATTTTCCGAACCTCTACGGCAAATACATCTACGCCGACTACTGCACCGGCCGCTTCTGGACGCTGACGCCCGACGGACAAGGCGGCTGGATCAATACCGAACAGCTCAACAGCAACAATAACGACTTCGCCACCTTCGGCGAAGACCAGAACGGCGAACTCTACGTAGCCGGCGTCCAATCGGGCACAGTTTTCAGGATACAGGGCCAGACGACGGCAACCGCTGACCCGGAAAGCCTACGCCATTTTATCCTGCAGCCCAACCCGGCTTCCGATCACCTGCGCGTCGATCTGCGCCTAAAGGAACCGCATCGCGGCCTTCAGCTCGTACTGCGCGACCTGCACGGACGGACCGTCCTGCTGCAGCCTGTCGATTCGATGGGCGGGGTGATCGAGTTGAATACCGGGGCGGTACCAGCAGGTTTTTACCTCCTCGGCCTGGAAGGAGCAGGGATCAGCGTGCAGCGAAAGGTCGTGATCGAATAAATTGTGGTACCTATGTCAAAGCACATTCTAATCTACCGCGCTACCGGAGGCGCCGGTCGCGAAGTCATGGCCCAGGCGCTTGCAAAGGGCCGGCGCGTAACGGCCTTTGTGCGCAGCCTCGACAAGGTCGGGCTGAAAAGCGAGGCGTTGACCGTGGTGCAAGGGGATGCCCTGAACTACGACGACGTCAAAAGCGCCGTGGCTGACCAGGATGCCGCCGGCCTTAATCCATGAATTATCCGGGTTCAATCAGGAAATAAATATGAAATTACGCTTTATCGTACTGACCCTTCTGTTGCTGCTCACCCGGGGCGTCGACTTCTATTCGACCAGCTTGTGGTATTTTCGGGAAAACGGGCGCCATGACGAGATGAATCCCCTGGCGTCGTTGCTGGGAGCAGGCTGGAATACACTCGTGCTGGTCAATGCCGCCCTGGTAGGCTTGATCATTTTCTGCTATTATCACTACTGTTTCAAATACCGGCCGGAGCTCTCTACAGATCGGCGGCCGCGCAACTTCCGGGAATACGCTTCGCTGTTGTATTTCAATCAGCCCGGTAAATTTTTCCAGATTTTTTACCGAATACCCGCAAATCGCAGTGTTTTGTACGCCCATATGGGATACGTCCTCATCCATACGCTGATCATCGCCGGGTTGCTGGCAGCGCTGCACAACTTCAGTCAGTTTTACGGCTTTTCTTTTTACCAGGGCTTCCGGGAATGGGTGGGCCGGCCGCTCTACGTGATCTACGCCGTCATCGGTCTGGCCGGATTGGTTTTTTACTACAGCTTTTTGGCGAAAGCGTTCCGGAAATATCGAAAGCAGCAAGAGGGGAGGGCTTCATAAGTTTATGAATGTGCATGGTTTGAGGAGCGTCTTACTTCAAGGGTCCGAAAAAACTCATAAAGCAGCGATTCTCGGTTTGGCAGTAAGCATTTTTTAATTCGCAGCGCCGGAGGCGCA
>CAYQQU010000150.1:0-4786 GCA_964419545.1 uncultured Saprospiraceae bacterium | reverse complement strand
TGCTAGCTGGGAATAGATTTGAATTTGGGATGCAAATAACCTAAGTAGTTACCAATAAAAAACAACGGATATCATGTACCGACTACTATTGCTCCTGACCCTGGCCGGCGCCAACTGGATCGTCGCTTCTGCACAGTCGCCCTTTCCCTGCGGCACGATCGGAGGGCGTTCCGAATGGCTGAAAGCCTACCAGGCCAATCCGGAGGCCTACCCCAAAAACCTGGACACGCTGCTCTACGTCCCGCTTACTATCCATCTGGTAGGCAATGATGCCGGCATCGGCCACTTTCAGATGAGCAAGCTGCTGGATGCTTTCTGCCGGCTCAACGCCGATTTCGAGGAAAGCAACATCCAGTTTTACATCGCCGGAGACATCCTTTATTACAATAATTCCGACTGGTACACTCACGAAACCGTGATCGACGGCGGGTACATGATGCTGGCGAACAACGTCGAAAATACGATCAACATATACTTCGTCAACGATCCGGCCGGCAACTGCGGCTATAACCTGCCGTACGCGGGCATCGCCATGGATAAAGCCTGCTCGGGCCCCAACGATCATACCTGGGCCCACGAGATCGGCCACGCCCTCAGCGTCCAGCATCCTTTTCTGGGTTGGGAAGGGGGCGTAAGCCATGACGGCAGTATTCCCCCCGATTACAATCAGCCTGCGCCGGCTTTCGTCACTTATGATTACACGAATTTCAAGGATACGCTTTACCTGGACACGCTGATCATCGACACAGCGCTGGTAGAGCTCGTCGATGGCAGCAACTGCGCCGTCGCTGCTGACGGTTTTTGCGATACTTCTCCCGATTACCTGGCTATAGGGTGGTTCTGCAACGGCAACGCACAGAGCAATATTCAGCAGACCGACCCGACGGGCGCCACTTTCCAGTCGGACGGCACCCTGATCATGGGATACGCGGCCGACAATTGCCAGGCGCGTTTCACCCCCGAACAGATCGGGGCGATGCGGGCCAATCTGTACGACGAAAAACCCGAACTGCTGGTTGACCAATCGACGCCCGAGCCGCTGGCTCAGCAGCCGGTAGAATTGCTCTATCCGGCCGCCGGCGATCCGGTCGATCCATTTTCCGCGTGGTTCGAATGGGAGCCGGCGCCCGGCGCCCAACAGTACCTGCTGGAAGTCAGCCTGCTGCCCAATTTCGTGCCGACCATTACCCAGGAATATGTTACCGCTTCGACCAACGCCACCGTCGGCGGTTTGCTGGAAGAGAAGACCTACTACTGGCGCGTCCGGGCTTTTAATACCCACGCGTTTTGCGGCGCTGAATCCGCAACGTCCAGCTTTGTCACTACTACCGGTACGACGAGTACGCTCAGTTTGGCCACCGGAACGCCCGTCCGCGTTTATCCCAATCCGCTGCGCGGTCAGGGCATCCTCACTATCGAAAAGAGCGGAATAGAAGTAGAACGGCCGCAGATCCTGGATCTTCACGGAAAAGCCTACCCGCTTGCGCAAATCAACGGGAGAACGGAGGAAGAAGTACAATTGCGGCTGCCTGCTTTGTCTCCCGGCCTCTATATCCTGCGCTGGGAAGACTCAGCGGGACGGCAAGCAGTCAGGATCGTGATCCAGTAAAACGGCTCAGGGGTTTTTCACCTTAAACGACCAGGTAAAATAAGCCCGCGATACCAGCACCCCGTCGTCCTGGATACCGTTGGAGCAGACCCGCACGGTCTGGCTTTCGCCCGTCTCGATAGCTTTTTGCACCGCCGCCCTGATCTTGTCGCCGTCTTCGCAGGTAAAGCGGGTGCGCTGGGTCGCCTTTTTGATAAATTCCGCTTCTACGTTGAGGATCAGCATCGAGATGCGCCCCCGCCCTTCGATGGCGACAAAACCGAGCAAACCCGTTGACAATTCGGCGGCGCCGCATTGGGCGGCGAAGTACATCGAACGGAAAGGATTCTGATTGCGCCACCGAAACGGGATGGTCACCACGCAGCGATCCGGGCTGAGGGATTGCACCCGGACGCCCCAGTATACCAGGCTGGGCAGGCGCGACAGGGCGAAGAAAAAGAACTTCCAGGGGTTGGCGGCGTTGGCGATCAGCTTTTTGACCGCCGGGGCCTCGGGATTGAACGCAGTCATGGTTTTCAATTAAACGGTGGTAGAGTGATCAGCTTCCTGCTGTGCAGCCCGGTGTTCGGCGCGCAATTGCCGGGAAGTGCGGCGCGACCCGTCGTGACTCCAGCCGGGAGGACCGAAGAGGTAGGCCAATTTGGCCGATACGCCCGGCGCCCGCCAGAGGTCGCGCCCCAGCGCGATCCATTCGTGGAAAGCGATGCGCAGGGGGTTATAGGTGTTGATATTTCGGGTCAAACCGTAATTCGGATGCTCTTCTTCCTCCTGAAAAGTACCGAAAAGGCGATCCCAGATGATGAGAATGCCGGCGTGGTTGCGGTCCAGGTATTTGGGATCGGAAGAGTGGTGAACGCGGTGGTGAGAAGGCGTATTGAAGAAAAACTCAATCCAGCGCGGCAGCTTGCCGATCGCTTCGGTGTGGATCCAGAACTGGTAAACCAGGCTGACGGCCTTCAGCGAAAAGATCATGAGGGGATGAAAGCCCAGCAGCGGCATCCACAGCCAGAAAGCGAAGGTGCCGGTGAGCTCGCCCGTCCAGGTCTGGCGCAGCGCCGTAGCCAGGTTGTAATGCCGTGAAGAATGATGCACCACGTGCGACGCCCAGAAAAAGCGGCTGCTGTGGCTGATACGATGGAACCAGTAATAACTGAAATCGTCGGCGAAAAACGCCAGCACCCATATCCACCAGGCAAACCCCAGCTCGAACAACCGCCATTCATAGACGCCGAAAAATGCAAATACCGCAATGCCTTTGGTGAATAGGCCGATGCCCACGTTTCCGATCCCCATAGCCAGGCTGCTGAAAGTATCTTTCGCTTCGAACCAGTCGCGGCGCTCCCAGGCCGCAAAAGCCGCTTCGGCAATTAACAGCAGGATAAAGGCAGGAATGGCTAGCTGAACAATACTCGGCATGTCTCCGGCTGGTTTTGAAATCGAAATCAGCTTTAACTCGGATTATTCATGGATTAGTCTATTGCGAAGAACCCAGAAATAGTCCGGGTTAAAAATAACCAATTCTGCGAATTTTCGCTAATTTTAGTCCGCTCATCCAAAGATAATAAAACACTGGTCCGGAACGAGTTAGCAGAGAACGCCGGCAGGGAAACCAAAAGCTCTTCTTCTTGAGGACTCGATCCTAAGGGAAGAACGAGGATTTTTCCTTCCGTTGCATGTGAATTTTATGGCAATGGAGAGATAGCATCTTTTAAATGCGATTGCCCGGCAAAAGTAGGCCCGCCGAATCGAATATTAGGCAAAATTCCTTACATTTACGCCGGTTCGAAAGCAGCCGCCCCGACCTGTTCTCCGGTGGCTCATTACGGAAAATCCAAACCCATTTCAGTATGAATCTTCACGAATACCAGGGAAAAGAATTGCTCAAGGGTTTTGGCGTCGCCATTCAAGAAGGCCATGTCGCGCATACCGTAGAGGAAGCCGTTGCGGCTTATGAAAAAATCAAGGAGAAGACCGGCCTCGACACGGCCGTCGTCAAAGCCCAGATCCACGCCGGAGGCCGCGGCAAAGGCGGCGGTGTCAAACTGGCGAAGAACCTGGACGAGCTGAAGGAGCACGCCGGCAACATCCTGGGCATGATGCTCAAAACGCCGCAGACGCCGGGCGGCATGGAAGGCCCCGGCAAGCTGGTCAAAAAGATACTCATCGCCGAAGACGCCTACGCGCCCGACTTCGACGCCAATAAGGAGTTCTACATCTCCATCCTGATGGACCGCGAGCGCAAGTGCAACGTGATCGTCTATTCTACCGAAGGCGGTATGGACATCGAGGCGGTAGCCGAAAAAACACCGCACCTGGTTCACAAAGAGTACATCCACCCCACCCTCGGCCTGCAGGGCTTCCAGGCGCGCAAAGTAGCCTTCAACCTGGGGCTGTCGGGCCAGGCGTTCAAGAATATGACGAAGTTCATCACCAACCTGTACCGGGCCTTCGTCCAGTCGGACGCCAACCTCTTCGAGATCAACCCCTGCCTGCATACCGGCGACGATCGCATCGTAGCGGTCGACTGCAAGGTGACGCTCGACGACAACGCCCTGTTCCGGCACAAAGACCTGGCTGAACTGCGCGATACCGACGAGGAAGATCCCACCGAAGTGGAGGCCAAAAAATACGGCCTCAATTACGTGAAGCTGGACGGTAACGTCGGCTGCATGGTCAACGGCGCCGGTTTGGCCATGGCCACCATGGACATCATCAAGCTATCGGGCGGCGAACCGGCCAACTTCCTCGACGTCGGCGGTACAGCCGACGCCAGCCGCGTGGAGCAGGCCTTCCACATCATCCTCAAGGACCCCAACGTCAAAGCGATCCTCATCAACATCTTCGGCGGCATCGTGCGCTGCGACCGCGTCGCCCAGGGCGTTGTCGACGCCTACAAAAACATGGGCAACATCAAGGTGCCGATCATCGTACGCCTGCAGGGCACGAATGCCGATATCGCCAAGAAGATCATTGACGAGTCGGGCCTCGCCGTGCATTCTGCGATCCTGCTGAAAGAAGCGGCGGAACAGGTCTCGGAGGTGCTTGCGGAGTAGGTTTCGGATAAGAGCATGTTTGGAGCGGGTTCGTTATGCAAATCAACAGGTTAACTAAGAGCTTGTTTGTAGGTAGTCATTTTGGCTGCAAAACCCAGCTTTTGGAACCTCCCTGTGGCATTTT
>CAYQQU010000149.1:0-4808 GCA_964419545.1 uncultured Saprospiraceae bacterium | reverse complement strand
CCAAAATCTGAGTTTTTCGCTTCAAAAGCACTACCTCCAAACAAGCTCTGAGCCGTCGGGGATCGAGTGGGATAATTTCCCGGTCGGGAAATTGTGCTCGCAACAACCGGAGGATTTGTTCATCCTTTTTTTTCCATCGAAAGCGGCATGCCGGGCTGGTAATAATTTGCCGCGATCACCACTTTATTACCGATGACGAAGTTCAGGTAGCTGGCCGTGAGCACCACGGGATACCGCTTTTGATCGACGGGGTAGACCAGGGTGTCGAACAACAGCTCGGCGGCCGGCGCCCGGATGATTTCAAGTTGACGGTGACGCCGCAGGATGCGGTAATTTGTTTCGAGCCGCTCGTGGTTGACCCGGTAGAGGGGGTGCTTATCGAGGTCGGCCGGGTCGACTTGCGCCAGCAGGACCGTGTTGGACGAGGTGAACCGGCAGAACTCATCGACATGGCCGCCCGAACCGATGGCGCGCCAGTTTTCGTAAACGGGTCCGTCTTCGAAGCGCTCGTCTTCGACTAACCCTTGTGGTAACCAGATCACCTTTTTCAGTCCGAAGTCGCGCTTCAGGTCCCGGGTTGTTCGTCGCCGGTCGAAGCCCGGATCGTGACGTTGAAAAAAAGCCTCCGTAACAACCACCGTGCCCTCGCCGTTGGATTCGCGGGCGCCGCCCTGGAAATTGATCCGGCTGAAAGACTGGGGCAACTGTAAGCTCCGGGCCAGCTCGCGCGCGTTATTCGCAAAGGCTTTTTTGGAAGACAAAAATTCTACGGCCTGCAATGCACCGTTCCGGTTTTTCAGGATGGCCGGCGCCGAATCGCGAATCCACTGGTCGGCTCCCGGAAAAACGCCGTAGCTGAGCTGATCGGCAATCGCGCCAAATTGCGCCAGCTGCGCGTCGACGGCCGGGATCTCGTCCAGCGACTGGACCAGCACCCCGACGCGCTCATAACGGCTGAGGGTACTGATCAACTCTGCCACGTAAGGCTGGGGAATATAGACGACGAAAATTTTTTGATTCTCATCGAAATCAGCGGCCAGTGTGTAACCGGGATGATCGCCTTGTCCGCAGGCCAGTAAGCCCAGCAAGACGTAATGGAACCACTTTCGGAGGATTGCCGTCATCTGCTTTTTTAACGGCAAAATAAGCTGGCTGCGCCATATTTTCTCCTCTTCCCGGGTTCCCCTTTTTGTTTTTTTGCACTAATAGATTGTAATCATTTTCCCAAAAACAGATTCATCATGAAAAGTTTCACCTACATCAGCTTACTGCTCCTGTTCGTTGGGAGCCTGCAACCGGCCTATGCGATCGTTTACATCAACCGGGTGCTGAACCCTACCCCCGAAAACCCCTGCAATTACGTTCTTAACGCCCATGTGGTCCAAGGCAGCGAATTGTGGAACGACGATTATCAGAACGCCTACGGCGAATGCGAGGAGTTGGAACCGGGCCCTCCCTTTGTTCTGGAAGGCCAGCTTCGGGTCATTGGCGGCGATCTTACCGTGCAGGGCGGAACCCTGATCGCCAATTGGCAGATATACATCGACAGCAGCCATACTTTCCGCATCGTGAATACCGATCTGCAGCTCTCGCCTTCGGTCAACGTATTGGCCAATGCCGGGGGTATATTTGAAGCGGACGGCGCCACGATATCCGTCGAAGGCACGGGCGGGGCCGTCTCTATCAATTTCGGGTCGGTAGGGGAACTGCACAACTGTACCCTGATCACCCCAACCACCCACTTCCTTTATTCCTTTGCCCCGAACCGGCTCGTTATGGACAATTGCACCATCAACTGCGGTAGCGGCCCTGTCTCCAGTTTCGCTTCAGTTTGGGTGAGCGCCAATCAGGATACGGAACTCGTCTCGGTCACCAATTGCGACTTCAGCACCAACGCCGACGAACAACGGTACCTGTATATCACCTCTTCACCGACGGCCCGCATTGCCGGCAACCACTTCGGGCCGGCCACCGGCTACGGCATCCGGGTGGGCAATATTAGCGATCTGGTGGTCGACAACAACCATTTCCAGGACATCCTTTGCGCCGGGGCCATCAACGCCGACTGCGGCCCCGCTATCCTGAATAATTCCGCCATCCGGTCGGTGCGAGGCAATACAGGCAGCGGGTGCACCTTCAACGGCGTCCGGATGGCCTTCGCCGGCGCCATTCGCTCGGCCGGCGCCGGCCGCATGCGATCAGAAGAAGGTTTTCCATTTGTGCTGAACACCGCCATGATCATCGACCAAAACGACTCCCTGATCTTCGAACCGGGAACGGTGATGAAACTCGGCGGCTTCGACAACATGATCATCAACGGACATTTGAAAGCGACCGAGACCATCTTTACCTCCGAAAGAGACACCGAAGTGGAAGGCAATACCACCCAGCTATTTGACCCTTCGCCCGGCGACTGGCGGGGCATGATCATCGACGGGCAAGCGGGCGCCACGGCCAGCGGCTGGTTTAAGGATTGTACTTTCCGGTACGGCGCTCACGCCATCCGCCGCAACCCCAACGCCCAACTGACGCTGGACGGCTGCCTGGTGGAGTACGCCGACGGCGAAGCAATCGAATTGTTCGATGCCGCCGAAACGGAGCCCAACACCTTCGCCCTAATTAAAAACAGCACCATCCGGTTCAATATCGTCGGCGTCTACGACTTTCAGCGTTTTCCGACCAACTGGACCGAGTTGTCCAAAAACCGCATTTTTGCGAATAGGCGGGGCCTCGAGCTCCGGTCCACCAACGATTTTTACGGAGAAGGGAACTTCGTTGCCGGCAACCGCGAGGATGGCTTCCACTTCATGAATAGCGGCGGCTCTCCGTCGGTGATCAATAACATCACCGCCGCCAACGGCCGGGACGGCATTTACATCGCCTCCGGAACCGGCGGAGAAGGAGCCCATATCCTCAACAACCACGTGGTCGGTAATCGCCGCCACGGGCTGAGCCTCAACAACTGGGGAGGGCAGCTGCTGCCGGTCAGCAACAATCTGCTGGCTTATAACCGCGGATACGGGTCCGGCGAATTCAGTTCTTTTGTCGCCGACCACCCGCTGCGCCACAACGCGTTCTGGGCAAACGGCGCCGGCGCCGCCTGGGAAAACAACGCGACCCTGCTCTCGCCCGACGGCCTGAACCAGGAACCCGGCTCCGCCCAGAATATTTCCCTCGATCCGGCGCTTTTTCTGGTAGAGGACGGCGCCGTCGTCTCCGCTCAGGTGCTGCCGGACGTCTATCAAACGGAGGTGGTTCTTCCGTTCAGCGATCTGGAAATCGACGAATGGCGGGAATTGCTTTTCTGGAACCGCGACAGCAATACTTTTTACCTCATCTTAAGCAATACCGAGGACCGGCTGCTGCTGGCGGATACCTCATCCGCGATCGTGGCAGGTACGGATTTCGCCATCGTCGATATCGAACGCTCACCTGCTCCAAGCCCGTTGGCCAATCTGGGGGAGAACATTGCTTTACTGCCCCCGGAAGATTACCTCGGCGCCCCCCGCATCCAACAGGATACGGTGGATATCGGGGCGTTGGAAAGCGAGGATCTTTTAAATGCCATTCCGGAAATACCGATCGCTGCGGACGATTGGACGGTCTTTCCTAATCCGGCCATAGATCGGATCCATCTTAAAGCGGCAGTTCCCCGCTCGCCGGATGCCAATTTAATTTTATACGACGCCAAAGGGAACATGATCTGGCGCCGCGCCTGGGCAGAAACGGTCATTTTGGGAGATTTGCCTTCAGGGATGTACTGGCTGGTGTCAGACAGTCGGGGACGTGCGTCCCGGCAGGCGCTGGTGATACAACGATAAGTAAAACCTTGATACGGGAAGGATAGTCGTTAATTTAACCCAAACTTAAGCTTCGTCGCTTCCATACTCCAGGGCTGCTTAGTAATTTCGCGGATTATTGTAATAAATTTAATTCCAATTACTTATGAAAAGACATTTACTTTTTATCCTTGTTTCTTTATTCGCAATGACTGCGGCGGCCCAGGATATCCTGCTCGACGAGCAATTCAATGACGGCACGCTGGGCGTATTTACGGAATACAGCGTGATCGGCGACGGGCAGATGTGGATCTTTGACAGCTTTATGGATGACCAGTTTGCCGAAATGAACGGTTTTGACGGCGGCATTCAGGACAATGAAGACTGGCTGATCTCTCCGGCTCTGGATATGGATCTTTACGAAGACGAAGTACTTACATTTGAAACCGCTTCCAACTTCGACGGTCCCGACCTGGAGCTGCTGGTCTCCAATGACTACGACGGCAGCAGCGACCCCAACACCGCCACCTGGACCAACCTGAGCGACCAGGCAACCTGGTCGGCCGGCGGCTACGAAGTGACGCCTTCCGGATCGATCGACCTTTCGGGCATTGGCGGTACGGGATACATTGCTTTCAAATACGTCTCCAATACTGCGGTTGCCGGCAAGCTCTGGCAGGTAGATAGCGTAGTGGTGCAGGCCTCCATCCTGAGCAATACCGAAGACGCCCTCGCCGAAGCGGCGCTCATCAGCACGCCGGTCGTTCGCGAAGGGCAGTTGCAGTTTAACCTGCTGAATGCCGTCCACCCCGTGCGCTTCGAGCTTTGCAGCCTCGAAGGCCGCACCTTGCAGCGCTTCACCGCCGGGCCGGCGAACAGCACTATTCAATTACCGGTCGGACATTTGCCGAAAGGGGTGTACGTGCTGGTGGCGAGTAGCGGGGAACGGATGAAGGGGCATAAGGTGGTGCTGCCTTAAGAGCTTGTTTGGAGGTAGTCATTTTGGCTGCAAAACCCAGCTTTTGGAAC
>CAYQQU010000148.1:0-4895 GCA_964419545.1 uncultured Saprospiraceae bacterium | reverse complement strand
CATGAAGCGATCCGACCGACCGATCTGGGCCGCCTACCTGGCCAGATCGCAGGTTATCTCGACGCTGATCAGCGCCGCCTTTATGAGCTGATTTGGCAGCGCACGGTGGCGTGCCAGATGGAAAACGACGTACCGGTGGGGTATTGCCGGGATTGGGTCACCGAAACGGTCGCCGGCAGCTATCCCGACGTGGAGCTCGAGCTGCGGTCGGAGCGCTGCAATCACTGCGACAACGCGCCTTGCGTGCGGTGCTGCCCCACCGGCGCCAGCCATATTGTGGAAGGCGGGGTGGTGCTGGTAGACCCTGCCTGGTGCATCGGGTGCGGGGCCTGTATCGAGTCGTGCCCCTACGATGCGCGCTATTCGCATCCCGGGGGTTACGTCGACAAATGTACGTTTTGCATACACCGCGTTCGCAAGGGACAACAGCCCGCCTGCGTGGA
Source organism: uncultured Saprospiraceae bacterium (assembly GCA_964419545.1). Taxonomy (GTDB): domain Bacteria; phylum Bacteroidota; class Bacteroidia; order Chitinophagales; family Saprospiraceae; genus CAYQQU01. Next base: position 4,452 of record CAYQQU010000148.1, on the reverse strand, counting down.
AGTCTGTCCGACGAAATGCATGTATTTCGGCGATCTGGACGACCCCTCGAGCGAGGTTTCCCGGATGCTGAAGACGCGTAAATACAAAGTGCTGGCGCCCGAGGCCGGTACGAAGCCGCAGGTGTACTACCTGATCTGAACGGCATTCCGAAAAGCTTAATCTTGCTATCATGAACGAAGAAATCATCATCAGTGGAAGGAACCTCCCCATGATCGATCCGCACCTGGAGGTGTGGCACTGGCCGATCGCGGTGTACCTGTTTCTGGGCGGGCTGGCGGCGGGGGTGCTCTTTTTCGCTTCGCTATACACTATTATGGGGCGGGAACAGGCGTTACCGACGGCGCCCAAATTTGCGGCCCTGCTGGCGCCTTTTGCCCTTGCGATCGGCCTGCTGGCCCTGCTCGTCGATTTGAAAAACCCCTGGTATTTCTGGCGGTTGTACATGACCATCCGGCTGGAGTCGCCGATGTCGTGGGGCGCCTGGACGCTGATGGCGATCACGCCGCTGTCGTTCATCTGGGCGGGAAGCTATGTGCGGGAGATCTTCCCGCAATTCAACTGGCCGTTCGCCTGGCTGCGCCGCTTTGAGCAATGGGTGATCGCCAATCGCAAAAGCCTTGCCTGGGTGCTGATCGTGCTGTCGGTCATCCTGGGCATTTACACCGGCATCCTGCTGTCGGCCTTCAACGCGCGCCCGCTCTGGAATACGGCGCTGCTCGGTCCGCTATTTCTGGTGTCCGGTCTGTCTACCGGTGCGGCGACCATCATGTGGATGAGCAAGGACCACGCAGAACGCAGCCTTTACAGTAAGATTGACCTGCTGTTGATCGTGATCGAACTGTTTTTCATTACCCACCTGTTTATGGGCTTCCTGGCGGGACCGGAAGTACAGATCGAATCGGCGCGCCTGTTTCTCGGGGGTGCGTTTACGGCGCCTTTCTGGGTATTCGTCGTGGGTATCGGACTGGTGATCCCGGCCATTTTGGAGATCCTGGAACTGACCGGGCGGAAGATACCGGTGGCGGCGCCGGCCCTGTGCATTTTAATCGGTGGGCTGATCTTTAGGTTTATTATGTTGGAGGCGGGACAGGTTACGCGGTATTTGTATTAGGTTGAGGTTGAGGGCTCCGCGGGAGGTCCCAACGAAGCCAAAGTCCTTGCTGATGTGTACTTTACCAGTTCAGGACGCCAAAGATTTACCCGGATGAGAAGCAGACGGGGCAAAGAAAGGGAGGTCGAGCTTGAGGGCTGCGCGGAGCACAAAGACCAACTGACTACGTATTAAAAAATAATTAAATATAATCATGGAGAATCAAAAATATCCCAAGCCGTACATCAATCCTTATTTAGGAGGGGTGTTGTTGGGGCTGTTGTTGCTGGCCACGTTTTACGTCACCGGCCGGGGATTGGGGGCTAGCGGCGCCATAAAGAGTTCGGTGGTGGCGTCGGTGCATGAGATCTCGCCTTCGTACGCAGAGCGTTCCGACTACCTGAGTCGCTTTTTATACGAAGAGAAGAGCCCGCTGAACACCTGGCTGGTGTTTGAGGTGCTCGGCATTCTGGCAGGAGCTTTTCTTACGGGCTCGATTGCCGGGCGGCTGACCTGGAAGGTAGAGCGTTCGCCCAAGATCGCCAATCGCACCCGGCTGCTTGCGGCTTTGGGAGGGGGCATGTTGTTCGGTATCGGTTCGCAGTTGGCGCGCGGATGCACGAGCGGTGCGGCCCTGAGCGGATCGGCGGCGCTGGCGACGGCGGGCTTTGTGACGATGCTGGCCATATTCGGGTCGGCCTACTTTTTCGCATGGTTTTTCAGGAAACTCTGGATTTGACTGGGCAAGAGGTCCAGGTTACGGTTTTTGAATAGAAAATAATTTAAAGATTTCGATTCGGGAATATCGCCCGAGCTCACGAAAAAACTAAAATGCAAAACTATGGGACCGTTAATCCCGCAAGATATCATCAGCGCCGGTTGGTCGTACGTTATCGCTTTTATAGTGGGGCTGGCTTTCGGCGCCGTTTTGGAATCGTCCGGCTTTTCGTCGAGCCGTAAGATCGTGGGGCTCTTTTACGGTTATGATTTCACGGTGCTGCGCGTCTTTTTCACCGCCACGGTGACGGCGATGATCGGTTTGTTGTATTTCGATTATCTGAATTTGCTCGATCTCGGCATGATCTACGTGCTGCCTACGTATCTGACGGCGGCGCTGGTAGGCGGTGTGGTGATGGGGCTGGGCTTCATCCTGGGCGGTTTTTGTCCGGGCACAGGCATCTGCGGGCTGGCGATCGGCAAGATCGATGCGCTCGTTTTTGTCGTAGGATTGTATCTCGGAATATTACTTTTCTCTTTTGTGTTCCCGTATTTGGGCGCGCTTTACGAGAGCAATGCGCTGGGGCAGGTGAAGGTGACGGAAAGCCTGGGCGTGAGTACGGCATTATTCACATTTCTTTTCCTGATGGCGGCCCTGACGGCCTTCGTAGTGGTGGGATACATTGAAAAGCGGGTAAACAAAGCCAAAGCCGAGTACGCGGTGAAAAGTTCTCAGCAGTAATTCGTTTCGCGAAAGCGGTAGAAAAACCGAAAAGATCATGAAATACATTCTTCTTGCCGGGATATTCATTGCGCTGGGCGCCGGCTTGTTTTTTATGCCGGAGCAATCGCACGACAAAGCGCTTGATCCGGAGATGGTGTTGCAGGAGTTGGCCGATCAGTCGCGTTTCATCAGCGTGGACGAGGTAGCTGATCGCATCATCAAGCAGGACCCTGCTTTGTTGCTGATCGACCTGCGGTCTGAAGCGGAGTACCGGAAATTTACCCTACCCGGCGCGTTGAACATTCCCCTGGATAAGCTGCTCGAAGAAGGCGCGCCCTATTTCAACCGCGACGAGTACAACCTCGTCTTTTTCGGCAATGGCGACGTCATCGCCGAGCAGGCCTGGATGATCGCCCGCCGGCAGAAAAGCCCGCACGTGCAGGTAATGCGGGGCGGGCTGGACGCCTGGGCCCGGCAGGTCCTCGATCCGCCGGCGCCGGCGCCGACTGCTTCCCAGGAAGCGTTCGACCGGTACCAGTTTCGTCTGGCGGCCCGACAGTATTTCTTCGGCGGCAGCCGGGCAATGGACCCGGCAGGATATGAGCCGGCGGCGGTGACCGAGCCGACCCGGCAAAAGGTGATCCGGCCCAGGAAGAAGCAGGTGGAGGAGGAAGAAGGGTGTTAACGAAGAGAAATATCAGCGAATTAATGGGTTCGATAAAAAGATGAAAAATATGAGTAGCGTGTACAGCAGGTTTTGGGTGGCGGCTTTGTTTGGCGCCCTTTTGTGGTCGTGTGGGGGAGGGGAGCAGCAGAAGGCGGCTTTTGTGCTGTCTGCGCAGGAGGTTCTGGAGCTGGCGACGACGGGGGCGCACCGGGTGGCGCCGGCGGAAGTGGAGCACATCATCGAAAGCAATAATCCCAATTACGTATTGGTGGACGTTCGGCCGGTCGTCGATTTTGAGCGAGGACATCTGGAGACGGCGATCAACCTACCGGCGCAGCATTTACTGGAGGAGGAAAACCTCAGTATGCTGAGCAACATGGACATCGAGTATATCCTTTACGGTCGGGACGAGCGGGAAGCCAACGGTCCCTGGCTGCTGCTGCGGCAATTGGGATTGCAAAACATTCTGGTGATGACCGGTGGCACGGAGTATTTCCGGGCGGCGCGCGACAGCACCGTCACCGATCTGCCCGCACTGGACGACGAAGCCGCCTGCTGCGATTACGCCGCGCTGCTCGACGAAGCCCGGCAGCGCTACCAACGGGAGATGCAACTGGACGAGCCGTTCGCCGAACCGGCGCCGGCGGCGACGCCGAAAAAGATTGTGCCTAAAAAGAAATATGTGGTGGAGGAAGAGGAGGGTTGTTAACGCGGATTATTCATTTTTCATAAGAAGGAGTATTTCAGTGCGAATGAAGAAAACGGGCCGGGAAGGAGTCGGTGGCGTTGACTTGATTTTAGGAAAGGTCGGATTGTTGTTCGGTCAGTTCTTGGCGGAGGGCCTGCACGAATTCGAGGGTCACATCCTGTATATTACAAATCATCTCATCTTCAAAGCCGAGCTTGATCATATTGGTGCAGGCCTCGCGGTTTTTTTCGAGTTTTCCTTCTGCGATGCCTTCAGCGATGCCTTCTGCCTTTCCTTCTGCAATGCCTTCTGCCTTTCCTTCTGCAATGCCTTCTGCCTTTCCCTCCGCCTTGAACATATCCAATGCATTCATAACTTTTGATTTTACTTGAGGATTCAGGTCGCTAAGAATATTATGCACCCGTTCTTTTGATTTTTCGATTCTGCTAAAGAAGTAAACGAATAGCGGGAAAAAAAGGGTCCCCAATCGGCGACCCCAGGCTGAAAGCTTTGCGGAGGAGGAGGGATTGACTTTGTCCATCCCAAAAAGGGAAGACCTGCAATG
>CAYQQU010000147.1:0-5157 GCA_964419545.1 uncultured Saprospiraceae bacterium | reverse complement strand
ACCCAAAATCTGAGTTTTTCGCTTCAAAAGCACTACCTCCAAACAAGCTCTAAATCGGTTGCCGGATATTTGTCATGCGGATGAGGGGAGGGCTATCCAAATAAAATCGAAAAAATGAAATCGAACGGGATAAGACATCGCATTCAATATATCGGAATGGCCATGGCTGTTTTGTTCTTTTTTTCCTGTCAGAATAGTCAGTCTGATAAAAAATCAGATCAAGCCCAATCAGTTAAAACGGTCACAGCTGAAGATATTCTGGGGAATCCGGATTATTTAGCTATTTCGTACGGAGGATACCGGCGCCGGGATCACGACATCGAGCCGACGGTAGCCGAACTCAAGGAAGACATGAAGATCTTATCGGCGATGGGGATCAAAGTCTTGCGTACTTACAAAGTTCACCGGCCGCATGCCTCCAACGTATTAAAAGCAATAAGTGAACTGAAAAAGGAAGACCCTGATTTCGAAATGTATGTCATGCTGGGCGCCTGGATCGATTGTAAGCATGCATGGACTGACAAGGAACCTGATCACAATGCGGAAAGCGAAAGAAATGAAGGTGAAATTGCAACGGCTGCCGCTTTGGCCAATGAGTATCCGGATATTGTAAAAGTATTGGCCGTGGGCAACGAAGCTATGGTGAAGTGGGCCGCCAGCTATTATGTTCAACCGGGGGTGATCCTGAAATGGGTCAATCACCTGCAGGGCTTAAAGCAATCCGGCCAACTTCCCAAGGACCTCTGGATCACCAGCTCCGATAATTTCGCCTCCTGGGGCGGCGGCGAAGAGGAATACCACGTCGAAGACCTGGAAAAGCTTATACAGGCGGTAGATTTCATTTCTCTCCATACCTACCCCATGCACGACACCCACTATAACCCTGATTTCTGGGGCATTACCAAAGAGGAACAAAGCCTGCCGAAGCGCGAGCAGATCGCCGCGGCCATGGAACGGGCCCGGGATTACGCCATTACACAATACCAAAACACCGCTGACTACGTCAGAAGCCTGGGCGTTGACAAACCCCTCCACATCGGGGAAACAGGCTGGGCGAGCGCCTCGAACGGACACTACGGCCCGGAGGGCTCCAAAGCCACCGATGAATACAAGGAAGCCCTTTATCACCAGCTTATGCGGGAATGGACCAATGAAGCCGGTATTTCCTGTTTCTACTTTGAAGCTTTTGATGAGCACTGGAAAGACGCCCAGAACCCGGGCGGTTCGGAAAATCACTTTGGGCTCTTTACGATTGACGGGCAGGCCAAATACGCCCTTTGGGATTTAGTAGATAAAGGCGTTTTTGAAGGCTTGGGCAGAGGAGGGCGACCGATCGCTAAGACCTACGGCGGCGACGAAGCCGCCCTGCTCGAAGAGGTTCTGGCGCCACCGGTCAGAGAACCGGTAAGCGAGTAATAAGTAGTTCATTTTCCTGACCAGTAATTCTAAAAAATGAAAAGATGCTACCCCTATGGTTCCACCCTGTTATTAGTGCTCATGTTCAGCGCTTGTAATTCCGACAATTCCCTGGAAGTGGAGGTTTTTGAAACCTCCGCCGGTGGCAATCAGCTCGAAAAATTAACGGGATTTTCTCCCGGTGACAATCCGGTAAACCTCCAATTATCGCCCGATGAAACCTTTCAAACCATCACCGGGTTCGGAGGCTCCTTCACCGAAGCGTCCGCCTACCTGCTTAACCAACTGGGACCGGAGAACCGCGGACGGATACTGGAGGCCTACTTTGGGGAAAGCGGCGCCCGGTATTCCCTGACCCGCACCCACATGAACTCCTGTGATTTCTCCCTGGATAACTATTCCTACGCACCGGTAGCCGGCGATAAAAACCTGGAGCATTTTTCGATAGAGGAGGACCGCGACGACATCATTCCAATGATCAAGGACGCTATGGCGGTATCCAAAGACGGATTCAAGATAATATCCTCCCCCTGGACGGCGCCTCCCTGGATGAAAGACAATAACGACTGGCGCGGCGGTAAGCTGTTGCCCGAGTACTACGATACCTGGGCCCTGTTCTTCTCGAAGTATTTTGAAGCCTACCGCTCGGAAGGGATCGATATTTGGGGCTTCACCGTGGAGAACGAACCCCTGGGCAACAACAACAACTGGGAGAGCATGCACTTCACCCCGCAGGAGATGACCGACTTCGTGAAGAACCACCTGGGCCCGCGCCTGGAATCGGACGGCCACGACGTGGTGGTGCTCGGCTATGATCAGAACCGGGGAGAAGAACTAAAGGAATGGGTCGACGCGATGTACGAGGATGAGGAGGCCGCCCGGTACTTCGACGGCACGGCCGTGCACTGGTACGCCAGCACCTACGACTGGTTTCCCGAATCGCTCCAGTACGCCCACGACGCGGCCCCGGATAAATACCTGATCCAGTCCGAGGCTTGTGTGGACGCCGAAGTACCCCAATGGCAGGACGACCAGTGGTACTGGTCCAAAGAAGCCACCGACTGGGGCTGGGACTGGGCGCCGGAAGACCAGAAGCACCTGCATCCGAAGTACGTTCCCGTATATCGCTACGCCCGCGACATCATCGGCTGCCTCAACAACTGGGTGGACGGCTGGGTGGACTGGAATATGGTCCTGAACCGGCAGGGCGGGCCCAACTGGTTCGAGAACTGGTGTGTGGCGCCGGTGATCGTCGATCCGGAACAAGACGAGGTATATTTCACGCCACTATATTATACTTTAGCACATTTTAGTAAATTTATTCGTCCCGGCGCGACAAGGATCGGGTTTGAAAATCCGGATCCTGATCTAATGGTGACCGCTGCGCAAAACCCAAATGGATCTATTGCGGTAGTGGTTTTTAATCCGGGTGAAAGTGCGAAGGATATTAATCTTTCATTAAAAGAAAGGTCAGCCTCGATTACCATAAGCGCCCGGGCCATACAAACCGTTATGATTCCCAATAAATGATACTGCAGGAAAAGCCAATAAACAAAACGAAGAGTCATGTCAGAATATACAACACCAGCTAGTGACAGAGTTCCTATAGTGCAAAAGGCAGCCTTCGGCGCCGGCCACCTGGTGAATAATCTGTTGCCGGGCGCCTTGGGGATTTTCATGTTCTTTTTACTAACTGCCTTTGGCATGGACCCTTTTTTGGCAGGGATCTTAGGTGGTTTGCCAAGGTTATTTGACGCCATCACCGACCCGGTCATGGGTTTTATTTCTGACAATACCAAATCGAGGTTTGGGCGCAGAAGGCCCTATATTTTCGCAGGCGCCATATTAAGCGGGGTATTATTTGCCGTCTTGTGGCAGCTTGATGAAAATAATTCGCAAGCATTCAACTTCTGGTATTTTCTCATCTTATCGCTGGTTTATTTAATTGGCAATACCATCTTTTCGACTCCTTTGATCGGGTTGGGTTACGAGATGACTTCGGATTATAATGAACGTACCCGCCTGATGGCCTTTTCACAAATTGTAGGCCAGATTGCCTGGATGATCGTTCCCTGGTTTTGGGTGCTTATCGCCAACCCTAACCTGTTTGAATCACAAGCCGTTGGTGTCCGGCAACTATCAATAATGGTTGGCGCTATATGTATTCTATTAGGGGTATTACCCGCTATTTTCTGTAAAGGCCTCGATGCTTCACATATGGAAAACAGAAAAGAATTATCGCTTCGTTCTCTGTTCTCTAATTTGAAAGACCTTTTCCAGGGGATCGTCGAGGTCAGCAAAAACAAGCCCTTTGTTAAGTTGTGCGGAGCCACATTTTTGGTTTTCAACGGATTTCAGATGGTGGCGTCTTTCAGCTTCTTTATCATTGTCTTCTATATGTTCAATGGCGACTACGGCCTCGCGGGAAATTGGCCGGCCTGGTTTTCCACCGTCAGTGCAGTGGCAACTGCTTTTTTGATCATTCCCATTATTACCTGGATGGCCAACAAATTGGGCAAAAGAAAGGCTTTTATCATTTCCACCGCTATTTCCATCGTGGGATATGGCCTTAAGTGGTGGGGGTTCAACCCGGACAATCCGTGGTTGATCTTTATGCCTATTCCGTTAATGGCGTTTGGTATAGGTGGTTTGTTTACCTTGATGATGAGTATGACGGCGGATGTGTGCGACCTGGATGAATTGAATAATGGGATGCCTCGAAAGGAAGGAACCTTTGGCGCCATCTATTGGTGGATGGTGAAACTCGGCCAGGGGTTGGCGTTGGTCCTGGGAGGAGCAGTTCTAAAAATGGTGGGATTCGACCAAACGTTAGCTCAGCAAACCGCTGAAACTATGACTAATTTGCGCATTGCGGATATCGCCATCCCGGCATTTACGGCAGGACTGGCCATTTGGGTGATGTGGAGCTACAGCCTGACAGAAGAGCGGGCGCGAGAAATAAAAGCAGAGTTGGAAGCGCGCCGGGGGAAATTGTAATTATGGTATTTCTAAAATTGTAGAATATGTCTGCAGAAATAGTAATCCTCGTTGTCGGTGCTGGGTTGATGCTCATTGCGATCGTCGACAGCATCAAGATAAATGGTTCCTCCCTGGGCCTGATGGATATCAGAATGAGAATTCTATTGGGGATCATTGGTTTCCTGTTGATCATTTTTGGTGGATACTACTACGGAATGACCACGACGCTGAGCCAAATGGAACAGGTGGTGGAAGGGAACAAACTACAAGTAGAGTATCCCGTTGAAAAGATCCAGGTCATCTCGCCGATGGAAGGCGATTCCGTCCAATGCCGGATCTTAACCATGGGGGTTTATCCCGATGACCATGATAAAGATATTTGGACCCTGTTAAAACCCTCCGATGATAAATATTACCCCCAATCGGATCACACCAATACCTCTTTTAAAAGAAACGGGGAATGGCAAGTCATCACCCGGTTTGGAGGTGACAAAGGGGAAGCGTATGATATTATCGTTTATGAAACGGACCCATCAGCTTCTCAATTTTTTAGCGCTACCATTCAAAGTTGGAAAGAAGCGTTATCTTATCCCGGTTTAGAACTTGAGGATATTCCAAACGGGGCTAATGAAGTGGACCGGATCACGGTGATATTAAAGGAAAATTGCAGAGGTGTCTTCTAAGAGCTTGTTTGGAGGTAGTGCTTTTAAGCGAAAAACTCAGATTTTGGGTTCTCCCGAAGGGATTTTTCCGGCTCATAGC
>CAYQQU010000146.1:0-5380 GCA_964419545.1 uncultured Saprospiraceae bacterium | reverse complement strand
AAATTTTCCTAATAAGTCTGAATATAAGCATCCCCGCCCAGACATGAAAGCATTATCATGCATTGGTCACAAAAAAGCCTGCTTTGTTGAACGAAAACGCGCAAAAGGCCGGAAAAGGCTGAACAAGCTGAGCGGGAGGCGTCAGAAGAGGAGGCCGGCTTCCTTGCGAATGGCGTCGAGCGCTTTTTCCGGTCCGGAAACGCCACGGCGGGCGAGCAGGTCGAGAATACCGCCGGCCAGTTTGCGGCCGTCGGCTTCATCGGCGATGTCTTCGGCGACCACCGAAATGGTGTTGACCACATCGTCGCGGGCCGCCTGGATGATATCCCACAGCTGGCGGGAGATGTACACCTGTTGGGTGAGGTTGTGTTCGTATTCTTGCTGGATCGTAAAAAGCAGGGCTACCCGCAGGTCCGCCGCCGTCATTCCTTCTTTGCGGACCCGCAGCAGCAGGCTCGGCAGGGAGATGCGTTCGCAAAACAGGGACAGGCGCTCGTAGGCCTGCATCCGCAGCGGCAAAGCAGCCTCCTGCTGGTCGCGCCTGAGCTCCAGCATCGTCTGCTGCTGTTGGTGCCGCAGCAACTGCTTTAGCATGTAATAAACCGTCAGGAAGACGATCAGCGCCGGCAGGGTCAGCTTTACAATTTCCAGAATAACGGACATAAGCAAGTGGATATACATGACGGGCCAGGCCCTAAGTGCGCGCTAAAATACGGGCTCGGCGGCCAACCACCAACCTTGGGTCCCTATTTTTATTGCGCCTCCCGGCTTCCCTCCGAACCTTTCTTTCGCCGGCGGCGTTTCCTTTTTGATGATTATCCCCCTTGTTTTCAGGTGATAATCCTTAAATTTGTGCAAAAGAAGGAATACAATGAGTGACGCTTCCAATACGACCATCTTACCCATCACCCTCACCGAAGGCGCCGTCAGCCAGCTGCAGCGCATTCGCAAGGAACAGCAAGTACCGGATGACCACGGTCTTCGCGTGGGCGTGAAAGGCGGCGGGTGCTCCGGCTTCTCTTATATCCTCGGATTTGACGTAGAAAAGGACAACGACGAAGTTTACCAGATCAACGGCATGAAAGTGCTGATGCAAAAATCCCACGCCATCTACCTGCTGGGAATGGAAATCGATTGGCTGGACGGCCTGAACAACCGCGGTTTCACCTTCAACAATCCCAACGCTACGGATACCTGCGGCTGCGGCACCTCCTTCTCGGCCTAGTCGGGAAGGTAATGCCCGCTTTGTTGTCGCCAGACATATTTATTCCATCCGCTACTAACCGAAGCTGCGCATTTTCGGTTAACTTACCTCCGGTGTATCTTTCCGTGGTAAGTGCTAGTTATGAAAAAAATAATGCTACTCCTCACTTGGGCCGGCAGCCTCTTAACGGGCAGCACGGCGGTGACGCAATCGGTTTATTATTCCGAAAGTTTTTCGGGCGGCGCCTTCGGCTGGTCGGAAAGGACGACCATCTGCCAGAACGAAACGTCCCCGTTCACCGGGACGTGGACCCTCACCGAAGTTACCCAGAACGGAACGCCCGTCGACGGCTTCAACGCCAACCTCACCTTTAACACCACCGAAGAATACACGATCAGCTTTGCGTTCGGAGAAGAGACCCGGGGCTTTGTGCAGAGCAAACAATTTTCCAGCGCCACCCAGTTTTTCAGCACCCTGCCCACGGACGTCCCGGTGCTTAACGGTTCGGATTTCAGCTATTTTGACCCCGCCGCCAGAACCCTGTCCTGGTCGGCCCAGCTGTCGATCAGCACCGAGCAATGGGAGAGCTGGGGCCGGACGCTTACGCTTGCCGCCGACCCGGAATACCAACTCACCGCCGGCGGACTGCGGGTGCTGGACCCGGCGGGCGCGTACGAATTTTTCTTCGAAGCAACGCATCCCTGCGGCCGCCTGTGGTGGTGGCATCCCGAAGGCAGCGTCACGCCCGGCGCCTCCGTAGCCGACACCTCCAACCTGGCCATCGGTTCGCCCACGGCCGGCGACGGCGCCATGGTGATCAATGCCGATTTTCTGACGACCGGCAACAGCGCGCCGCCCGCCGCTCCGCCCTACCCTTTTTATCAGGCCGGTTTGATCTCCCCGCGCATCGACCTGAGCGGGGCAACGGAAAAACTATCTCTGAAGCTGCACCAGCTGGTCCGCTTCGCCAACCCGTCGCCGACCGCGCCGCTCGACGAATACGGAAAGCCTCTGCGCACCGCTCTTGCCGTGAGCACGGACGACGGCGCCAGCTGGAGCGCGCCCATTGCCCTCAACCCTTTTCTGAACCCGGCCGTCGGCTTCGCACCTGCCCCTCCCATCGACACCAGCGTGCTGGTTCCGCTGCCGGCCTCGGTAAGCGGCTCCGACCAGGTGCGCCTGCGGTTCACCTGGGCCGCCGACCTCTTTTTCTGGGCCATCGACGATATCGAAATTCGCTCCCGCCCGACGCACGACCTGACGGTAAAACGCAAATTCGCCGCCATCACGCCCAATGCCGTAACGCCCCGCAGCCAACTGGAGCCCATCCCCCTCCTGGCCGATATTCAGAATAACGGAGCCACCACGGCGCAGGACGTCAACCTGCAGTTCTCAGCAATCGCCGATGCGACGGGCGAGACGGTTTTCAGCACCGACCGGCCCTACGGTCCGCTGGCTTGCGATTCGCTGGCGGAAAATGTCCTCTTCGACCAGATGTTCGATCCGGCCGGCCTGCCCAAAGGCCGCTACGAAGGGCGCTACCTGTTGACCCAGGACCAGCCCGACGAACAGCCGGCGGACAACGCCTTTTCCTGGACCTTCGCCCTTTCCGATACCACTTTCGCCAAAGACCTGGGGCCAACGACAAGCCTGACGGCAACGGCCAATCCCAGCTTCATCTACGGCAATGCCTATTATATTCCCGAGCGGGAAGATACGACCGTCTGGTACGCGCGCTACATGTCGTTCGCGGTCGGCAACGGACCGGCCCTCAACGGCAGCACTGTCAACACGCTGCTCTACCGCTGGGCAGGCGACCTGAACAATGATTTTCTCGCCAATGCGGGTGAAGAATACGAGACGCCCCCCCTCGCCATCAATACCTATCACTTCGACGGCGCCGAAGACACCAGCCTGATCACCCTGCCGGTAAGCGGAGCCGGGGTAGCCGTTCCGCTGGAGCCGGGCTACCACTACCTGATGCTCGTCAGCTTCGAGAGCGATAACGGACAACGGATTTTCCCGCTATTCACCACCGATTACAATTACCAGGGCGCCTGGTTCGCGACCAATCAACTGGAACAAACGCGCTACGCCGGGCTGCTGGCCCTGGGAACCGACCTGTTGGCCGATTTCAGCGTTGCCGGCTTCGGATTCGATATCGTTCCCGTTGTCCGCCTCCATATCGGCGTCAACCCGGACCTTTCGGAGCCGGCCATCATCACCTCAACGGAGGAAGCGCCTCCAGCGAATGGCCAATTGTCGTTTTTTCCCAACCCCACCCAGGGGCGGGTACGGGTGCGGACAACCTTCCCCCGGTTGAACATCTACGAAGCGAGCAGCGGCCGACGGGTATGGACGACGCACCAAAAATCCGGTTTCGTGGAGGAAGAGATCAATCTTTCCCACCTGAAAGCAGGCGTCTACATCCTGGAAGCTGAAGGAAGACAAGGAAAAGCAACGGAAAAACTGGTGATCATCGAATAGAAAGCCTACCCCATCCACAACAAAAACGACGCACCCTTCCCGCTATCGAACGGAAAAAAAGAAACCCAATAACGAGGAGATCGCCCCCCCACACTCACACTCCCACTCCCACTCACACTCCCACCTACTCCATATTGCCGATAATCTCCGACCCAAACTCCGAGCACTTCAACAGCGTAGCCCCCTCCATCAGGCGATGAAAATCATAGGTAACGTGTTTCTTGGCGATAGCGCCGCTCATGCCCTTGACGATGAGGTCGGCGGCTTCATTCCAGCCCATATAGCGCAGCATCATTTCGCCGGAGAGAATAACGGAGCTGGGATTCACCTTGTCCAGGCCGGCGTACTTGGGCGCGGTGCCGTGAGTAGCTTCGAAGATCGCCATGCCGGTTTCATAATTGATATTGGCGCCCGGTGCAATCCCGATACCGCCCACTTCGGCGGCGAGCGCGTCGGAGATGTAGTCGCCGTTGAGGTTGAGGGTAGCGATAACCGAATACTCTGCAGGGCGGGTCAGGATCTGCTGCAGGAAGGCGTCGGCGATGACGTCTTTGATGAGGATAGCGCCGTTGGCCAGGGCTTCGGACTGCGCCTTATTGGCCGCTTCCCTGCCTTCTTTGGCGACGATGCGGTCGTACTCCGCCCATGTGAACACTTTATCGCCGTACTCGCGTTCGGCCACCTCGTAGCCCCATTCCTTGAACTTACCTTCGGTAAACTTCATGATGTTGCCCTTGTGTACGAGGGTCACCGACGGGCGCTGGGTATCCAGCGCGTAATCGATGGCGGCGCGCACCAGGCGTTCCGTTCCTTCTACAGAAACGGGCTTGATGCCCAGGGAGACGGTATCAGGGAAGCGGATCTGGCTGACGTTCATTTCCTCGATGAGGAACTTCTTCAGTTTTTCCGCCTCTTCGGTGCCGTTGAGGTATTCGATGCCCGCGTAGATGTCTTCCGTATTCTCCCGGAAGATGACCATATCCACGTCGCCGGGCTTTTTCACCGGCGAGGGTACGCCGTCGAAATAGCGCACCGGGCGTACGCAGGCGAAGAGGTCGAGCTTTTGGCGCAGGGCGACGTTCAGCGAACGGATGCCGCCGCCCACCGGCGTGGTGAGGGGGCCTTTGATGGCGACGAGGTATTCTTTTACGGCATCGAGGGTAGCTTGCGGCAGCCACTCCCCGGTTTCGTTGAAAGCTTTTTCTCCGGCCAGTACTTCATGCCAGTGAATTTTGCGCTGCCCGCCGTAGGCTTTTTCTACGGCAGCGTCAAAAACGCGAACGGCCGAGGCCCAGATATCGGGACCAATGCCATCGCCTTCAATGTAGGGTACGATCGGATCGTCCGGGACGTTAAGCTGATCTTGTTCTTTTACGATTTTTGTTCCGCTCATTGTTGTTGTCGTTTTTTATTTTGGTCTGCGTCGCCCGCTATGAAGCAGCGCGACGTTGGCATTAAACACCCCATTTGTCGATCCGATAGATTGCGGGGCAAGCTTTTGGTTGCTGGTCGTTTGAAGCTGCACAAAAGTAAAAAATTATTGATGACTCCGGAACTGTTTCCGGACAAGTAAACGTCCGAAAGGCGGCGCCGCGCAAAAGGGAACGCCAGGAATGACGACGCCTCCCTGCGAGGTGAAATTGCAATAAAAAAGTGGACAAAAAGTTAAGAGTTAAGCCACCGATTTTT
>CAYQQU010000145.1:0-5503 GCA_964419545.1 uncultured Saprospiraceae bacterium | reverse complement strand
TGCAAAGCTAATGCTTTGTTTTTATTTGGCGGTTTTATGCGTCTGCCCTTGGGGTGCAGGGCGGCGCCGCGCGGCGAAACGGAATGGAACGGCCGGCCGGAAAAGCGCCTTTCAAGCGCGATCAACCTGCATTGCTGGTGGTGGAAGACAATTTGGAGCTGCGGGAATACCTGCAACTATTGCTTGGTGAAAAATACCAGGTTCATACCGCTGAGAACGGCCGGGCCGCCCTCGAACGGCTGCGGCGCCTTCCCGAATGCCGGTTGGTGATCAGCGATCTGATGATGCCGGTGATGGACGGCTACCGTTTGCTGGAGCAGTTGAAAGCCGATGAGGCCACCCGGTACCTGCCGGTGATCATGCTCACCGCGCGGGCCGAGGCCAGAGACCGCCTGAAAGCCTTACGGATCGGGGTGGACGATTATCTGGTCAAGCCTTTCGAAGAAGAAGAACTGCTGGTGCGGATCGACAACCTCCTGAAAAACCTGGCGCGGCGGCTCGAAGAAAGCGACGACGGAGCGGAACCCGCTGCGGCGCCTTCCCCGGTATCCGAATCCGACCGTAAATGGCTGGAAGCTTTTGAGGCGTACGTCCGTCAAAGCCTGGGCGATGACACCCTCTCCATTCCCGGGCTGGCCCGCCGGTTCGCCATGAGCGAATCGTCATTGCTGCGCCAATTGAAGCGTCTGACCGGCCTGCCCACCAAACGCTATCTGCAGGAAATGCGTCTCGACGCCGCCCGCCGCATGCTGGAAGATCAACCCGCCGCCGGCGTCGCCAAAGTGGCTAAAGCCGTCGGATACGGCGACGTCCGCTCCTTTTCCCGGAGCTTCAAAAAGCGATTCGGCAAGTCGCCTTCCGAGTTCCAGTGCAGCGAATGAGCTGCTTCCCTAAGGCAAAAAAAAAACGCCGCCGAAGAAGATTACCTGCCCCAGGGTTTACCCCACTGAACCCCCTTTGGCCGTTTTTTAAGTATGTTTTGACGGATTTTGCTACTCCTTTGACGGAAAAAGTCCGCTTCTACCCCTCATCTTTACCAAATAGTTAAGCAACCAGCCGGCCGGATTATCGACCGGCCGGGGCAGGAAACCAATTGAATGATTTTTCCCTCTCTTTAAAGTAATGCATCGGCGGCTCACAGCTCGGGCGTAATACATTGCACCCAAATTCCTGAAATAGGTTACGCTATTTTAAGGCTATTCGCATTGGGTATTCCCTGCGGGGAGTAGTGGCCAGTGTTTGCCTGGCGCCAGGCGGGCTTCCCGGCGATTCGGCGACAAGATTCCATAGAAAAAAACGCTCCCTTTCCCTGGGGATTAGAGCATTAGGGTAGCCGGGCTTATTTTCCCAATCATATTAACCCGGATTATTCATGGATCAATCTATTGCCGGCCGCCATATTGATTGATGTTTTTTTCTACTGATAAACTAAAAAACCTTTCACCAATGAGACCGCAAACCACCGTTTCAATTTATTTAAAAGCCATGCTGCCCCGCGTCGCGGTAGTGCTGCTTTTTGTACTGGGATTCAGCTTTATAGCAAGTGCCCAAAGGATGCAGGCGCCGACCGCCCAGCGTATGCAAAAGGCTACTATCGACACAGAAGGCGTCATTAAGATCGATGAAAGCACCCAACTGAGCTATGCCTACGAGTTTGACATCGAAGCGATGAATTTCAAATCCGAACAGGAGGCAGTGCAATATTTCAAAAAGCTGAATGACCAATTGTGTACCTACATCGTGGATTACCAAAGGCAGAAAGTCGAGCTCAACATCGAATACCGGATGAAGCCGGGTTGGGACGCGAAGAGATGGAACCAATACCTCTCAGAGCGGAGTAGTCGACAGTGACATTCTTTCTATTTGCTTTTTCATCATTATCACAATCAAGCTTTATGAAAAATATGAAATTTTTACAAATTATATATTCATGTATCATGATCCTCGGGCTACTGTCCTGGAGCGCACCGCTTCGGGCCCAGTTATCGGTCACGGGTGGACTGAACGCTGATCAACTGACGACCGCCATCGTCGGTCCGGGAGTCACCTTTTCCAATGCCCAGCTCACTTGCCCGGATGGGGCTTCCGGTATCTTTTCCGACGGAGCAACCACCAATATCGGCCTCGGATCGGGCGTTTTGTTCACTTCCGGCAGTATAGATAATGCGGTAGGACCGAACGTCGGTGCTGGTACGAGCCAGAGCAATAATGCCCCGGGGGACACGGATCTCGATGCGCTTACCGCGCCATTTCCGTCTTTTGATGCTTGTGCGCTAGAGTTTGACTTTTCGCTAAATGACGATGGGCTTGCCATATCCTATGTATTCGCTTCGGAAGAGTATCCTGAATATTTCTGTTCGAGTTTTAACGATGCTTTTGGTTTCCTGGTAACCGGACCTAAACCCGGTGGAGGAGATTATAGCAATGAAAATATCGCCATACTTCCGGGTACTTCTATTCCGGTATCGATCAATAATGTCGGTCCCGGTGAATGTAACGGCGTGGATAACAGCGCCCTCTATATCAGCAATGCCGGGGGCACTACCATTGAGTATGACGGTTTCACGGCGGTCATCACCTCCCAGGTTCCTATTGTGCCGAACGAAACTTACCACATCAAGATCGTGATCGGTGATGCCGGTGATCGCGTTCTTGATTCCGGCGTTTTTATCCAAACGGGGAGTTTTACAAACCCTTGTGATCCTGACAATGACGGGACAGCGCCGATTGCAACGAATTGCCCGGAGGACATTACAGTAACCATTCCCGTGAGTCAGACGACCGCGCAGGTCAATTACACCCCGCCGGGTGTCGCGGACGATTGCCCCGGCGCCAGCATCAGTCTGACCAGCGGCCTGCCTAGCGGCGCCGACTTCCCGATCGGCACCACCACCGTGGTTTATACAGCCGTCGACGCCGCCGGCAATTCATCTACCTGTAGTTTCGACGTCACCGTGAATGTAGAAACCAATGTGGCCCCTACGGCCATTTGCCAAGCGGTGGTGGTCAGCGCCACAGATAACTGCGAAGGTCTGGCCATGGCTTCCGATTTCGATGGTGGCTCCACCGACCCTAATGGAGATCCGTTAACCTTTAGTGTTGACCTCATAAGCCCCTACTCACTGGGCGTAACCAACGTCACCCTGACGGTAGACGACGGCAAGGGCGGCACCGATCAGTGTACGACGACGATCACGGTGGAGGATGATACGGCGCCGGTCATCACCTGCGTCGCGTCGCCGAATGTGCTTCTCAATCGAGACAACGATTCCGGGGAGTGTTCCTATACCGCCCAGGATATGGAGTTCGATGCGACCGCCACGGACAACTGCGGGGTGACGAGTCTGACGAACAATTACAATAACACGGGGACCCTGGACGGTGCGACCTTCCCGGTGGGTACCATCACCAAAGTGCTCTGGACGGCATTGGACGCAGCCGGCAACCTGGATACTTGCAGCATCAAAATTGAGGTGGTGGACAATGAAGCCCCGGTCCTATCCTGTGTTGATCTGGAGATCGAACTAAATGCAGACGGTACTTACCAGGTTGGTCCTAATGATTTTTTCCAGGCCACTGGAGCGACAGATAATTGTGGAATTGCATTTTTCAATAAAACAACGGGTGGCAATCTATTAACTTGTAACAACCTGGGAACGGCAAGCGTCAAGCTATTTGTTACAGACGTGAATGGTCAGACCTCTTCCTGTACGGTCAATCAGATTGTGACCGATCCTTTTACTGCTTGCAATCAACCACCCGATGCTGTCTGCCAGCCGGTAACCGTTAGCGCCGACGCGAACTGTTTGGACATCACCACCGTCGCCGCCGACTTCGACGGCGGCTCCACTGATCCGGAAAATGACCTGCTGACCTTCAGCGTAGACCCGGAGGGCCCCTATGTGCTGGGCGTGACCAACGTCACCCTGACGGTGGACGACGGTAACGGCGGCACGGCCACCTGTGCAACTACCATCACGGTGGTGGATGATACGGCACCTTCGATCACCTGCCCGTCATCGGTTTCGCTTTCGGCCGACCCCAGTTGCCAAGCCATGATTGCCGATTTCACCGGCGGTACGACGGCTACGGATAACTGCTCCGCCACGGACAATATTTCGATTTTCCAAAGTCCGCCGGCAGGTAGTATGATCGGCCTGGGTACGACGACGGTGACGCTTACAGCGCAGGATGTGGCTGGTGTTACCAGTACTTGTACCGTTGACGTGACGGTTAACGACAGTGAGGCGCCTATTCTAACAGGTGTGCCCACGGGCACGCAAGTCCAGAAAAACCGCAACGATTGCCTGACCTTCGAAAGCTTCATCAACGGTGCCATCGTCAACTCGACTATGTCGGTCGGCGGCCGCGGGCCGATCCTGGTGACGGGCAATAATCCGGACTTCCAGGGAGTCAATGCCGCCATGATCTTCGACAGCAGCAACCCGGCACCGGGTGATGCGGACTTGGGTACCCCGAACGAAACTTTCGGTGGCCCAGGTGTCGGTTCCGGCGGTGAGTTTGGTCAACCATTCCAGAATGACCGGGCATTAGGTAATGTCCTGATCATTTCGGAAGACCTTAACCAGGACGAGCCAAACGATGCAGCGAATGGTACCTCTATCGATATCGATCTTTCGGTGGTGGCCCCGGTAACGGTGGTCAGTCTGGACCTGCTCGACATCGAATCATCTCAGGGCGCCTACGTAGAACTTATCAATGCTACCGGCGGTACCATTACGACCATTCCATTCACGAATGATGCGGTCAACGGCATCATCACCTTTGATCTGCAGAATACCCCGAACGTAGCGATCGTACGGGTATTCCTGAACGGCTCCGGCGCCATTGACAATCTGTGCTTCTTCGACCCGAATGATCCGGAGATTCCGGAAGCGCCTATGGTTACGGCCACCGACAATTGCGATGATCCGGTAACCGTAACGCTGTCGGAAGTAACAGATGATTCGAATGCCGGTTGTACGGGTGAATTTATCTTGACGCGCACCTGGTCGGCTACGGATGCCGCCGGAAATCCGGTATCAGAGTCTCAGGATATCACCGTGGAAGATACCGAAGGCCCGGTGATTCTGGGGGTTCCGGGTGCCATCACCGTTGATTGCCTGCCACCACCGGCTAATCCAACCGCCTTAGACAATTGCGATCCGGATCCATCCCTGGATTTTGAGGAAATATTCTCCGGCAACCAGGTGACCAGAACCTGGACGGCAACGGATGAATGCGGCAATACGAATACGGCTACTCAGATTATTTCCTTCTTACCGAATGGTGTGCCGACCATCGACTGTCCAGCGGATATTACGGTACTGGTACCCGATGGTACCACGGAAAGCGTCGTAGATTATACGGCCCCCGTCGGCAGTGATGACTGCCCTGGTGCAGTCACACAGCAGACCGCTGGTTTGGGTAGCGGCGCAACCTTCCCGGTAGGGGAGACGATCGAGACTTACACCGTGACCGATGTCCAAGGCCAAATGGCTAG
>CAYQQU010000144.1:0-5533 GCA_964419545.1 uncultured Saprospiraceae bacterium | reverse complement strand
AACACCTAAATTATTACTTTTGTGCCTAATTTTTAGTTAAAGGCCCTTTAAATCCCTGTCGCGGCGGCGTTAAAAGTGTTAACAAGCCGGCTTTAACAGTTGTTAAGAGGTTCGTTGAGAAAGAGCTTTTTTGTTAGGCTTTCGTTAAAGTCGCTGATAGACAGCTGCTTACAAGTTTTCCTAATTGTACAACAATAACTTCCGATACATAGTTTCACCCGCTGAAAATTTCAAAACCACATGGCCAAGGAAATCACGTCTCGTGCAGATGATTACTCGCAATGGTACATCGATATCGTCAAAAAAGCCAACCTCGCCGATAATTCGGCCGTGCGGGGATGTATGGTGATCAAACCCCACGGTTTTGCGATCTGGGAAAACATGCGCGACGAGCTGGACCGCATGTTCAAGGCGACGGGCCACGTCAACGCCTACTTTCCGCTCTTTATTCCCAAAAGCTTTCTCAGCCGCGAAGCGGAACACGTGGAGGGCTTCGCCAAGGAATGCGCCGTGGTTACCCACCATCGCCTGATGAACGCCCCCGACGGCAGCGGCGTAGTCGTCGACCCGGAAGCAAAACTGGAGGAAGAACTCATCGTCCGGCCGACTTCCGAGACGATTATCTGGCACACCTACCGCGACTGGATCAACTCCTACCGCGATCTGCCGCTGCTGATCAACCAGTGGGCCAATGTGGTGCGCTGGGAAATGCGGACGCGCCTCTTCCTGCGCACCGTCGAGTTCCTGTGGCAGGAAGGCCATACGGCCCACGCCACTAAAGCCGAAGCCGAGGAAGAAACCTTGCGCATACTGGATATCTACGCGCGCTTCGCCGAAGAGTATATGGCGATGCCGGTCATCAAAGGCATCAAAACGGAAAACGAACGCTTCGCCGGCGCCGATGAAACCTATTGCATCGAAGCGCTGATGCAGGATGGCCGCGCGCTGCAGGCCGGCACTTCGCATTTCCTGGGGCAGAACTTCGCCAAGGCGTTCGACGTCAAATTCCTCAGCGAAGCAAACCAGGAAGAGTACGTCTGGGCAACCTCCTGGGGCGTCTCCACCCGCCTGATGGGCGGATTGGTAATGACGCATTCCGACGACGACGGGTTGATCATCCCGCCGCGACTCGCGCCGACCCAGGTGATGATCGTTCCGATCCCCAAACCCGCCGCCGAGATCGACGAAGCCGCCGAAAAAGTGATGGTCGCCCTGCAGGAAAAGGGCATCTCGGTGGGCTACGATACGGATATGAAAAAACGGCCCGGCTTCAAATTCGCCGAACACGAAATGCATGGCATCCCCGTCCGGGTGGGTATCGGCAAGCGCGACCTGGAAAAAGGGCAGGTGGAAATTGCCCGCCGGGATACCAAAGAAAAGAATTTCGTGCCGCTGGAGGGCGCCGCCGAACATATCGCCCAACTTTTGGAGGATATCCAAAACCAGCTGTTTGAAAAAGCCCGGAAGTTCCGCGACGAAAAAACACGCCGGGTCGATACCTTCGACGACTTTCAGGCGATCATTAATGAAGACCTGCCCGGCTTCATCTCCGCCCACTGGGACGGAACCACCGAAACCGAGGTCAGGATCAAGGAACTGACCAAAGCGACCATCCGCTGTATCCCGATCGATGCGGAAGAAGAGGAAGGCGCCTGCGTGCTGACCGGGAAACCTTCGCAGCGGCGGGTTTTGTTTGCAAAAGCCTATTGAGTTCAAGTCGCCAAACGCTTTTTGACCGGAAGGGCAACAAAATGGCCCTTCCGGTCATTATTTATTAGGCGAGTGTACAAACCCGCGTGATTAATGAAGATCCCGATTGCTGTTTTGTACTCCCTCGCCGTTTGTCCGGTTCTTTACCCGGGAAGGCCTTAACCCTGTTGAGGCTCCTAAAGACCAAAGACTTCCCGATCCAGAACCAAAGCTTACCTACCGGCGACGCACCTGAAAAAACCACCAGTTATGTTAGTCAAAACCTTTGCCAGCGCGCTGCAGGGCGTTGATGCGCGCACCATTACCGTGGAAGTCAACACCGGAGGGCAGGTCGCCATGGGACAGCAGTTCTATCAACTCGTCGGTTTACCGGACAACGCCGTTCGCGAAGGCTTCCAGCGCGTTGAAGCCGCCATGAAAAACATCGGCTACCGGATGATGCGGATCAAAACCACCGTCAACCTGGCGCCCGCCGACATCCGCAAAGAAGGGTCGGCCTACGATCTGCCCATCGCCCTGGCCGTACTGGCCGCCAGCGGGCAGATCGAGTCGGAGGGGCTGGATCAGTACCTGTTCATGGGCGAACTGTCGCTCGACGGCAGCCTGCGCCCCATTCGCGGGGCGCTGCCCATCGCCATTCAGGCGCGGGAGGAAAAATTCAAAGGCCTGTTTGTTCCCAAAGCCAATGCCCGCGAGGCGGGTATCGTCAACGACCTGAACGTCTACGGCATCGAAAACCTGCGTGAAGCGGTCGACTTTATCAATAGCGGCGGCGGCCTCGAGCCGGTATTTGTGGAAACGCGCGACGAATTTTTCGATACCCGGCACGATTACGGCGTCGACTTCTCCGATGTGCGCGGCCAGGAAAACATCAAACGCGCCCTGGAGATCGCCGCCGCCGGCGGCCACAACGTCATCCTCATCGGTCCGCCCGGCGCCGGAAAGACGATGCTGGCGCGCCGGCTGCCCACCATCCTGCCGCCCTTCGGATTGCGCGAAGCGCTGGAGACCACCAAGATCCATTCTGTGGCGGGCTTGCTGCCGCCTTCTTCGGCGCTCATCACGACCCGGCCGTTCCGTTCGCCGCACCATACCGTGAGCGACGTCGCCCTGGTGGGCGGCGGCTCCAATCCGCATCCCGGCGAGATCTCTCTCGCCCATAACGGCGTCCTCTTCCTCGACGAGCTGCCCGAATTCAAGCGCACGGTCCTCGAAGTGATGCGCCAGCCCATGGAGGAGCGCCGCGTCACCATCTCGCGCGCGCGGATCACCGTCGATTATCCGGCCAACTTTATGCTGGTCGCCTCCATGAATCCCTGCCCTTGCGGCTACTACAACCACCCCGACAAAGACTGCGTCTGCGGCGCAGGCGTCATCCAGCGCTACCTCAACCGCATCTCCGGCCCCCTGCTCGACCGCATCGACCTGCACGTGGAAGTGACGCCCGTTTCTTACGAACAACTCACCAGCCAGGAACGGCCCTCAGAGACCAGCGCCGATATCCGCGAACGGGTCAACCGGGCGCGCGAGATCCAGGCGGCGCGCTATGCCGACCTGCCGGGCGTCTACAACAACGCCCAGATGCCAAGCCGCATGGTACGTGAGGTGTGCGCCGTCAACCAGGCGGGGCAGGTGCTGATCAAGAAGGCGATGGAGAAGCTGCAGTTGTCGGCACGGGCGTACGACCGGATCCTGAAGGTGGCGCGGACGGCGGCGGATCTGGCGGGAAATGAGGAGATTCGGATTGAAGATTTGGCGGAGGCGATACATTTCAGGTCGTTGGATCGGGAGTCGTGGGCGGGGTAGTCCGACTTCGCCAAAGGCTTCGGCGGACGGGGGTGGAGGCGATACATTTTCGGAGTTTGGATTGGGAGAGTTGGGTGGGTAAGGCCTACTCATCCGGCCGGCGACAGCCGGATCAGCGAGCCTTTTCCAAACCATAAATCTCCTTCAACCCAGCCATTTTCCCTTGCTCTGCATCCCATACTTTTATCTGAAAACAGGCGGATATGTCTTTAAATGCGAGGGAGGTGGTCCCCGGGTTCTGGAGCGCTTCTATTTCGTGAAAAGCGGCCGGCAGGTTGTAAAAAGGAATGGCGGGGTTGATGTGGTGAATATGGTGGTAACCAATATTGCCGGTAAACCAGTGCATGAGCTTGCTCATTTTCATGTAGCTCGATGAATAGAGCGCGGCGTAACCGTAGTCCCATTCTTCTTTCGACTTATACAATGCCGACGGAAAATTGTGTTGGGCGTAAAAAAGGTAGGAGCCGATGGCGTGACTGATCATAATCGGGAGTAAAAAACCCAGCACAAAGCTCGGCCAGCCAAAGACAAAGTAGATCGTTGCACCAATGCCATAGTGAAAAAAAACGGCCAATAGAGAGTCGGGATGCTTCTTGGGATTACTGATAAAGGACCTCAGGCTCATGCCCCAGAGGAAAACAAAAAAATAACCCAGCGCAATAGTGATCGGATGCCGGCTGAATAGATAAAGCCCCCGGTCCAATCGGCTTGCCGCCAGGAACTCCTTTTTGGTAGCCAGCGGGAAAGACCCAATGCTTGACGAATATAATTTGGAGTTGTGCGCATGATGAAAGTCGTGCGACCGCCGCCAGATACTCGTGGGGATCAGGATAAACAGGCCGAAAATCGTAAAAATGACCTCAGCCACAAACGACCGCTGTAATATGGCTCTGTGCAGATAATCGTGGTAAAGGATGAACAACCGGACCGTGAGCAACCCGGCTAATACCGAACAGATGAGTTGGGGAATCAGGTGAATGTTCGCGATCGCACCAGCATAGGCCAGTAAAAAAAGAACCACCGTACCGGAGAAATATTTCCAGCTTTTTGCCCGGTCCTCCTTTGCAAATTTTCTGGTTGCTATTATTAATTGCTTGTCCACTGCCATGTGACAAAGTTACAATTCATAACTGATCTTTCGCAAGCGAAAGATTATGATTTTTGAAAAATTTAGCAGTATACAGGACTCCATGCATAGCTTCTCCCCATAGTACCAGGCACTAGAAAAAGTAGCTCGCATGCGGCACCTATTAGCCCTACCTCAAAAGAGAGGTTTGCACCAGATCAGGCTGATCGATTTTAGGTACAAAGGCTTTTAGTCTTTGCACCTCTTGGTAGGCCGCTCTGAGGGCTTTGACATACATTTTGGTTTTTAGGGCAAAGTGATTGGTCTGCTCTTTTAAAGACAGCAGTTCCAGTTTGGTCCAGGCAATCATGGCGGCAAAAACATGATTACACTGGGAGGTCTCATGCTTGGTGGGGGATTTTTCCAAGCCCACATTCTGCTTGAGCGATTTGTGGAATATCTCCACTCCCCATCGTGTTTCGTAGGTCGTGCAGATGGCTGAGGCATCCAAATCCAGATCGTTGGTAACCAGGTACAAGTCTCCAGTTGAGCCGTCTAGGTTTTTAAAGACCTGTTTAACGAGTTGGACCGGAAAATCCAGTCCTTTCAAGTAAACAGTCATGGCCTGGCCTGCTTGTAAGTCTAGTCCGTCGACTCGGTGGAATTTACCTTCCAGCTTGTCTTCCATACTCAGGGCTACCCGACGGTTGCTCTTCAGAGCCCCGATGAAGTACTTTTTCAGCTTAAAATGCACAAACTCAAAGTTTTCCTTGGCGGAAAACCAAGTATCCCAGACCACATAGCGGTAGGGAACCCGGTTGTACTTGGTGATGGCAAAAAGCTGATCACGCAGCATCTCATTTTTGCTACGAGGGCTACGCTTCTTGACTTGGCCGCTTTTGCTGTCCACATATTGCTCCGACTTACGGACAATCTCAAAGGCAAGAGGTA
>CAYQQU010000143.1:0-5691 GCA_964419545.1 uncultured Saprospiraceae bacterium | reverse complement strand
ACATCATAAAGCAAGATAATTATTTTTGCTTACATCAAACGACGGGTACACCCACTTTTGTGTTAATGTACACAGCTCACCTGGGAGGATTAATTAGAAGGGTAGACCTCATGTAATAAACGTAACACCATTTTTTGCAACAGCGTTGCATCTTATTTGTTTCCTAAGAAATTCAAAATCTAATTTGAATTGCTTAGTGGTGTGTAACAAAAATTTTTGCTGATCCTTTCTTGAAAGGAAACGCTTTTAATTACTGAAAATCAACTTTTTAAATTGAGCACTCAGCAAAAATTTTTACAAGGAACTTGTGTTACACACCATTAGCTATCACTAAAAAAAAGTTATTAAACCTTCTATAGTATGCAAAGAATACCCGTCCAGTTGATCACCGGTTTTTTAGGTGCTGGAAAAACGACCTTTCTGAACCACTTGATAAAAGAAAGATCCAATGAGCGGCTGTTTGTGATTGAAAATGAAGTCGGCAAGGTCAATGTAGATTGTGAATTGGTGGTAAATGGTGAAGAAGACATAGCTGGTTTGACTGCAGGTTGTCTGTGTTGCTCTTTGCACGATAAATTGCTGGATGTTTTGGAAGAAGTAAGTTTTCGAAGGGCAGAATACGATCGGTTGGTGATTGAAACCACGGGCGTAGCTGACCCAACTTCTATCATTCAGACCTTTCTAAATAATCTAATGGTGGAGAACGTATTTGATTTACAGCAAGTCATTTGCCTGGCGGATGCTGCCGGTGTGGAAGAAAATATAAATACTACTGATGAAGCTCGCCGACAGCTGGTGAGTGCTGATGTTGTCTTGTTGAACAAATGCGATCAAGTGTCTTCTTCCGAAGTAGAACAACTCGTTCGGACCCTAAACGGAATCCATCCAACGGCCACTATATTCCGTGGGCAACACGGCGTTTTTCCAGTCGAAAAGATTTTCGAGGTCAAGCCTTTCCATGACGAACGAACAACCCAAATTGCACCAGTGGTGCCCAATGGGACTCATCGACACAATAACATCACGACCTTCACGCTGACTTTTGATCGCCCCTTTCGTCTGGATTCTTTAGCACGAGACATAGTGCAACTGGTAAGGTTCTATCGCGATCAAGTATATCGGATTAAAGGTATTATAGCGGTCAATTCTACACCCACCCGTGTTGTGATCCAATCAGTAAGAGACAGTTTCGTACTAACTGATGGACCGCCGTGGGAATCTGAATCGGAGCGTATTAGTCATATTGTTTTTATTGGGAAAGATATGCAGCGAGAGGCGATAGAAAAATTGTTGGGGCGTCATTTGATCAGGTAAATAGGGCTTGGACATAAACCTTGCAAAAAAGGAAACAAATGGAGCGCGCAAAAATTGGAATTATTAATGTATCAGATCGGGCTTCTAAAGGAATATATGAAGATATTCCAGGGAAAGCGGTTGTAGCCACCATGGAAGAATATTTGATTAGCGATTGGGAATATGCTTATGCGGTCATTCCTGATGAGCAAGATCAAATTGCGGCAAAAATGATAGAAATGGCAGATGAAGAAGGTTGCTGCTTAATTGTTACCACCGGAGGCACCGGACCCGCTATGCGCGATGTGACACCAGAGGCAACCGAGCAGGTTTGCCAAAAAATGATGCCGGGATTTGGTGAGCAAATGCGGCGCGTGAGTTTACAATATGTACCAACCGCTATTCTTTCCAGGCAAACAGCCGGTATACGGAATAATACCTTGATCGTGAATTTACCCGGTAAGCCAAAGGCTATTCGCGAATGCCTGGATGCTGTTTTTCCGGCCATCCCGTATTGTATTGATCTGATTGAGGGACCTTATTTAGAGGCTGATGAGGAAGTGATAAAAGTATTTCGACCCAAATCAGCTATTCGGAAGAAGGATATTGAGTAGTGGTGTAGGAATCATGTCTAAGTTAATATGTAGCCGGTTATCTGGGGGCATTGATGGTCAAATATACCGAGCAACCGATCGACATGCTATAGGAATCGGCTGCGGAGCTGTGGCCGGTTAAGCCTCGGACGTATCGTCGGGTGGCGCGTAAAGCCTACGTGTCGTTCAGTTAGAAGCGCAACAAACGCAAAAAGGATATCCGAAAAGCGTCGGCCGGCAACTGCGGCTTTTGGCTCGCTTGCAAGTGGATCGGCGCACCCATGACCGAAGGTATTGTGCGAGTGAACCGAGCGGACTTTAACGCCTTCAATTAGTCCACCTACTTAATTATCCAGAACAAAAATTTTGTGTTGTGTGACAAATGTCATGTTGCACAGGTACACCTCTCCTTGCATTTGCAACGATGTTGCATTTAAAAGGTCTTATTCCTTAAAGCAGCATCATTATAACCAAAAAAATGAGAAAAATGTCTAACAAGTTTTCGCTGCTGATTCTGTTGCTAATGCTGGTTAGCAGTACTTCTGCCCAAAGCCTTTTGAAAGGTAAAGTGAGTGATCAAGGAGGAAACCCGCTTGTAGGTGTTAATGTTTATTTGCACCAGAATAAAACAGGTACGGTGAGTCGGGAAGATGGTACCTACCAACTTTCTATACCCTCCAACCTAAAAGTGCTTACGCTGGAATACACCTACATCGGCTACCGGGCCCAATCAAAAAACATCGACTTGACAGAAGCTTCTTCCGAGACAGATTACACGCTTGATGTAAACCTGTTGGAATCGCCGCTCGAACTGCAAGAGATCACCGTTACGGCAGGTTTTGTAAAAGAACAGGATGCAGTTCCTTATCCAATAAAAACAGTAAATAAAAAAGAGATAGTAAGCTCAGGGGAGCTTACCTTGCCACGAGTTCTTGCCCGTACCCCTGGCGTTTATTTTTCCAGTTTTGGAACTGGGGGAGGACAACCGGTTATTCGCGGGTTATCAAACAATAATTTGGTTGTACTCAACAATGGCATTAAACAGGAGGTTTTTCAATTTTCTTCCAATCACCCCTTCCTGATTGATGAATTTGCATCCTCCCACGTAGAAATCATCAAGGGGCCGGCTTCCTTGCAGTTTGGTTCTGATGCCGCGGGAGGTGTCATAAACGTACTCCGGGAGCGGCCCGCGAGCACCAATAGTGTTGAAGGTGATTTCACTTCGCAGTACTTTACCAACACAAGTGGGTATTTGAATAGTCTGGGTGTAAGAGGCGGCCTTGATAAGTTCTTTTTTGGCGTGCGGGGCAGTTTAAAATCACATAAAGATTTTTCAGATGGTAATGATGAGGTGGTAGATAACACCCGTATCAACGAAAGCAACCTCACCGCAAATGCAGGGGTTAGGACGGATGTGGGTATTTTTTCGGTAAATTACAATTATACCGATGCCGAATATGGTATTCAAAACGACCCCCAACTCAACCTGTTTGCCAGCCCACTGGCCTCCACCTTGCTAACTGAAGAACGACAGAATGAAGTATGGTACCAAGACCTGGTAAACCATCTGATATCCTCAAACAATACGGTTTTTTTAGGAAAAAATGCACTTGATGTCGATCTGGGGTATCAGCTTAACACCCGGGAATTAATTGCCGGGGGTATTAATGACCAAGATCAATTGGTACAACCTCAGGTCGTTTCCATGCAATTGAATACCTTTACCTACAACGTAAAACTTAACTTACCCTCAGGTGAAAACAACTTTGTTTTTGGCGTAAACGGCGCCATGATTGATAATGAAGCGGACGAGACCAAACCCAATGTGGTCATGCCGGATGCCAAAATAAACGATATTGGGCTATATGCTATTGGAGATTTTCTATTGGCAGAAAAATTTACCCTTGCTACCGGATTGCGTTACGATTACAGAAGTATGGAGTCGTTTCCCGTAGCTACTACCAATACGGACCGTTTTAAGATTGACAATACCTATAATAATGTGAACGGTTCTTTGGGCGTTACTTATAACTTTTCTGAAAACCAGTTTTTAAAAGCTAATGTGGCCCGCGGTTTTCGCTCGCCCAATTTACCAGAACTGACCCAGAACGGTATCCATGGTGGCAGGTTTGAAAGAGGCAATCCAGACCTGGATGCCCAAAGTAATTATCAGATAGATTTTACGTATCACCTGCACACCAATTGGGCTACCTTAAACATAGCACCCTTTTATAATATAGTAAACAATTTCCTCTACGTGGTAATGACCGATGAGGATGCACCTATTGGTGGTGGGAAGATATTTCAACATGTCCAAAATGATGCAAATCTGATGGGAGGAGAAGTGGCTTTGGACATCCACCCCGTTTCCTGGCTTGGCATTCACGGAAGTTACAGTATGGTGCGTGCCGATATTACCGATGATGCAGAGGGCATTGAACATCCTACCTTTACACCCGCGGACAGGCTTACGGGCGAAATAAAATTGGAGCAGAAAGAGTTGGGATTTCTCAATCGTCCCTATCTATCCTTTGAAGTGATGCACTTTTTTGAGCAAAATCGCACCGGGCAAAATGAAGCCGTTACGCCGGCCTACACCTTGTTCAATGCCCGCCTTGGCACCAGCATTGCCGTTGGCGGAAAAGATATGGATCTCTTCATAGTCGGCAATAACCTAACGAACACTACTTACATTGATCACTTATCCATTACCAAGCCGCTAAATCTCAATATGATAGGAAGAAATATCATGTTTGGACTGCGCTTGCCTTTTGGATTTTATAAAAAATAAATCTTACATTTTTTCATCATAAAAAACTAAAAATGAATTATTTAAATATTAAAATAATCGTCTTGAGCAGTATATTCTTGCTCGTATTTTCTTCTTGTGGAAAGGTGAAAAAGGATTCAACTGAATCGGTTACCCAACAAGATACAGTCAACAGACAAGGCGAACGCAACATCATATTCGAAAATGAATATGCTATGGTTGTCAAAATCAAACTTGCTCCGGGAGAATTTATCTCTCCACCGAGTGGCGAGGGCAAAGACAGGGTGATTTATTCTCTATCTGATTACACTATTGATTGGGAAGAGCAGGGCAAAAAATTAGGAACTAAATCATGGAAAAAGGGAGATGTCCATTTTCATGAAGCTGGTAAACACGCTGCAAAAAACAATGGAACAACAACAGCTGAATGGATAGTCTTTGCCATGAAAAATACTGATTTAGCAGATTGCGGAGACAATACCGTAGAGAATGATGTAAACTCAGTATCACCCGACTATGCTCAAACCTTATTTGACAATGACGAATTTAGAGTTACTCAAGTAAAACTGCCAAAAGGACAAAGCATTCCAGCTCACTCGGGTGTTAATCGTGCTGTTTATTCGCTTTCTAATTACGAATTAATATATGAATCTAATGCGGAAGTTAGGGGTGAAAAGCAATTTAAAGCGGGTGATGTACATTGGCATCAGGCCTGTATGCATAGTTTAGAAAATGATGGTGAAACGGAAGCCGAGTTTTTGGTGGTTAGTTATAAGCGAAAAGATAATTAGAAGTACTGGCTAGAACATGGTATTTGCGAGAATGCTCCCTGTCTGCAGCAGGCAGGCGCCTGCCTACGCGAGCGCAAGTCTGGCAGCCGTCATGACGAAGAGCCCATGAATAATCCATGCTAAAGTTTTCTGCCGGGCTCCAAAACGCGCCTTTGGGGCCCAGCAAAAAAACTTTAAACAAATTCCTTGAAAAACTTAGAGCTTGTTTGGAGGTAGTGCTTTTGAAGCGAAAAACTCAGATTTT
>CAYQQU010000142.1:0-5773 GCA_964419545.1 uncultured Saprospiraceae bacterium | reverse complement strand
CCACCCCGGCTCTAATCAACTGAATATCTTTGACTTATAACCGGACACTACTGAAGCACTTACCATTTTAACATCTGTCAAGGGAGTGTCAGAAAAAAGATATTAAAGGAAAAACAATTTATCAACGTGGTCATTTACCCTGTCACCAAGCAACTGGAGCCTGGACAAAACAAAAGACTTACAAAACTTAACATCCTAATAATCAGCAAATTATCGCTAAAATTAAAACAAATAACACATATCCGATTTAACGATTTACAATTCTGCGGGCAGTGCCTCCGCCCGTAATATGTTTGCGACTCATAGCCAGTTAGCTGCCGCGATTTTGAAAATGCTGCTTAACATAATCTCGAACACATTACAGATAAACAAATGCGTTTACTCGCCGGCCGCTAAAGGATAAGCGTACTTTTCTCCCCGCTCAGCTCGGCGCGGTCGAGGTCGTTGCGGCCGTAGACGCGCAGGCGCTGGATCTGTTCGGCGGTGACGGGCAGCACGATGAGGCTGTCCTGGGGCGCGCCGTGTTGCTGGAGCTGGGCGGCCAGCTGGTTTTCCAGGTCTGTCAAAGAACGCGGGCTGATGCTTCCTAAATATACGGATTTATTGATGCGGTCCAAGCCGGCGGCCAGTATTTTGCGGCCGAGGCGGGCGCGCAGGGTGTTGGCGGAGATGTCGTAGCAGATTAGAGTAGGCATGGAAATGGGTTTGGGTTTGGGTGTGGGTGTGAGTTTGGGTGTGGGTGTGGGTGTGGTTAGTCGGGGTGGAGGAGGGCGCGTTCGAGTTCGGCGGGGCATTCCAGGTCGGGAGCGAGGTGGAGGCGGTAGGTTGCGGCGAAGAGGCGGCGGCGGTCGCTGAGCACCGAATATTTGACGAAGGTGGGATCTTTTTCGGAGCACAGGATGATGCCGACGGAGGGGTTGTCGCCCGGGCGGCGGTAGCGGTGGTCGTAGAGGCGCACGTACATATCCATCTGCCCGATATCGCTATGCATGAGCTCGCCGACTTTCAGGTCGATCAATACGTGGCAGCGCAGGTGCAGGTGGTAGAATACGAGGTCGATGCCGAAGGCCTTGCCGCTCTCGGTGGTGATGCGTTGCTGTCGGGCCACAAAAGCGAAGCCGGGGCCCAGTTCGAGCATGAAGGCCTGCAGCTTGTCGAGCAGGGCGTTTTCCAGGTCTTTTTCCAGGAGCCTTCGGGCTTCGTCCCATTGCAAAAACTCGAAGACGTAAGGGTCGCGCACGAGCACCTGCAGCTCGTAAGGTACGCGCAGCGAGTGGTCGGGCTGTTCGCCGACCAGCCGTTCGAACGACCGTACTTTGATCTGGCGGGCCAGCTCGCGGGTGTTCCAGCGGTTGGCGACGGCCTCGCGATGGTAGAAGGCGCGCGCCCGCTCCTCGTGCACCCGCAGCAGCTGCTTGTAGTGCGACCACGACAGTTCGGGCGCGATGGCGCTCCATTCGGGATAAAAGCGATAAAACGACCGCGCCCACCGCAGCTGATGCAGGCCGAAGCGGGGCCCGTACTCGCGGCGCAGCTGCCTGGCGAGGGCCGGCAGGAGCTTCGCCGGCTGGTCGCTCCGCTTTTCTTCCCGCACCAGCAGCCGGCCGCAGCGCCAGCGCCAACGCACGCCGCCCCGCCGCCGCTGGGCGCCCTTGCGAAAAGCATCGGCTTCGATTATTTTCTGCACGTCCCGGTAAAAACCCGGGCGCAGGTTGTTATTCTGTTCTTGCATATCGCTATTTTTTTAATGGATACCGCACCTCCCTCTCGCCGGCTTACTTCCGCCCATCTTCGCTATCGCTCCGTCGGGTAAACCCTCCGACTTTACCCTTCATTCCATAAACACCCGGATGCGCTGGGCCAGGCGGGCGCACAGGAAGTAGATCTGGTTGCGCACCACGGCTTCCTGTCCGAGGAAGTGGGTCGTGGTGCGCAGAAAATCGTTGAAAAGGGGGATGATAAACGCTTTTCCGTTTTTATTGAGGAACAGGCCGTGCTGATTTTGGGTAAAAAAACCCGGCTCCAGCTTTTTTTCGAGGCAGGCCGTGATCAGCAGGCGGTCCACCCAGGGGCGGAACGGTTCGATCAGATCGTAAGTGAGCGTCGGCTTGTTGTATTCGTCGGCGTGGAGGATGCCGAGGTGCGGGTCGAGGCCGGCGGCGAAGAGGCCGCCTTCCACTACGGAGTAGAGCATGCCGTAGAGGTAGTTGAGGGCGGCGTTGGTAATATCTTTGGCGGGCCGGCGGCTGCGTTGCTGAAACTGGTAGCGGCGGGGCAGCCCGTTGCCTACCGCCCGCCAGTAGAGGGCGGCGATGGCCCCTTCGTTGCCCATCACGGCGGAGCGGCATTCTTCGGGCAGCTTTTCGCGGAAGTCGTCGAAGCGGCGGCTGTAGCGCTTGACGTCTTTGATGGTCGGCGCCAGGGCCACGCGCAGGGCGCCCTGGCGGGCGGCGAGGTAGCGCAGGTTGTCGAGCTGGCCTTCGGTCTTGAGCTGAAATAGCTCCATCATCCAGGCCGTAGCGTCGGGGCTCTCGGCGAAGCGGACCTGACCGCGGCGCAGCGTCGCGATGCTTTCGAAGTAGGGGCTCCACAGGCGGGCCGTCGCCTTGCCGATGCGATCGAAGAAAAGAATGGGCAGTTGGTGCTGCACCGCCAGCCGCACGGCCTCGGCAGCCAACAGCACATTGGCGGTGACGGCGATGCTCGACAATTTGGCCGGGCTGATGCTGCGGCTGCTCTTCTCTCCCTGAACGAAAAAGATGCCGTTCTTTTTGAGGAGCTGCAGGCCGGGGGTATCGAGCACGAGTTGCATAGCTGTATTTATTTTGAGGTGGAAACCGGAAGACCGATTGTGCGGACCGTCGGCAAGCGAAAGTCCTGTCTTGGAACATCTTACTTATGGCTGATTTCCATCATCAGCGTCTACAGGTTATACGGGAACCCGCGCCAGCTCATCGCGCCGAACGCTTCCTGCGGCGGGTTGACGGCAGTGTAATAGGCGTCTTTCAGCCGGATGTACGTTTCGTTGTTGCGCTTGAGTACGAAGCCCGCGAAGTTGAGCCGCCCCATGATGCCGCGTTTGTATTCCTCTACCCATTTGGTGGAGAGCTGGCCCTGCTCGTTTTGGACGATCATGGTTTCGCGAAGGCGGGCGATCTCGGCCTCCAGATTGGGCAGGTAGTCGGGCGCCAGGCTTACCTTGTCGGTCACCAGCAAGCCGGTGACGATCTTGGGGGTGTCCGGCCCGAAGACTTTGGTCTTGCGCTTGTTGATCTCGAAGCCGGCCTCGCGGATGATGCGCCGTACGGAGTTCACCTTTTCGGCATTGACGGGCTGCTTTGCCGAGAAGCTCATATCGTCGGCATAGCGGGTGTAGACCCAGAGCATATTTTCGGCGAATGCGAGAAGCTGCCGGTCGAGCTCGCGGCAGGCCAGGTTGGACAATACCGGCGAAGTGGGCGCGCCCATCGGCAGGCGGCCCTGGTAGGTGGTGAGGTCGGCCAACAGGTCCGGCAGTTGCCGCTTAAAGCCGAACGGCGGGCCGGCAAAGATGGCGACGACCATCTCGCGGGTCACGGTATGGAAAAAATCGAGTAGATCGACATTGAGCAGGTAAGGCCGCCCGACGTGTTTGCGGGCGTTGGAGACGACGTTGCGGCGGTCGGCGTCGTTTTTCACCCCGACGATGAAGCCGTAGGCGGCGCTGGTCTTTTCGAAGTAATAGACGCTCTGCAGGTAGCGGTTGAGGCGCCCCAGCAGGCGTTTGAGCTCCGCGCCGGGCGCTTCGATGAGGCGCTCGCCGCCGTCCTTTTTGGGCACGGTGAAGGTCTTGTAAGGCGGTTGCTGCGCCAGGAGTTGCAGCCGACGCTGATCGACTTTGAGCAGGCCGCAGAGGGCGTGCAGGCTGTTGACGCTGCAAAAAACAGATTTTTGGTGCTGGTGGCGCTTCCGGGTGCGTTTGTCCATATCTTGGGAAATGTGGTTCGTTAACAATCGACCACTTCCATGGCGCGCACTTTCAACCTGATTACGAAACCGGGGGCGAGAAACTTGCGGACGACTTCATTTTTTTTTAAAAAAAACCCCGCTGCAGGAGCGGGGCGCGGGGCGATTCGAAATAGCAGGGAAAAGAGGAGAGCGAATATTTATTCCTCCTCCTCGTTGAGGCGGTTTTCAATAAACTTGCGATAGCGAGCCTGATCCAATTCCAGTGAATAGGTCACGACATTGAGGTTGCCGCGCCTCAGCAGGGTCTTGAGGCCCTGGAGGGCGACGATCAGCTCTTCCGAAAGGCGGGAATCAGTTAGCGGCGGATAATTTTGTTTTTTCTGTTTAAACAAATACTGATCAATCAAATTTAATTCGGCCTCGAAGTACACCGGGTCTTCGATGTATTCAGGAGCGAATGATTGGAGTATTTCTTTGATGAGGTCCACCTGATGCAATGAATGCGTGCTATGGGAATCCGCATCTGTTTGGATCGCTGAAGGTTGGATTTTCGACTTCTTCATGCTGTTTATTCTTTTGGAAAAAGTTCTTGTGGTTTATCGGAATCATTATCAGGCCGTTTAAAATGGACTTCCAGTTTTTCTTTTGAGCGATGGATCGCCGATGACACCGTTCCATTTTTCATTTTTAGTTTTTCGGCGATTTCATCATAGGAATACCCCTCGATGTAGAGGCACATGAGGTTAAAATCCCGTTCACTCAGGCATTGCTCCATAACGCGGTAGAACAGCTCCGACTGGATCTCCGAGCATAGGTAATAGATACTGTTGGACTTTAGCCGGGATTCCGAAAATACCTGTTCCACCCGTTTGATGGATTTCTTCTTGCGGCCCAGATCGTAGATATCGTAACGGAGGGTGCGGCAAAGCGCCCCCAAACCGTTTTCGCGGTATTTTTTTTCGAGCATTTCGAAGTTGCCCATTGCAGCGATATAAAAATCCTGCATCAGGTCATAGGCGTATGAAGGGTCCAACTGAAATTTTTTGCAGAGCCCAAGAGCGTAGAGCAATAGAGTTTTATGATGCTTGTGATGAATCTCCATCACAAAATCATCCCTTCCTGTTGGTTGCGTTGAGTGTTTTGAAGACATCGGTGATCAGGTTAAAAATCATGGAAATAATTTTGACGATCAATTCACCCTAATCACGAAGCAGACGGTCATTTTCTTCCCTTGGTTTTGATTACCTTAGGGTAAATTTTAGGTAAACACATGTTAACTTGCTCAAGGCCCTTTATTCGGCCCGGGTGTCCGAAAAGCTTTTCCTCAAAAGCGCGCTGGTGATCCTCCAGGTAATTTTCCAGCCCTTCTTCCGAATCCACCTCAAAATAATCGTAAGCGATCTCAATGCCATCGAGAATAGAGAGTAAAATCCCGAGGTTTTTTTTTCTCTCCGGCGGCAGGTGCGGTTCCAGCTCCCGGCGCAGGCCTTCGGAGGGCAGCCGGCTGGGCCTGCCCGCCGCGGTGCCGACGATCGGGGGCGAGACGTATTTGCGGATTTTTTCAAGCATTGAGGGGTGATTGAGCAATTCCGGCGCCAGTTCCTTAATCGCGGAGATCAACGTTTTCGGGCCAGGCGGACCGGCTGCGGTCCCCGGCTTTTCTTGTAAGTACATACTTTGCTTTTTCATCGTTATTGCTTCTTATTGCTTAACTCAGTTTTTCGTCTAAGAACCCTTGCAGCTGGCTGATCAGTTCGGGTAGTGTTTCTTTTTTCGTAACTACTTAGGTTATTTGCATCCCAAATTCAAATCTATTCCCAGCTAG
>CAYQQU010000141.1:0-5818 GCA_964419545.1 uncultured Saprospiraceae bacterium | reverse complement strand
GGATTTAAAGGGCCTTTAACTAAAAATTAGGCACAAAAGTAATAATTTAGGTGTTGCAAGAACAGATAGACAAAGTAATTACGCAAAAAACTCAGCATATGAAATCGAAGAATAAATGGATAGCACATCTGGTTGTAGTACTCGCCCTCCTGATCGGAGGCACTCCGGCAATGGCGCAGTACGACGACCTGTACTACGATCCCGACCAGGACGAAGGGACGTGGTACGGTGAATACGGCC
Organism: uncultured Saprospiraceae bacterium; assembly: GCA_964419545.1. Lineage (GTDB taxonomy): Bacteria > Bacteroidota > Bacteroidia > Chitinophagales > Saprospiraceae > CAYQQU01. The sequence goes on along the minus strand of CAYQQU010000141.1, from coordinate 5,578 downwards.
AAAGCAGTACGGAGACACAAACCTATTCCGATTCCGGAAGCCTGGCTTACGCGGATGACGATTATGACTACGACGACGAAGAGTACGAGTTCTACGATGATTATTACGATTATCAATATACCTCTCGTATTCGCCGTTTTCATCGCCCTTATTACGGATTCAGCTATTTCGATCCGATCTATATCGACATGTTTTACTACGATCCGTTCTTCACGCCCGGCGTTACCGTCCTGATCTATGACGGCTGGGGCTGGAACCGGTGGAACAGATGGAACCGGTGGAACCGCTGGAATCGCTGGAACCGCTTTAATGTCGGCTGGGGCTTCGCCGGAGGGCCCGGCTGGAACCCGTGGGGTCCCGCATGGGGCTGGGGAGCCGGCTGGAACGCCTGGGGTCCTTCCTGGAATACCTGGGGCTGGAACAGCTGGGGTTACGGCGGCGCCGGCTTCAACGGCTGGGGCGGCGGTTATTACTGCCCGCCTTCCTGGGGTAACGGCTTCGCCTACAATACGGTGAACGTCATCAACAACGAAGTATATTACGGACCCCGCCGGGCCAGCGGCACCCGCGTATCGAACACCAGCAATCGCGGCCGGGTCAATCAGGTCGCACCTCGCGACGCGACGAATACCCTCGCGCCGAGCACCACGGAACGGGGCGCTGTCACCGGTAGCCCGAAAGGCAATACTACGACCCGCGAAGCTACCCGCGCCCGCACTGATACCGATACTCGCCGGGAAACTTCGCCGGCTGCAACGCCTTTCGGTACTACGCGCGACGCGTATACCAGAGAAGGCAGCCGCACCGAATCCACCCGCGATTCCCGCACGGCGCCCTCGCGCAGTAACGACCGGTATTCGCGCTCTTACGACCGCTCTTCACAGCGGACGCAACCTAGCAATACCCGGAGTCGTACCTACGATCGCTCCAACGACCGTTCCTCGCGTAGCTACGATAGTGGAAGCAGCCGCTCGTCCAGAAGCAGCAGCGGCTACAACCGGAGCAGCGGCTCTTCGCGTAGCAGCAGCGGCTACAACCGGAGCAGCGGTTCTTCGCGCAGCAGCAGCGGCTACAACCGGAGCAGTGGTTCTTCGCGCAGCAGCAGTGGCTACAACCGGAGCAGTGGTTCTTCGCGCAGCAGCAGCGGCTACAACCGGAGCAGTGGTTCTTCGCGCAGCAGCAGCGGTTCATCCTCGCGGAGTCGCAGCGGTGGATCGAGCCGACGCGGCGGCGGGTAATAAAATTGCCGGGCGCAGGGGCTGAAAAAAGTGGGTGGACATCACAAGCATTTCCACCCACTTTTTTTTGTCCTGCCACAAACCTCCACACCAACCACCCGTAAAAGGAGTTAAAACCATTTCAAAGAAATCGCTAAATACAATGCTCGCACGTAGTCTATCCCTGTTATGTATCCTGGCCCTGGCCTTTCAACTTGAAGGGCAAACGGCCTTCGACGCCCTCCGATACAGTCAATTCCAAGTCGGCGGCACCGCCCGCACTGTCGGCGCCGGCGGCGCCCTCGGTGCTCTGGGCTCCGACTTCGCCACCCTCAGCGTCAACCCGGCCGGACTCGGCTGGTACCGGCGTTCGGAATTTACGTTCACGCCGGCCTTTATGATCACCAATACGACTTCGGTCTTAACCAATGAAGAGAACAATGCCGGCGTCGAAGAAGACCGCTCGGTATTCAACATCAACAATTTCGGCCTGGTCATTACTTCGCGACCGCGCAGCAGGAAATGGAAGACCTTCAACTTCGGTTTCGGCCTCAACCGGCTGGCCAACTTCAACCAACGCTTCGTCTATAGCGGCTTCTCGACCGGCTCCATCACTGACCGCTTCCTCGAACTCGCCAATTCACCGGAAGGGCCCGACGCCTTCGAAGCCGGGGTCGCCATCGACGCCAACGCCCTCTTCACCCCCGTTGACATCGACGACGTCTACCTCAGCGATTACGAAGTGGCGCCCAATGCGGAAATTTTCCGCACGCAGGACGTCGAAACGCGAGGTGCGATCAACGAGTTTCTCCTGTCTTTTGCCGGTAATTACGACGAAAAGATCCTCTTCGGAGCGACCATCGGCTTCCCTATCGTCAATTTTAACGAAGACAAGCTCTATGAGGAAAGCGACCCGGACGATGTCGTACCATTGTTTGACGATCTTCAATTCCGGGAAGAGCTGACCACCACCGGCTGGGGCATCAACGCCAAAGCCGGCGTCATCATCCGACCGGTACAGATGCTGCGCCTGGGCGCCGCGGTACACACGCCGACGGCTTATCGCCTGAGTGACCGGTTCAATACGTCAATGGTCTACAACTTTACCGATGATATGGGGCCGTTCCGCGGGGAAGCCGCCTCGCCCGACGGCCTGTTCGATTACCGGCTGCGCACTCCCTGGCGGTTTGTCGGCAGCCTAGGCCTGGTATTTAACAAAAGCGGATTCCTTTCGGCAGAGGTGGAACACCTTAACTACAATAAAAGCCAGTTCCGCTACGACGGTTTCGCCGTCGACGAGAATGCCGTGAACGGCGATATCCGAACGCAGTTCCAATCGGTCACCAATTTCCGGTTCGGCGGAGAATTCGCCTACGAGGTTTTCCGGCTGCGCGCAGGATTCAACATACTGCCGAGCCCCTTCGAGGGCGACAACACCGTCAACCACGGCTACAGCGCCGGCGTCGGGTACCGGGGTAATAAATTCTTTTTCGACCTGGCGTATCGCCGCAACAACCTGACGGAGACCTACGTCCCCTACCAGATCAGCCAGGATCAGCTCAACCCACCGCCGGAACAGTTCGTGGAAAACGAGGTGGTCTTCAACCGCATTCTGGCCACCTTCGGGTTCAATTTTTAGTGGTGGGTAACGCACCACTGGTCCCGGATCAGGCAGCCGTTATTCCGTTTCCTCCTGCCCCATCGCCGCCCGGAGTTGAGCGAAGGTCGCGTCGGACAGGGGCGTCAGCGGGATGCGCACCTCCCGGGCGCATTTTCCGAGGATGGACATGGCGCCTTTGATGCCGGAGGGATTGCCCTCCACATAAAGCCAGGGATGGATATCGAGTAGTTGGTCATTGATCCGGCGCGCTTCCGCGAAGTGGCCGGCGCGGGCTGCGCGCACCATATCTGAGAACTGGCGCGGATAGGCATTGGCGATGACCGAGATCACCCCTTCTCCGCCGCAGGCCACCATGGGCAGCGTCAGCGGATCCTCTCCGCAGAGCACGCGCAGGTGGGGCGGCCGGTGCTTCAGGATCTGCATCGCCTGCGCCAGGTCGCCCGAAGCTTCTTTAACTGCGATAAACTGCTCGCCGGCTTCGGCGAGGCGAAGCGTCGTTTCCGCCTCGATATTGCTGGCGGTGCGTCCCGGTACATTGTACAGGATGATCGGGCGCGGCGAGGCTTCCGCCAGGGCCATATAGTGTTGAAAGATGCCCTCCTGGGAAGGTTTGTTGTAGGCCGGGCTGCTCGACATGATGGCGGCGATGCCGTCGAAATTGTACCGTCTCACCCCAGCGACCAGCTTCTCCGTATAGTTGCCGCCGAAGAGGCCCGCCACGATGGGCACGCGCTCCGCCGTCTTTTCGATGGTGAAGTCGAGCACCGCGCGGCATTCGTCGGCGCTTTGCGTGATAGCTTCGCCGGTGGTGCCCAGGGAAACGATAAAATCGACGCCGCCCGCGATGACGTATTCGATGATGTCGGCGAGCGCAGGATAGTCGATGGCGTGATTGCGGAAAGGCGTAACGAGGGCGACCCCCGTTCCGGAAATATCAGGCGGCTTCTTCATGGTGTGAATTCGTCTTGTCGAGCAGCATCTCCACCTGGCTCAGGAAAAATTTGAGGTCGTCGCGGCGTCCTGTATCCACCATCAGTTCGTAACATTCCGTTTGGGTGGTTACGGGGCCTACCCGCAACCGGGCGGGGGAGAGGGCGGCCAGGTATTCGGCGAAGAAGTGCGGCCGGGTGTCGGCCGTGATCCAGATATCGAAGCGTTTTTGCCGAAAGTCCTGAACGGCGCTGCCGGTAGGCCGCAGGGCCCAGTCGGTATCTTTGCGCGTAAAATAGGGGAAGGTAAAATTAGGCGAGCTCACCGGGTGGTCGAAATAACCGAGCAGGCTAACCTTTTTGCCTTTTTTGCGGAGCTTTTCGGCGAAAGCCAGGACGATCTCCCGGCGGTCGAGATCATCGGCCTGGAAAAATAGGCCGATCTCGCGCGCCCGGTTGTAGGCGACGCCGCGGGGTGCGGTCGCCTGGCGCTTAAGTTGTTGCTTCAGGAAATAGCGATGGAAAAACAACTGTATTTTTCGAAATGCGTCCATTATTCTTCGTTCTCTTGTACCGCCGCCGCTTCGTCGTAGACGCCCATGGCGCCGTACTTTTCGATGCGGGCCTGGATGCGTTCTTCGGGGCTCATGCCCTGCACCTCGGCGATGGCCTTTTTGATCTGTCGCTTGAGCAATTTGGCCATCTCTTCGGGCGCCGCGTGTGCGCCGCCCAGCGGTTCTTTGATGATGCCGTCGATAAATCCGAACTCGTGCATGTGGTCGGCCGTCAGTTTCAGGGCTTCGGCGGCTTTTTCTTTATAATCCCAGCTGTGCCAGAGGATCGACGAGCACGACTCGGGCGAGATCACGGAATACCAGGTGTTTTCCAGCATAAAGACGCGGTCGCCCAGTCCGATGCCGATCGCGCCGCCCGAGGCGCCTTCGCCGATCACCACGCAGATGATGGGGACGCGCAGCTGCGCCATTTCAAAGAGGTTGCGGGCGATGGCTTCGGCCTGTCCCCGCTCCTCCGCTTCCAGCCCCGGATAGGCGCCGGGCGTATCGATGAGCGTGACGACGGGGTAGTTGAAGCGCTCGGCCAGCTTCATCAGGCGCAGTGCTTTGCGGTAGCCTTCGGGGTTGGCCATGCCGAAGTTGCGGTACTGCCGCATTTTGGTGTTTACCCCCTTTTGGTGCCCCATGATGACGACGCTCTGCCCGTCGAGGCTGCCGAGGCCGCCCACGATGGCTTTGTCGTCTTTGAAGCAGCGGTCGCCGTGCAGTTCGATGAATTTGCGGCACATCTGTTTGATGTAGTACAGCGTATAGGGGCGTTCGGGGTGCCGGGAAAGCTGGACCTTTTGCCAGCCGGAGAGGTTGCTGTATATCTCTTTGCGTTTGTTGCGGATACGGTTTTCCAGTTCTTTGATCATTTCGGCGACGTCAATGTCTCCTTCTTCTCCAACCTGTTTGATCTTCTCGAGTTGTTCGTAAAGTCCTTCCAACGGTTTCTCGAAATCCAGAAATACCATAGCTGTCCTCCTTTTGTTGGTGAGCGATCGCCCGCGGGGGCGGCCCTGTTCATTACTTGATCGCGCCGCCCGTGTGCCGGCGACGAGGCGTCCTGCAAAATTAGCAATCGCCAAACTACTTCCCCGTCCGGCGGGAATTTTTTTTTGTTTTTTTTCGGTTAGGTATTGTGTGGTTTCGGTAGGAGGCTTACATTTGCACTCGCGCAAGAACGAATGCGTGTTTTCGGTCCGGTAGTTCAGTTGGTTAGCCCGTCTCTTCAAGCCGGGTAAAAATACAAGC
>CAYQQU010000140.1:0-6077 GCA_964419545.1 uncultured Saprospiraceae bacterium | reverse complement strand
CTAGCTGTAGCTTTACGGTTACGGTAGTCGAAAACTCGCTACCCTTCGTATCGGAGTTCATCCTGGTGGATGCACAAGCCGACAACGAGCTGTTCACCCTGATGGACGGCATGCAATACAACATCAACGATTTCCCAACGGACTTCCTGAGCATTCGGGCGGCGACGAGCCCCGAACCGACGGGAAGTGTACGACTGGAACTGGATGGCCCGATCAACCAATTGGATGCCGCCCGCACGGAAAACGTTTCGCCATATGCGATCTTTGGTGATGGCGGAGGCAACTACAATGGCCGGACTTTTGTGACCGGTAGCTATACCATTACCGCTACGCCTTATACCGGCAGCAACTTGGGCGGTGATATGGGCACGCCGCTGACGATCACCTTCGAGCTGACCGACGACCTGCCGTGCGGCGGGGCCGGCTTCACGACTTACTACGCGGATACGGACATGGATGGTTTTGGTGATCCGGCCAATAGTGTACAGGATTGTACGCCACCGAATGGTTTTGTGACCAATGCCGATGATTGCGACGATATGGATGTGGCGGTCAACCCAAATGCGACCGAGGTCTGCGATGGGATCGACAACAACTGTGACGGACAGGTGGACGAAGGCCTGGAGGTGGATATCGCGGTGTCGACCATTGATCAATCTAGCACCTCGGTTGATATTCCCAACGGCAGTGTTGTTACCTTGGAAAGCCTGTTCCCAGGTATCCCAGTGGGACCCGCTACCGGTAGTATATCGATCGCCATTATTATTTGCAACACCGGAAGTTGTGAGCTGGATCTCACGGAAGCGATTACGGCCGACGGCTTGCTTACGGTGGACGGTCCTTTCAAGTCGACCCTGACTCCCGGAGATTGTACAAACTTTTTGCTGGAGGCCGATGAACTTCCTTGCCCGGACGGTAGTCCGGTAGCCACTACGGTTACCATCCCGAGCAATGATCCGGATGAAGCACCGTTTGTGTTCACCTTTACTGTATCACCGGTAGACTCGGGCACGCCCGACGCGGACGGAGACGGGGTGTCCGACCTCTGCGATGTCTGTGCCGGCGACGACGCAATGGGTGACGCCGACGGCGACGGTTTCTGCGCCGACGTGGATTGTGACGATACGGACCCGGCGATCAACGAGAATGCTCAGGAAATCTGCGACGGCGTCGACAACGACTGCGACGGGCTCGTGGACGGCGACGATCCGAGTGTGACCGGCAGCGCCACCTGGTATGCGGACGGTGACGGTGACGGTTTTGGCGATCCGGGTAATTCGATTCAATCCTGCAGCCAGCCGGATGGTTTTGTCAGCAACGCCGACGATTGTGATGACGGTGATCCTAACACCAACCCGGATGCCGATGAAATCTGCGACGATGAGGACAACGACTGTGACGGTACGATCGACGAAGATCCGGTGACCGGTACGCCCTACTACACGGATGCGGACGGTGACGGTTTCGGCGCCGGAGCGGCCATTTTCGCCTGCTCGCAGCCGGCCGGTACGGCCGCGGTGGCCGGCGACTGCGACGACAGTGACGGCACCATCTTCCCGGGCGCGACGGATATCCCCTGCGACGGTATCGATCAGAACTGTGACGGTTCAGATGCGATTGCCGACGCGGACGGCGACGGCTTCACCTGCGATGTGGACTGCGACGATTCCGATGCGACGGTCTTCCCGGGCGCGGATGAGTTCTGTGACGGGCTGGACAATGACTGCGACGGCACGATCGATGAAGATCCGGTGGACAGCACGCCCTACTACACGGATGCGGACGGTGACGGTTTCGGCGCCGGAGCGGCCATTTTCGCCTGTACGCAGCCGGCCGGTACGGCCGCGGTGGACGGCGACTGCGACGACAGTGACGACACCATCTTCCCGGGCGCGACGGAGTTGTGCGATGGGATTGACAATAACTGCGATGGCCTGACGGATGATGAAGATCCTAACCTGGCTTGCGGTCAATCGGTGATTAGCTTCATTCTGATCGACGCCGCGACTGACCTGCCGGTACCTGGTTTTGATCCGCTTCTGGACGGTGCGATGATCAATGCGAACGTGGTGACCAACCCGTTGAGCATCCAGGCGGTGACCAATCCGAATGTGGTGGGCAGTGTGCTGCTCCAACTCACCGGACCGGTGAATAGCACGCGCATGGAAAATGTAGCACCGTATGCGTTATTCGGGGATTCCAATGGTAACTTTCTCGGCCAGAATCTGCCGGTGGGCAGCTACACCATTACGGCTACGCCTTATAGCGGCAGCAACGGCAGTGGTGATGTTGGATTGCCCTTAACGGTAACCTTCGAGGTAATCGACCAGATCGTCTTCTACGATGTTATTCTGACGGATGACGGCAACGGCACGACGGCCGGAGAAGGCTCCTTCCTACCTGGCACCGTGGTGACGGTAACGGCCACGCCCAACAGTATGTATGAATTCGTCAGTTGGACCGACGTCAATACCGGCAACATTGTCAGTACGACCAATCCATATTCGTTCCAGCTGAATGCGGATGTGGATCTGCAGGCCAACTTCCAGTTGTTGCCTTGCGGCGGCCTTGGTTTTACCACGTACTATGCGGATGTAGATGGTGACGGATTTGGTGATCCAAATGCACCCACCCTGGCGTGTAGTCAACCGACAGATTTTGTCCTTGATAATACCGACTGTGATGACAGCAATGATCTGGTCAATCCGGGGGCAACGGAAATCTGTAATGGTATCGATGATAACTGTGACGGACAAATAGACGAAGGGTTTGGCGGACCAGACATCTTTGTGGAACGTCCTGGTACAGGCGAGTTGGTGGATGGCGGTTCTTTCAATTTTGGAGAAATCCAGACCGGGACGGCAATTATTACCACCATCTTCATAAAGAATTTGGGGCCTTGTCCGTTAATCTACGGACCGGTAACGGCGGATAACGATGATTGGGAGATAACTTCTGGTGGTTCCGGAACAGTAGTCGGAAACAATATGAACAACCTGGTGCTCTCCTTCAACGGCATTCCTTGTCCTGACGGAAGTCCAATCGAGGCCACCTTCAGTATTCCGCATAATGATGTAAGTGGGGTAAGTAATCCGTACACCTTCACCCTCATCCTTACGCCAATTGACCCAGGTACTCCGGATTCGGATGGCGACGGGGTTTCCGACTTCTGCGATTTCTGCGACGGCGACGACGCCACGGGTGACACCGATAACGACGGCATCTGCGACGACCTCGACCCGATCGAGGGCCCGCTGGTGACGGAATTCCAGCTGATTGACGCGGACGATGACGTCAGCCTCGGCCCGATCACCGATGACGCTCAGTTTTTCTTGGGTGACCTGCCGACGAACTTCCTGAACGTGGAAGCCATAGCCAACAACCTGACGGAGAGCGTGGTGCTGACCATCAGCGGCCCGCTTAACGGCTCCCGTACGGAAAGTGTAGCGCCTTACGCCTTGTTTGGTGATTCGGGCGGCAACTACTTTGGCCGGACGTTTAGCGCAGGCGAATATACCGTTACGGCCACGCCCTACGACGCCAACAATGGCAACGGCACGGCCGGCCCGACGGTAACGGTGACCTTCGAGGTCCTCAGTGGTACGATGTTGACCTTTGGCCCTGGTCAGGGCACTTCGTCGATAACACCATCGACGCCGACGCGTGCTGGCGCGCCGGAGCTGGACGTCTTCCCGAACCCGTTTGCGGGTGAGCAGCTGGAGTTGCGCTTCAGTGAGGTGTTGACCGGTCCGGTCAGCATCACCCTGTTGAGCCATAACGGCCAAGAGCAGCTGCGCTACGAAGCGACCGAAGCCGAAGGGCGGGCGAACTTGTCGCTCGACCTAACGGGCTTATCGCTGCCGGGCGGCTTTTATCTACTGCGGGTGCAGTGGCCCGACGGGACGGTGCGGACGAAGAAGGTGGTTAAGGTGGCGCGGTAGGATAATTGAGGTGACAACTTCAAGTTGTCACCTCACTTCTTTACAACCTTAAAACGCCATTCACCGGCACACAAAAAGTAAAAGCCCGCCGGCAATAGCGAAATATCAATCCGCGCATTTTCGGCCGGCAAGATTCCCGTGTAAAGCACTGTTCCCCATTGGGTCATCAGCCGGAAGGAGATTTTTTCTTTGGTTCGGATATTGACCTCGCCGGTGGTAGGATTGGGGTAAACAGCAAAAGGGGCTTCGGTTTCGAAAGTTCCTTCGGTACTAGTAGTACCGGCTACCACCAGCTCAAAGAAATCCCAGATCTCTTCCGCCGCCGTAATGCCGTTCAGCCCGGACGTCCAGGAGACGGGCCACTGGTGCCCCCAGTTATCGATGGGATAAAACCAAACCTGCTGGTCGTCGATCCCCCCGGTATAATACTCAGCAGCCAGGTTGGCAGAAAGGTTAATGATTTCACTGGCCGTGGTTTCATTCAGATCGACCCAAAAATCATTGACGGCAATCGCTCCGGGGGCGCCGTTCCAGCCGCCGCCCGGATTCCAGTCGCCATCGAAGGGCACCACGTTGTCGTTTATTCCCGAAATTTGAAAAACGGGTACCACCTCGGAAGGGTCACAGTTGTTCCAATCGTATCCACTCATGGTGCCGGTGACGGAAGCGATGGCTTTGAAGACATCCGGCCGCTCGCAGGCCAAGGTGTAGCTCATAAAACCGCCGTTAGACATACCGCAGGAGAAGGTGTGCTCGGGATTCAGGTCGTATTCACTTTGCAGGTATTGCGCCAGCTCAGAGAGGAAGCCGATATCGTCGGTATTGCTGATATTGAGATTGGCGTTCCAGTGGGTGGTGCCGCCAAAATCGGGCGTACCCTGAGGGTAGCAGACAGCAAAGCCGTTTTGGTCGGCCTGGTCGTTCATTTCGGAGTAATCCATGATGATCGCGGCACTGCTGGTGTAGCCATGGAGTACGAAAACCAGTGGGGCGCCGGCAGGCAGGTCATTAGGCAGATATAGGAAATACGACCGGGTGAGGCCATCATGTTCGTAGGTGAACGGGTTTTGGGCAGTGGCGAGCAAGGGCAGGCCGAGTAAGAGAAAGATGACCAGTGGATGTTTCATATGTATTGGTTTTTATCACAACCGGAAAGCGGAGCTGCAGCTCCGCTCACAGCCGGAAAGCGGAGCTACAGCTCCGCTCACAACCGGAAAGCGGAGCTGCAGCTCCGCTCACAACCGGAAAGCGGAGCTGCAGCTCCGCTCACCAAGAACTGAAGGCTTTTCAATACCCAAATTGTTGCAACGACCGCTCATCATCGCGCCAGTTTTCTTTTACCTTGACGTGCAATTCCAGGAAAACTTTCTGTTCCAGAAAAGTCTCGATCGCCTTTCGCGCCCCGGTGCCGAGTTTTTTGATCGCTTCCCCGCCCTTGCCGATGAGAATGCTTTTCTGCGTTTTGCGCGCCACGAAGATCAGGGCGCTGATGCGCACCAGGGGTTCACCGGTTTTCGTTTCGGTCTCCTTGAAAGATTCGACGGTCACTTCGCAGGAATAGGGGATTTCCTGATGGTATTGTTCCAGGATCTTTTCCCGGATGATCTCGCTGACGAAAAAGCGTTCCGGGCGGTCGGTGAGCTGGTCTCTGGGATAGTATTCCGGCCCTTCCGGCAGGTAGCGGAGGATGACTTCCAGCAGGCGGTCGGTATTGGATTGATGCAGCGCGGCGACGGGAATGCTCTCGGTGAAGGGGAGACGGTCGTTCCACATTTTCAGTAGTTCGATGATCCGGTCAGGTCGGACCAGGTCCGTTTTGTTGAGCACCAGGAATAGCGGCGCCTCGACCTGTCGCAGTCGCTCCAGGATCGGGTCGTCATCGGCGTAGGTTTCGCCTACCTCGGTGACGAACAGCATCAGGTCGGCATCTTCGAAGGTAGAATGTACGAAGCGGTTCATCGCTTCCTGCATCTTGTAGGCAGGATTTTCGATGATGCCCGGCGTATCGGAAAAGACGATCTGGAAGTTGTCGTCGCTGACGATGCCGATGATGCGGTGGCGCGTGGTTTGCGGTTTGCTGGTGATGATGGACATGCGTTCGCCCACCAGTGCGTTCATGAGGGTGGATTTGCCCAC
>CAYQQU010000139.1:0-6199 GCA_964419545.1 uncultured Saprospiraceae bacterium | reverse complement strand
TGGACCAGGATTGCCGGGATGGACCAGGATTGTCGGGGTGGACCAGGATTGTCGGAGTGGACCAGGATTGTCGGGGTGGACCAGGATTGTCGGGATGGACCAGGATTGTCGGGATGGACCAGGATTGTCGGGATTGTGGGAGTAGGCACAATGTGACGGCCGTCACTGATAGCGTTTTCTGCTGATCCTACCTTTGTATCGTTATCCGAATTGAATAAATCCAACCTTGTATTTCATGAACTTAGAAGCATTGATTAACCACAAAGACGCCGTCATCGTCGACGTGCGCGAACCGTTCGAATATCAGAAGGGCTGCGTGGAAGGCTCGCACAATATTCCACTCGGGCAGGTGCCCGGCCGTGTGGAGGATTTTCGCAACATGGGCCGTCCTCTCGTCCTGATCTGTGCATCGGGCAACCGCAGCGGGCAGGCGGCCAACTTCCTCAAAGGACAAGGTCTGACGGAAGTCTACAACGGCGGCGGCTGGTATAACGTCCAGCAAATCAAACTGCAAACCGTTTAATACTTTTCATGAACCTGGAGCGCCCTCCCGAGAGGGCGCTTCTCTTTGGGGCGCCACACCAAGTTGCACCCCCAATTTTGCACAATGACTTCCCCATCGCTTCCCGACTCCGCTTGAACGCCAGCCTGGCGCTGTCGGGGTGTGCCCTATGGAAGCAGCAGGTGCATTTGTTACTACCCGCCTAATCGGTATTACCGGTATCTCCAGGTGCATCGTTTGTGAAGCAAGGTTTTGTGAGGAGGAAAAAGAAACACTCTCCAAGCAGTCGACTGATCCTATTGAATAATCAGTCGTTGTGCCCATTCAGTGCTTCCATTACTGGCCTGCAACCAATAAGTACCGGGAGGAACACCGGTGATATCCCACTCCAACATCGATGGTGCAATTCCTTCTAACCGACGCTTCCGAACCGTTTCCCCCAAGGCATTGATCAATCGTATTTCCCAGGCCGCCTGCCGCGGGGCAGGAAACCGAAGCGAAACGACATTCGCAGTTACGGGATTGGGAAAAACGAGCAGCGCTTCTTTACCATTTGCTGCCCAATCAATGACTACCACTTTCGTCAATTCGTATTGCCCGTCGAAGTCAATTTGCCGCAGCCGATAATAGTTTATTCCCGGAATGGGCCGATAGTCCGCATAGGTATAGTTTTGTTGTGTGAAAATAGTGCCGTGCCCATCGATAAAGTCCAGGACGGACCAGTTACGGCCGTCGGGGCTGCGTTGTACCTCGAACCCTTCGTTGTTGAGTTCGCTGGCGGTAGCCCAGTTCAATCGGATATGATCCAGCTTTGGCCGCCATTGATGGCAATACTTCCGCCGGTATGAATGTAGGTACCGTTATTCACCAGATTACTGCCGCCTTCCAAGACGAAAGTGCCGGAGCTATGATTGGTCGTACCGTCGAGCTGCAGGGACTCGGAGAGAGCGGAAACCGAAGACTCAAAGTTAAACGTCGCCCCACTGTCGACCGTAATCGGCAAGCGGATATTTCCGCCCTGCCAGGTCAGGCTGCCGCCGGTGGTTATGGTCAGGTCTCCCGTACCGTTGATTCCGTTGCCGGCCGTGATGGCCGCGTCCGTTGAGAAGTTTTGATTTAACGTCACAATATCTTGTGCATCCCAGAGTTGGCCGGTACCTAAATTAAGGCTGCCGCCGGCCGTAAGGGTGACCAAATCGGTTTCCAATTCTTCGCTACCCTGAAAGTTCATGGCTCCATTTACGGTGAGCTGGCCATTAAAATCGAGCCTGCTACCGGAGTCGTGATCGAAAGTGCCGTTGTTGATAAAATTACCGTCGATGGTCACCGCCCCCGAACCACTACTGCGGGTAAAGGTCGCACCGCTATGATTGGTTATGGCGCCGGCATTGGCAAAGGCAGTCCCGCTATACCGAATTTCTACGTCCCCGTAATTGTCAAATGTCGCGGATCCGGTCAATGATACGGAGCCCACGTCAATATCGTATAAAGCCCCCACCGAAACGCTTATGGATTGCCCCGACTGAACCGTAAGGGTGCCACCGCTATGAAAGACGGAGCCGTCTACCGAAAGGGTAGAATATAGCCCTTTTGAATCGGCGCTATTGATCAGCAGGTTAGTCTGGCTTTCGATCGTCAACGGTACATGGATATCCCCTATCGTCCAGATCATGAGGCCCAGGCTGCCGTCCTCAACGATCGTTACACTGCCTGAGCCATTGAGGTTACCGGCTTCCATTTCGAGGACGGCCAGGTGAATAGGTTGATTGAGCACTACGTCGCCCCCTATCTCTTTCCGGGCCCAGTCGTATTCATTGATACTGCTGCCGGGATAGTCGGGAACGGTGCAGCCGGAACAATTCCAGTTACCGGTATCATTCCATGAGACGCCGTCGCCGTTTCCGGTCCAGTCAAAAATATCGGTGGCTAGTAAACCTAAAGGCAAAACTGAAGACAAGAACAGGAAGCAAAGAAAACGTAAAGTGTAAAGGTTGGTCATAGCTGGTGATTAGTGGTGTGTAACACAAGTTCCTTGTAAAAATTTTTGCTGAGTGCTCAATTTAAAAAGTTGATTTTCAGTAATTAAAAGCGTTTCCTTTCAAGAAAGGATCAGCAAAAATTTTTGTTACACACCATTAGAATTTATTGGGATAAATAATATGTCAAAAAAGACATGAGCCACCTGGGTACGTTTCCGCCCGCGGTGTCTCCTCCAAACTGGACACTTTCCAAAATTTTTCGACCCAACATCCATCCGTGGAATCCATTAAGGCCTCCTCATTTTGGAAGTACGATAAGACGATTTGCTTTTTTGAAGTTCACGCCGAAAAGATAGCAGTCGTGCGTTCGGTCCTTTTTAGACCTTTTACCAAATCCTTTATTGAGCGTAACCGGCAGGTGGTTGCATTGTAGCTATTTTATCACAACGCAAAAAGACGGCCCTTAAACAGCCTTAAAACCAATTACTTGCGTGTCTCAGAAGGTGGTTGCCCATAAGCTTCACGGAAAGCTTGGGAAAACCAGGAAAGGTTGGGAAAACCCGTTTGCCAGGCGATTTCACTGACGGGTGCATCGGTCGTTTCCAGGAGCTGTTTGGCGCGGCGAAGGCGGTAACGGCGAATAAAGAGCGCGGTCGAAAACCCGGTAATCGCTTTCAGCTTCCGATGTAATTGCATCCGGCTCATCCCTAGTTCCCGCAGGAGGCGCAGGGTATCAAATTCGGGATCCGCAAGGTGGGCTTCGATTGCGGCTTCCACTTTTTCCAAAAATTGCTTTTCCGGCGAAGGAAGGTCATTGGAATCAGGATGGGAATTGGCCAGTTCCCGAATGCGTTCGGTCATCTTTAAAAAGTTGGCTAAGCGCAGGAGTAACTCCTCTTTGTCAAAAGGCTTGACGAGGTAGGCGTCGGCGCCCCGGCTCAGGCCGGCCAGTTTATCGGCCTGGGTGGCTTTGGCGGTAAGCATTAAGATAGGAATATGGCTGGTGCGCTCTTCTTTTTTTAGGGTTTGACATACTTCAAAACCGTCCATTACCGGCATCATGACGTCGCAAATGATGACATCCGGAACCTGCTATATTCCCATATTCACCCCTTCCAACCCATTGCGGGCAGTCAGCACCTCCCAATTGCCCTCCAGACATTGTTGCAAATAATACAGGACGTCGGCATTGTCCTCTATCAGTAATACTTTTGCCTTTTCCCCATCAGAAGTCAGTTTGGGTTCAGCCTTTCCCGCGGTTTTTTCGCCACCGGACGGCCGATGGGCATCTACCAATTTCGATGCAAAGGGAGCCGTTCGGTTTACTGGCAATTGGATATAAAAGGTGCTGCCTTTTCCGATTTCGCTTTCTACCCAAACTTTCCCTTGCATCAAGTTGACCAGTTCTTTCACCAGGGCCAACCCGATGCCCGTTCCTTCGTGGGGTTCCGTTTTCGAGCTTCCTACCTGATGGAACCGTTCAAAGATCTTTTCCTTTTGATCTTCCGGTATGCCGACTCCATTATCTCTGACGCTTATTTCCAGTTTCTCTTCCGCTCCCGCGCTGAAGTGTTTAGCAGTCACTAAGACTTTGCCGTAGGTAGGCGTAAATTTAAATGCGTTGGATAACAGGTTACTAATGATGTGCTGCAGCCGGTTGGGATCGAAATCCATGCGTAATTCTTCTGTCTCGGAGAAAAACTGCAGCCCAATTTGATTGGAATACGCCAGCGAGTGATAGGAGTCGACCAATACCCGCAGGTAGGCGATGATATCGTCTTGCACCAAATTCAGCTGAATGGCTCGCTGATCGAGGCGGGCCAGATCGAGCATTTGATTGACCAATCGCAACAGCTGCTGCCCATTTTTTTTCACCAGCTGCAATTGTTCTTTTTGGTTCCTGCGGGGTATATGAGCAATTTCATCCGCCAGTCCGAGGATGACCGTGAGTGGCGTACGAAATTCATGGGTAATATTGGTAAACAGCCGGTTTTTCCACTCATCCATTTCTTTCAGGCGCTCGGCTTCTTTTTGTTCCTGCACCAGCTGTCGCTTAAGCAGGGCTCGGCGTTGCCGGAAACGATAGATCAGAAAAGTGGCCAGGGCGATCAAAAGCAGGTACGTCAAATACGCAAAACCGGTTCGATACCAAGGCGCCGCGATATGGATCCGCAATTCGTAGGGCTGTTCTGAAACGACACCCTCCCGGTTTTTGACTCGCAACCGGAAGGTGTGCGTACCCGGCCCTACGTCCGTGTAAGCCACGTAACGGCGATCACCCGGATCGACCCAATCCTGATCCACGCCCTCCAGTTGGTACTCGTATTGCAGCCCCTGGAAATAGGAAGGATTGATCGCAGAGATTAGCAGGGAGAAGAAATTTTCATTCGGTTTCAGGTATACCTCCTTTGTACGATACAATGGAAGTTCGGTCTCTCTTTCTTTTTCATTCACCTTAAATGAGCGAACATAAGGCATCGGCAGCGTGGTTGTTGTTTGCAAGCTATCCGGATGGAAAACACCCACGTATTTTTTAAAGCCTACGATCATGCGGCCGTCCGATAGCTCATCTATCCCCCAAATGTGTTGGCCAAAAAAATAGTCTTCATGGAAAAGTTGAGAAGAAAAGTTTTGGGTATTGACCTTTTCCAGGTGATCAGAAGTAATCCAGACGTTATGCTTTTTGTCTAGTCCGAAATGATAGGGTTTATAGGTTTTCAACCCGTTTTCATTGGTCAAATACCGGACTACGCCGCGTTCGGGATGGTCGGCATCTGTGATGCCTACGTAGCTGTCATGGACACTCATCCAGGCATTGCCGTCACCGTCGATGCCCAGGCTTTCTGTGTGAAGTATTTTTTTTTCATTTGGGAAAAAATAGGGGAAATTAAAAAAGGTATCTCGCCTCGGGTCGTACACGCTATAACCACTTCTTCTTATCCAGATATTACCCCGGCGATCTTCCTGCAAGTCCCAAAGCCCACCTACCGATTTATAATCGGAATGGCGAATCAGTTCGTCCTCGTAAACCCGAATGGATTGATCGGCCGGATCGATCCGTACTAAACCGGCATAATAGGTTCCAATCCAGATCCTGCCTTTTTTATCCTGGATCATGCGCCGGTAGCGGGCGCCGGGCAGGTCGGGCTGCAATTCGTATGGGACTAACTGTTTTTTTGTCTTCGAAACCTGATAAATGGCATCTTCTTCGAGTACCAGTAGTTTCCCATCCTGGGTGAGCAGGACATCCCAGCCCCTAAATGCTGGTTTTTTCCGAAAAAAGCCGGCTGGGGGCGGAAAAACAGCCCATTGTCCCGTATTTAAATCCAATTGATACAACCCGCCTGAAATCTGGGACGCCAGCCATACCTTTCCGGTTGCCGGATCCTCGGCAAAACGCCGGAAGATCAGGGCGTAAGCCTCATCGGCAGGTTCCCGGTAATACAATTGGACCTGCTGACGCATGGGATCAAAAATGGAAAGATGATTCCATTTCCAGGCGTATACTCGATTGTGTTTGTCGACATACCTCACCCCGTAAATCTTTTGCTCCGACTCGTCATTTTTCCAAAATCGGGTGGTCTGAAAAGTAGCGAGGTCGTATTCCGATAGCCCCAATGAAGTAGTGATCCATAAAGTCGTTGCGGATTTGGGGACAATCGAAATGATATTGCCAGAAGAACTGCCATCGATTACCTGTGAATTGTCATACGACATC
>CAYQQU010000138.1:0-6225 GCA_964419545.1 uncultured Saprospiraceae bacterium | reverse complement strand
GACGACAGGTTCCTAAGCTGTTGATTTGCAATAGAAGCAAGCTCCAAACATGCTCGTAAAACAACCAAGCGCGATCATCAGATGGCAGGCACAAAAAACACTAAGGATGCAGGTAGAGCGGAAACCTTCTGGGAAGAACCGGGGCCGGCCGGCCTCAACCACCTCCTGGTGATCGCCATCGATGCGTATGCGCATTGCCCCCAACTGAACAACTGCGTTAAGGATGCCCGGGAATTTATTAAAGTGCTCACCCACAGGTATCAATTCCAAGAAGAAAACATCATCACGCTCTTCAATGAGGATGCGACTCGCCCGAATATTCATGCCAGGCTCAAGGAACTCAAAAAGAAGGTTAAACCGGAAGATAATCTGACCATTTACTTCTCCGGCCACGGAGAAACGGAAGACAACGTCGGCTACTGGGTGCCGGTGGAAGCCCATCCCGGCCGGGAATGGGAGTACTTCTCCACCGATGAGATAAAGCGGCGGCTGGACGCCATCAACAGCTTTCACACCTTTGTTTTGGTGGACGCCTGCTTTTCCGGGGCCCTGTTTGCAACCTTTAAGTCGGTCAGGCCGGGCTATGAGACCAAGCGCTCGCGCTGGGGACTGGCCGCCAGCCATAGCCGCGAACGTGCGCTCGATGGTACGGCTGGAGAAAACAGCCCCTTCGCGGCCACCGTGCTGCGGCAGTTGAGAAACAGCGAACAAAATCTGACCATCCAGGAGCTGGCCACCGAAGTGATCAACCGGGTAGAACAAGCCACCGAGGGCCGCCAGACGCCGGTCTTCAAGCCGCTCAATGTAAAGGGGGATGATTCGGGGCAGTACGTTTTTCACCTGAAAGCCAATGAGGCCGCCGACTGGCTGACCGCCCAAAAGGCCGGCACCCTGGCTGCTTACCAGGCCTTCCTGGCCAAATATCCCGAAAGCAATCATTCGGCAGAAGCCCGCCGGGAAGGCGAGATCGAACGCGCCTGGAAAGAGGTGAAAGACAGCGGATCGGCGGCGGCCCTGGAGGAGTTCCGAGAAAAGTATCCGGAACACCGGTACGCTGGGGCGGCAGAGCGAGTGATCCGGGATTTGCGGAAAACAGAGGAGCCCAAAACGCCGTCGGAGCCGGTTGGAACTGCTTCTGAGCCCTCTTTTCCAATCGACAAGTACTTTCCCTGGGCGGCTGGACTATTGGTGGTTATCATCCTAATTATTGGTTTTAGTGGAGGATGGTTCACTGGGGAAGGAACACCAGATGAGTCTTCAGGTCAGGACACCACTACCCAGCAGACGGCCCGGCCACAAGTGGACCCGGTTGAAGACAAAAAACCAGAGGAAGCGCCTTACCAGCCACCACAAATTGAACGTTCTTTTCGGGGAGACATTCTGACGGTAACCATTCAGCAAGGCAAAGGCCCCTATGACCTTAGGCTGGTCAGAAAGGGCGCTACTGTTTACCAACAAAAACTGGACGGCCCCGGCGCTCACCGCATTACGCTCACCGACTACCGGGAAGATCCGGGAACGTACACCATTCAGGTGGAAGACGCCGCAGGTGAAAAAGCAGATCGGAATATCCGTATCGACGCGCCGAAAGTGGTCCCGCCGCCCCCTCCCGCCAAAACTCGGACGGTCACCCTCGGCGGCCAAACCTACCGCACCGTCCGCCTCAACGGCCTGACGTGGATGGCCGAAAACCTCAACTACAACTTGGGCGAGGGCAGCTGGTGCTACGATAACGACCCGGCGAACTGCGGTAAAACCGGCCGCCTCTACACCTGGGAAGCCGCGAAAAAAGCCTGCCGGGCCGTGGGCTGGCGCTTACCCACCGATACCGAATGGCGGGAAATGGCCAAACAATTCGGCGGCGCCGATGATGACGCTTCCGACGGCGGTAAAGCAGCTTACCAAGCTTTGATCGAAGGCGGTCCCAGTGGCTTCGCCGCGCAGCGCGGCGGCATCCGCAACTCCCTTGGCGACTTCATCAACCTTGGCGTCCTCGGCCTCTACTGGAGCGCTTCGGAGCGGGGTGCCGACCTCGCGTGGAGATACTACTTCTCCCGCAACTACGGCAAGCTGTACCGCTTCTACTTCGGCAATAAGTCGGTCGGGCTTAGCTGTCGGTGCGTCCAGGACTAATTTTTCGGCTTTGGCCGAAAAATTCCGTTTTCTATTAGACTATTTTACTATTTTAGCGACCGTTTGGAAATACCCCGCGCAGCGGGGTCGATTTTTTTTACTATGAGAAAATATGCAAACAAAAGAGATCTTAGCCCAGGAGAGGGCTGGTGAGAGGGATATTATTCTCCACCGGAAAGGCATCTTCTGGCGGGCCTACCAAAATTCTGCTTTTCTATTTTATACTCACTTCCGTCCGCTGAAAGTCACTGTTAAATTTGTGAAGGTTGTTGGTGCTGAGGTGGCTTATCTGGGTTTCCCGGAAAAGGTGCTGGAAGAGATATTGCAATTGGCATCGGATAGGGACTGGAAATTTGAAAGATTGGACAGCCAGGTCAGAATTACCACTTCCGAAATCATGGGAAGGGAAGCTTATGAGGAGTGGCTAATTTCCATGCGGAGCAAACAAGTTGAGATGGAAACGCCTGAAGAAACGGGCACTATTTCAGAATGGAAAACAGTGATCGAAAAACTACGGAGCTATCCCATCCTGGAAAAGAGCCCGCTGGAAACCCAGCAGTTTGTATTGAACCTGCAAAAAGAGATCAATGGGCTTGTATGATCAACTGCCGGTCTACCGGGCCAGCTACGATCTGCTGGTCTCCATCTTTGACTTCTCCCGGAATTTCACTCGGGAATACAAATATACCATTGGAGAAAAACTGAAAAGCGAGACCGTAGATCTGATCACCCACATTTACCGGGCCAACAGCCGGCAGGAGAAAAGGCCGGTCATCCAACAGGCGCGGGAGAACGTAGAAGTGATCCGGCTGTATATGCGCCTGCTGCGTGACCTGAAGCAGGTGAGCATCCGACAGTTTGTCGACATCAACGAAAAAATCGAAGATGTATCTCGCCAGTTGACCGGCTGGCAGAAAAGTCTTCGTTAAGAACCTGGCCGGAGTCCCGTTTGTTATGGCAGGCGGGAGGGCGCCGATCGAGTCCAATAGCCTTCTTGCCTTCGGGTGAGGAATCAAAGATGCCCCGGGCCGCTCAAAGGTCGGGGGCGCAAGTGAAAGGCTATTTTTTCAGCCGCGCAGCTCGGCGGCAACCGCAACTCCAATGGCGACTTCAACAACCTTGGCGACAACGGCAACTACTGGAGCGCTACGGAGCGGGATGCCGACAACGCGTGGAGATACAACTTCAACCGCAACAACGGCAAGCTGAACCGCAACAACAACAATAAGTCGGTCGGGCTTAGCTGTCGGTGCGTCCAGGACTCGCGGGGGAAGTCACAACCGGCTTCCCCCAAATTTTTTTACCATGGGAGACCATCCAGATCCGGACAAAAAACTGCTGCTCGACCTTTTCCAGGCCTACTACGGAGCTCGCCGCAACAAACGAAAAACGGCGAACGCGCTGAAGTTTGAGCTGCATTACGAAGAAAACCTCTTCCGGCTCCGGGACGAGATCCTGGAGCGGCGCTACCAGATCAGCCGCAGCATCTGTTTTATCAACTTCAAGCCCGTGCAGCGGGAGATCTTCGCGGCCGACTTCCGCGACCGCATCGTGCACCACCTCATCTTCAGTTATCTCAATCCGATCGTGTCGCCGGGCTTTATCAAGGACAGCTACAGTTGCCGGGAGGGAAAGGGAACGCACTATGGCATCCGCCGTATGCAATCCTTTATCCGGGGCTGTTCCCACAATTACACCCAGGACACCTGGATACTGAAAATGGACATCCTGGGCTACTTCATGCGCATGGATCGCAGACGGCTTTTCGCAATGATCTGCCATAAACTCGACCATTATCAGCGGCCGGTCGATTTTGACAAATCCCTGTTGATCTACCTGCTGGAGAAAGTTATTTTCAACGACCCTACCACTAACTGTTTGGTAAAAGGAGGAGCTGCCGACTGGCGCGGCCTACCGCCAAGTAAAAGCCTCTTTCACGCACCCGCTGGTAAAGGCTTTCCGATCGGCAATCTCACCTCCCAACTTTTCGGCAATATTTATCTGAATCCTTTCGATCATTTTGTAAAAGAAAAACTGGGCGTCCGTTACTACGGGCGCTACGTCGACGACTTCCTCCTGATCCACCCCGACCGGGCATTCCTGCGAGGTCTGATCCCGCAGATCCAGTCATTCCTGGCTGACCACCTGGAACTGGAGCTGCACCCCCGCAAGATCTATTTACAGCACTACACCAAAGGCGTCTCCTTCCTTGGTGTTTACCTGAAGCCACATCGCAACTACGTCTCCCGGCGCATCAAAAACAACTTTCACCAAGCCATCCAGGAATGGAATCGACACATCATGGAAAATGGCAACAAAATCAACCGAGAAGATTTGCAGCGTTTTATCGCTTCCATGAATTCTTACCTTGGTGCAATGAAGCATTACGATACTTACAAGCTACGCAAAAAAATGCTGTTGCAACTCAATGGATATTTCTGGAACTATGTCTACATCAGCGGTGGGTATGCTAAGCTGGTGCCGAAAACGAAGAGGCTGAGAGGGAAACCTGGTGATTTTTTGATAATTTAGCTCTGCTAACATCCACTAAGCACAACCTCAAAAACATGCCCACCCAACCTCCAACCAGAGATGCCGGCCGCGCCGGTAACGATCCCGGCGGACCGCCCCCGCGGGGGCGGTCGTGGTTTTTGGGGATCGGGATCAACGCCTATCGATCTTTTTCTTCCCTGAGCAATGCTGTCAAGGACGTCCAGGACTTCCTGGCCCTGCTGCAAAAGAATTACGAAATAGACGAAGTCATCACGCTATATGACGAAGAGGCTACCCGCCGTAACATCATCCGTAAGCTGGATGACCTGGCCGAACAGGTAGGAGAAAACGACAAGCTGCTCATCTATTACTCCGGGCACGGCCACCTCAACCGCCGCGGCCGCGGCTACTGGATCCCCCACGATGCCGGCAAGGACTACACGGACGATTACCTGTCCAATAGCCGCCTGAAGGAATACATAGAGGACATTCGAGCCCGGCACATCCTACTGCTGTCGGATGCTTGTTTTTCCGGCTCGCTTTTCGTGCAAGGCGCGACAAAAAAGACAGAGCCCGAAGCGGAAGAAGAACTGGAAAAGCGGACTTCCCGCTACGCCCTCTGCTCCGGCCGCCACGACGAGGAGGTGTACGACGGAAAGCCGGGCGAGAACAGCCCCTTCGCCCGAAGCATTCTGGACGTGCTGTCCGACAACCAACGGTCGCTACTGCGGATCTCAAAAGTCGCCGAGCGGGTCATCGACCTGACGATCTCTCAGTACCGGCAGTTGCCCCAGCACGGGGCGTTGTTTGATGTGGGCGATAGAGGAGGGCAGTACGTGTTCCGGCTAAAGCAACAACAACCCGCCTGGGCCGCCGACTGGCAGAAGATCCAACGACACCCGGAAGAGACCCTGCGCGAGGTGGCGGCCAAGATCCTGCTGGTGGATGAATATACCGAAAAGTACGAAGCAGCCGATAACCTCCAGGCAGCCTTCGAACTGGGCGAAAGACTGGAATACCAGCGGGAATTTTTCCTGGCGCGCAACTCCCTTTTCCGGCTTAAGCAATTCGCCCGAAAGAAAACGCCTTTTCAGGCAGAAGCCAAACAGCGCCTGGCCGAACTCAAAAAAGGCTACGTTCTTCCCGAAGAGGCGCCGGAAGAAGAACCACCCCCGCCGCCGAAAAAACCCAAACAGCCGGCCCGGAAAACGAAGCCCCAAGCGGAACCCTCGCCCCGGCCTGAACCCTCGCCCAACTCCTTCACCGACCCCCGCGACGGACAAACCTACAAAACGGTGAAGCTGAATGGCCTGGTTTGGATGGCAGAGAACCTGAACTACGACGTAGGGGAAGGCTGCTGGTTTTATGACAACAACCCGAAAAACGGTGAACAATACGGCCGCCTTTACACCTGGGAAGCAGCGAAGCAGGCCTGTCCGCCGGGGTGGCGGTTGCCTACGGACGAGGAATGGCAATCTCTAGCAATGTCTCACGGAGGTCTCTGGGATGGTCGTGATAAAGGAGACCCTAAAAAGGCATTTCAAGCTCTGACCGAAGGGGGAAAGAGTGGGTTCGCCGCGCAGCTCGGCGGCTACCGCT
>CAYQQU010000137.1:0-6757 GCA_964419545.1 uncultured Saprospiraceae bacterium | reverse complement strand
TCATAAGGGTTGCCAAGGAGTTTTTTACCACATTGTCTTGACCGGGATGGCCGTGCTGGCCGTGATGGCCGGGATGAGGGCAGGAAACCGGTGTCAAATTAGAAATACGACCCGGCTAAATAACAAGAACAAAACAAGCCCCACCAGCCGATCCGATCCTGACCATCCCTCAATCCTGGCCATCCCGGTCAAGACAATGGGGAGAGATGAAGATAGAGAAATGGTCCACCCCGCCTTCTTCCAGACTGCGGGCGAGCAAAAAAGAAAGAGCGACTGACGCTTGGTTCACGGGATTAATGATGAAGTCGATTGTTTTTCATTGGGGCGCCGTCAGTCTGCTCTTTCCGTGCTAAAGAGAATCAAGGCGTGATTAACTGAGGTCGATAATGAATTCCATGCCGTTGATCACGATGGTAGCCGTCTGGTCGCCGTGGAACGTGATGGCGCCTTCGTAGGTGGCCGTGTTGCCGTTGTTAGTAATCTCGACGGTAAAGACGCCGGAGCCGGAGCTGATCATCAGGCTTTGTTTGTTGATCGCAACGTCCGTCAGGGTTAGGTCGATGTCCGAGGCGCCGCTATTGGTCTGGTTGAAGTTGAACGTGTAGGCGCCGGATCGGGTGTAGTTGCCGTTCCAGATAATGGCAGGCGACAGCAATTCGAGTCCCGTAATGTCGCCCGTAAACGCCCCGGCGCCGTCGGTGCTGATGCGCGGCGTGCTGAGGCTCAGGGCTGATTCGAGTGACAGGAACAGCGACTGCGGGAGGTTGAGGGCATTGCAGGTGACGGCGATGTTCCAGCCGATTTCGCTGAAGGCCTGCACATTGACGCCGGCGTACTCGTAATTGAGGGTGTCGGTGAAGCTGCCGCCGCAAAATTCCTGCAAATTCATGGATTCGAATGTTTCGGAGGTGGTTTCCATTTCTTTGGCGATGCCTCCTTTCGACTGAGAGAGCGTGGCTTCCATCACTTCCACTACTTCTTCGTCGGAGAGCATTACTTCTTCCTGGGCCGGTTGTGTAGCTTCGTCGTCCTTTGTGCAGGAAGCAAAGAACGTCAGCGAAGCCATGGCGAAAATGGCGAAGGTCAAACTGGTTAAACGTGTCATCATGGGTTGTTTTGAGAATGAATGAATAAATCGATGACACAAATGTAGGGGGGTGGATGCTCGAAGTAAATTAACAAAAGATAAGAAAGAAAGGGGCGCCGGCAAACTTTTCCGAAATAGTTTACTGGTTTCCATAAACCTATCGCGCAAAATCCTGTTACACTGTTGCCTCGAACATGCTGCTTTTCAATGCATCGGTATGCCTCTTCCGCTTCAGCTATGCGCAAATCATCAGAATTTGAATCAAATACAATCCATCTCATAAAAATCGAAAAATCATGAGACTTTACACTTTCACTTCGCTTATGAGCGCCTTAGTGCTGGGGCTCCTGACATTTTCCTGTGAAGCCCCCCAACAGCCCAACATCGTGGAGCTGGCCGGCAAAACCGAAAACCTGTCGACCCTCGCCCAGGCGGTGCAGGCGGCTGATTTGGCGGAAACGCTGAGCGGGGAAGGTCCGTTTACGGTTTTTGCTCCTACCGACGATGCTTTTGCCGCCCTGCCGGAAGGCACGCTGGAAAACCTGCTGAAGCCGGAAAACAAGGCCCAGCTGGCTGACATCCTGAAGTACCACGTCGTACCGCAAAAGGTGATGGCCGCTGATCTGGAAGACGGCCAAACCGCAGCGACGGTGCTCGGCGAAGACCTAGCGGTCGCCCTTTTCGACGGCGTGCAGATCAACGGCGCTACGGTGGTTACGCCGGACGTAGAGGCGGCCAACGGTGTCGTCCACATCATCGACCAGGTACTGCTGCCGCCTTCCATGCAGGAGCCGGAAGGCCAGAATATCGTAGAGCTGGCTGTAGCGACGGATAACTTGTCGACGCTGGTGCAGGCCGTGCAGGCCGCCGACCTGGTCGGAACGCTGAGCGGAGAAGGTCCGTTTACGGTTTTTGCCCCTACCAACGACGCTTTCGCAGCTCTGCCGGAAGGTACGCTGGAAAACCTGCTGAAACCGGAAAATAAAGATCAGCTGACCGCCATTCTGACCTACCACGTGGTGCCGGGCAAGGTCATGTCGACCGACCTTTCCGACGGCCAGAAGGCGGCTACGGCACAGGGCGAAGAAATTACGGTAGATCTGACCGACGGCGTAAAGATCAACGGCGCAACCGTTATCGGCGCGGACGTTGAAGCAACCAACGGGGTGGTGCACGTCATCGACCAAGTGATCCTGCCGCCTTCGATGCAGTAAAAATTTTCAGATATTGAATATTGTGGTGAGTCATTCCTACGCGTAGGGATGACTCATTTTTTTACCGTTATCCCGGAATATTCATGGGTTCCTCCATTGCGAAGCCAAACCGGCCGCCAAGCCTGCGGGTGCTGTTTGGGCGGTATTCACCGCAACTGAGAATACCTCACTGCCCTCAGGCGGCCGCCTGCGCGAACGCAGGTCCGGCAACCATTTGGGCTGCGCACGAGGAAACACCCATGAATAATCCCGGTTTATTTTCGGGCTTGGCTCGATCTATCCTAGGGTCGAACCCCAAACCCATCAGTTTTGCTGATCCACATGCACATCCATCTGCGGGAACGGAATGCTGACGCCGTTCTGGTCGAATGCTTTCTTGATGTGCTCGTGCATGTAGAAGTGAACGTCCCAGTAGTCTTCCGTCTTGGCCCAGGGGCGTACGGCGAAGTTGACGGAGCTGTCGCCCAGCTCGGTGATGAGGATGTCCACCGGCTTGTCGTGTAGGATATGCGGGCAGGCGTCGGCCACTTCCTGGATGACTTTGCGGGCCTTATCGATATCGTCTTTGTAGCTGATGCCGAATACCATGGGCACCTTGCGCTCTACCGAAGCGGTGAGGTTCTCGATCGGGCCGCTGGTGATCTGCCCGTTGGGGATGATGATGATGCGGCTGTCGAGAGTGGTCAGTATGGTGTTGAAGATCTGTATTTCTTTGACGGTGCCGGAATAACCCTGCGTGACGATGAAGTCGCCTACGCGGAACGGCTTGAAGATAAGCACCAGGATGCCGGCGGCGAAGTGCGCCAGGTTGCCCTGCAGGGCGAGGCCGACGGCGAAGGCCAGGGCGCCGAAGATAGCGACGAAAGAGGTGGTTTCTACCCCGAACATCTGGGCGACGCTGAGCAGCAGCAGGATTTTCAGACCGACGCTCACTAGCGACGTCAGGAACGGACGGATGGTGGGGTCGAAATCGCGCTTCTCCATCGCACGGGAAAGGACGTTGGTAATGCGACCGATGATCCAGAAACCGATGATCAGGGTCAGAATGGCGCCGATCACCTTCAGGCCGTACTCAGTTATCAGGTTACTGATCGTAGCGCCGATCGTTTCTAAGTTGAGGAAGTCCTCCATTTTTAGTTTGGGTTTTGTTAAAGAATTGGTTTGTTTTGCTTGTATTGCGACGAAGTTAATTCCTAAAAGACACTCTTTCGATAAATCTAAATATTAAATTTCCATAAACTTGCCTACGCGACCGTCCCTCTCCGAACTCCTCACCCGCCTGCAACGCTACTGCGCCTACCAGGATCGCTGCCACCTGGAAGTGCGCCGCAAGCTTCTCGACCTGGGCGCCCGCGGCGACGAGGTGGAGGAGATCATCGCCGAGCTGATCACCGACAAGTTTCTCGACGAAGAGCGCTTCGCCCGTTCGTTCGCCCGCGGCCGCTTTCGCCACAAACAATGGGGGCGCCTGCGCATCACGCGCGAGCTGCAGCAGCGCCAGGTGGGCGACTACTGCATCCGCAAAGCCATGGAAGAAATTGACCCCGGTGAATACCTGGCCGCCCTCGAACAACTCATTCGCAAAAAGGATGAGCAGGAAAAGGAGCAGGACCCGTTCCTCCGCCGCCAACGCGTGGCCGCTTTCGCCATCCGGCGCGGCTTCGAGCCGGAACAGGTATGGGAAAAGGTAAAGGAATTGGTAGGGGAATGACCAATTGAAATTCCGGAGAACCGCCAAATTGGCGTATCTTTAACTTAATCTCGTTCCCTTGCCGCCCTGTTGGATGTTCGCAACTTTCGGAAAGCTGACTTTTTCTTTTTTTGGGCTTGAATACGCGGGGAAACGGTTATAGTTTTAAATTGACTCTATTTCTCTCAACAAACGTAGGTGTTATGGCAAAGCAATTTTACTCGCTTCAGCAAATCAGCGAAAAAGGAACGGTATTGACCGACCGGGAGGCGGCCCTCACCAAAGGGGGCTACAAAAATATCCCGACCTCCGGCGCCGGCTCGTACGGCTGGGTCACCTGGGAAACGGTGGACATCCGCCGGCCCGGCGACCTCCAGGAACCGGAGGGCATTTCCCGCATCAACAGCGCACCGCTGGGATGAGACGCCTCCCCGACAGGCGGACGGAACGCAGACGTGGAAGGTGCTTCGGAAGCGCCTTCCACGTTCTCGATCGTAAAGCGCCATTCCCATAATCCGGATTAATCCTTCCGCTCCATTGCTTTGTTCTTGATCCGGTAGTTTTCCTGAACCACCTCTGCAAACGTCTTTCCCTGAATTTTACTGTCCAGCCAGGCCAGGATATCGAACTGTCGCAGCAGTATCTTGCGGGCGAGCGGGTCGCTTTTCAGCTCGGCGATGCTCTGTTTGTGGCTGCGGAAAACAGCGCGCCGCTCGGTGGTCGAACGGGCTTCCAACGCTTCCCGAATAAAGTTGAGGATGCGCCGTTCGATGTCGTGCAAGGCGTTGCGCTTTTTGAGAAAGCGGTAAGTGGAGCGCAGCAGCGACTCCAGCAATACGGTATTGCCCAGTTCGTAATGTACGATCAGGTTGAGGATGCGGGCGATGGTCTGCAGGTCTTGCCGTTCCACGCTGCGCGAGAAGCTGAGGGCGTGGTTGAGGTAGGCGAGGGCGTCTTCGTACTCGCCGGCGCCGAACGCGATGTAGAAGTAGGCGATGTAGAAGGAGTAGTTCTCGAAATAGCTGGGGTCGAAGCGTTTGCGCTCTTTGAGGTGGGCCTGCAGGGCCCGGCGCCCTTCCTCGAAGTTGCCCTGTTCGATGCAGAGCGAGAACATCAACTGGTAGTACTGTCGGTGGATCTTCAGCTCGTCGTCACGCGTGCGGGGGGTGACGCGGCGCAGCTTCGCCAGGTAGGCTTCTACTTCGTCGAACTTACGCAGCTCGCCGCAGCTGCGGATGAAGTTGTTGAGCGCCGAGATGTATTCCGAGACGTCTTCTTCCAGAAAGTGCGGCTGCGACTCCATGAGGGCGATCAGCTCGCGGCCGGTCTCGTAAAACCCGTTTAGGTTACCGGTGGCATAGTGGTAAAGCGAAAAAATGCGATGGAAAAGCACGCGGGCGGTATGCGATTGTGCGCGGTCGGGGCTTTTTAAAACATCGCGATCGATGTGCGCATCCAGGCGTTCGCGGCCCGCCGGCTGGCGCAAGGTGTTGTCTTTGCGGAGGCTGACCAGCAACTGCAGAAAGATATTGCGGTAGTCGGTAAGGTTGTGCAGTTGCCCCAGCACTTGCTTCTCTTCGGCGTCGATACGCGCCAGTTCCTGGTCGAGAAAACCGATATCCGTTCGGGCATAGGCGATCTGCTTTTCCCAGTCGTGCACCTCCATGAGCACGTTAAACGCCTCGTAGCGCAGGGCAGTGCGGCGGGCTTTGTCAAGCATGGCCCGGCAATCGTCCAGCAGGCCGCGGCGGTAGAGCACGCGCACGCTTTGCAGCATGCCCTTGAGCCGCAGTTCCATGTCGTTCTTTTCGTCGTAAGCTTGCAGGCTTTTGAGGATGAGGTCGTAGAGATACGCTTTCAGCTCGGAATATTTGCGGCTCTGGATGGGCTCGCCGCAGTAGACCGCCTCCTTGAGCGCTGCCTCGTCGAAGGTTTCCTGCTCGTCGATGGCGTCGAAGAGGCGCAGGTACTTGCTGTCGCGCCGGCCTCCGCTATTGCTGAACACTTTGAAATAGCGCTTCTCCGGGCCGCTGAGCGACTTGATCAGTCGGAATAGCTTATTTGAAGGCGTTTTCGGCATTTCCTCATATTAATCGTCCCTTAAAAAACGAAGACAGCATTAATTTGCTGTTTAGGCTATGCCCAAAATACAAAATTCTGAAACCTGACCAATACGGGGAAATAGCGTTGCAGTAAAAGTGCGGTTCTCCTAATTTACCTCAGAAAAACGGAAACTGAATATGACGAAGGCGCCGCACTGCATCATCGACGCGATACCGACTGCCCACCCCGGAGCCCGACCGCCGGCCAAGATCGCCCTTTCAACCCTGGAAGGCATCCGCTTCGAGCCGGCCCACGCTATCGTCTCCCTGGAAGCGCAGAGCAACTATACGGCGATCCATTTCAGCGACGGCCGCCGGGTGATGGTCTGCAAAACGCTCCGCGAGATCGAAAAGCAGCTCGGCCGCTTCGGCCCCTTCGTACGCATCCACCGCTCCCACGCCATTAACCTGACCTACCTTTCCCGCTACATCCGGGGCAAAGGCGGTGAGGTGGTGCTCGACGACGGCCGGCGCCTCAGCGTATCGGTGGGCCGCCGCGCAGGGTTTCTGGCTGCAGTGGCCCGCTATTTCGGCTGACCCGGAATCGTTTTTTCGAACGGCTGGGTTAGAGCATGTTTGGAGCTTGCATAACGAACCCGCTCCAAACCTGCTCTTAGAGCTTGTTTGGAGGTAGTGCTTTTGAAGCGAAAAACTCAGATTTTGG
>CAYQQU010000136.1:0-6925 GCA_964419545.1 uncultured Saprospiraceae bacterium | reverse complement strand
GGCCCCCCCCCCATGCCGCCGATGCCGATCTACATGTTCAACGGCATCGCGATAGCAACGGCCGTCATCTCGGCCTGTATCCTGATCGCTAAACGTTTTGAAAACAATGCCATCGTCCAGGCATTGAAAAAGACCGGTCAACTGGCGCTGACCTTTTACGTCGCCCACGTGATCATCGGCATGGGCGCAATCGAAGCGCCGGCGCCGGAGAAGCTGGGTACTTATTCCACCGCTTTTTCGGTCACCTACGCCTTGGCTTTTAGCATGATCTGTATTGTTTTTTCGATTATCTGGTTAAAATACCGGCCGGCAGGGCCGTTAGAGTGGGTAATGCGAAAAGTGACGGATTAACCCGGACATTTGTGAGGATGGAATTTGTTTGTTATTTTTCTGGGAATAAAACGTAACTACTTAGGTCCCTCCGATTGAGAGGCGAAAATGCCTGGTTTTGCCCCGGCCCTAAATGGGAGCCCAGGCATTTTCGCCCTTTGCTCCCATTTAGGGTCGGGGCAAACAAAGGGCGAAAATGCCTTTATAAGGAGGGACCTAAATAGTTACCATAAAACCATATCCACCATGACCGAATACCCCGTAGAAATCGAATGTGGCTGCGAAAAGAAGAAAACTTTTCCATTGGTTTTGCGCAGCGATGAAACGCAAGAACAAGGCAGCACTACTCAGGAAGTTGAATGTCCTTTTTGCCAGGAACTACTTACGGTGTCCCTCCCGGTAGGGACCGTTCCCCGGGACACCACCCTTTACCGGAGTTATAAAAAAGCAAAATAGCATTTTCCCAAACCGCCAAAACCACGCTATGCCAACCCCCATCCTGCTTCCCTTATCGATTGAAGCAAAGCCGGCCAAACAGTTAAAACGCACGTACCGAACTATATTCGACGGCCTCCAACGTGGAGAAATCCTCGACGCCAGGCGATTAACCCCGCTGCGCGAGCAGATGACCGAGATTGTCGCCCAACACGAAGCCTGGCAAAGCGCGGTGCAACGGGCGGAACTCGAACAGCAATTGCTGCACCTCACCCACGCGGACACCGACCTGCTCAACCTCCCGTGGCGGTTGGTCGCCACCCACGCCCCATTGCTGGCTCTAACCAAAGGCCTCCCCACTAGCGAGAGCCTACCCGCCTTTCTACCCCGTAATCCGCTGCCCCTCAAAATCCTGGTCATGGTCTCCGCTCCGGAAGACCTCGATATTACCGGGCGACTCTCTTACGAAGAAGAGGAAGATCAGATCCTGAAAGCGTTCGAAAAGCTCTACGAACACGGCCTGGTGCAGATCGATTTCACGCAAGACGGCTCCCTCGCCACCTTGGAACAGCAGCTGGCCGAAAACCACTACCACATCCTCCACTTCAGCGGCCACGGGACGTACCAGGACGGCGTCGGCTACCTCCAGTTGGAAGACCCCGTCACCCAGAATACGGACCTGGTCACCGACAAGGCTTTTGCCCGGGCGCTGAACAAAAAGCCGGGCCACCGCCCCAGCCTGGTGTTGTTAGCTTCCTGCGATTCCGGCCAGGGCAAGGTAGAAGGCGAGCTTTTCTCCGGCGTCAGCAACCTCCTGCTGCACATCGGCGTGCCGGCCGTGGTGGCGATGAACTGGAAAATCTCCGACTATTTCGCGACCATCTTTGCCGCCGAATTTTACCGCCGGCTGGCCGAAAAGACCGCCCTGCCCCAGGCTTTCCAGGAGGCCGTCCGCCACGTCCAGCAGGCCGAAGCCCAGGCATATCAGCAACAGCCGGGACTGACGCCCCACCAATGGCTGATCCCCCAGCTCTTTCTCGGGCAATGGTGCGAACACCTGGTCGATTGGGCGGCGCCCCAGGAAAAGCTGACTTTTACCGCCCACAAGTTCGTGACGGGTAAAGATCAGCTGCTGTTAGCCCAAAGAAAAAACTACCAGTTTATCGGCAGAAGGCAGGAACGCCGCCGCGCCCTGCCCCTGCTGAAGGAAAAAACGCCCGTCTTACTGGTCGGCCAGGGCGGCGTAGGCAAAACCGCACTGGCCGAACACCTGGTGCGCCGGCTCATCGCGGCCGACCCGCGGGTACAGCCGTTCGTTTTTGACGAAACGACCGGCTCGATGGAAAAGGTGATCGAGAGCCTGCTCTTCTATTTGCAAAAAGAGCACCGCCGGTTCCTGATCCGCAAAGAGATAGAGGAAGTTTCGGAACAAGCCGAGGAGCAGCTCCTGTGGCTTTTGCAAGAACTCGACCGGGCCTGCCGCCCCGTTTTCGTCTTCGACAACCTGGAATCTTTCCAGGAAGAGCCGGGCGGCCCTTTTAAATTGGAACATGCCGACCTGCTTGCGGTCATCAAGTTGCTGGTCGACAATAATTGGTTCCCCCTCCTGCTCACCGGTCGCTATCCTTTAGCTGATTTTCCCGACCTGGAAAAGGTAGACCTCAACCAGGTGCGCTTCGCCGATTTCTGGAAGAAGTGCCACCAACTTGCCCTGGCCGAATTGCGGGAGCACTTGCGAAAAATGGCGGCCGACGCTGCCGCACCCACCACCTTCCGGGAGATCGTGGAACTGCTGCACCGCACCTTCGGCGGCAATTACCGCGTGCTCGAATTTTTTGACGAACTCTACCAGGAAAAACGATCCGAAATCCTGGGTACACTGGCACAGCTGAACGAATTCCTACAGGAAAAAACCGGTGACTTGCTGCAACGCGTCAGCAAGAACCTCGTCTTCCGGGAACTGCTGGCCTTGCTGAACGATGCGGAACGCTGGGCGCTCGGCATGCTGACCCACTTTCGCCGGCCCGTGCTCCCCCTGGCGTTGGAGATGCAAGACGTAGATCGATCCGTGGAACCCGCTTTACACCGGCTGCAACAACTGACGCTGCTCGAAGCCCACCGGGAAAACTTCGACACCTCCCAGGGGCTGATCTATTATTACGCCACCCCCATCGTCCGGCAATTGCTGGCACAGCAAGAGAACGGAGCCATCACTTTTTCCCACCCCGCTGCCGGTCGTTATTACGAGTACGTAGATCAACACATCAACCACCGGACTTACGCCGACCTCGAAGAAGCGTTTTTCCATTACACCCAGGCCGGTAACCTGGATAAAGTGAATACCATCGCCGAGACCCTATCCAGCTTCTACTACGGGCGTAGCCTTTATCGCACTGCCTTGGGTTATGCGGTGGCGGCAGAAGAACTGGCGGGGCATCAAATTGCCCCCGGTTTAATCAATAGAATCGGACTTATTCTACTGACTTTTGGACAAATTCCCGCCGCCCTCACCTACTTTGAGCGTAAACTCGTAATTGACCGAGAGATCGGCGACCGCTCCGGCGAAGGAACCACCCTCAACAACATCAGCCAAATTTACGATGCCAAAGGCGACTACGACACCGCTTTGCGCTATTTGCAACAAAGTTTAAACATTCAGCAAGAGATCGGCGACCGCAGCGGGATGATTCCGACTTTGCACAACATGGCGCAAATCGCCTGGGAAAAGCAAGATTTTCAAGCATATTACAAATACGAAATGGAAGCTTACCAGATGGCTGTAGCCACCGGGGACGCCATGGGGCTTTACCAAGTGGGGAAAAACCTGGGGCCGGTATTATGTCAGGCGGGCCAACATGAGCAAGGCCTGGCCATGTTACAACAAAGTTATACCATTGCCCGACAGGCGGGCTTTCCCGATGCAGCGCACATCGCCGCCCTCATAGAACAGTACGCCAAAACAGACTAACTATGCCGGAAGAAAGACCACCGCTCCTCGCCAGCACCAAAGCCGGCGCGGAAGCCAAAAGCTGGCACGAATACCAGCGCCAGGCGCAGCAGGAAACGCCCAAAAGATTGGAAGACGCTGCTAAGTTTCTGGCCGGGATGATCTCGATTTCTTTTTCCATCTTCCTTACCATCAACGAGGCGGGATTCAAGGGTAAAGAAACGAGCATTGCCGTCACCGTGGCGCTATTTACCTGGCTGCTCTCTCTGTTGTTTGCCTTCCGGGTGATCTTTCCCAGCCGCTATCGTTATGCCGCTACTTCGGCCGAGGATATTCGGGCCATGCACCGGCGGGTGGTGCGGCAGAAATACCTCCTGCTCGTCATCAGTGCGGGGCTATTTGTGGCGGCATTGGGTATTTTGGGTACTGTTTATCTGATCAACCTCTCTCCAAGCTGATCCTTCAACTTTTTGTTTCAACCCACGTTAAAAAATAGGTCTTTAGGCTTGACCGAAAAAACAACACGTGGTCAAAAAACAACCTAATATCGACGCCCTCCTCCCCATCGCCGACGCCTGGTTCGCCCGGCGCGGCTGGACGCCCTTCCCTTTCCAGCGGGAAGCCTGGCGGGCGTACCTCAGCGGCAGCCACGGCCTCGTCAACGCCCCTACCGGCAGCGGGAAGACCTACTCGCTGGTGATGCCCATCCTGCTGGAGTTTATCCAAAACCATCCCGGGCAGCGCGATCAAGCCGATAACGGCCTGCAGGCCATCTGGATCACGCCCATCCGGGCGCTCACGCGCGAGATCCAGGCGGCAACGCAGCGCGCCGCCGACGAGCTGGGGCTCAACTGGCGCGTCGGTATCCGCTCCGGGGATACGTCCTCCAGCGAGCGCGCCAAACAAAAGCGCAAGCCGCCGGAGCTGCTGATCACCACGCCCGAGAGCTTGCACCTGCTGCTGGCTTCCAAGGGTTATCCCAAGCTGTTTCAGGACCTGAAGTGCGTGGTCGTCGACGAATGGCACGAATTGCTGGGCTCCAAGCGGGGGGTGCAGATGGAGCTGGCTCTCTCCCGCCTCAAAGGCATGCTGCCCGGGCTGCGCACCTGGGGCATCTCCGCCACCGTCGGCAATATGGAAGAAGCGCTGCAGGTGCTGCTGGGAGCAACCTACCACCAGGGCGACTATACCGTGGTGCGCGCCAATATCGAAAAGCAGATCGAGGTCGCCTCCATCCTCCCCGACGAGATCGAGCGCTTTCCCTGGGCCGGCCACCTGGGTAAGACGCTGCTGACCAAGGTCGTGCCCATCATCGAACAAAGTCAAAGCACCCTCATCTTCACCAATACGCGGGCCCAGTGCGAGATCTGGTACCAGGGCCTGCTCGAGGTCGCGCCCGACCTGGCCGGCGCCATCGCCATGCACCACGGCTCCATCGACCGCGAATTGCGCGACTGGGTGGAAGACGCCCTGCACCGGGGCATCCTCAAGGCGGTGGTCTGCACCTCCTCGCTCGACCTGGGTGTCGACTTCCGGCCGGTGGAGACCATCGTACAGATCGGCAGCCCCAAAGGCGTGGCGCGCTTCATGCAGCGGGCCGGCCGCTCGGGCCACCAGCCGGGCGCGCGCAGCCGCATCTATTTCGCGCCTACCCACTCGCTGGAGCTGATGGAAGCCGCGGCGCTGCGCCAGGCCATCGAAGCCAAAGGGCTGGAGAGCCGCATTCCCTACATCCGCTCTTTTGATGTTTTGCTGCAATACCTGGTGACGCTGGCCGTCTCGGAAGGTTTTCGCCCCGAAGCGATCCTGCCCGAAGTACGCGGCACCTACGCCTACGCCTCCATGACCGATGACGAATGGGCCTGGTGCCTCGACTTCATCACCACCGGCGGCGCCTCCCTGGGCGCTTACGAAGAGTACAAAAAGGTGGAAGTAGAAAGCGGCGTCTACCGCGTCAACAGCCGCCGCATCGCCATGCGCCACCGCCTGCAGATCGGCACCATCACCAGCGACGGCAACCTGGTGGTGAAGTACGTGAGCGGCAAGCGCATCGGCGCCGTCGAGGAATGGTTTATCGCCCAGCTCAAACCCGGCGACGTCTTCTGGTTTGCCGGCCGCAGCCTCGAGCTGGTGCGCATCAAGGAGATGATGGTGCAGGTGAAAAAGAGCAACAAAAAAACCGGAAAAATACCGGCCTGGCTGGGCGGCCGTATGCCGCTCTCTTCTGAGCTGGGCAAATACCTGCGGCAACAGATGGACCAGGTGGCGCGCGGCGTAGCCACCGAGCCCGAACTGGAAATGCTGCAGCCGCTATTCGCCCTGCAGGCGGAGCGCTCCGGCATCCCCACCAACGAAGAGTTGCTGATCGAATATTTTCCGAGCCGCGAGGGCTACCACCTGGTCATCTATCCCTTCGAAGGGCGCTACGTGCACGAAGGCATGGGCTCGCTGATCGCGTACCGCCTCTCTCAGGTACGCCCCATCAGCTTTTCCATCGCCATGAACGACTACGGCTTCGAGCTGCTCTCCGATACGCCCATCCCCATCGAAGAAGCCCTGGAAGAAGGGCTGTTTGCCGCCGATCACCTGCAGCGCGACATCGAGGCGAGCATCAACGCCGCCGAGCTGGCCAAGCGCCGCTTCCGGGATATCGCCGGCATCGCCGGCCTCGTCTTCAAAGGCTATCCCGGCAAACCGAAAAAGGAACGACACCTGCAGTCGTCCTCCCAGCTGTTCTTCGACGTCTTCCGCGACTACGAACCCAACAACCTGCTCCTGCTCGAAGCCTACGACGAGGTGATGAGCTTCCAACTCGAAGAAGCGCGCCTGCGCAACGCCCTCAGCCGCATCGACGGCCAGCGCATCGTGCTCAGCCGCCCCGACCGCGCCACGCCGTTCAGCTTCCCCATCATCGTCGATCGCCTCCGGGAAAGACTCAGCTCCGAAAAGCTGGAAGACCGCATTGCCCGCATGAAGCTGCAACTGGTTCGGTAGGCGCCGGCAGCCTATGACGAAAGCGGCGCGACCGTCCCATCTCGGAACGGAAGAAAGGACACAAAAAGCTATTCCGCAGTCTTTCCTGTCATTGCTCGGACGAATCCCCGCACCATACCGTCTTTAAGGAATTTTTTTATCCGCGGTCATAGCCCCCAGGATATCGCCTCCCACCCCTCCCCCTCCCCCTCAACCTCAACCTCCCCCTCCCCCTCAACC
>CAYQQU010000135.1:0-7153 GCA_964419545.1 uncultured Saprospiraceae bacterium | reverse complement strand
GCGCTGCTATGAGCCGGAAAAATCCCTTCGGGAGAACCCAAAATCTGAGTTTTTTCGCTTCAAAAGCACTACCTCCAAACAAGCTCTTAGGGCAGCACCGTCACCCGTCGCATCGCCCATTTTCCGGATGTGGTTCTTACCCGCAAGGTATACAATCCGGCGGTATCGAGGTCCAGCACATCGATATTTTCTCCGCGGGCATGGGCGATGAGCCGGCCTTGTTGGTCAAAGACTTCCAGCAGGTCGATCTGTTCTCCCGGCGGCAGGCGCAGGTGAACCGGCCCGACGGCAGGGTTGGGAAAAACCTGGAAGTCGACTTTGTCGCCCAGCTCGGAGACAGGCGTCAGGTCGCCGATATAAGCGCTTTGGAGGCGGTCGAAATTGGTGTTCTCCTACTGACCGCCGAAAACGTATAAGGAGTCGCCGATCACCGCCGCGCCGCCGTGGCGCATGCCGGCGAAGTTTTCCCCGCTGAACGCCTCGGTTTTTTGTGTTTCCGTATCGTAACGAAGGATGGTGGTATACGCTTGGAAGTCACCCAGCAGCCAGATGTACCGTCCCTGCCTGGCTACGGCGAAGGCCGATAGCGGGCTGGGAAGAGAGCCGGCGGCCTGCCAGGTGTCGGTAGCGGGATCGTACCGGTCGATGCGGTCGGAGAAAGAGAAACCGTCGAAGCCGCCCAGGGCGTAGAGCTGACCGTCGACGGCCACCGCTCGCGTTTCTCTTCCTTCGGGCATGGGGGCGAGCTCGGACCATTCGTTGGCTACCGGGTCAAAAGCCAGCAGGTCATCCAGATAGTCGATATTTCCGAACTGGTTTTGTCCGTTGCCGCCTACTACGTAAATGAGGTCGTCGATCACCGCGACGCCGGCGTAACTGCGGGGGTAAGGGTTGTTGTAAACGAAATCCTGATCGCCGGTGGCGAGGTCGACGCCTTCAATTGAGGTCTTATAAACACCGAACGAGAAGCTGCCGTTGAGAATGATGAGCTGACCGGTCGGTTCGTAGGAGGCCGCCCCTCCGAAGGTGCTGGGGGACGTCGCCATATCGATCTCTTCCCAGACGCCGGTCGCCGGATCGTAGCTTTCGATGGTGGCCGGGAAGATCATGCCGCTGGTGCTGCCGTTGGCAACGTAAATGCTGGAGCCGTCGGTGTCGTACCCGTGGCCGAAGCGAGAGCTGTTCATCGCCGCAAGGTCCGTGAATTCAAGGTTTTGTGCGGCGCTCACGGCCGGGGTCAGCGCTATGAGCGCGAGCGCAGTAAGGACGCGAATTTTCATAATATCCGGTTTAATGAAAAAAAGGGTTCAAGTCTTTTGCTTGTCGCAGCCTCCTTGATGCAAAAAATGGGATCAACCTTCCGCCCGGACCTATTATTTTTGCACCGTAGGCCGTTGATCGGCTTTCCCCGTCGACTGAAGGGCAAAAAGCCCTTTGCGGGGAACCCAATAAAAACGCCAAATTTATTATGAAAAAACTGGACATCCAATCGGATATCCGGCAGGCGCAAACCCTGCCCGGCTGGTTCTATCGCCAACCTGAGGTTTTTACCGAGGTCAAAGAGAAAGTACTGGCCGCTACCTGGCAATATGCGGCGGACGCCGACGTGGTGGAAGCGCCGACCGCCCAGTATCCTTTCACCTTATTGCCGGGCGTTTTCGACGAACCGCTCTTGTTTACCCGCGATAGGGCGGGCGGGCTGCACTGCCTGTCGAACGTGTGTACCCACCGGGGAAAGGTAGTGGTGGAAAAACCGGGACAGGGGCGCTTGTTGCGGTGCGGCTACCACGGTCGCTGCTTCGGGCTCGACGGTCAGTTTCGCAGCATGCCGGGCTTCGAGCAGGTCGACAACTTTCCTACCGCGGCCGACGATCTATCCGCCGTGCCTTTCGCCGAATGGCTGGGGCTTTTGTTTGTCAGCCTGCAGCCCAGGGCGCCGTTTTCGGAGATGATCCAGCCCATGCTCGACCGCGTTGGCTGGATGCCTCTGGATACCCTGCGTTTTTCGGAGGAGGGTACCAAAGACTATTATATCGAAGCCAACTGGGCGTTGTATTGCGACAACTACCTGGAAGGCTTTCACATCCCTTTTGTGCATCCGGCGCTCAACCAGGCGATCACGGCGGGGAGCTACGGGTACGAGCTGTTTCCCTACTGCAGCCTGCAGCTCGGCCTGGCGGAGGAAGGAGAACCCTGCCACGATATTCCCGAGGGTTGGCCCGACCACGGGCGGCGCATCTACGCCTATTATTACTTTTTGTTCCCCAACCTGATGTTCAACTTCTACCCCTGGGGGCTGTCGCTGAACGTCGTCGAGCCGCTCAGTCACGCACGTACGCGGGTCCGGTTCCGGACGTACTATTTTGCGGATGCGATGAAGAACCGGCAGGTCAACCGCATCGATCAGACCGAGCTGGAAGACGAAGCTGTCGTCGAAAGCGTACAACTCGGCATTCGGTCTCGCTTCTACGACCGGGGCCGGTATTCGGTGAAAGAAGAACCGGCGGTGCATCATTTTCACCGCTTATTGGCCGCCTTTTTGGCGTAATCCCGTAACTTGTTCTGATAATGAGCGACAACAACGATAAAATCAAACGCGACCTGCAAAAGCTGGGACGTCAGGTCAATCGGTTCTGGCAAGAGACCTATCCGGGCTTGTCGCGGGAAGAAAAGGTCGCCCACTGGTCGCGCAGCCTGGGAGAAGGGCTGCGCTGGCAGGAAAAGAACGGCGGCGATCCGTACGCTGTATTTACGCCGGAAGCGCTGGGCAGCTGGCGCCTGGCGGCGGCCGACTTCGATGAATTGCTGCCGGAAGTGGTCGCAGCGCTCGGGCTGGACCTGGCGGAGGTGCGCCGGCGGTTCGGTGAGGATTAACCCGGGTTAAGGAAGCTTCGGGATACGCTCCAATTTCAACTTTCCTCCTTTCGGAACAAAGCCATGTAGAAACCATCGTAACCGCTATCCTGCGGCCAGATCCGCTTTTCTTCGATTAGGGTAAACTGCTCGCTCCGTTCGGAGAGAAAGCGCTTCACCTGCTGTTCGCTCTCCGAGGGCAGGATGCTGCACGTAACGTAGGCCAGCAGCCCTCCGGGTTTGAGCATGCGCGGGTAGTAATCGAGGAGGTAGGTCTGGGTTTCGCGGAGGGCGGCGAGCTGTTCGGGCGCCAGGCGCCATTTGGCGTCGGGATTGCGCCGCAAAACGCCTAGTCCGGAGCAGGGGGCGTCGAGCAGCAGTCGGTCGGCGGCCCCGTCGAGTCGCTTGATCACTTTGGCGCCGGTGATGGGCCGTACGATGATATTGGAAGCGCCGGACCGGCGGGCCCGCTTTTGCAGGGCTTCCAACTTGCGGGTGTCGGTATCCAGCGCCAGAAGCCGGCCCCGGTTTTCGAGGAGGGCGGCCAGGTGGAGCGTTTTGCCGCCCGCACCGGCGCAGGCGTCGATTACCGTCTGGCCCGGAGCGACACGCAGGAAGGGCGCCACTTGCTGGGAGGAATAATCTTGGAATTCGAACGCTCCTGCCTGAAAGGATGGCGTGGAGAACAGGTGTCGTCGCTCGGTGACGAGCAGGCCGTCGGGCGGTAGCAATTCGGTGGCGATGCCGCTTTTTTGTAACGTCGCCTGAAGCGCTTGCGGGGTGGTTTTCAGCCGGTTGGTCCGCAGCACGGTGGGGGGCGGCTCGTTGAGCGCCGCAATGGTGGCGGACCAGCGGTCGCCCAGTTCGCGTGCGCCCAGATCGTCGAGCCAGTCCGGGATCGACTCGCGCAGGCGCCGGTCGCGGCGCAAAACAGCGGCCCGCTTTTGCAGGTCTGATGGATGGAGCCCGCGGAATTCTTCCCAGCGGGGCAGGCGCCGGCTTTCTAAAACCAGTAAAAAGGCGATCAACCGTATCCAATCCTCCGGTCGCTGAGGATGCCGCCCCAGTAAAGTGGTCAGCAATCGGTAGTAGCGGACGACGCCGTAGGTTGTCTGGGCGATAAACGCCCGTTCTTCATCCGTCCAGTCCGGGCCGGCGCGCAGTTGCGCCGCGATGGCCTGGTCGGCGAATTGCTGTTCCTGAAAGACAGCCTG
Source organism: uncultured Saprospiraceae bacterium (assembly GCA_964419545.1). Lineage (GTDB taxonomy): Bacteria > Bacteroidota > Bacteroidia > Chitinophagales > Saprospiraceae > CAYQQU01. The sequence continues at coordinate 3,086 of CAYQQU010000135.1, read as the reverse complement.
CAAAGCCTGGCCGACAGCCTGTAGTTGGCGAGGTCGAATGGGGATGGACATGCGAATGGCGTGTTTTAATGTTATTCGGAATACCTGAAAATGTTTGGAGAAAATCATTTTGATTGGAAAACCCAGCTTCCGGAGCCTCCCTTTGGGATTTTTGGCCCGTAGCATAAACCCAGAATTAATCCATGAATAACCCCGTTTAAATGAATCTATTTACAATAGTATGCCACCAACTAGCTTCATCCGGGTGTTGGGTGTATATATCCACCTGAGTGAGCACCTCCGCCTCGATTTCCCTAAGGGCAGAAAGATCAGAAGGTGCGGTGGGGAATAGCGGACCAGACGCCATTGCGCTTTCAATATCTACACCGGACGCGCTACTTAAATCAGCATCCTCCGAGCTAGGGCTTATACCATACTCTCTTGCGATCCAGCTGTTGTGCAATCGCCGGTATTCCGTGGAGCGCGTCCAAGCTGTCAGCATTGCTTTATGGACGCCGCCGACCGCCTCTTTGGCTAATGCTGCTGCGACGGAAAACAGCGGCATCGATTGATCGTCTTTATTCAATTTGGAATGGGAAGGTTGGGGGCCCGTTCCGGAATGTTTCGCCAGGTTCTTGGTTAGTTCATTCAACTTTTGAGTGAGAAAAACAAGCAAGACCTGCTTAATTCTTTCAATTGTCTGCAATAATTGCTCAACTACAAACGGTATGGGTATGGATTCTTTTAGCATATGCATTCCGGTCTTAAATCTCAGGTAATTATCTGCTAATTCAGGATATTTCCTACGTAGCAGAATGATTAAGATCTTATCACTGGTAGATAGGATCTGACCGGGAGGTGATTTTTTCTTCAGGTGATTAATCAGTAGTTTTAAGAGACTGATCGTCGTATCTATCGTTTCGAAAATCCCTGTTGCTAATCGATACCTTTCCTCTTGCCCTTCTTTTACCGTACCGGCGAAAGTCTCTTCCCTGTTTTCTTGTGTTCGCAAATTAATGGCGATCTCAACGAAATTGGAATGCGCGAAAAAGTCCTGTAAAATATGCAACCCTCTTCCGTAGTATTCTCGACCGGCTCTGTTCCTGCCGAAATACAAAGCCGTTCGCAGCACCGCTTTGAGGTAATCCGTTGTATTCGTTATGTAAGCAGGAATGGCTGCCTCTTCCAATAATTGCCCAGGCGCTGAGGGGTTGTCATAATGTTGTCGCGGATCGTAATTGCCAAAACGCGATTGGCTCATTCCACCACTGACTGCCCTGCTTCCAGGGTGATCGAACTTTGCTTCCGCAAGGACCTGCACGATTTCAAATAAATCCTCATCCGTGACGATGACCACTTTATTTAAAATAGGTTTGAGCAGGCTGATCTGATTCATATCCGTCTGCCAGCTTCCGAAGGTTATTTCCCGGATCTCCGATTCAGGCATCGTTCCCGACAGTATCGATTCTTCTATTTGCGCATGGGGCCCCGCACCGAACCGCTGGATTATGGGGGCATCGGCTCCCATTGTCATAGTTTCAGCAGGCTCATTCCTTTGCTGAACGACGTGCGTCAGTTCGTGTGCCAGCAATTGCTTACCCGTCGAAGCATCCGGTCGATAGGCTCCTCGGTTGAAGTAAATATCCGTTCCGTGCGTAAATGCTTTTGCTCCCAGCGCTTTATTCATTTTGACGGCCTCATTTCCGGTGTGGACCTTCACATCGCTGAAATCAGCACCGAAGGCGTTGCTCATAAAGGCATGTGTGGATTCAGGTAACGGCCTGCCTTTGCCTTTATTGCGGTTCAATTGCGAACTTAATTCCCGCGAAACGACGGAGACATCACCTTCAGCTTTCCTGAAAACCGGTTTCGTCTGTCGAAAGAATGCTTCTGTTTGAGCTCGTTTTGGACTTTCCAGCTTAGGCTGTAAAGTTTCTTCCTCCTCTTCTTCCTGTCTTTGGGCCACCGTATTACTTGGTACCGTTTTGATTTTTTCGTGCGCTGAATCGGGCTGAATCGCAAAAGATGTACCCTGCCCCCCGTCCGCTGCGGAAACTTGTTGGGCGGCATCAAAACTTTTCGGTTGAAAAAACGGCGCTTCACCACCTTCACACGCGGAAAAGAACGGCTCTTCCGTTTCTTTACTATCCTGTAGCCTTACTAAACGGGCCGTATACATATCGTTTTCATGGGAAGCTTTCATCTTGAGTCTTTTTGCCCAAAGAGTGAAATTATTACCTTTTTCGTCCCCTTCTGATGATTTTCCTCATTCTTATCAAAAAAACGCTTCCGCCAAGATAAGGCCCTACTTCAGAGTCAATCCGCAGAGATTGCCAGCTCCCCCGACCTGTTGATTGTCAAGACAAAGCCCCTCCAAACATGCTAACCCCAGCAATTCTCGGTCTGAAACATTGTTGTGCTCTCGTCCTAGCGGGACTAGCTACCGGTAGCCTATTTCGTTTGCAATGATTGCCGTGCCGGAGGTAGGGAATAGGAAAGATGGTCGGCATGCAGCGAATATTCCGTACCTCGGCACGGCAGCCCCTTGTGGTGTGTAACTCCTGTTTTGTATTGATGATCAATTGCTTAAATGTGATTTTCAGCAGAAATTTTTATGAGGAACTCGTGTTACACACCAATCTTTCGAAACAATCTACCAATATCTTGCGCCTCCGGCGCTGCGAATTAAGAAATGCTTACTGCCAAACCGAGAATCGCTGTGCTAACCCGGATTATCCATAGATTAATTGGTGGTGGGTTAAACCTGGGTTTATAAAGTTTTAAAAGCCTTGTTTCCTTTGTTCGGCAACAGCTAGCCACTAATTTTACCCACCACCGATTATTCTATTGCCAAGCCGAATTGACTGACATGCTGCTCCGCTAACTCACCCTGCCTCGATATGCCTGCTCGCCGCCAGAGCGCTTACCTGTTGTCTTCATGCGCGAACGCAAGCCTGGCAACCACTTTGGCTGCTCCCGACGAAGGCCCATGACTAATCCGGGTTAAATTAAAAAAGGCGGTGTCAAACCGGTTTGGCCTACCTGGAATATGCCTTAGAGTTTGTTTGGAGGTAGTGCTTTTGAAGCGAAAAACTCAGATTTTGGGT
>CAYQQU010000134.1:0-7203 GCA_964419545.1 uncultured Saprospiraceae bacterium | reverse complement strand
CCCAAAATCTGAGTTTTTCGCTTCAAAAGCACTACCTCCAAACAAGCTCTTAAATTGGATGCTGTTAACTTTTGCCAGTTGCAACGGAAAGGAGTGGGGAATGTTCGTTGGGATTGAAGGCAACAAAGCGTTGATCCCACCGCCGCCAGGCAAGAATAAAAACTGAATGGATAAGGGGAGAAGGGGAATTAAATTTTTTTACATTCACTCCAATGAAAAAGTTATTGCTCCTCCTGTTCCTGGCTGCCTGCCAGTCTCCCGAACCGCTTGACCCCCCAGAACCCCTGGCGCCGTCCACTCCGGAAGCCCGGGGCGTTCCTTCTTCGGCCATCCTGTCGTTCATCGAAGCTTTGGAGACCCAGCTCCCGGATGCGTTGCACAGCCTGATGATCCTTCGGTATGGCCGGACCATAGCGGCGGGCTGGTGGTCGCCTTACCAGGCTGAAACGCCCCACTGGCTGTATTCCCTCAGTAAGAGTTTTACCTCCACGGCGGTTGGTCTGGCCATTGAAGAAGGCTTGCTGAGTTTGGACGATCCGGTTATTTCTTTTTTCCCGGAAAAGCTGCCAGCGGAAGTCGGGTACAATTTGGAAAATATGCGCATCCGCGATCTGCTGACTATGAATACCGGGCAGCAAAAAGACGGCAGCGGAAAATTCCGGAGAGAAAGTGAAGATTGGGTCAAAAGCTTCCTGGCCCTGCCGGTGGAACACAAACCCGGCACCAAATTTACCTACAATAGCGGCGCCAGCTACATGCTGTCGGCCATCATCCATAAAAAGACCGGAAAAAACCTGGTGGAATACTTGCAAGCCCGGCTTTTCGACCCGCTGGGGATCGACCCGCCTTCCTGGCAAACCGATCCGAAGGGCATCAGCACCGGCGGCTGGGGGCTGAACCTGAAAACCGAGGACATTGCCAAATTCGGACAGGTTTACCTGCAGCGAGGAAAATGGGAGGGGGAGCAGATTGTTCCGGCCGACTGGGTTGAGCAAGCCACTTCTTTTCAGGTTTCAAACGGCAGCAATCCGGAAAGCGACTGGGACCAAGGCTACGGGTTTCAATTCTGGCGGTGCCGCCACCATGCTTACCGGGGCGACGGGGCCTTCGGGCAATTCTGCGTGGTGCTGCCCGACCAGGAAGCCGTGGTCGTCATGACCGCCGGTACATACGACCTGCAGGGACTGCTCAACCTGGTTTGGGAACACCTGCTTCCCGCCATGGAGGATCAACCATTACCGGAAAACCCCACAGCCCGCAAAGAATTGGAACAAAAGCTGCAAAAACTTGCGCTGTCGGGGGTGGAAGGGGAGGAATACGCGGCCATGGCCGAAAGTATTTCCGGGAGTATTTACCGAATGGAAGAAAATCCTTTGAAAATACAAACCCTGCAATTTGACCTGGCCGGCCCGGAAAAAAGGCTGACCCTGCAGAATGAAAAAGGAACATTCCAATTGCCTATCGGATATCGCTCGATGGCAAGGGGCAAGATCTGGTATTTCTACTACGGCAAATTCGGAGAATTACAGACCGCCGCTACCGGCGCCTGGATATCGGAGCGGACCTACCGGGCGAAAGTCTATTTTACCGAAACGCCGCATTCGATCACCTACGATTTTACGTTCGATAAAAATGCAGTGAAAGTGGATGGTAAGTACGGCATGCCGTTTGGCGAGCCGAAGGAGTTATCTTTCTACGGGCGGTTGTAATTGCCCCCCTGGATACGGTGAGTGAGCGGGGTAGAATGGCGGGCGGCAATAGAGGAATGCATGAATAATCCGGGTTAATTTTGACTGCCGTTGATCAAGACGCCATCCTCTAATTCAATAATGCGATCACTATTCAAAGCAAATTCATCATCATGGGTCACCGCGATGATCGTCTGGCCCCGCTCCCGGGCCAGGTCCCGGAAAATATCGAAAACGATTTTGGTGTTTTTGGAATCCAGGTTACCGGTGGGTTCGTCGCCCATGATGATGGTCGGTTCATTGATCAACGCGCGGGCGATGGCTACGCGCTGCTGCTGCCCACCGGAGAGCTTGTTGGCGGGCTTCATCGCCTGATCTCCCAATCCCAGTAAAGCCAGGTTTTGCAAAGCATCCTCGCGAATTTCCTCCTTGGATTTCCGATTCAGCTTCAGTGCAGGCAACATCACATTGTCCAATGCGCTGAATTCGGGCAGCAAATAGTGAAACTGAAAGACGAAGCCGATATGGCTATTGCGAAAAGCCGCCAATTCATTTTGATTCTTGCCGGTCAGCAGCTGGCCGTTGATAAATAGCTCTCCCTGATAATCCGTGTCCATAGTGGAAAGAATATAAAGGAGGGTGGATTTCCCGGAGCCGGATTTTCCAATGAGCGACAGGAACTCTCCCGGCTGTACCTCAAAGCTGATGTCTTTAAGCACCTGAAAGGTCTGCGGCTCGTGGAAGTATTTGTTGATATGTTTTACTGTTAACGCAGTTGTTTTATTCATGGATAATAGACTTTTTGTTGATTTTCCAGGAGTTCACCTTACCCTCGAATAATACTCACCGGATCGACCCCAGCTGCTTTCCGGCTCGGTAAATAGCCGGCGATAAAGGTGGTGATCAGGCCAAAAGCAAAGGCCATAACATAGTCCTGAATCCGGAAACTCATGGGCAAAGTCTCCAGCGTAGCAATCTGAAAAGGCACGTTATTCACCGCACGGGCTACGATATACCCAAAGCCCAATCCGATCAGGCCGCCAAAAAAACCGATGATCACCGATTGGGTGAGGAAGATCTGAACGATGTCCTTACTGTTGAAACCCATCGCTTTCAGGATGGCGATCTCCCGGATCTTTTCATTGACCGTCATGTTCATGATGTTGTAAATGCCAAAACCGGCAACCAATAAAATCGTAAGAGATACCGCAACGGCGATAATGTCGCGCAACTGATTGGCGGCTTCCAACTGGCCGTTGGCCACCTGCCAGGCTTCTACTTTATAAGGAAGGACGCGACCCAGTCGATCCCCAACCTGGCGCGCACGGGTATAGTCTTCCAGATTGACCTGAATATCGGTAACGTAATCCGGGTTTTTGGATAAAAGCTGACGGGCGGCGCTGATCTTGATGTAAGCTTTGGCATTGTCCACTCCGGCAAGTGTGGTTTCAATGATCCCGATGACCTTGTAAGTGCGGGTCAGGCCGTCACCGGTGGTGACCACCACGCTATCGCCCAGTTTTAAACTCAGCTTCCGCGCTAAACCGATGCCCAGGATAATACCGTCGGAACGGTATTGTAAGGCAGCCCAGTCTCCTTCTTTGAGGTAAGTACTGGTTTTAAACAGTTTCTCTTCGCTGGTTACGTCGATGCCGGATAGCTGTCCATTTACTTTGGTGGGGCCGTTCCTGAAAAAAACGTTGATATTGACCTGAGGCGCAACGGCCGTTATCTCTTCCTGTTTCTCCAGGAAAGCCATGACCTCACCGGCATGGTCGATGCCTTCGGTGTATTGGATGATCCGGGGGCTGCGCAGATTGACCACCTGGTTGTCAGTAACGATCTTTTTGAGGATATTGGTATCGTCGGGCGGCAGGTCCTTGTAGATACGGATATGCGCCAGGGTGCTGAACGCCATCTCCGTTTGGGTGTCGTTGACGCCCGACATGAAGCTGTTCATAAAAACGTACATGCTGGCGCCGAAGGTTACGCTGAGCATAGCGACCAGTATCTGTTTTACCCGGGAGGTCAGATGCGTCAATGCAATTTTGTAATTCGTGCGGGTACTCACTGGGTCAGGTGTTTTGGGGTAAAATAATGGTCTGTCCTTCTTCGAGCCCTTCCAGTATTTCTGTCCATTCAATGTTATGGATACCCAGTTTGACGGTCTGCAGGGTGTCTCGTCCCGGAAGCTGCACCTTATCGGTCTCCGTCAGGTAAGCCGAAGGAATGACGAGGGCCTGCTCTTTCTCGGCAATGATGATATTGGCCTTCAGTTGCGTATCGGCTAATATTCCCTCGGGTGTTTCATCAAATCGGGCTTCTATCACAAAGGACTGTTCCTGCTGGTCAAAAGCCGGATAGATTTTACTCACCCGCGCTACCCGGATCTTTTCTTTGTCGGTATTCAGCGTAATCAGTGCTTTTTGTCCCAGCCGGATGAATCGGATATCTTCTTCAGCGATGAATAGCCGGATTTGAAAGGGGCCGCCTCCTATTTTGGCTACGGTTTCCCCTCTTCTTACCAATTCTCCACTTTGCTTGTACTGATGCAAAACCAGGCCGTCGATGGCGCTGGACAGGAAGTAGTTGTCGTTGTTTTCCCGTTGGATGGTCAATTGATGACGGGCATTTTCGACATTGAGTTCCAGGTTGCGCACCAGCTCTTCGAGCGCGGCCTGTTGTACTTGCAGGTTGGTAAGCGAAGAGGCGTATTGTAACTGGGCTCTTTCATACTCCAGGGTAGAGACCGCCTGGGTTTTGACCAATTTGCGATAACGTTCCAGGTTGATAGAATCGGTCTGAACCATTTTTCGGGCCGGTTGAATCTGCGCTTCCAACTGCCGAATTTGCGGGGCATGTTCTTCCAATCTTTTTTGGGCGTCCTGGTAGTTGGCTTGAGCAGTGGCGAGCTGGGCGGCAGTCACCTCATTGGCGACAGCATACAGGGCTTCGTCCCGGTGTACGCTATCTCCTTCATTGACGAAGACGGTTTCGATATAGCCTTCCACGCCGGCCGTCACGAGGTATTCATCTTCCATTGCAATATGTCCGGTTGCGAATACTGCATCTACGATGTCTTTCCGTTTGGCCGTTGTCGTTTGTTCGGGGGTACAGCCTGAGTTAAGGACGATCAGGCTCCCGAGCATAAACAGGAATAATGGATTCTTCATGGTTGGTGATAATATGTTGTTGAATTGGTCTTCGGCGTCCGAAAAGGGCTGATTAATTGGGCCAAACACCAATGGCTATTAAAATTGTCGGGAAACGATACTCGCATAATGTCCATACATTTCGTTCAGGGCGTTCAGGTAGGCGTTTTCAGCCTTCAGGTAATCTTCGAATACACGGAAATATGCATCCATGCTGATCAGGCCTTCCTGAAGTTTTTGTGCTGACAACCTGCGATTGGCCTCAAACAATTGATAGTTGTTCCGGGTCGAGCGTACGACATCGAGGCTGTTCTGATACGATCGCAGCAGGAGCTCGTCCTGATTGGCCCGCTGTCGCCGGGCGATGGCATATTGCTCCTCGGCGATCTGCAATTCAATTTTAGCCGTCTGGACCTTGCTGCTGTTGGCAAATCCGGTAAAAATGGGTACGTTGACGCCAAGGGAGATGTAGCTGTACGGACTCCAATCCTCCCCGGATAGGGAAAAGCCGAAATGATCTCGAAACTGCTGCTGGCCATAGTAGGCATTGAGGGAAAAGATGGGCAGTTTCGCTGTTTTCTGCAGGTTCAGACTGAGTTTGGCGCTTTCGAGATGGATGACTTGAACCTGTAGGTTTTTATCCGGCTGCAAGGCAATGGCTGCGGTAGTCATTGCGGGAGCATCCAGCTCAAGGTCGGGGAGTTGGATGCGGACGTCCGAAGGTAAACCCAACAGGTCTTTAAGCTGTCGCCGGCATTGTTGCCAAAGGGTCTGGTTGGCGCTGAGGTTTTGTTGAATGTTATTGGCGTTGATGTGCGATTGGTTGAGGGCGATGGCGTCGATCAGGCCCTCGGCAAATTTTTGTTCCATCAGCAAAACGATGCTGTCGGCGAGCTGCTGATCTTTTTGATTGATCGCGATGGCGGCTTGCGCCACCTGCCCGGTGTAGTAATAGACCGCCACCTGCTCTCGCAGCCTCTGTTCGTAAGCCTCTTGTTCTGTTGCGACCAGCTCGATGTTTTGCCCGGCCAATTTGGCCCTTGCGTTGCTTTGCCAATCAAAAAATTGTTTGGAGATGTGGATACCCGGGTTGTAGACGTATTCCTGCCCGAATTGGGCCGTTATGGTTTCCCCGGGTTGGCCAAAAATTTCTCCCGGCAGGGGCGTGGTGGCCAGGCTGGTATTGATCTGTCCGGTAAAAGTACCGTGTACCTGGGGCCACAAATAACTTTTGGCGGTTTTGTATTCGGATTGCGCCCGTTGCCGGTTTAGCTCGAAAATACGCTGATCGGGATTGTGGGCAATGGCGTAGGACCAGGCGTGCTCCAGGTTATTAAGTGAAAAGACTTCTTTTCCGGCGGGCGATTGAGCCGGTAAGGCGGAAACACCCAAAACAAGACTCAGCAAAAGCAGGATGTTGAATTGCACAACTTTTGGTTTTATTCCTATACAAAAGTGATGCAATACCGGCTGGGACGGCGGGTAATTCTCGGTGAATTGAACAAAATGGGCGGTGAATGGTCAGACAGCTTATCGTCCGCCGGTACGAACGCAAGCCTGGCAATCGTCATGACGAAGAGCCTATAAATAATCCGGGTTGACGGTATTTTAAGATGATAATTGTTCCAAAATATATTATTGTGATGGCAAACGGTATGATGATAAATCGAAGATCGGGAAAAATATACCAAAGACCTACTACCAAGATCGTTCGACTTATGGCGTGAAAAATGCCGATCCAGTGTTTTATGATCCAGGAAAAGGGAAGCCACATGGTCCCGGTCAGAATCCCTACCGTCAAAGGCAAAGAACTGTAATCTATCAAAAAGAAAGGAATGGCTATTGCATAAACTAAGATCGATTGGCCGACGGTGAAAAAAAACAGGGTATCAAACTCATTTTTGGGTTTGTCTTTGGCGAGAAAATTTTCGCCGGTAAATTTGGAAAGCAAAATGGCCAGATAGGGGATACTACCCGTCCCGATGAAGAGTATCCATACCGTGGCTTGGATGGGTAAAAATATGCCGGCGATTCCAACGATCAACCATACTATCAGTCCGGCCAGCGGGGTGGCGAGAAATTTTCTGTTTGCGAAGGCTTCTCTTTGCGCTTCGAGCGACCATCTTATTGGTTCCATTGGCTTTGGTTTTCCTTCTTTTAACCGCGAGGTAATTTCCTTACATCATCTTTTTTGTTTTACCAGGTATTCCGCCACCGCGTCGCCCATACCGCGATGATCATGACCGACGCCTGGGGCGATCACCATTTCCCAGTTGAAGGGACAACCTTTTTGCGTAGCTATTTCCCGCAATAGTCCGTGGCGAAAATGGCGAATAGCCCATAAAAAAGGGGAAAGTTGTAAT
>CAYQQU010000133.1:0-7365 GCA_964419545.1 uncultured Saprospiraceae bacterium | reverse complement strand
GCGTGGCCGGGTATGGAGCGCTACGCCTGGCAGGGTTTGAGTGATATGTCCACCGCCCCGGGCGGGGAACTTTCGCCGTCTGATTTCTGTTTCAGGTATAGTTTGATCTGAATTATTCATAGGTTAAGAAAAAATCCGCTATATTTGCGTTCCTCCTCAAAAACGATTGGGGATATTACAATTACCAGTCTTTTCCTGTAAAAAAGCCTCGGGCAGAGTTCTTTTTTCGGAATCGACAACAACAATCCGGTCGGGTGGCCGAGTGGCTAGGCAGAGGTCTGCAAAACCTCGTACGGCGGTTCGAATCCGCTCCCGACCTCAACGATTCTTCTGGCCTCTCCGCGATAGCGGAGGGGCTTTGTTGTTTAGGCGAGCGACCGAAGCTCGCTTCAAGGAGAGCGCCTAAGCAACAAAGCCAGCCCGCAGGGCAGGCCGGAAGAATCGTTGAACGGCCCTCCCATTTACGGATGGATAAATCCATCCGCTCCCAATCTTTTTGAAAAGATCAATTATTCTCCCTGCTTCCCCTAAACTTTCTGTTCAGTGGTGTGTAACAAAAATTTTTGCTGATCCTTTCTTGAAAGGAAACGCTTTTAATTACTGAAAATCAACTTTTTAAATTGAGCACTCAGCAAAAATTTTTACAAGGAACTTGTGTTACACACCATTCAGCTTCTCCTGTTTATAAAAATGACCAATTCATCGTCTATTGCCATTAAAGCAGGGATTAATAATGAGTATTCAAGACCTAAAAGCCGAAGTCAGCAAGCTTAACAAGGCCGAACAGGCCGAGTTGATGCACTACATGGTCGAACTCCTGGCTGTAGACGAGTGGGAGCTATCCGATCAATGGAAGGCAGAGCTGGATCGCCGGGCAGACGCCTTGGACGAAGGCCCTTCTGTCGGGAGACCTGCCAGAGAGGTCATCGCCGAATATACTTCCCGCTGATGCCTGCGTACCGCGTGATTATCCAGCCCGAAGCAGAGCAGGACTTGGATGATGCGTTCGCCTACCACGAAGCACAACCATCCGGATCGGGCTTTCAACTCCTTGCCGATTTGTCAGAAAGTCTCAAATTGTTGGAGGAAAACCCTCTCCTTTTTTAAAAGGTATATGGCGAAATGCGTCGCGCGGTTGTTCAGCGGTTTAGGTAAAATTTGATCTACAAGATTGTTAATACCGATGTCTTTATCCTGGCGATCATACATGGGAGTCGCGATCCGGAAAGGTGGCAGGACCGAGATAAGTAAAACACGATCTTGTTTAGAGCTTCAGGTAACGGACAGATACCATAACTCGGCAATACCCCCCTTCTCTTCTCTTTTATCGTCCAGGAGCCTAACCTAACCTCGATGTTCCTCCCGCGTCTCTTTGAGGTGTCGATTTAAGTTTTCGTTCTGATCACGCAGTTGTTCAAGTAATGCGATTTCCCGGTCCTTGGCCTGTTCAATTTGCTCGCGGAAAAAACTGGATTCTCGAAAATAATTTCCAAATAGGGAATTGCTGTAGAGGCGCTTTTTTCTTTGGCATTATTCGTTTTCGAATAAGTTTTAGCGAAATTAGCGTATGTACTCCTTCAAAAGAAGGCTGACATGATCTTGAAGTTTCCAAAAATACTCAGTATCACACGTGCTGTATATCACCCCATTCACTCGTTTCCAAAAAGAAAGAATTCAGAAAAACGAACAAGCCACATATGAGAAAAACCTACGGCAAAACCTGGTGGGGAAAGCAATGGCTCAATGCCCTCAATGATATAGATTATTCCAATCGGTTACCCCGTGGACGAACGTATGCCAACAAGGGCATGGCCTATGACATTACAATCAATGGCAATCAAATCACGGCAAAGGTTCGAGGTAGCCGCCCAAGGCCTTATCAGGTGGGTTTCAAAATTCCATTATTTAGTGCTAATGCGAAAGCAAAAATCATTGAGATCGTTACCGGTAATCCGTTGTTTTTATCTCAGCTTTTGAATAGAGCGCTGCCTCAGGAACTTAAAGAAAACTGTCAAAGAGCCGGAGTCCATCTTTTCCCCAAAAGCTGGAATGATATAACCGGTGGTTGCTCTTGTCCGGATTGGGCAGTGCCTTGTAAACATATGGCGGCCGTACTTTACCTGGTGGCCAATGAAATTGATAAAAATCCATTTTTAGTCTTTGAACTACACGGATTTGACCTGTTCAAAGGCCTGGAAGGCATTGGTTATACCGCTTCTGGTCAAAAGGGTGTTTCTATTTTGGCGGCAGATATGCTTTGGGAAAAATATGAGCCGTCCAACGTATCCAAATTGTCGGATACTGCTCAGCTCATTGACCAATTAGACTTTAGTGAAATTACGGATACCCGGGAAGGATTACTCACCCTATTGACCGACAATCCGGTCTTCTTTCCCCATGGTGATTTCAAGAAGGTACTTGCCCAGGTTTACCGCACGACCTCCAAGTCTTTGTTGAAACGCTATAAAAAAGAGAACATTCAAGAGGAGGGCGCCCCGCTGATGAATGCCATTGAGGAGATTGAACTGCTTTTGGATGAAGAACTGGATTTTGTAAAGGCCACGTTCAGAGATGTAAAAGGTAAATCACTGCTCTCTTTTGAAAATCTGGAGGCATTAACTAAATGGCTGGATGAAGTCCCAATTGGGCGGCTCCATCAGTATGCTCAGAGTCTATCCGGCTTATATTTTGCTTATCGCTTCGCTTTAAAGCTGGCCCAACAATCGGCCTTTTTACCACAAATGCTACGGATCGGTTCAAAAAATTATCGCGTACGTTGGTTGGCCGCCACCTTGAATGAATCGGTACGAAAGGTGTTTTCGACCCTGGAACAATTAGTACCTCAGGAATTGCTCTATTATAAAGTCCATAAAGATTTTTTCCAGCCGGTCGCGTCCGACCGGTTGCAAGCTTTACTCTCCATTTTCCTAAGCCATTTGGTTCAGACGCACGGTACCCTCAATTGGAAGTTGCAGGATTTTGCCGTGCCAAGATTGTTCTTCACAGGCTCACTAGAAAGCTTCCGAGATTTTGAAAACAAGGAATTTCCAACCGCTATCCAGCTCTGGTTAAACAAGTTTTTTATTGTTGAAAAAGATTACGTACCGGTGCTTAAAATCGATGATCTGGAAGATCAATTTGAAGTGAGTATTGCGGTCGAAAATCGAAGTCAACCCCTTGAAACGCCTTTTTCACTAGAAGACCTTTTTACAAAAGATGCTTTCAATCACGCTCGATTAGACATCCTACGCGATATGGCCATGCTGTCTGAGTACTTCCCTCAGATCAGCCGTCTAATTGCTTCTAAAGGAGTCGAAAAGTTATTTTTTGATTCCAAGACTTTTGTTGACGTACTTTTTAAAATCCTGCCGACCATTCGCCTGTTTGGGATCAAAGTGCTGCTACCCAAGGCCTTGCGGAAGCTCCTACGACCCCAGCTCTCTATGGCACTCGAATCAGACGAAAGTGCGATGGTCGCTCAAAGCGGCATCATCAGCATGGAGAATATGCTCCGATTCCAGTGGAAAGTCGCCATTGGCGACAAACAGATGACGCCGGAAGCATTCCTGAAACTCTTAAAACAGTATTCCGGTATTGTCAAAATGAATGACGAATACGTCTTTTTCGATGAAAATGAGGTGCGAAAGCTCATTGATAAAATTGAAAATCCACCGGTGCTGACGGCGCAACAGTTGCTACAAGTTGCCCTTACGGAGAGCTATCAAGGCGCCAAAGTTACCCTGGATAAGCATACACAATTGTTGATGGATTCCTTGCGTCGTTCCGATAAAGTTGAACCGCCGAAAGGACTCCAAGCAACGCTCCGTCCTTACCAGCAATCTGGTTATGAATGGTTGTATAAGAATTCACAACTCGGTTTTGGCAGTCTTATTGCGGATGATATGGGATTAGGTAAGACCATACAGATCATCACCCTGCTACTTAAACTCAAAGAGGCAGGGAATTTGGAGAAGAAAAAAGCACTGATTATTGTACCCACTACCCTGCTTACCAACTGGAGTAAAGAAATTTTCAAATTCGCTCCCGCCTTGGTACCTGCGGTCTACCACGGGGCCAATAGAGATTTGGGGGAATTGAAAAATGCAGATTTAGTGATTACTACCTACGGGGTAGTACGTTCAGATAATGCCAAATTGAGTAAGCAAAAATGGCTCATTACGGTCATTGACGAAGCTCAGAACATCAAAAATCCCACCACGGCACAGACCAAAGCGGTCAAGAAAATCAAGTCCCCCATCAAAATTGCCATGTCCGGCACACCGGTTGAAAATCGCTTGACCGAGTACTGGAGCATTTTCGATTTTGCCAACAAAGGCTACCTGGACACCCTCAGTAAATTCAAAGAACAATACGCCAAACCGATAGAAATAGAGCGTGACCAAACGCAGCTCCACCACTTCCGTAAAGTGACCGAACCTTTCATTCTGCGGAGAGTCAAAACGGACAAAACCATCATCAAAGACTTGCCGGATAAAGTAGAAAAAGATCAATTCTGTGAATTGACTGCTGAGCAAGCGGCCATTTATCAGAATGTCGTTGACACTACCATGAAAGACATTGAACAAGCGGAGGGGATCGCCCGTCGCGGGAGGGTGCTCAAATTGATCACCGCATTAAAGCAAATTTGTAATCACCCCAAACAATTTCTCAAGAAAGGGGATGATTCCCCTGAGCTTTCCGGCAAAACGATCTTACTCTTCCAACTGGTCAACGCCATCTTGGAGCAAGACGAAAAAGCCCTCATCTTCACCCAATACCAGGAAATGGGTAAGCTGCTGGTGCGTATGCTGGGCGCTGAATTTGGTGTGGAAGTTCCATTCTTACATGGCGGCGTATCGCGAAAAGGACGGGATGAAATGGTTGACGATTTTCAAAATAATCGAGGCACCCGGTTGCTCATTCTATCCCTTAAAGCAGGGGGAACGGGCCTAAACTTAACCGCGGCCTCCAATGTCATCCACTACGACCTATGGTGGAATCCAGCGGTAGAAGCACAAGCTACGGATCGTGCCTACCGGATTGGGCAAACCAAGAATGTGATGGTTCATCGCTTCATCACCCAAGGTACTATTGAGGAAAAGATCAATCAACTCCTCCTCCAAAAACGAGAACTGGCGGACCTAACCGTGGCTACCGGTGAGAAGTGGATTGGTGAATTTTCGAACGAAGAATTGAGGGATTTGGTGAAATTGGGGTGACGGTTGGTAGGGCTTTATTACGTTGACTAGTCGATAAAAGCTAGTTCAGCGCAACGTGAAATGGTAAAGCAAGTTAATAATTAGAAAATATAACAGCCCGAAATTATAATATTTGGCTAGTTAGAAATCCTTTTGTTATTTTTGCGAAATGATAGATAGAACCATAACTCCAATCATTCAAGGAAAAATAGGTAGAGGCAAAGCAATTATGATCATCGGACCTCGGCAAGTAGGAAAGACCACCTTGATCATGAATCAGCTTAAAGGAGAAGACTATAAGTTTTTTGACGGAGATGATCCTTCCATACGAGCAGAACTAGAAACACCGAATACAGAGAGAATACGCCAATTGATAGGAGGGAAAAAGATTGTATTTGTAGATGAGGCGCAGCGAATCAGGGGAATCGGATTAACATTGAAAATTATAATTGATCAGTTTAAAGATGTTCAGTTATGGATAAGTGGTTCATCATCGTTCGACCTGTTCAATGAGTTGAATGAACCATTAACTGGAAGGAAATGGGAATATAAGTTATATCCAATAAGTTGGGAAGAATATGAGCATCATGTTGGCTATTTGAAAGGTCAACAAGATTTAGAAAATAGATTGATATATGGGATGTACCCAGAGGTTATAAATAATGATAGAGGAGAAGAGAAAGAAGTATTAAGGAATTTAGTGAATAGTTATTTATATCGAGATATTCTATCACATGGAGAAATTAGGAAACCTGAAATTTTAGAAAAACTCGTTCAAGGGTTGGCCTTACAGATAGGTAGCGAAGTAAATTATAATGAATTAAGCCAGTTGGTATCAATTTCAAAAGATACCGTCCAAAGATATATAGATATTCTAGAAAAAGGATATGTTCTTTTTCGGTTAAGATCATTTAATCGAAATGTTCGAAATGAAATAAAGCGAGGTCGGAAAATATACTTTTATGATAATGGAATTAGAAATGCAGTGATAGGAGAATTTGGGGATTTAAGCACAAGGAATGATGTTGGAATGTTGTGGGAGAATTTTCTTATTTCAGAACGGATAAAACAAAATAGCTATAAGTTGACATTTGCAAAGCCGCATTTTTGGAGAACCATGCAGCAACAAGAAATTGATTACGTTGAACAAAATGGCTTGAAATTGAAAGCATATGAATTCAAGTGGAACCCAAAATCAAAAGCCAAATTTTCAAAAACATTCCTAAAATCGTATGATGCTGAAAGTCAGGTGATAAACAGAGGAAATTTTAGAGAGTTTGTCGTAATTTAAATGCGCAGAACAGTGCCTAGGCGTCAACAGGGGCATTGATGAGGAACCGACCTTGATTAAGGCGTCACTGGCACCAGCCGCCATCAGGCGAAAAAAATCGCCTGATGGCGGCGGGCCTTTGCATATTTGTAAGGCCACGTTTATGGATGAGAACCCCTGCTGTGCCTAGCCGAACCGTTCAGCGCAATGAGAACAAGCAATCAGTTAGAAATACAAGGGAATTAGGCCGCCGCTTTCGCGGTGTTCGAGAAATGGGGTTGGAGCTATTCACACGGCGAATTGTAAAATTTTAAGTGTAATAGTCAAGACTTGATCTGACAGTCGATACCTTAGGCGGGATAAAAATTGTCAGACTTTTCGAATGTCCTTTTTTGCAGGCAGCTTCAAAGAACTTGCCTATCGGTCGCCCTTGTTGGACCCGAGCTCAAGGACGGAGCTTCAAAAGCACCTTCCACCATAAAACGCTCGCAGCTTCAAAAATACTACGTGCGGCTCGTCCCTCACCGCCCTCGCCTTTTTTCGCCACTCGCTCCTGCTCATAAGTTCACCCTGTGAAATAATGCTTTAGACGATTCCTGATGTATCGTTTGCCATAAGTGGACTTCAAATACTTCTCCCGATGAGTGGCATCTTGTTGATGGATACACCCCTCGAAATAGAGTAATTTTAAAGGCCGCCGGTCCTTTGTTGATTTCACCTCTCCATTGTTATGAGCTTCCAGTCTTTTACGCAAATCAGAGGTATAACCCGTATAATGCAGTTTATCTTTTTCACTTAAAAGAACATATACATAATAGAATTTCATAAATATTCTTTTTTATTTCCAGCGATTCTCGGTTTGGCAGTAAGCATTTTTTAATTCGCAGCGCCGGAGGC
>CAYQQU010000132.1:0-7672 GCA_964419545.1 uncultured Saprospiraceae bacterium | reverse complement strand
TACTAATCTACAATTTTTTCAAAGAACTATTTGGATGCTAACATAGCATCTCTAAAGCGAGTTCTTCCCACTGTCCCGCATATCCCGCACCCGGCTCAGCTTCCCGCCCGCACTTCGGGGGATCTCTCCGAACGCCTTGAGTTCCACCTCCATGCTCAAGCCGATGTTCTCCTTGATTTTATGCCGAAGCATACGCGTCAGGTCGACGACGGGGTCGGAGTCGAGAAACCGATCGCGGCCCAGTTGTTCGAATAAGGTTTCCGTTACTTCCACGGCCAGCTTTACCTGGTCGAGCGTCCCTTCGCGGGTGACGACCAGTTGGTAGTTGGGCAGGAGGTGGTCGAAGTCTTCGAGCAGCGCTTCGACCTGGGTGTGGAATAGATTGACGCCCCGGATGATCAGCATATCGTCGGCCCTTCCTTTGATGGCGCTCATCTTGATGTGGGTGCGTTTGGCGTCGGGATCGTAATAGATGCTGCAGATATCGTTAGTCCAGTAGCGCAGCAGGGGCATCGCCTCTTTGGTGAGGGTGGTGAACACCAGTACGCCTTCTTGGCCGTAGGGTAGGGGCTCGCCGGTATCGCGATCGACGATCTCCGGGAAAAAGTGATCCTCCCAGATGTAACTGCCCGTGCCTTTTTCTTCGTAGTCTTCCTGGGATACGCCGGGGCCGATGATCTCGCTCAGGCCGTAGATGTTCGTTGCGTTGACGTCGAGTAACTGCTCCACCTGCGCGCGCACCGCCTCCGTCCAGGGCTCGGCGCCGAGGATAGCGAATTTCAGGTGGAGGTCATCGCCCCGGATGCCGCGTTTGTGCAGCGCTTCGCCCAGGGTCTGGGCGTAGGAGGGCGTACAGCAGATCACCTCCGGCTTAAAATCCTGCAGGATCATCAGTTGCCTTTCGGTCATGCCGCCCGATACGGGGATCACGGCCATCCCCAGGCGGGTGGCGCCGCCGTGGAGCCCCAGTCCGCCGGTAAACAGGCCGTAGCCATAGGCGTTGTGGAGCACCATGCCGGGCCGCGCGCCGGCGGCGACCAGGCTGCGCGCCACCACTTCGTCGAATACGTCGAGGTCGTGCCGGTTGTAACCCACTACGGTCGGCTTACCGGTGGTGCCGCTCGACGCGTGGATACGGCGGATCTCGGTTAGCGGCACGGTGAAGAGGCCGTACGGGTAGTTTTCGCGCAGGTCTTCCTTCTTGGTGAAGGGCAGCCTGGGCAGGTCGGCCACACCCCTGATATCGGCGGGCCGGATACCGGCGGCATCCAGTTGCCGGCGATAGAAGGGCGTTTGGTGATACAGCCGGTTTACCAGTTGCGTCAAGCGCTCATCCTGCAGCTTGCGAAGCTGCGTCAGTGGCAGGGTCTCGATGGTTTTGTCGTACATGGCTAGGTCGGTTTGTGGTTGGGGCAGTTGACGACGGCTCGATTTCTTTTTGTGCTGAGGTTAGCGCGGAAGCTGGCAATTGATTTGGTCAATTAAGCAATCAGGGCCTGTAGGTCTTTCATCAATTGGGTAATATTGGCGGGAGGATTGGCTCCGGTCGATGCTGTTTCAAATGCGACGCGGCGCACCCAGTGTATTCGGTTTTCTTCTCCCAACAGCCCCGTCACCACCCGCTCCGCTCCTTCCTGTTGCGTTTCGGCGTCCAGGTGCGCGATATTCTCTGCTTGCAGGTAGATCGTTACGGCGCCGTCCGGGTGCGGTTGCAGGCGGTACGTCCAGGCGGAAGCATCGATGGTGTGCTCGATCATATAATTATCGAAAAGCGTCAGCTGAAGGTCCCAGTCCCGGGCGGGTTTGCCGGCGTGGAACTCCCAGTGGGGCAGGTCCGGAGCCGCTTTCATGATATATTTACTCAGCAGCAGCCGCTCGCGATGACCGTTGGGTGAGATGATAAACTGAAAGGGCCGGCTCGCGCCTTCGCTGATCTGCCAGGAGAAAAGCCCGAACTCTAGCACCTGGTCGTTCATCGCTTCGATGAGCAGGTCCTTGTCGAGGACGGTTTCTTCCTCAAAGAAATCGCGGTAAGTGGCTTCCTGGGTACGGAACCATGTCCAGAAGGCGTGGATTTTATCGTCGTATTTCTCGAGTTCGAAGGGCATCTTTTTTTGTTTAAAGCTTTCGCGCTTCAAGATACCCAAAAAAAATGATCGGCCCCTTCCGGCCCTGCTCACAAAGCGATCACGTAAGAGGTCAATGCTTTAATCCGATCCCCTCTTGCTCCCGCAAACAGGTACACATCACAAAAGGCGTACTTTTTACCATCTTCCACGATCACCTCGCCGTCGACTGCCGCTTCCGCGCCGTGGGTGATGATGCGGTGGATGGTCAGCCCGGTCGTCTTCACGCCTTTCATCTCCTCCAGGGCAGCGGCGAAAGCCGGCTTACCGGAAATGACCTTATCGCCCACGATACGCCAGTGGATATCGTCGGTCACCCGGTCGAGGATAAAGGGAATATTCTCTTCCGAAAAAGCGATGCTGAAGTCGCGGAGGAGTTGTTTTTTGGGCGCGTTCTCGCAGTCCGGCTTGACGTCTATTTTCAACATGGTTCAGGCATTTTTCAGACTCAGACCGTCAACGAAGGGACGTTTGAAGTCGGATATACCGATAACAAGGCATTGCGCGAGGTATTCAAAAAACACGTTGGGATCTCATCGGTAACCCACTATTAAGAAGTTCAATCATCAAGGGTTTGTCCCGATTTGAACCGCTCCCGGTTACTCTTGTCCTACTCCGATCACCCGATCGTCGGCGATCACGAAGACGCGGTCTCCATTGCGCACCGCTACCGGCCCCAGGCCCGTGAACGCCCCGAATGCCGGCAACAGTCCCTGCCGTTTACCGAAATAAAAACAGGGCAGTCGCAGCCGCTGACGCCCGCGCCCACGCAAGAATACGCCGGGATGGACGTGGCCGGCCAGGTTGTACGCGTCCTCAGGCACAACCGGCAACGGGTGATGGGAAAATAAAAACGGACCTTCCCGGTATTCTTCGGGACGGACGATCAGCCCGGCGCGCGTGTAAACTTCCTCCGCAAGGATATCGTGGTTGCCCGGCGACAGTTCAAAGGCTACCGAATCAAATTGCCGAATCAGATCGGCCAGCGATTCCCACTCCGCGTTGTACTCGCTGTGAAACAGATCGCCCAGGAAGAGCACCCGCGCCGGCCGGAAATCGACCAGCAGGCTGAGCAGGCGGTCCCAATTGCCTTCGCTCACACCATTGGGCACCGCCAGGCCGTTGCGCCGGAAATGAGCAGCCTTGCCCAGGTGCAGATCGGCCAAAAGCAGGGTCCCGGCCTCCACCCAGTAGGCGGCGCGGAAAGGATGCAGCCGGAGGGTCTGCCCGGCGAGCTGAAAGGTGGATGATTCCATGGTTCGCCAAAAATAGGCCTTTGTAATGAATGATCAGGATAATTCCGATAGTGACGCCTGTCATGGCGCCAATACCTTTTGGAGAATAGCTTTGTAACAAAGGCCGAAACCCATGCAAAAAATTGATTTCAAAAAAGAACTGAAGCACCCGTACAATGCCTCGGCCAAACAGGTGCCCGTGGTTGACGTCCCGGCCGCGAACTTTGTGCAAATCGACGGGAAAGGTGATCCCAATACGGCAACAGCATATCAGGAAGCCGTAGAAGCCTTTTAGCTGATGTCCAAAAAATTAAACTTATGACTATCCTAGTAGCAGGCGCCACGGGAGCTACCGGAAAACTATTGGTCGCGCAACTGCTCCAGCGCGGCCATCAGGTGAAGGCTATCGTCCGGTCACCCGAAAAATTGCCGGCAGCCGTAAAAAACCACGACCAATTATTGGTCATCCAAGCCAGCATTTTGGACTTGTCTGAGAAAGAAATGGCTCAACACGTCGACGGCTGCCATGCCGTCGCTTCCTGTCTCGGGCACAATCTGACCTGGAAGGGCATATTCGGCCCACCCCGCCGGCTCGTCACCGACGCGACGCGTCGGTTGTGCGAAGCCGTGAAAGCCAACCCACCCGGACGCCCCGTCAAATACGTCCTGATGAATACCGTGGGCAACCGCAATCGCGACCTGCAGGAAAAGGTGTCGTTCGCCCAGGGCATGGTCATCGGACTGCTGCGCCGGCTGCTGCCGCCCCAGGCGGATAATGAGCAGGCGGCCGATTATTTACGGACACAGATCGGGCAAAACAACCCGGTCATCGAATGGGCGGTTGTGCGACCGGATACGCTGACCAATGAGCAAGAGGTAACCGAATACGCCATACATCCTTCTCCTACTCGCAGCCCCATCTTCAACCCGGGGCAAACCAGCCGCATCAACGTGGCGCACTTCATGGCCGACCTGATTACCAATGATGACTTATGGTCTCGGTGGAAAGGGCAGATGCCGGTGATCTATAATGACGTCAATTTGGGTTGACTATGTAAATACATTTGGTTTTTGGAGAATGATGAAGGCCGTTCGCACCCCTTGCGACGGCTTTTCTCATTTTAAGAAGGGCTGACCGTCAATGACTTTTGTCACTTCCCGCTTTGTTTTTTATCATGGCTCGCCGCGGCGCAGGCGGTTAACTTGGAGTTAGAACAAAAACGGGAAAACCCATGAAAAAGTGGCTGGTTATTTTGGTCTTAATGCTTCCGGCAGTAGCGCTGATCGGTCAGTCGCTGGAAGAAGCGATCGTACGGGGCCAGTTCTTGGCGCCGGCGGTAGAGATGGGAGAATTGCGCGGCGACGTCAGCCTTTCGCTGGGCGTCAGCGGCGGGATCGATTTCCGGCATTACACGATCGGCTTTTTCGGGATGCGCACCCAGAACCTTTATCAGTTCGAACTGGGCCACGATGCGTACGACATCGAATTGCTCTACGGCGGGCTCTGGGGGCAGGCCACCCATATGATCAGTTCGCAGGTGCGCCTGTTCGGCGGCATGCGGGCCGCGTACGGGCAGGCGCGCGTCAGCTGGGATGACGAGGCGCCCGACCGCTACGATCCGCGTGATCCGCTCTGGATCGCCATGCCCGAGTTCGGGATGGAGTTCGTGCTCACGCCTCAGATCAGCCTGACCATTTTCAGCGGCTATCGCTTTTGCGTCGGCGTCGACGATCTGGTGGGCCTGCGAAACCGGGATTTCAACAGCCTGGTCAACGGGCTGACCCTGCGCATCGGGCCGCGGAGGTGGAACGATTCTGATAAAAATCAATACGCCCGGTTGACTAATATCACCCGGCCGGGGCCGCAGGGCCGCTAACTTTATCCCAATCAATTGTGAGAGAATCAATTAGCTAACTAAAAAAATGCACCATGAAAATTCCAATGCGTTCGCTACTGATCCTGCTGCTGACGCCGAGTGTTTTCAGCTGCCAGGATATCGATTACCGGAAGGGTATGGTGCATTTTGACCAGGCGTTCCTGCCGGTGATGCTCTACGTCTACGAAGGCAACCTGGTACAGGCCAAAAAGGCGGTTTTCAACCTCAACTTCCAATGGCGGCGGCTGCAAAACCAGCACCAGGGCGCCATTCATTCCGATACGGAATGGGCGGAACGCTTCCGGCGCATCGACGGCTGGCTGGATGACGCCTACTACGCCATCGACGGCAACCGGCCGCTGACGGCGATCAATCAGCTGGAACACGTCAAGTACGAACTGATCGCACTGCGCCGCAAGTACAACATCGACTACTACCTCGACTACCTCTACGATTTTCAATCGGCCGCGGATATGCTCGCCGAGACCGCCAATGACGAAATGCTCTGTCTCCTGGAATGGGAGGAGTTTACGGCATTGGGCCAACATACTGAAAAACAATGGCGACGGGTGCTGATCCAGCCCTTCGACGCCGAACTTTACGAATTTGACGACGAACAAGTACAACTGTTGCGACAGCGGCAGGCTGAGGTCACCAGACGCCTCGCTCATCTTTCCAAAGTAATGGAGTGCGCCGATCGCGAACAGATCGCCCGGGCCAGCATCGCCCTCGAACCGGCCCTGATGAACGTGATCCGCCTCTTTGGCGACGACCCGACGGAGCAAACTTTCTTCGCCGGGCGGTGAGTGGGAAAAGATCACATTGTTAAATCGAAAAACGAAAAAAGATGAACGCTGACGGACCAATCCGGGATATCATGACCCCGACCACCGAACTGGTGAAAGTAGCGCCCGACGAGAGCGTGCAAGGCATCCAGCAGATTTTTGAATCTCACGACTTTCACCACCTGCCCGTAGTGGAAAGAGGCGAAAAGCTGATCGGCATCATCAGCAAGGAAGACTTCCTGAAGGTGGCTTACGTCCTTTCGCTTAATACCACCGGCCCCACCTACTCCCAAAAGGAATACCAGCGCCTGCGGGCCAAAGATATTATGACCGCCTTCCCGATGACGCTTGACCCCGATGACACCATCGGACTGGCCGCGGATATCTTCCTGGCCAATAAGTTTCACGCGCTGCCCATCGTCGAAGACGACCAGCTGATGGGATTGATCACCTCCCACGACCTGTTGCGCTTCGGCTTCAACTCCCGTTTCGTCAAAGAAGCGGAAGAACAGCCGGAAGAGGGCTTACAATGATTTCCAAACGCAAAAGCGACCGCCATGGATAAAACAACGCCAGTAGGAAAGATAATGACCACCGAGGTTATTACCATCACGCCCAATGAAACGATGGATACCGTGCAGGACATTTTCCGCAAAAACCACCTGCACCACCTCCCGGTAGTAGACGAAGGCGGCAAAGTGGTCGGCATCATCAGCCATAAGGATTACCTCCGCCTGCTGCACGGCTTCACCTTGTTTAAAACGCACAAAAGCGAGGAGTACAACGACGCGATCCTGCGCTCCCTGCTGGTCAAAGAAGTAATGACCCGCCAGGTAGCTACCCTGCAGCCTGATGATACCATCGAACTGGCCGCGGGATTTTTCCGGGAAAACTACTTCCACGCCCTCCCGGTGGTGGACGATGACGAACATTTGGTCGGTATCATCACGACCCACGACCTACTCAATTACGCCTTCAGCGAACCTTCTTATGTAGATTGAAATGGGTAAACAGCGGGGGTACTGGATTCCCTCGCTGTTTACTATCTATCTACCAACTACAACTCTCTAATAGAAATTTCGATGGCCGGTTCCGATGAACCGGCCATTTTTTTCATTACGGACTTACAAGTAAAATAATCCGGGCTAATTTTCCCTCACCCCCCTCCAGGCTACCACTCCGACAACCATCCCGATCGGCGGCGCCGACAGATAAATCCAAAAGTGGGAAAAATTGAAATTGATCAGAGCCGGACCCAGCGACCGCGCCGGGTTCATGGAAGCCCCGGAAACGGGCCCGGCAAATAAGGCTTCCAGTAAAACCGTCAGGCCGATAGCCAGCCCGGCCATAATGCCTACTTCTTTGGAGCCTTTCGCCACGTTGAGGATCACGAACATCAGGAAAAACGACAAAATGATTTCCAGAAAAAATGACTGTAGGACGCTCCCGGAAGGCAGGGTCTCACCTAATGTTGCCACCTCGGGGAACAGCAAACGCAGCATCCCGCTCGCCAGGCAGGCGCCCAGCGCCTGGGCCAGGATATAGGGGATGATCTCCCGGCCGGAAAACTCACCGGCTACGGCGAAAGCGATGGTCAATCCCGTTAAGTTAAGCATACAAATGCCTAACTTACGGGATTGATTCCATAT
>CAYQQU010000131.1:0-7848 GCA_964419545.1 uncultured Saprospiraceae bacterium | reverse complement strand
TACAACTTTCCCCTTTTTTATGGGCTATTCGCCATTTTCGCCACGGACTATTGATATTTAACGACTAAATAAAAACACATCAATGGAAAAATATCAATCCTATACCTTGCGAAATTTCCGGGACATTCCGCAGATCGACCGACACCTCAGCGAAGAAGAAAAGTTCGACATCGAGGTGGTGGGCAATGTGCTGCCGTTCAAAGCCAACAACTACGTGGTTGATCAGCTCATCGACTGGAGCGATTACCGCAGCGATCCCATCTTTGTGCTCACCTTCCCGCAAAAAGGCATGCTGCGTCCCGAACACTACCTGGAAATGGCGGCCGCCATTCGCGGCGGAGCGAAAAAAGCGGAACTGAAGCTGATCGCCAATAAAATCAGAATGGAACTCAACCCGCACCCGGCGGGGCAGAGGCAGCATAACATGCCGGAGATCGACGGCGTAAAGCTCACCGGCGTACAGCACAAGTACCGCGAGACGATGCTCTTTTTCCCCAGCCAGGGGCAGACTTGCCACGCCTACTGCACCTTCTGTTTCCGCTGGCCCCAGTTTGTCGGGATGAACGAACTGAAGTTCGCCATGCGCGACATGGAGCTCATCATCAAATACCTGCGGGCGCATCCCCGCGTTACCGACATCCTCTTCACGGGCGGCGATCCGCTCATCATGAAGACCAAGGTGCTCCGCCAGTACGTCGACGCCCTCATCGAAGCCGACCTCCCCGGCCTGCGCACGATCCGCTTCGGCACCAAGGTGCTGGGCTACTGGCCCCAGCGCCTCACTACCGACGCCGATGCCGATGATCTGCTGCGCCTGTTCGAAAAAGCAAAAGCCAACGGGATCAACATCGCATTTATGGCCCACTTCAACAGCCCGCGCGAACTGATCACCGAGGAGGTAGAACAAGCCATGGCGCGCGTGCTCAACACCGGCGCCGTCATCCGCACCCAGTCGCCGGTAATGCGCCACATCAACGATACGGCGGAAGCCTGGGCCGGGATGTGGCAGCGCCAGGTAGAACTCGGCGCCGTACCTTACTATTTCTTCGTCGCCCGCGACACCGGCGCGCAGCACTACTTCGCCGTGAGCCTGGAACGGGCCTGGCGGATCTTCCGCGACGCCTACCGGCGGGTGAGCGGCATTGCGCGCACCGTACGCGGCCCGAGCATGTCGGCCGGCCCCGGCAAGGTGCAGGTGCTGGGCGTGAGCGAGGTCGCCGGCGAAAAAGTATTTACCCTGCGCTTCCTGCAGGGCCGCAATCCCGACTGGGTCGGCCGGCCGTTTTTCGCCAAGTACGATCCCAAAGCCATCTGGCTGGATGATCTGTACCCCGCTTTTGGCGAAAAACGCTTCTTCTTTGAGGACGAATACCCCATTCATCGCTTGCCGAAAGAGAAATTGCTGCGTCCCGGAGGCGTGACCCGGGAGATTGCCTTAAATTGAGGCGCACAAAAACAGGCGCCATGGCGAAAAAGCAGAATATCCGGGTCGATCTGAACCTCAACATCCGCGGATTGAAAAAGTCGGCCACGCTGGCCATCAATGAGCAGTCGAAAGAATTGTTGGAAAAAGGCCAGAAGGTGTACCGGCTCGGTTTCGGGCAGTCGCCCTTTCCCGTGCCGGAGCCGGTGGTGGAGAGCCTGCGCCGGCACGCTGCCGAAAAAGATTACCTGGCCGTGAAAGGCCTGCCGCAACTGCGTCAGGCCATCGCCGGCTTCGTTGACCGCAAGCAGGGCCTCAATCGTACGGCCGAGGATATCCTGGTCGGTCCGGGTTCCAAAGAACTCCTTTTTTTGCTGCAGCTCGTTTATTACGGGGATCTGGTGATCCCCACGCCGAGCTGGGTGTCCTATTCTCCCCAGGCGATTATCGTTGGCCGGCGGGTCAACTGGCTGAAGACGCACCAGGAGAACGACTGGCGCCTGACGCTCGAAGAACTGGAGTCGGTCTGCCGGGAAGACCCCGACCGGCCCCGCATCGTGATCCTCAATTATCCGGCCAATCCCACCGGCGCTAAGTATACCACCGAACGGCTGAAAAAGCTGGCCGACGTGGCGCGCCGCTATAAGGTTATCCTGCTTTCGGACGAGATCTACGGCGAGCTGCACCACCAGGGGCAGCACGTCTCGATCGCCCGTTTTTATCCCGAAGGCACCATCATCAGCAGCGGCCTCTCGAAATGGTGCGGCGCGGGCGGCTGGCGGCTGGGTTTTTTCGTTTTCCCCGACAGCCTGCGCTGGCTCCTCGACGCTATGGCCATCGTGGCCAGCGAGACCTTCACTTCTACCAGCGCGCCCGTACAATACGCCGCCGTCGACGCTTTCCGGGAAGACCCCGTCATCGACGCATACCTCGCGACCTCGCGCCGTATCCTGCGCTTTCTCGGCAAAACCCTGCACAGCCGGCTGGAAGCCATGCGCATCTTCGCGCCCAGGCCGACCGGCGGCTTCTACCTCTTTCCCAACTTCATCTTTTACGATCAGCGCCTGAAATCGCGCGGCATCGTCAATAGCGGCGACCTTTGCGGGCGGCTGCTCCAGGATACGGGCATCGCCCTGTTGCCCAGCTACGACTTCGGGCGCCCTTCCGAAGAACTTACCGCTCGCCTCTCATACGTCGACTTCGACGGCGCCCGGGCGCTCGAACGGGTACAGCAGGATTACGCGGATCGATCGCTCGACCAGGCTTTTCTGCAACATTGCTGCCCCAACCTGCTGGAGGCCATGGATAAGCTGGAAGAATGGCTGCGCGAGTAATTTCTTGACCCAGGTTAAGATGCTGTTTATCAGTCTGATGCACAGGAGTGGAATTTTTGTCCACTCATTTGGAATTTTTGTCCATTTAAGGACAATACCTCCCACCTACCTTCATCTCATCATTTAAGGAAATATCATTCTTCCCAATTCATTCAATTTTTTACCAGGGGGCAGGTCGTCCGGATGATGGCTTGTGCCTGCCCGCTAAACCCTTTTTGAGATGAAAAAACTTACTACCCTTTTTGCTGCACTGCTGTTGCTGATCCTGGCTCCAGCGGCAACCGCTCAGACTTACGTCAACCAGGCCGCCACCGGCGCCAACGACGGCACCTCCTGGGCAGATGCCTACACCGAACTCGCCACCGCTTTGGACAATTACAGCGAAGGCGACGAAATCTGGGTGGCCGAAGGCACCTACCTGCCGCAACAGCCGAGCGCCTGGACAGACGGCCCCCGGCAGATGTTTTATATCTATCAGGATGTAGCCCTCTACGGCGGCTTCGATGGTACCGAGACCATGCTCTCCCAACGGGACCCCGCCGCCAACGTGACCATCCTCTCCGGCGACCTGAACGGTGACGATGTAGACGATGATTTCGAGACTAATCGGGAAGACAATGCCCTTAACGTGATGGTCATCGATACCCTCACCACGGCGGCTACGGTCATCGATGGCTTCACCTTTGAGGGCGGTCACGCCGATATTGACGATGACTATTTCCCCAACAAACGGGGCGGAGGTATTTTCACCTGGGGCGCTACCCAGGTCCGCAATTGTATCTTTCAGCAGAATTACACGATTTGGCATGGGGGCGGTATTTATTTCTGGCAGGAAGGAGCATCCGGCGGAAGAGTGGAAAACTGCGTTTTTCAGCAAAACAAATGTTTGCAAAGCGGAGGGGGGCTTTTTGCTTCCGAAATCCGTGGAGAAGAACTGGTAGTAGAAAATTGCCAATTCGACAATAACGAAGCCAATAGCGGTGGTGGTGCTCAAGTGCTAAACTCCTTCGCTTCCTTTAATAACTGTCAGTTTACGAATAACCTTGCCCGCTTTGGAGGCGGCCTTCGTTTGGTCTTTACGGCGGAAGGGACAGGCAGCCAAAGTTTTACTGTAACTGCTTGCGATTTTCAGGGCAACAGCGCTAGTGCTAATGGTGGGGCCATTACTTATGACGTTTTCGAAAATAGTACGGATAACAGCATCACCATCAGTGGATGCCAGGTCACCGAAAATACCGGCGCCAATGGTGGCGGTTTTTGGTATTTCTCACCGGGCGCCTCCAATGGAAATATCACTATTGAAGCCTGTGATTTTATTGGCAACGAGGCTATCATCACAGCGGAAGACGCGACCCCCGAAGCAGCAGGGCTCGGCTTTTATTATAGCCCCACCAGCACCTCCCAAAATGACACCATCCGGGTGGTGGACTGCCTGATTCAGGACAACGCTACGGAGGGGAGTACCGGTGGCCTGCTTTACCGCCATGACGGCGGGATGAACAACTACCTCCTGGTGGACAATTGTGAATTCATTGGCAACAACGAGGACACTGGTCCCACGGTGGGCGGCATGACTGTTACTGAAGGTGGTGAAAATACATCCGTGCTGGTGCGCAATACCCTTTTTGATGGAAATACTGGCCCACTTGCCCAAGGCTTTGGCTTGGGTGCCAACTTTGGAATTGCCCCGCCGGAAGAACGGCACATCGAGTTGGTCAACTGCCTGTTTACCAACCACAACAATACCGGGCCCGAGACAGGGGTAGTCGGTACTGAACGGGAGCTCACCCTTACCAATTGTACTTTTTCAGAAAACCAAAGCGTATTACTTGGCACCAGAGAAGAAGGAAAAATTACAATCAGAAATAACATCTTACAAGCTAATGGTTCGCCTACCTACACCGCTACCGCTATCGGAAGCACAGTAGGGCTACCCATTCAAAGCCTCGGCGGCAATCTCATCAGCGATGACGCCATGGATACCTGGTTGACCAGCACCGACCAGTCCGACACCGACCCACTCTTTGAGGCCGGCACTTTCCAGCCTTCGGCAAACAGCCCAGCCGTAGATGCCGGTGTACTCCTCGGCCCCCCAACTGCTACCGACCTGGACGGCAACGACCGCATACAGGGTGGCTGTATCGACATCGGCGCCATCGAAAGCCCCCACGATGCGGGCACCGCCTGCCAGCTGCCAGCCCGGCGCTACGTGGACCAGGGTGCCACCGGTACCAACGACGGCAGCTCCTGGGAAAATGCCTTCACCACCCTGCACGATGCTCTGGAAGTTTACAATACCAATGACGAAATCTGGGTGGCCGAAGGCACCTACCTGCCCCAACAGCCGAGCGCCTGGCCCGGTGACCCGAAGAATACTTTTTACCTCTACCAAAACGCCAAACTCTACGGCGGCTTCAACGGCACCGAAAGCACACTCGCCCAGCGTGACCCCGCCACCCACGAGACCATCTTCTCCGGCGACCTGAACGGCGACGACGTACCCGGTGATTTTGAGACCAACCGGGAGGACAATGTTATTAACGTCATGTTCCTCACCGAGGACATCACACCACTGACGACCGTTGATGGTTTTACAATAGCGAACGGTCATGCGGCCGGAGACACGCTGGTAGCCTATGACCAACGGGGCGGCGGTGTCTGGTCACTAGGTTCGCCAGTGATTGAGCAGTGCCGTTTTGAACAGAACTATGCTCTGACTTTCGGGGGGGGGCTTTATCTGCGGGAAGAAGCCTCGGACGAAGCGGTGGTAGAAAGCTGTATTTTCGAAAATAACCTTTGTGAGTCAAGCGGCGGCGGAATGATTGTAGCCACTTTCGGTGCCCCGGGCGTGGTGCAAGTCAACAATTGCCAATTTATTGAGAATACAGCAGCCTTCAACGGCGGGGGCTTATACGATTCAAGCTCCTCCGTAGGAGTTCATAATTGTCAGTTTGCCAATAACGAAAGTGGCAACGCAGGGGGGGGCATGTATTTTTTCAACAACACCGAAGGCGAGCTTGAAGTCACTTTTACCGGCTGTATTTTTGAAAACAACACTTCCAACCACGGCGGGGCCTTTTACCATTTTTCCGGCGGGCCCGGAGGCGATGATTTTCTATTTGACAACTGCGAATTCATCGGGAATCAGGCCATCACTTCCCCCAATCCAGATTTCTTTTTCCCTGATGGTGGGGCCATGGGTTTTCAATACGGCATCAATGCTAACCCGACCAATGACAGCATTGTCCTTACTAACTGCTTTTTTCAAGGAAACACCGCCGAACGCCTTGGGGGCGGCATTGCCTATTTCAACAGTGCCGGCACGGACAACTATTTTACCATTGAAGATTGTGAATTCTCCGAAAACAGTGCGACCCAATCAGGGGGCGGAGTCTACTTCGCTCAGTTCGAGGGTGGTTCTTCGAGTGGCACCCAATTGAACTTGGTCGGCAGTGACTTTGACGACAATACTGCAACAGATGGTGGTGCGGTATCCTTTTTCGGGAGTGTGGGGACAGAGGGTGAGTACCTAATTACTGACTGTAACTTTGACGGGAATGAGGCTCAGGTAAACCCAAGCAACGATAGCCCGGTCGGCGGCGCTTTGCTGGTACAGTTCGGTGGAATTGGATTCCAGAACAACAACTTTCTCGTTGAGGGCTGCGGTTTGGAAAACAACACTTCCGCATTTGGCGGCGGAGGCCTTTTCTACTTTGGGGTTGCTGGCAGCAACAACCAATTCGAGATGAACGATTGCCAGGTCGATGGGAACAGTGCCTCTTCTGCTGGTGGAGTGGGTATCATTGAGGGGGGAGTCAACAACACCGTACGGGTGCTCAACACTTTTTTCAACCAAAATGAAGGCACTACCTCCATGGCAGCAGGCGTGGGGAGGAATAACCTCGCACCTCCTGCGTTCAACCCGTACACGGAGTTCGTCAACTGCTTGTTCTCCAACCACGACGATGATACTGGCTCTGCCGTGGTCATGGAATTATTCGGCGATGGCC
The DNA here is from genome assembly GCA_964419545.1 of uncultured Saprospiraceae bacterium. GTDB lineage: Bacteria > Bacteroidota > Bacteroidia > Chitinophagales > Saprospiraceae > CAYQQU01. The sequence continues at coordinate 1,081 of CAYQQU010000131.1, read as the reverse complement.
TCGAGTGCACCCTGACCAATTGCACCTTCGCCAGCAATGATGCCCCTACTCTCGGCACCGATTTTTTTGGAGCAGGTGGCCAATTCAACCTCCGCAACAATATCCTGAGCAACGAAGGCAATCCCGGCTACGTGAGCGGGACAGCGGGCAACACTGGTACCGTGAAATCCCTCGGCGGCAACCTCGTCACCGATGCCAGTTTGGACGCCTTCCTCAACAGCACCGACCAGTCCAGTACCGACCCACTCTTCGAGACGGGGCTGATACAGCTTTCGCAAAACAGCCCGGCCATTGACGCCGGTGTACTCCTCGATGACCCGACCGCTACCGACCTGTTTGGCAATGCCCGCATCCAGGGCAGCTGCATCGATATCGGGGCCGCCGAAAGCACTTTCGATGCCGGTACGGCCTGCCTGACCACGGATACACGGGAGGCCTTGGCAGACCCCTCGACCATTTTCATTTACCCTAACCCAGTAGCAGCCACCGCCAGTATTTCCATTGAAAATGAGTGGAACGGCGAACTGAACCTCCGCGTCGTGAACGCACTGGGGCAGGTGGTTTTTGAAAATGATTTCGAGAAATTCGACCGGATAATCATGCTGGAATTTGATGCCTCGGATTTACCGGAAGGCATGTACCGGGTGCTGGTATCTGATGGGCGGCTTATGGTCGTGAGCAGTTTTATGCGGTTATAAATGTAACAGCTGATTTATCAGCAGAAAGTACGTTTGCTTAAAAAGCAAATTCATTTTTTCAAACGGCGTTGCAGCGCAACGTAAGTTCAAAAATTCTGGTTCTTAGACAAATACTGTGATTGCTTTCAAAAACTTAAGTTTTTGATTTTGAAACGCATTGCGTTTTTCATTCCACGACATTTGTCTAAGAACCAAAAATTCTAAATATAATGAAGAATAAAATTGCCTTCTTGAGTGGTGTGTAACACAAGTTCCTTGTAAAAATTTTTGCTGAGTGCTCAATTTAAAAAGTTGATTTTCAGTAATTAAAAGCGTTTCCTTTCAAGAAAGCAGCAATTCCCTATTTAAATACAAAAATGCCCAAATTGATTGGTTCTCAAACA
>CAYQQU010000130.1:0-8130 GCA_964419545.1 uncultured Saprospiraceae bacterium | reverse complement strand
CTAGCAACAGGCTGATCACCAGCGACAACGCCAGCCCCAGGTATTGCCCCCAGAAGATGGACAAGCGGGGAAGGGGCTGGGCGAGCAGCAATTCGGTGAACTCCCGGGAATTGTAAAAATACATGATGCCGAACATCACCGCGATCAGGGGGCACAAAATGAGCATGACGTTCATCAGGCTGATGATCACCTTCGACACATCGCCGCTCAGCGCCAGCAAAGAGGCGGAAAGGATGAGGAAGAACGCCAGATAGAGGTAGCTCCACCGGCTGCGAATGAGGTCAAAAAAGCTATATTTTAATACTTTGAACATGGTTGGTCAATTTTTGGGCCAAAGGCGGCGAAAGGAAATGCACCGAATTGTCCGTTCCGGGCTTCGGAGGCAGTTCGGCCCCCAGCAGTCCGGCGATGGCCCGTTCGAGGTCTTCTTCACCGGTCTCTGCTTTAAATTGGGCCGCCGACCCCTGGAAGCGCACCCGGCCGTCGAGCAGAAAGATAATTTCGTCGGCCAGGTCATCGACCAGGCTCATGATATGCGTGGTCAGCAAAATGATCTTGCCCTGGGCCTTGGCTTCGCGCACCAGCTCTTTGAACTGGAGCAAGGCCACGGGATCGAGCCCGGAAGTCGGTTCGTCGAGCATCAGTACGGGCTTGTCGTACATAAACGCCAAGGTCAGGTTCACCTTTTGCTTTGTTCCGCCGGAGAGCGCTCCGAAGCGCTTGTCGAGGTGAGGCCGGAGTTCGAAGCGGTCGATCAGCTGGTCGGCGCGTTGCTGCGGGCCCTGAATGTCCTGGATGAGCGCCAGCACTTCGCGCACCCGCAGGTTTTCCGGAAAGCGGGCGATCTGCGGCAGGTATCCGATCCGGGAGCGGTAGGCCCAGTTGCGGGCCACGGGCCGGCCGTCGAAGCAGATCTCCCCTCCGGTGGGCAGCACCATGCCGAGGATACATTTGATGAGGGTCGTTTTGCCGGAGCCGTTGGGGCCGAGGATGGCGCTGATGCGCCCCGGCTGGTCGAAGGAGAGGTCGATGCCCGTGAGAACTTCCAGCTTGTCGTACCTTTTTTTCAGTTGTGCGATGGTGATCATGGTATGGGTTGCATTGCGGGTTGATTATCGAATACGTCATCGGGGATAAAGACCGGACTGACCTTTTCGGAGAAATTGATGAGGTCGACGAAGAAGCTTCGCAGCAGTACGATCGCTTCGGGCGCGCGCGACAGGACGTAAGAGAACAGCTTGATGGGGCGGTGCGGCACATCGCCCACACCGTCGCGATCGAGGTCGTAGCCGCTGTATTCGCTCCAGTAGTTGCCGTCGAAGGTGTTGTCGTTGGGGTTGCCGTTCAGGACGAGGTCCAGCGAATTCCTCACGAAGTTATTTTTCGTAAACTGGTTGGCGAGGCAGCTGCCGGTGATGCGTACGGCCCAGCCGTTGTCTTCGAAGCGGTTGTGCTGATAGGTGATGCGGGAGGAGCCCTCGACGTTGATCCCGATGGTATTGCGCCGGAAGCGATTGTCGCGGATCTCGGCGCCGGAGATCTCTTTGAGCAACAGGCCGTAAGCCGAACGGCCCCAGTTTTTTTCGAAGCGGTTGCCGACCATGTCGATGCGCTTCGAGAACATGACCGCCACGCCGGCGCCGTTTTCCCGGAAGGTGTTGCGGGTATAGCGGTCGTCGTTGGAAAACATAAAATGAAGGCCGTACCGCACGTTGCCCTCGCTGTGGTTATCTTCGATGGTGCTATTGTTGACGAACTCGAAATAGATGCCGTCGCGGTGCCCGCTCACCCGGTTGCCCGCCACCCGGATGCGGTTGCAGTGCCAGGCGTGGATGGCGTTGCCGGAAGAGGCTTCATCCACTGCGTAGCCGGTGATCTCGTTGTTTTCCACCAGGCCGTCGGCCGCCTTTTCGAGGTAGATCCCGAAAAAGGCGTCGTCGAGCCGGTTGTTGCGAATGATAAAATGGCGGCTGCGGCGCACGCGAAGGGCGGCCAGGTCGTTGAGGTAACTTTTGGCGACGTTGCGGAAAGTCAGCCCCTCCACGTGCACGCTATCGGCGGCGATGATCAGGATCTCCCGCCCTTCTTCGTTCCGGGCGTCGAAAACCGGGAAGTCTTCCCCGATGATCGTCAGGGGTTTATCTACGATGATCTGGCTTTCCCGGTACTCGCCCGGCTGCACCAGGATGCGGTCGCCCGGGGCCGCCTGACTGACCGCCGCCGCCAGGGAAGTAAGGGGGCAGATGGTGCAGACGGTCCAGCTCCGGGCGTCGACCGGGCAAGCGATCGCCAGGAACGCCAAAACCAGCCAGGTGTTTTTCCAGTAAGTCATATCGATCCGGTTATTGCGGCTGACCGCCGGAGCGCATCCGTCCGCTTGCTTCAAAATGCCGTTGTAAGGCCGGCCAGTCGTAAGTCTCGCCCCCCCGCTCTTCGGCCATGGCGACCGCCTTTTGTTGGGTCGTAAATGCCGACAGGAAAGCGCCCATCGGGCTCGGTATCGCTTCGCTGATCAGGTAGTGCGCTTTGGCGGCGTCAACCAGGTCTCCCGGTTCATCGAAGGTGTTGACCAGCAGATAGGCGAAATCGGTATCGGCATTTTCATCGACGTAATTCACCATGCATTCGATGGCGTCGAATTTGTACACCCGCCCTTTTTGGGTGACGACCTCAGCGCCGTGTTGTTGGTCGACGATCGTCATCCGGCAATATGCACAGGCGTCGGCGCCGTAGTCGATCGGCTGCGGTTCAGGCGAGCACGCCCAGGTCAGCAGGGCGATTAGCAGACTGCCAGCGACCGGACTGGTTCGGTTTCCCATTGATTTTACCTTTTACCCACCAGGCGGCAACCCCCAGGAAGATACCCGCGGTGGCGAAGTATCCGCCGATGTCGGGCCACGACTTGGCGACGAAATTCAGAATGATTTTGGTGCCCAGCAGCGGCGGCTGGAAGGAAGCGCCGGGGATCTTGATCGGCGCATTGGGGCTCAGGTTGTGGCCGTAATCGTATTCCCAGAGGTAGAAATCATAGATCCCGGCAGCAGCCAGCAGGATCATCAGCGCCGACCAGCTAAAGTAAGCCCAGCGTCGATCCACAAAAGCGGCGATCAGGCCGAGCACCACCATGCCGATAATGATGTAGGGGAAAAACTTGAGCTCCGGAATGGCGTCCTCATCGATGTACTTCATCCCGACATAGTGGTTCAGGATGTTGACGTTTTGCAGGGTGCCCGGGCTGTTGCCGCCCAGCTTATTGATGTAAATGTGCAGGATGACCCCGTCGGGATACTGCGGCGCGTAGAGTTCGATGCGCCACATCGGAAAAACGAATAACGCCAGCAAGGCCAGTGCGCCAAGGGCCATCAAAATGCGCGGAAGAAATTTCATGATTGGTTGGAAGTTTGGGGCGCGGAGCGCCGCAGCGCTCCACACCTGCCATAACATAATGAGATTAGTCAGATCAGGACGGGTCTTCGTCTCCGAGGCGCCACTTCAGGGCAATGTTGGAGTCGCTCGGCGATACCCTTACGTATCCCTGCATTTCCTGGTGGAGGGCCGAGCAGAAGTCGGTGCAGTAGAACGGGTAAACCCCCACGGCTTTGGGTTCCCACAACAGGGTCTCGGTCTGCCCCGGCATTACGAGAAGTTCCGAGGTCGGCGCGCCCAGGATAGCGAAGCCGTGCGGTACGTCCCAGTCTTGTTCCAGGTTCGTCAGGTGGAAATAGACCTTATCCCCTACTTTGATCCCTTCGATATTGTCGGGAGCGAAGTGGCTGCGGATAGAGGTCATGTACACGTGGACGACATCGCCGGAGCGTTCCACGCGCGCTTCTTTTTCCCCCATTGTGCGGTAGGGGTGCTCGTTTTCTTCGATCGGATAGATCTTCTTGACGTTGGGCACGATGCGGTCGGCGGGAATGCCCTGGGCGTAGTGCGGTTCGCCGATCGTCGGGAAATCGAGCAGCAGCTTCATCTTATCGCCGGAAATGTCGTACAGCTGGGCGGAGTGGTTGAGCTCCGGTCCGGTAGGCAGGTAGCGGTCTTTGGTGATCTTGTTCATGGCGAGCATGTACTTGCCTTCCGGCTTGCGCGAGTCGCCTCCGGGGATCATCAGGTGGCCTACCGAGTAGTAGCAAGGTACGCGGTCGACGATCTCGAAGGTGCCGACTTTCCATTTGACGATTTCCGAGGAAATGAAGAAGGTGGTGTAAGCGTAGCCTTTGCCGTCAAATTCGGTATGCAAGGGGCCCAGGCCGGGCTTCTCGACCACGCCGGCGAGCACGTCTTCGTATTTCAGTACGGGGATGCCTTCGATGACGGTTTCATAGGATTCGTTCTCGATGGCTTCCATCATTTTGGTGAAGGAGTGGACGGACATGTCCGCCGACAATTTGCCGTTGCCTACGATGTATTCCCCGGTATCGTCCACGTCGACGCCGTGGGGCGATTTGGGGGTCGGGAGGAAGTATACGAGCCCCGGGCAATTTTCCGGCAGCAGCACCTTCACTTTCTCTTTCATGGTGGTGGTGGCGGAGTGCGTTCTCTCGTCGTAGATATTGTGTGCGTAACGGGCGGGGACTTCCTCGTAGTTGCCCTGTTCGATGTATTCTTCGGCTTTTTTCCAGTTGATGGCCGCGATGAAGTCTTTGTCATTCTGCGAGGCGTTTACTTCCAGCAGCGTGTTGCCGAGCTCGGTATTATAGGTGGTGAAAAACGTCCAGCCGTGCGATTTGCCTTTGCCGGAGTGGGCGAGGTCGTAGTTGAAGGCCGGCAGCAGCACCTGGAAAGCGACGTCCATCTCCCCGGTTTCCGGGTCGACGCTGATGAAGCTCTGCACGCCCCGGAATTTTTCAGCGTAGCTGTCGATGGCTACGTCTTCCTGCGGATAAGGCATGCCGAAGCGGGTGCCCGCCACGACGTACTCGGTGTTCTCGGTAGTGAAAGGAGAACTGTGGTTGCCGCCGCTATTGGGAATTTCGATGATCTCCACCGTCTCGAATACGGTGAGGTCGATCCGGGCGATGCGCGGGGTGTTGTTGCCGTTGATGAAGAGCCAGCGCCCGTCGGTTACTCCGTCGGTCTGGGAGAGCTCCGTATGGTGCGTATCATCCCAGGGGATGAAGCCATGGGAGGTTTCCAGCATGGGCTTGGTTTCCTCGTTGAAGCCGTACCCTTTTTCCGCGTCTACCGAAAAAACGGGAATGACTTTCAGCAGGCGCCCGGAAGGAAGGCCGTAAGCGCTTACCTGGCCGCTGAACCCGCCGGAGAGGAAAGCGTAAAACTCGTCGTACTCCCCGGGCGGAACGTAGACCTGGGAGGCCACGTCATCTCCCAAAACAGCAGTTGATCCGCCGGTGGTCCCGCCGTCGGAACCACACCCAGGCAGCGCCAGCATACCGAAGGCGGCTAAAAAGGAAACGACTAAAAATTTTAAAAATCCTTGGTTTTTCATAATTCCTGAATATTTTGATGAACTCAACTTTTCGCTTGCGTTTCACCCGAGACGAGGCGCTGCCGCCATCATCCCCACTTACTGACTTCGACATGGGAAATTTTCGTGAATAAGGATATATTCTTCCGTAAAGATGAAACTATGTTGCGGCCTGCCGAATGACATTTGTCAAAGCCGGGGGTGAGCTTTTTCACCCCAAAAAAGATAAAAGGATTTTTTTGTCTTCTTTTGCAAAGAAGGTGGCTAAGGCCGGGGCGGCCAATGACAAAAATCACCAGCTTGCCGACAATCGCATGATTAACAGCTTAAAAGCTGGCGACCAATTATTTACGCCGGATTAAAAAATCTTTATTTTTAGGCAAACAGAAAAAAACAATCAGTAAAAGATTTAATTGTCTTTTTATCTTTTTTTAATTAAATTTGGCAGGAGCAAAAGCAAGAAGCATGTTCTCCAAGTCGTGCCAATACGCCATCCGGGCGGTATTATACCTGGCGGTGAACGCCGGGCCGGAACGCAAGCTGGGCGTCAGGGAGCTGGCGGACGGACTGGATGCCCCGAAACATTTTCTGGCGAAGATACTGCAGCTGCTGGTTCGGCGGGGTTTGATCAGTTCGACCAAAGGCCCCAGCGGCGGTTTTTTCCTCAGCGAAAAGAATCGCAAAGTAACCCTGCGCTCGGTTGTCGAAGCGGTCGACGGCCCGGATATTTTTACCGGTTGCATTCTGGGCCTACCCGCCTGTTCTTCCGATCACCCTTGCCCTTTACACGATCAAATGTTAACTTATCGCAACGGTCTGATGGAAATCATTGAGCATCAAACCATTGATCAGGTAGCCGAGCATGTGGCGATCGATCAGCTAAAATTGTAATGATCCAACAACACATACGTACTCAACAAAAAACATTGGTTAAAATGAAGCATGCAATTCTTATTCTGGCGCTGGGACTTTTCTTTTCCGCCTGCGGCGGGAGCAGTGAAAAATTGCCGCCGCCCCCCGCTCCTCCCGGCGTGACGGAGACGGAAACCAAGCCCGACGACGGCAAAGGCATCGGGGAGATTAAAAACGTCACCCTCAACAATCCGTTGAATGAAGAGATGATCGCCAGAGGCAAAGCCATCTACGAGATTAAATGCGCTTCCTGCCACAAGCTCAGCGACCAGCGGGTCGTCGGCCCGGGTTGGGACGGCATCACCGAAAAACGCGAGCCCGAATGGATCATGAACATGATCACCAACGTCGAGATCATGCTGGCGGAAGATCCCACCGCACAGGCCCTCCTGGAAGAGTGTCTGGTGCGCATGCCCAATCAAAACCTCTCCATCGGCGACGCCCGTGACGTACTTGAATTCATGTACAAAAACGACCAAGGATAAAGCACCGGGGAAAGGGGCCGCTCCCCTTTCCCCTTCAATCTTCTTCTATGTTTTCCAACTGGTTTCGCATCGCCCTGCTCAACTTCCTGGCGGTGGCGGCCATCGGTCTGATCCTGCGATTTGCTTTCGTTGAAGAACTGAACTGGATGAAATTCCGGTACTGGCTCCACGCCCATTCCCACGTGGCCATGCTCGGCTGGATCTACCTGGGCCTGTATACCCTGATCGTCACCCAGCTGTTGCCCGCCGAACGGCGCCGCGCCCCTTTTTACCGGCAGGTGTTCTGGCTGACGCAGATCAGCGTCGCCGGCATGCTCATCGCTTTTCCCATCCAGGGCTACGGCTTGTATTCCACCATTTTTTCCAGCCTGCACGTCGTTGGTTCCTATTTGTTCATCTGGGGCGCCTGGCGCGATCTGGAGCGGGCGTCGTCTGTTGCCGTGCTTTTCCTGAAAACCGCATTGGTCTTTTTGCTGATGTCGACCCTCGCGATCTGGGCGATGCCCGTTTTTGTTGCTGTCGGGATGGCGGGAAGCGTGTGGTACTACATGGCTGTGCAGTTTTTTCTGCACTTTCAGTTTAACGGCTGGTTTTTATTTGCTGTGCTCGCGCTTTTATTTCACCATTGGGAGCAGACGGGCGCCTCTTTTCCCCGGCCGCTCGTTGGCTGGTTTTTCGGGTTGCTTACCGCCGCTACCGTTTTCACCTACGCGCTGGCGGTCGCCTGGGCCAATCCGCGCTGGGAAGTCTACCTGATCAATAGCACCGGAGTGGCCTTACAGCTGGCGGCGCTGTTTTTCTTTTTCGCTTTGCTGGGCAACCTCCGCGGAACCGGCAGCTTACTCCCCGCCTCGGGGACGCAGCGGTTGTTGCTGTTGCTCGCCTTCGCCGGGTTTACCGCCAAGATCGTGATCCAGTCGGCCGTAGCCATTCCCTGGGTGGCGGAGGCTGCTTACACGATCCGCAACTTCGTGATCGGTTTCATTCACCTGATCCTGCTGGGCGTGCTTACTTTTTTCCTGCTGCAACGGGCCTTGCAATCCGGATTGCTGCCGAAGGGAAACAGCTGGATCTACTGGGGCGTCCGCACCTTGATGCTGGGTTTTATCCTCTCCGAAGGCCTGCTTTTTCTACAGGGACTGATGTTCTGGGGCGCCCGGGGTTTTCTGCCGTACTATTACGAAGCGCTTTTCGCCGTGTCGGCGCTGCTGCCGGCCGGTGTTTTACTGATCCTGGCCGCACGACCGCCGGTTGCCGCGATAAAAAAATAACGAGCCCCCGTTACGGAAGGCTCGTCACTAG
>CAYQQU010000129.1:0-8225 GCA_964419545.1 uncultured Saprospiraceae bacterium | reverse complement strand
CAGGATCAGGTCGTCGGCCTGGTAGCCAAAGCTCATGTTATCGAGTTGAACCGCCCGATCAAATCCGCTGAAGGCCGCCTGCCCGTTCGGGGCGCGTTGCTGCCGCAGGTCGGCAATAAAGTCTTGCATATTGGTGATGGAGCCGGAAAAGCTAAGGAAACGGTTGTAAGATGTTTGCAATTGCGTCACCGAGCTCAGCGCCCGGTAAAAAAACAGCAAGCTCAGGATGATAGTCGACAGGCTGCCGCCCAGCAGCTGCACTTGCACCAGTATGGTCCCCACCACAATAGCCATCATCATCGGTTCCCGCACCCCAGTCATGATACTATCTAATATTCCCATCTTACGCACCGAGTCCTCAATCTCGTAGACCATTTCCTTCAGGTTTTGGGCGTACGCTCGAATGCTGCCGGTAGCTTTCAGGTACTTAAAAAAGGCTACCTTTTGGATGAGCAGCCCCTGAAAGCGGTGGCTGCTTTTGACGTACTGCTGGGAGAGGCGCTTGGTCTTCTTGTAAAGGATATTGAACAGGAAGTTGGACAGCACGCCGCCTACCAATACCAGGAGGGCAAATTCCGGGTTGGCGAGGAAGGCGAGCCCGGCGTAGGTCAGCACCATGACGGCTTGCCGCAGCATTTGGCTGTAGGTGCGGTAGGCTTGCACCACCCGCTCTACCTCCGTGCTCAGTGTATTCTGTATGGCTCCGGCATCGGCGGTCACAAAAGCCTGGTAGTTGTAATTGGTCAGCGCCTCAATATTCTCCACCCGTATCTTCCGAATGAAGTACTGTTGGTAGATTACATTCAAGTAGCTTTCCAGCCACTTCGCTACGCCCTTGAGGCAGAAGAAGACGAGCATCGTCATCAGCACCACCGTAAGCGTCAGCTCTAGCCCCATCGCCCGTATGCCATCGAGCAGGAAGGCGAGGTTGCCCATGCTTTCGTTGGTGGCTTGTGTACCGCTGTCGGCCACAAACTCGAGCAAGGGGAGGAACATGGCTAGTCCCAGTCCATCGAGTAGACCTACGGCTATGCTCACGACCAGGAGCAGCAGCAGCCGGTAGCGGAGGTAGCGGTAGAAGAAGGCGAGGGAGGAGAAGTGCTTTTTTAGAAAATTTTTGATGCTGTTATTTTTTGTTTATAAGTTTATGAGAGGATAAGTTTTTGAGCAGTTGATTAGTTTATGAGAGGATGAGTGTATGAGTTTGAAACAAACTTATACACTTCTCAACTTATCAAATCTATTCTTTCTCTTGTGCGTTTCGTAAGGCATTTAGCATACGGCCGATTTCCTGGATTTGCGCTCGGGTTTTCAGATATATTTCTTCTTCGATATAGCCCAATTCATAGCAGATGATCAGTTGGTTGGCGATTTCCATCAGGCTGGAGAAGGCTATTGTAGTAAAATGAGCTTTATCCCTGTTCGTTTTCCGGGAGGCGCCTTCCGCCAGGTTTGAAGGTATGGAGATCGCCGCTCGCCGCAACTGACTATTTAGGAAAGGTTTTCGTGATCCGGTAAATATCCAATGCCAATTCCTTGGCTTTGTGACAAACAGTTAATTTTTCAAAACCGAACTGCCGCATAAGTATAGCTTTTGGGGTATAAGTTGATAAGAGGAAGAATCTATAAGTTACACACTCCTCAAAATATCTCCGTAATCGCCATTGTCAAATCCGGAAAAACCAGGCTGATGACTTGCTCACCGGCGACGAAGGGTTTACTACCGATATACTTTTGCTGCTTGTTGAGATAATACACCAGTACATCCTCCCGGGTTGGGTCCACGATCCAATATTCCGGGATTAAAGAGGCTTCGTAGAGATCGAATTTCTCTTTCATTTCCCGGTTGGTATTTCCAGAAGAAAGGATCTCGATGACCAGATCGGGGGCGCCGTTACAGCCTTGCTCATCCAGCTTGTTTTCGTCACAGATCACGCATAAATCCGGCTGTACTACGGTATCTATTTGGTTTGCTTCTCTCGAAACGGGTAACCGGACATCAAATGGTGCAGCAAATAAGTGACAGGGCTTATTGTCAAGTAATCGCAGCCACTGCTTAGTCAAATTCATAGATATTTGCTGGTGTCTCCTATTAGGTGCCGGCGACATCTTAAAAATACGCCCCAGCAGCAGTTCTACTCGTTCTTTGAAATTCCAGGTCAAATAATCCTGGTAGGTATAGTACTGCTGCGTATCCAAGCTGTCTATATCGGTGATCATTTTTTCTTTTTAAGATATGGCTATTCGGAGAAAAAAACCAGCCTTATCCGTCTGATCGCTGAGAGTAGAAAAAGTATCTTTTGGGTGGAGAAGAGGAGAAGTGAATTTGTGGTAGTAAGTTGGTGTCTTCACTGGCGCACTCCTTGGCTACTGATCCACTTATAAACTCCTCAACCCATTAAGAGCTTGTTTGGAGGTAGTCATTTTGGCTGCAAAACCCAGCTTTTGGAACCTCCCTGTGGCATTTTTCCGGCCCGTAGCGCTGCTATGAGCCGGAAAAATCCCTTCGGGAGAACCCAAAATCTGAGTTTTTCGCTTCAAAAGCACTACCTCCAAACAAGCTCTAAAACAATTTCCATTTCCGTTTCTTCCGGTCCTACTCATAATAGCCGTAGCCGTAGCCGTAGCCGTAGCCGTAGCCATAGCCCTTACCCGGCTTCACCCCGTTCAACACGATCGCCGGATTGTTCAACTTCCCATTCTGGCGCATCTCTTCCAGGCCTCTGATCATTTCCTGCGGCGTTTTGGCGTAGCGGACCGCAAAGAGGGAGAGATCGGTGAAGGGCTCGAGCAGGAAGGCATCGGCGACGAGGCCGACCGGGGCGGTATCGATGACGAGGTAGTCGAAGTTGTTTTTCAGGTACTCAAATAAAGTATCGAGCTTCGGTGTGCTTAGCAGCTCAGCCGGGTTGGGCGGTACCGGACCGCTCGGCAGGAGGAAGAGGTTTTCGTTGAGTTCGGTCGGCTGCACGATCTCCTCCGGCTCCATTTCGCTGACCAGGTAGTTGGTGATGCCCAGATTTTCACTATCCGATTTCCCTGTCAGGTACTGATTCAGCTTCGGCTTGCGCAGGTCCATGCCCAGCAGCGCCACTTTTTTGCCGGCTAGCGATAAGCTGATGCCCAGGTTGATGGCGATGAAGGTCTTGCCATCGCCTCCCATGCCCGAAGTGATCAGGATGGTCTGCTGTCCCCGCCCGGCGCTCAGATAGTTGAGGTTGGTGCGCAGCATGCGGAACATCTCGGCAATGCCGGAGCGGCTGTTGGCTTTGATGACGATGGGCGATTCTGTTTTATTCTGGGCAATGGCCCCCAGCACCGGCACACTCGTCAGGCCTTTGATATCGGCTTCGCTGTAGACTTTGTTGTCGAGCAGCTCTCGCAGGAAAATGGTGCCAATTGGCAGTGCCATACCCAGCATCAAGCCCAGTGCGTAGGCCCGTATGGGATTAGGCGAAATGGGCGTATTTCCAGCTATTGCCGGGTCAATCACCCGCGCATTCGGCACCGTAATCGCCGCTGAGAGCGCGGTTTCTTCTTTCTTCTGCAGCAAAAACAAATACAGCGCCTGCTTGATGTTCTGCTGCCGCTTAATCTCCAGCAGTTCGCGCTCCTGCCGCGGCACCTGATCGATGCGGGTTTGCAGCTGCGCCAGCTTGCGCTCGGTTTCCCGCACGGAGAGTTCCAGGTTGTTGCGCAGGGTACGCACGCTCTGCACGATATTCTGCCGCATGCCCGCCAATTGCTGGTTTAGGGCAATCAGGGTAGGGTTGTCGTCGGTAGCCGATTGGCGGAGCCGCTCGCGCTGCAACAAGGCATCATTGTAGCTTTTGATTTGCGCATCCAACCCGCCCGCATCTGATAGCACGATGTTTGCCGGGATGAGCTCATACTGCTCCACATCGCCGGTAAACAGTTCCTCCACCGCTTTCAGGAGCTCCAGTTTGATCTGCTGCTCCGTCAGTTGGTTGTCGTACTGGGCAATTTCACTCATCACAAAGTCCACCGCCGCCGCGGTTTCCGCCGGGATTTCATTGCGCTCTTTGTAGGTTTCCAGTCCGCCCTCCACCGTACTTAGCTCCTGCGTCAGCAACCGCAGCCGCTCGTCGATGAAGGCGAGGGTCTTTTTCGCGACCTGGTTTTTGTCCTCGATCGCCGCTTGGTTGTAAACGTCGACCAGTGTATTGAGCACATCAGCTGCTTTTTCGGGCACCGGGTCTTCCAGCTGTAGGTTCAGCACGCTCGAGTAGTCCGTAACGGTTTTAATCTGCAAATCTTTCAAGTACTTCCCTGGCCCTTGCCCTATCTTGACCAGGATATTCTCCGCCGAGCTGCCTCCTTCCTGGTAACTCAGCCAGAAGGTATCCCTTTTTAGGATCAGCGGTGCGGCAAAAGCGTAGGTTGCATTGCCTTCCTCCTCATTCACTAGCGTATAGGTTCGCGCATCCTTGATTTGGATTTCAAGATTCGCTTTCTGCTTATCGCTTCCCCAGCGCACTGAGTCCACCCGCACCGGGCTGTCGAGGTACAGCTCAGAGTTCCTGATATTCCCCAGCCCGAGGTAGGCCACGTCAATCCCTAACCGCTGCATCACTTCCTGCATGATCGTGCGGGATTTCAGGATTTGGATTTCGTTTTCCAGGTTATTGCTCGGCTTGAGGATGCCGATTTCCTGCAGTACCGCTTCTTCGGAGAGGGCGCTGCCGCCGCTTTCTTCGCCTTTGATCAGGATTTTCCCGCTGGCCTGGTAAATGGGTACGGTATAGCGCAGATAGAGCCGGGCGCCTAGAAAGCCGAGTACCATGCAGAGGAGGATCCAGTACCAGTTGCGGAGAAAGGCGTACAGCAGTTCCCGTACGTCGATGTTATCTTCCTGCTGCGTAGTAGTAGGGGCTGGTAAGCCGTTGCTGTTGGGTTGTTCCAAAGAAGCTTAAGTTAAGCAACTGAATTAATGAAAACAGGTGTTGGCTGTTCACTACTCGTTATTCGGATCAGCCGGTAAATAGTAACCAGCTAATAGCGATCACTACAAATTCGCCAGGGTTAGCGCCAGGGTGGTTAGGGAAGTAATCACTGAAAGCCAGGGTAAAATCCGCTGCGACTGATCACGCACCTGGGCGGTTTTCTCTTTGAGGGGTTCTATGTAGATGATGTCGTTCTGCTGTAGGTAGAAAAAAGGCGACCGAAAGAGGTCGCGGTCCTGCAGGTCGAGTCGTCCGAAGGTGCGTTGTCCGTTTTGTTCGCGGATAACCAGTACGTTGGTGCGGTTGCCGTAAGGGGTGATGTCGCCGGCCTGGCCCAGGGCGTCGAGTACGGTCACCCGTTCGTTGGCGATGAAGAAAGTGCTGGGCGCGGCTACTTCTCCGAGTACCGTAATCCGAAAATTGAGGTAACGGACGATCACTACCGGGTCTTTGACGTACGCCTGAAGTCCGTCGATCAGCATTTGCCGCACTTCATCCGTCGTTTTCCCCGCCACCGGCAGTTTGCCGAGCACCGGAAAGTCGATCGTCCCGTCGTGGGCTACCAGGTAGCCGATGAGGGGGCGCGTGCCAGCTCCGGCATTAATATTCATCATATTCCCTTGTGTAGGATCCACATTAAACGGCTCTGCCGCCAGCGGGTCCAGCGTCTTCACCCGGATGGAGAGCAGGTCATCTGGTTGGATGACCAGCTGGGGGAGGTTGTCGATATCCACCGGGGCGTTGGGGAAGGGGGCGCCTTCGGAGAAGTTGAGGAGTTCTTCGTGGGAGACGCAAGCGGACAGGGATAGTAATAAGCTAATGAGGGTGTAGGTATTCTTCATGTTGTCGGGACCGGGATTACCGGGATTACCGGGGTTACCAGGATTGCCAGGATTACCGGGATTGCCGGGATTACTGGGATTGCCAGGATTATCGGGATTGGGTTAGTTGTTTTCTGATAGCCAATCGAAAATAAGTTTTTCGAAATGAGCGCGGATTTTTTTCTTAGCGATGTTGTATTTGTCAATTATTGGTATTGCGGAATGATGGAGTGGGGTCGATGGTGGTTTAGGGGGTTCATGTTGTCGGGACCGGGATTGCCGGGATTATCGGGATTACCAGGATTACCGGGATTGGGTTAGTCATTTTTTGGTAGCCAATCGAAAATAAGTTTTTCGAAATGAGCGCGGATTTTTTTCTTAGCGATGTTGTATTTGTCAATTATTGGTATTGCGGAATGATGGAGTGGGGTCGATGGTGGTTTAGGGGGTTCATGTTGTCGGGACCGGGATTGCCGGGATTGCCGGGATTGCCGGGATTGCCGGGATTATCGGGATTATCGGGATTATCGGGATTACCAGGATTATCGGGATTACCAGGATTGTCGGGATCAGGGTAGTAATTTGTTGTTAAAGCAGAAATATGACCCGGTTAAAAGGCGATCCTGACCATCCCCCAATCCTGGCTATCCCGGTCAAGACAATGGAGCGCCATAAAATAGCAAAAGAGTCCACCCCGCCTCCTTCCTGACCGTGGGTGAAGGGTGATTTATACTCGTCGACATCGCCGAATAGCAGGGCATGTTCGATGATAGTAGGATCTGACAATTGATCAGCCTGCTTGCGGTCAAACGACCAAAGCAGGTTCTTGTCGAATAGATGCTGCACAAACTGATCCTTAGTCATATAGACAAGATAAACAAAATTCTGGAATCATTTATTTTGCTGCTCTTTAACCTCCACCACAGCCTCCACCTCATAATAGTCCAGGTACCAGGCGATAAACTGTTCGATCCCTTCCTGTACGGACGTATTCGGCCGGTAGCCCAGGTCTTCCACCAGGTCGCTGACGTCGGCCGTCGTGGCGGGCACGTCGCCCGGTTGCATGGGCAGCATGATCTTTTCGGCGGTTTTGCCGAGGGTATCTTCGATGGCGGTGATGAAGTCCATCAGCTTCACCGGGTTTTGGTTGCCGATGTTGTAGATCTTGTAGGGGGCGCGGCTGGAGCCGGGGTCGGGCGCCATGCCCGTCCAGGCCCGGTTGCCGGCGGGCGGGTGGTCGATGACGCGGACGACGCCTTCGACGATATCGTCGACATAGGTGAAGTCGCGCAGCATATTGCCGTGGTTGAACACCTTGATCGGCTCGTCGTTGAGGATGGCTTTGGTGAACAGGAAGAGCGCCATATCGGGCCGGCCCCAGGGGCCGTAGACGGTGAAGAAGCGCAGTCCGGTAGTCGGGATATTATACAGGTGGCTGTACGCGTGGGCGATCAGCTCGTTGCTTTTTTTGGTAGCGGCGTAGAGGCTGATGGGGTGGTCGACATTATCGTGGGTCGAGAGCGGCATCTTCTCGTTGAGGCCGTACACGCTGGAGCTGGAGGCGAAGGCGAAGTGTTCGACCCCGTTGTGGCGGCAGCATTCCAGGAGGTTGAGGAAGCCGATGAGGTTGCTGTCGAGGTAAGCGTAGGGGTTTTGGATGCTGTAGCGCACGCCGGCCTGGGCCGCGAGGTTGACGACGGCGTCGAAGTTTTCGGAAGCGAAGAGGCCCTGGAGGTTTTCGCGTTCTTCGAGGCGCATTTTGATGAAGCGGTAGTTGGGGTGTTTGGTGCTGGGGGTGAGGCGGGCGTGGGCGACGGCTTCTTGGGGGATGCCGGCGTAGGCGAGGCGGTCGTATTTGACGTTGACGTCGTAGTAGTCGTTGATGATGTCGAGGCCGACGATGTGGTCGCCGCGGGCAATCAACCTATTAACCAGATGAAACCCAATGAACCCCGCTGAGCCGGTTACTAGTATTTTTTTTGGGGAAAATTCCTGTTCATTCATTGTCTGAGTCTTTTTTGACTTGCCCTGTGAAATAAGATTTGAGGCGGTTTCCTAGAAATAACTTGCCGTAATGTGTTTTTAAGTATTTCTCTCGTCTGACGGCATCTTCTTGTGAAATGCAGGCTTCAAAATAAATGAGTTTCAGTGGTCGTCGGTATTGGGTAGAGGCCACTTTCCCCGGTTGGTGCGCCTCAAATCTTGATGGTAAATCTTTGGTGTAACCGGTATATTTTTTGCCGTCTTTCTCACTGAGGAGGATGTAAACGTAAAAGAAGTTTTCAAAAAGATTTACCATCATTTCACGGGGTGAACCCGGCTGAGCCGGTTACTAGTATTTTTTTTGGTTTTGCCATGTGTTGTTGTTTAATAGGGAGGGGGAAGGTAAGGGCAGACGCATTAAATGGCCAACACATCTTCTCTGTATTTATCAGACATC
>CAYQQU010000128.1:0-8349 GCA_964419545.1 uncultured Saprospiraceae bacterium | reverse complement strand
CCCAAAATCTGAGTTTTTCGCTTCAAAAGCACTACCTCCAAACAAGCTCTTAGGCTATAAAAAAGGAGGTGTGGCCTTTTCATTTTGGAACGCGAGGTTTAATCCTACGCATTCCAGTAAACCGTCAGCTCCCGATCCAGCAACCTTTCGAGCTTTTTATTGGCTTCCCCGAACCGCCGTTGCAGCCTGGACTGCAACTCGTCGGGCATTTGCTCATAGCCGACGTCTTTGTACAACCTGGATTCCAGCTGCATGATCCCGCGGTGAAGCCCCGGCAGGCGGCCCATATACCTGCTGACGTATTTGCGGTAAAGCATAAAGATGAACGGCGCCCCCAATACCTTGGGCACCCGGGTGCGATTGGAGTGTTTGCTTTCGGCTTTGGCTGCTTTTAATTCACAGGGAATCCCGAGAAAGTCGCAGACCTCTTGCCGGGCTTGTTCCGGGTTGGTCAAAAATTCATCGAAGATGAAAATCTTGATCTGTTCGGATGGGAAAGTGTCGTAAAATGGCTTTAACTGTTCATAGTAATACCCGCGCGACAAGTAGGCATAGTTATTCGCAAAAAAACCTCCGAGCTTTCGCCGCCGGTTTTCTATTCTGATTGCCTTTTCAAAAGAGAGGTACTCCGTTCCGTTGGCGATATTCTGCTTGTACTGAGAGTAGGCGCGAAACACCGGATTTCTGAGGATGAAGATGATCTTCATATCCGGGTTATAGGCTTTGATGCGTTCCGCTGCTCTGGGGTGGAGAATGTAAGAAGTCGATTTTTCCCCGATACAGGTTTCCGTTCTGCCCTGAAAAAGCGAATCGTACCAGGCGATACCCTTTTTGTAGACTTTATCTTTCCCGAAGAATTGCAGCTCGTAACCCCGATCGTGCAAATAATAATCCTTCAGTTCACCTACCATTTTCGCCAAAGACGTTGATCCGGCTTTGGGTGCTCCTCCAATGAGGAAATTAACTTTTCGCATTTTAACATAGTGTTTCTACCCAATAATTACACAATGAAAATAAAGGCCTTGCGATTGCAAAAGTAATAATTTTTCTCTGGCCTTCAAAGGGGAGTGCTATGGGCCGCAGGGCAATCGCATTTAATTTTCGGATCTCAAAAAGTAGGAAAAATCCTCGTTTTCACCTCGATTCTAAAGGAAGGACGAGGATTTTCCTTCCGTTCCATGTGAATTTTAGGGCAATGGAGAGGTAGCATCTTTTAAATGCGATTGCCCTGCTTGAGCCCGCCCTGACCAACTGGATTGATAACCCGGATTATTTATGGATTAATCTATTGCGAAGCCATGAATAATCCGGGTTAAAGAGAAGGCGTACCGCCGAAAAGCTTTCGTTCAGGCTCCGGCTGCCGCCTTCATCCGCCGCCGCAAAGCCGCCAGCAACACCAATCCGATCAAAAACCACAGCCCCAGCGCGAAGATCGAATTGCGCATGCTGCCCGTCAGGTTATCCAGGTAACCGAACATCACCAGTCCGAGCATGATGGCCACCTTTTCGCAGACGTCGAAAAAGCTGAAATAGGCCGCGTTGTGCTCGGTTTGCGGCATCAGCTTGGCGAAGGTGGAACGGGAAAGCGACTGGATGCCGCCCATCACCAGGCCGATGAAGAGGGCGACGCCGAAGAAATGCAGTGCGGTTTGAATTTGATACGCCGCGATGCAGATGAATATCCACGTGGTCACCGCGAGGATCAAGGTAGTTAAATTCCCAAATCTTTTGGACAGCCAGGCAAACAGGAAGGCGCCGGCGATCGCGATGTACTCCAGGACAAGCACCGTAGCGATAAGCTCGGTCAGGCCCAGCCCTACTTCTTTTTCTCCGAAGGAAGCCGCCATGAACATGACCGTCTGCACGCCCATAATGTAGAAGAAAAACGCGATCAGATAATGACGCAGGAAGGAGTACTTCCCGAGGCTGCGCAACACCTCGATCAACTCACGATACCCATTGAGCAGAAAGTGACCTTCCGGCCGCCGGCTGTAAATGCCCTTCGGAAGCCGCCGGAAGGTAATCTGGGCAAAACCGATCCACCACAAACCGGTGAGCAAAAAGGAAAGGCGGGTGAGCCAGCTTTCGCTGGCGCCCAGCGCCTGGTAGTTGAGAATGGCCGCCAGGTTGAGGATCAGCAAAGTAGAAGCGCCGATGTAGCCAAACGCATAGCCGCGGGCGCTGACCCGGTCCTGACGATCCTCGGTGGCAATAGCCGGCAGGTAGGCATTGTAAAAAACAATACTGCCCGAATAACCGAGGGTGGCGAGCAACAACCCGGTCAGCCCCAGCAACAGATTGTCGCCGACGAAAAAGAAGAGCAGCATACAGGCGCCGCCGCCCAGGTAGCAGAAAAACTTCATGAACGACTTGTGGCTGCCGGAATAATCGGAAATGGAGCTCAGCAGCGGAGAAAGAAAAGCGGCAAGGCCGAAGGCTACCCCCAGGGTAATGGAATAGATGGCGGTATTCTCGATATCCCACCCCAGGAAGCTGACCCGGTCGGAACCGCCGGCACGAGTGACCTGGTTGTAATAAGCGGGAAAAATGGCCGAGTTGATTACCAGGGCGTAGGAAGAATTCGCCCAGTCGTACATCGCCCAGGCGTTGATCGTCCGGCGATCGTTGCGGCGGATAACGGAAAGGGGGTCACCTAAGGTGACTTTTTTTGTGTTTATCATGTCTGGGGTTCTGTTGGTCGTCTTATTTACACCCGAGCTGTTCCAAATGACTGCCTCCGAACAAGCTCTGAGGCCATGGAAAGATAGCTGTTTTTATCAATTTGATCAAAACGCCTCGCCCAGAAAGAAATAGAAGCCCGATTGCCGGCTGCCGGGCCCGGCGGAATCGGGCGCCAGCGCCAGCGCGTAGTCGATGCGGATATTGAGGCGCGATTCCGGGTTGAACAAGACGCGCAGGCCGCCGCCGGCCGCCAGCCGGAAATCAGAGAAAATGGCCCGGTCGAAATCGGGAAATACGCGGGCGCCGCCGATAAACCCGACGATGCCGAGCCGCTTCCAAATTTTCCAGAAAGGCGTTTTCACCTCTTCTTTCCAGAACGGCAGCCGGTACTCGGCTTCGAAAGCGAGCAGGTGGTTATCCTGATAAGTACCGAAAAAATAGCCCCGCAGGAACTCGCGCCCCCCTACCCGCGAGAGGGCGCGCATGGGAATGGGATCGTCCGGGAAGCGGAAGTTGACTACTCCGCGCAAGGCCAGGGTGTGGTTGCGCCAGGGGTTGACATAGCACCGGGCGTCGAGCAGCAGACTGTGGAAGGTAAAATCGCTCCCCACCCAGGGGCCGAAATGCAGGGTGCTCAGCTCGACGAACGTCCCGCTGATCGGGTTGATGACATTGGCCCGGTTGTCGAAGGTCGCCTGCAGGCCGAGGCCCGCGCGCAGCCCGGCCAGCGGCAGGTCCTGGATGCTGGTCGAATCGGCGTTGACGAACTGATAGTCATCCGGCAACACTTTTTCGTCGAACAGGTATTCCATATCGCCGCGCAACCCCAGATATAGGGTCGGCGAAACGCGCCGCAACGCTATGGGCGAAAAGTTCAACCGCTTGGAGGTATACCGCAAATAGTTGAGCGTATCGGGCGTTTTTTCGTCGTATTCTACGACCAACGCACCGGCCTCGTTGCCGCGCCCGTAGTTGCGGTCGGGGTAAATATCGAAAAACGAGAGGCCCCGGAAACGCCAGCGATTGCCATCGGTAAAAACGTCCCAGACGCCGCGAAAAGACACCTGGTTGGCCGTCGTATACACCGCCAGAAAACTGATGTTGGACAATTTTGTCTTCGGATCCCCGCGGTAGAGGTCGAAATAGCGAAAACCGATTACCCCTAGGGTGAGCTGGGTCTCGGGAGCGTAGCTGATCGCCGGCAACAGGTCCATCTTGCGAAAGCGGCGCTCAGTTTCTAGGGAGTCCTGGCCGGTCAATGACAAGATGCAGAGCAAACTGAGGAGAATGGTGACTATTGTTTTCATCGTTTCACTGTTTTCCGGGTGGGGCCTGGCCGGGCAGGCCTTGGCCATGCCTTTTCCCCTTTTTCCGCCGGAGCCTGTTTGGAGCGGCTGCATCATGAAAACCAACCGGTGCGCTTAGCCCGGTTGATTGGCTACAGGAGCGGGCTCCAAACCGGCTTTTAGCGGCTGCGCATCACGCGCTGCACGGCCCGCTGGTCTTCGTAGCGCAGGATCAGCTGATACACTCCTCCGGGCAGGTCGCCCAGATCGAGGCTCCGCTGCTGCTCCCCGGCGCCGTCGCGCCAGCGCGCCATGTGAACGGTTCTGCCCAGCAGGTCGACGAGGTGCAGCTCGAAAGGAGCGGCGCCGGGCGAGTGGTACTGCAGCCAGAGGCGACCGGTAGTCGGATTGGGGAAAACGCGCAGGTCGAGCGGGGAGGATACCTCCCGCACACTGGTGGTGGTAGTATCCAGCACCGTTACGGTGATCGCGTTGGAAGTAGCTATGGCGCCGTCATTATCCGTAGCGACCGCTTCAAAAGTAAAGGCGCCGAAGCCGGCTTCGTGATTCAAAAAGAAAAAAGGCGGATCGTCGGCGCCGATGAAGGCGCCGTTGGCGTAAAAATCGACTGCCGTCACCAGGCCGTCTACATCGCCGCTGCTGGTATTCAGGGGGATCGTTACCGGAGCGCTGTCGGTGAAAATGGTATCCGGCGCCGTCGTCGTCAGCGTAATAAAGGGCGCCAGGTTGACCTGATCGGGGCTGCTCAGGTCGATATTGTCGATAAACAGGCGGTTGCCGTAGCCGCCGGCGTTTTCGAATTCCACGGTGATCGACTGGCCGTCGAAGGCCGACAGGTCGATGGTCTCGTGGCGCCAGTTGTCGCAGCTCTGCGGGCTGAATACCGTATTGCCGGTAGCCGGCGCCGTTGCCAGGTCCACCCCGGCTTTGCTGTAGACAATATGTTTCTGGCCGCTGCAATCGATGACGTTGACGCGCAGGGCGTCGAAGTATTCGTCGTTATAAGGTGCGTAGGCCAGATCGAAATGGAGGGTCACTTCCGTCAATCCGCTGAGGTCGAAGCGGGCGCGCAGGAAATCGCGGTGGTTGCGGGTATCGACGGTGTAATTATCCACGTAAAAAGCCGGGCCGTAGCAGCTTGGCTGGGTGAAAGAAGACCAGGTATCTTCGTCGCTGTTGTAGTCGTCCACTTCCCAGTGGTCGGCCGGGCCGCCGAGGAAATCTTCAAATTCGGGGGCTGTCCCGGCATCGACCACCACTGCTCCCGGCAGTGTAAACGTATCGCTGCCCAGGGCGTTGGCGGCGATGAGCGTGACGTCGTAGCTGCCGGGCTCCGGATAGCTCACTTCCGGCGCAACCGTCGTGCTCATTGCGGGAGCGCCGCCCGGGAACAGCCAGGTGCGCGTCGCCGCACCGGTCGATTCGTCGACGAAGCGGATGGTTTCGCCCGGACAGACGTTTTCTTTCTGATAGATGAAGGAAGCGACGGGCGGAGCCGCCGCCGCTTTTACGCGAAAGCGAAAATAGCCTTCGGGAGCCGTCAGGGGGCGCACCTGCACCTTGCCGGAATTGGCTATGGCCCGGATGTAATACTGCACCTCGGCGCCGGCGGCCTGCGCGGGGATGGCGGCCGTCCAGGTATCGTTATCGGGGTCGGCCAGCGTCATCGGGGTACTTTGGTAATCGTTCTCGCCGGCAGTGCGATAGTACAAAGTAGCCGAGGCGATGCCGTCGCGGTGTTTGATGCCGGCGGTTACCGGCAGCGCCGCTTCCGTTGCGTAGGTATCGCGCAGGCGGGGGTGGGCGATCCAGAGCGGTTCGTTTACGCCGATCACTTTGGTGATGCAGTGCAGGGCGCCTAAGGAGGTGATGATATCGTTGCAGTCGATGCCGACCACGTTGTAGCCGGGCAACTGTTCTTCGTAGATGCGCAGCGCGGTGGTGTCGTACTGCTCCTCGTAAGTAGGCACCAGGATGGTCTTATTCAGAAAAATCGCGTTGGCGTAGGTGCGATAGTCGCCGCCCGAATCGGGATAATCGCCGTTGAAATCGGGCGGCATGGGCACGCGTACGATGTGATAGGGATTGCCGAAAGGCGTGAGATAATGGGTTTTGAGGTAATCGATATTCGCTTCGATCTGAGGGCCGTCGGCGACGCCTTCCGGGTACTGCCCGACGATGATCGTTTCCTCGTCGATGATGCGCATATGCATATCGATGTGGTGGATGCCGTCGTAGAGCAGGATGGGGTATTTGACGTAGCGCTGGGCGCCGAGGTAGCGCTCGGCGATGGTGTCGATCTGAAATTCGTGCTTGTAGAGGTTTTCGCCCAGCGTCAGCTCGGAAGAAAAGATGGTGCCCATCCCGTCGCGCAGGTTGTTGCCGCCGGTATGCACCCATTCGTTGGGCGGCGAGGTAGCGCCGAAGAAAGGCAACCCCAGTATTTCGGCAATTGCTTCGGGAATGACGTCGTCATTCGGGCGAGCAGGCCGGTTGTAGATAAAGTCGGTGATCGCCAGGCTGTCGACCTCGTTGAAGTAGACCGTCCAGGGGCCGTAGTCGCGAATCCAGATGCTGTTGAAAGGCAGGTCTAGGAAGGTGACATTGTCGAGGGCCACGCCGGCCGCCTGTAGCTGGCTCGTGGTCGCCGTCTCATTATTGGTAACGATAAAGACGTGGCATTCTTCGACGGCGTGGGCCACGATCTGGGTGAGGATGGCGGGGTAGCTCGTCCAGGTGATGACCAGCGCCTGGATTTCTTCCCATTCCGCCATTACGCGGACGGGAGCCGGCGGCGGCGGCGTAAAGGTTTTGGCCGGCGGGACCGCCTGGGCGTTGACGGTGTGCTGCTCCGCGGGGCGTTCGGCTGCAGGCCGCTCCCGGAAAGGATGATCGGGGCGCTGCGCCCAGCCAGTAACCAGGACAATGGTAAAAATGACGCCGAGTAATATTCTTTTCATAGAAAGGACTTTTGCTGTTTCCGGCCGTTTACCCATTTTTATAAAAGGACGGAGATCGTTGCAACTCTTTGGCTGTTGAGATTGTAAAAATAAATAATCCTATTAACAAAAAATGTCTGGTGTGGGCGCAACTTATAATAACCCTTTCGCCCCGAGGCTTACCGGACGTCGTCAACACCCATTACTCCATGTTCTGGCAAATCCTGATTACCGTCGGCGCATCTCAGGCCCTCACCCTCTCCGTACTGGTGTTGCTTAAGCGTAGGCGCAGCCAGGCTGATTATCTACTCAGCCTCGTGCTCCTGCTGATGTTCCTGATAATCTTGTTATACAATTACAAGCGGGAACTATTCCAATGGATGCCCAACCTGGCGCTGCAACCGCTGGTGCTGGCATTTTTGGCAGTGTCGTTGTTCTTTTTGTACACCAAATCGGCTACCCGCAATGGCATCGACCTGTGGCGGCCGGTACACGCGGTGCACCTGTTGCCCTACGTCTTTGCCAACGTCGTTATTTTCGCGTACTTCATTCCGATGGATACTGCCGCAAAGATGGAACTGCTCACGGCAATCAAGGACGAGCATCCCCCCGCCTGGTGGTTTAAAATGCTGTATTACGGCTTTTTTATCGTTGTTTTTCCCGCCTATCTGTACCTCGCCTACCAGGAGCTGCGGCGCCATGGCGATTGCATTCTGACCAGGTTTTCGTATACCGAGGACGTCGGCCTCTCCTGGCTGAACCGGTTTCTCTGGGCGGAATTTATTGTCTGGCTGGCCTTTCTCGGATTTGAGGTGGTGGGCAACGGCTTGTTCCATTTAACCGGCGACGCGGGCTTTCGCATCGCTTTTTTTGTAATGATCCTCAATATCTTTTACCTGGGTATTTACGGGCTGCGGCAGCAGAACATATTCCTCGATGCCTCGCCCGAATCCGGTGAAATAGCCACCGCCGGGATCGAAAAATATCAGTATTCCAGTCTTACTACCGAGCGGGCGCGTCGGTACCTTGCCGAGTTACTGCAACTTATGGAACGCGATAAGCCCTTCCTGGAGCCCCGCATTACCATCGGCGAGCTTTCGGAACGCAGCGGTATCCCCGCCAACTACCTTTCTCAGATCATCAATGAACAATTGGGGCAGAATTTTTTTGACTTTATCAACTCCTACCGGGTGGAAGAATTTAAAAGACTCGTGCAACAGCCCGACCGGCAACACTACACGCTGCTGAGCCTGGCCTACGAAGCGGGCTTCAACTCGAAATCGACCTTCAACGCCATCTTCAAAAAGTTTACGGGGCTGACACCCAGCGGCTACGCCCGGGGGCTGCAATTGGGGGGCGCCCCGGCTTAGCGCTGCTATGAGCCGGAAAAATCCCTTCGGGAGAACCCAAAATCTGAGTTT
>CAYQQU010000127.1:0-8478 GCA_964419545.1 uncultured Saprospiraceae bacterium | reverse complement strand
ACAGCATACATTTATCATCAACATTTGGTAAAAATACCATAGCAGCATGAGTAGTCATCTTAACTTAACACCACTTGAAGTAAAAGACCTGATTCGCAAGTACAAGTCAGAGTTGAGGAAATTGCACTTCCAAAGTCAAAAAATTCAGAGTATCATTTCCGAACTGGAAGCTTCTATGCCGGAAGCCGATCCCGTAATCGCGACCGTCCAAATGACAACCGCCGAGGGAGAAGTACAACCGACGGTCGCCGAAACGCCGCAAGAAAAACAGCCGGAAAAGGCGCCGGCGCCGGCTAAGACCGAAGCGGCGCCGTCAAAGCAGAAAACGAAAAGCAAATCTCCCGGAAAAAACGGTGTGTCCAAGTCAGCAAAAGCGGCCAAAGGAAAGCGCACCCGCAATACCAAACTCAATGAATGGGATAACTTTGTCATTGAGGCGATCAAAGGTGCGGAAAAGCCCCTCATCAATGCGGAACTTATCGACCAGGGTAAAGAAAAGATCACCCAGGAGCAGCTCGATATGGACGAAGAAAAATTGAAGACCAAACTCAACCAGACCCTGCACAAACTGGCCAATAAGAAGGCGCTGCTGACGAAGGTCAGATTCTCGGGTCGCGGCTACGCCTACGCCCTTTCCGACTGGATGACCAACAAAGGCGAATTGCCGAAGAAATACCAGCGGTAAATCCGCTGCAATACTGCCACACCTTTTTGGAGAACCCATCGCGGGTTCAGAGCTTGTCTTAAATTCCAGATGGTTCCTGTAATTTAGACAAGCTCTTTGTATTTTAGCCGCAAAAATATCGAAGATGAAAAATATCGTTCTTACTTTTTTATGCCTGCTGCTCATTGCCGGCAACGCCGCCGGGCAAGAGCTCAATGACATTTTGGCCCAGGAAACCTGCGATTGCATGTCTGAAAAGAATGTCGATGGAATGAGTGAGGAACAAATTCAAATGGAATTCAGCCTCTGCATCATGACCAGCATGGGCAACCATCAGGCGGAACTGGAAAAGATGGACCTGGACCTCCCCGACCAGGCGGCGATCACGCGACTGGGCGAACAGATCGGCTTGAAAATGGCCACCAAATGCCCCGCTCTCCTGATGAAAATGGGCGCCATGCAAACCGAACAAGCCCAAAAGCAAATGAAAACCGTCAGTGAAATGGAAGGCGCCATCAAACGCATAGAAGGGGAAGAATTCTCTTTCATCGTCCTGGCCGACGATCAGGGGCGCGAACACCGTTTTCTGTGGCTGCGCTACTTCCCCGGCTCCGAAAAACTGATCAACGACATGGACGGCGCTCTCGGGAAAAAAGTAAAAATCCAATATTCTTCGATGGAGTGCTTTTCTCCCAAAATAAAAGACTATTACGACCGCCGGGAAATTACCGCTATCCAATTTCTATAACCCGCGGCCGTTGGCCTTATGCCCTATTTACAGCACCAGATACCGCTATATTACGAAGATACCGGCGAGGGAGAAAACCTGATCTTCCTCAACGGTATCCTCATGAATACCGAGGCCTGGAAATTACAAAAGAAATATTTCCGCAAAAATTATCGCTGCCTGCTGCACGACTTCCGCGACCAGCTGCAGAGCGGCAGGAGCGAGCAGTCCTACGACCTGACCGCCCACGTCGAAGACCTGCGGGCCCTCTTTTCCCACTGGCAGGTATCCGGCGCCCACCTGGTAGGCACTTCCTACGGGGGCGAGGTCGGAATGATGTTTGCCTATACCTACCCCGAGCTGACCCGCTCGCTCACCGTCATTGCTTCGGTCAGCGAGATCGGCCCCCTGCTGCGCCGGCAGGTCGACCTGTGGAAAGCCATCGCACTGCAACATCCGTCGCTATTGTACGAGGCCGTCGCCAGCTTATCCTTCTCCGACGATTTCCTGAGCCGTTTTCCCCAGCTCATCACCGCCGGCGCCGAACGCCTTGCCACCTATCCGCCCGATTTTTTCACCGGTTTTGCCCGCCTCTGCGATGCGTTTCTCACCCTCGATATCATTGAACGCCTGGCGGGTATCGAGTGCCCCACCCTGTTTATCGCAGCCGAAAAAGATATTCTGAAAACCCCGGAATACAGCCGCCGGATGCAGGCCGCCCTGCCGGGCTCGCAACTCAGCGTGATTCCCGGCGCCGGCCACGCCGTAGTGCTGGAACAACCCAGGATGATCAACCAGCTCATTGCCGGCTTTATTTCCGAACGACACTAGCCTAAATTTTACATTAACATAAAGCGCCGGCTTTTCCGGTTCTGTCGCAGAGGTGTTAAATTGCAACCTTACAAAACGGCATCGCCATGAAATATACTCTGGTCAGTTTGCTCGCCTTGCTGGCGAGCCTTACGCTCGCAGCGCAGGAAGGGTCTTCGCTGGTCATCGAAACGCCGGAAGGCGCCCGGCCCTGGACCAGTCTTGAACTCAATAACGAAGCCCGCAATTTTCAGTTCGCCATCGTCACCGACCGCACCGGCGGCCACCGCCCCGGCGTCTTCATGGACGGGGTGCGCAAGCTCAATCTCATCCAGCCTGAATTCGTGATGAGCGTGGGCGACCTCATCGAAGGCTATACCGAAGACCTCACCGAGCTCAACCGGCAGTGGGACGAGTTCGACGGCTTCGTCAACGCCCTGCAAATGCCCTTCTTTTACGTGCCCGGCAACCACGACATCACCAATAAGGTCATGGAAGGCCTGTGGCGCAAACGGCTGGGGCCCACTTATTACTCTTTCGTCTACCACGACGTCCTCTTTATGTGCCTCAATTCCGAAGACCGGTATCGCGGGGCCGGCAACGGATCGATTTCCGATGAACAATACGACTGGATCAAAAAGACCTTGTCGGAGCACGAAGACGTTCGCTGGACGCTGCTCTTCATGCACCAGCCGCTCTGGCTCCAGGAGACCGACCCGGTGCGCTGGGCCGATGTCGAAGCGCTCCTGCAAAACCGTCCGCATAGCGTCTTCGTCGGCCACCGGCACCACTACGTCAAATACGAACGCAATAACGGCAAATATTTCATGCTGGCCACCACCGGTGGCGGCAGCCGGCTGCGCGGCCCCGAGCTCGGCGAGTTCGACCACGTCGTTTGGGTGACCATGACCGATGACGGCCCCGTGATCGCCAACCTCGCCCTCGACGGCATCTGGAACGAGAACGTGGTGACCGAAGAAACGCAGGGCTTCATCGAACGGGTCTCCCAGGCGCCTTTTCTCCGCTTCGAACCCTTCTACACCGACCGGGAAGCTATAACCGAAGGAACCGTCCGGCTTCGCCTGACCAATGACGAAGATACGCCCATGATCGTACGGTTGCGCGACGGCTTCAGCTGGGACTATATTTCCCACCTGGAAGCCGACACCATCCTCGTGGCGCCCAATTCCGTGGCATTCACCACCCTCACCCTGCAACCCCGCCGCCAGAAACCGCTGGTGCAGACCGACCCCGTCGAATTGCACGCCAGCATCGAATTTCCGGCCGCCGACCGCCCCGACCTCGCCATCCCGTACAGCTATAAAGTGCGCCCCGAAAATGCCTACGTGCTGCAACCGGCCGTCGGAAAAATCACAATCGACGGCAAACTACCGGAATGGACCGAGCTGCCCTACCGGCTCGACACGCCCGACCCGGACGACCTGGAAGGCCGGTTCAATATCCTCTACGACGAAGAATACCTCTACGTGGCCGGCGAGGTCAGGGACGACAACCTGATGCTCAATACGAGCATGGTGACCTGGCAACAGGACTACATCGGTTTTGTGATCAACGCCGACCCCACCGCCGAAAGCGCCATGCGCACCGGACAGCGCTGGTACATCAACTCGCTGATCCTCATCGCCAGCCCGGAAACGGGACAGGCGCCCGTACAAACGTTCTACGAAGAACGCCTGCCCGAAGGAACGCGCTACCGCTGCCTGGCCGAAGGCGATACCTACCGCATGGAGGTCGCTATCCCCATCAGCTACGTCAAAGAACGGCAGGGTGAGAACTGGAAGAGCCTGCGGGTCAATTTTACGGCCCAGGACTGGGACAAAGCAGACGAGGAAAAGCCCCGCTTCGGCTGGCAACCCGACTGGCGCGGCGACGACAACCGCGTCGGGTCCGGCATGTTTTTCCGGGAAGCGCCCGGTCAATAGCACAATTTTGCGATTCCCTGACAACACAGTCGCTTTTTATCACCTACCTTTGCAACAAATTTCAACGGGTATGAGTGAGGAAGCATTCAGCAAAATCTGGAAAATGATCGGGTTGCGGTACAAATCGCACCCCTGGCACGGCATCAATATCGGAAAAGACAGCCCCGGCGTGGTCTCCACTTTCATCGAAGTGATCCCTTCCGATACGGTAAAGTACGAAGTCGACAAAGTTAGCGGCTACCTCAAGATCGACCGGCCCCAGAAGTTTTCCAATATCGTACCCGCCCTCTACGGTTTCATTCCGCAAACTTACTGCAAAGAATACGTAGCCGAGTTCTGTATGGAAAAAACGGGACGCAATGACATTATCGGCGACGACGACCCGCTGGACATCTGCGTGCTCACCGAACGCGAAGTGACCCACGGCAATATTATCGTACGGGCCGTGCCGATCGGCGGCTTCCGCATGATCGACGGGGGCGAAGCGGACGATAAGATCATCGCCGTGCTCGAAAAAGACGAAGTTTACGGCAACTGGAAAGACATCAGCGAGCTGCCTGAAAACGTCGTCAACCGCCTGAAACACTATTTCCTTACCTATAAGCAGCTCCCCGGCGAGGCGCCCAAATGCGAGATTACGCACGTCTACGGCCAGGAAGAAGCCCACGAAGTGATCGAGCGCAGCCGGCGCGATTACCAGGAAGCCTACGGCAATCTGGAAGACGCCCTGTCCCTGACCCTGTTCGAGGCGTTCGACTTCAGCCGGCGGCAGCGCGACATGCTGAAAGGCCTGCAATAACCCGATGCAAGCCTGGCTGATCCTCGCGGCCATTCTGGCCGGCCTGCTTGCTCCGCAAGCGCATCCCTTTGTTTTTCTGGTCCGCTATTTCCTGATGGGCATGCTCCTGCTTTCTTTTATCCAGGTCCGCTTTCGCTGGCGAATATTTCAGCGCCACCTGCTATGGGTGCTATTGCTCAACGTGCTGACGCCATTGCTTGCCTTTGCGTTGCTTTCTCCGGTAGCGCCCACGGTGGCGCTTGCCCTATTGGTGATCGGCCTGGCGCCGACCGCCGCCGTTGCTCCGGTCATTGCGGGTTTTCTGCAGGCGCGCGTCGAAGTGGTCACGGCCTCGGTACTGGTGACCAATCCGCTATTGGCGCTGATCATTGCCCTGGTGCTTCCCCTGGTCATCCCCACATCGCAGCCGGTGGGGGTGGCCGAGCTGCTGCAGGCAGTGTCCGTCGTGGTACTGTTGCCACTTGCCGGCGCCCTGCTCATTCAGCGCCTGTGGCCGGCCGGCGCCCTTTTCCTGGCGCGGCTGCGGCCCGTGGCGTTCTATTTATTTCTGGGCAACGTATTTCTGGCGGCTGCCAAGGCCGGGCATTTTGTACGGGAAAATCAGGACCTGCTGGCAACGCTCGCCTGGATCGGCCTCGGGGTGGCGGTGTTCTGCGTCATCCTCTTCAAACTCGGCGAAAAGCTGGCGCCGCCGGGGCTCTCGATCGAGTACAGCCTGGCGCTCGGCCGCAAGAATACCATGTTCGCCATCTGGGTAGCCCTTACTTTCCTGCAGCCGGTAGTGGCTTTCGGTCCTATGTTCTACATCCTGGCGCAAAATGCGTACAACTCCTGGCAAATCGCCCGTAAAGACCGCCTGCGGAAGCAGTGCTAAAAAATTAGCTCTTCCCTGAAAATCCAGTAAGGCACGGCGAACCCCAACCTTTTCCCAGCTTTTGCGACGAAAACAAAATATAATTTTGCAAAAGCGCCCGTTTGCTGAATTCGCCGGATTGGTTTGCGAAGCCGGCGCTCCCGCAACGGGAACTAATTCGCCGGAAACGGGGTAAGTAGATTTACATCATTTTCACCCGACCACCCCATGGAAAAAATCTGGCAAATCCTGCGCGAAGCCATCAACGGCGAAGAAAAGAGTTATACGACGGGCAGCATCAACCGGGCGATCGTCCTGCTTTCCATTCCGATGATCCTGGAAATGGTGATGGAATCCTTGTTTACGATAGTCGATATCTTCTTTGTGGCGCGTGTCAGTGTGGATGCAGTAGCCGCCGTGGGGCTTACCGAGTCGGTGATCACCCTGGTTTACGCCGCCTCTATCGGGATGAGCATGGCGGCTACGGCGATGGTAGCCCGTCGCATCGGGGAACGCAAGCCGGAAGCAGCGGCGGTAGCCGCCGCGCAGGCCATCTGGCTGGGGCTGGGCATATCCGTTGTGGTCGGTCTGCTGGGCGCCTGGTATGCTCCGGATATTTTGCGGTTTATGGGCGGCAGCCCGTCGCTGGTGGCTTCCGGCGTAGGCTACACCCGCATCCTGCTCGGCAGTAATGTCGTGATCATGCTCCTTTTTTTGCTCAACGGCATTTTCCGGGGCGCCGGCGACGCGATGCTCGCCATGCGCGCGCTATGGCTGGCCAACGGCATCAATATTGTGCTCGACCCGCTGCTGATCTTCGGCTGGGGGCCCTTCCCCGCCCTGGGCGTTGAGGGGGCGGCCATCGCCACGACGGTAGGGCGCGGCATCGGCGTCAGTTATCAGCTCTATATTTTATTCAACGGGCGCAGCCTGGTGCGGCTGGCGCGGCATCATTTCCAGCTGCAGCGCGAGGTGCTGCGGCGCCTGATCAAGGTAGGCGCCACGGGCGCGGGCCAGTTTCTGATCGCATCGGCCAGTTGGATCATCCTGATGCGCATTATCGCCCGTTTCGGCAGCGAGGCCGTTGCCGGCTACATCATCGCTATCCGGCTGATCGTCTTTACCATTTTGCCTTCCTGGGGCCTGGCCAACGCTGCCGCCACGCTGGTGGGCCAGAACCTCGGAGCGGGACAGCCCGAACGCGCCGCCACCTCTGTCTGGCGGTCAGCTTTCTTCAATATGCTGTTCCTGCTGACCATCGGGATCGTCTTTTTCCTCAATTCCGACACCCTCATTCGTTGGTTCAGCACTGAACCCGGCGTAGTGGAAGCCGGCGTACTCAGTCTGCGCATCATTTGCGCAGGTTACGTATTTTTTGCTTACGGCATGGTGATCAGCCAGGCGTTCAACGGCGCCGGCGATACCCGCACCCCCACGCTAATGAACCTCGTTTGCTTCTGGATGATCGAAATTCCGCTCGGCTATCTGCTGGCCATCAACCTGGGCATGGGGCTGGCCGGCGTCTGCTGGTCGATCGCCATCAGTGAAACCACCCTGGCCCTGCTGGCGATCCTGTTGTTTCGGCGCGGCAAGTGGAAAACGGTGGAAATTTGACCCGCCCTCAATTTACTTTTTGTCTTTTTTCGGCATAAAAAGTTGATTAATTTCAGGTCACTATCTACCGAGCCAAGTGTTATAAAGCAAAGGATTCCTATTGTCCGTTACACTAATTTCCGCCTTTCCGCACGTTTTTTTAGGAAAAACGCCGGGAATACCCTGACCGTTACCTCAGAATCAACAAATGATGAAACACCTACTCACCTTTTTGACCTTGAGCTTTTTGCTGGCCGGATGGAGCAACCGGCCTTTTTCTCCTGTACCGGGTGGGCCGTCCGCTTCGTCCAACTGTCTGACTTTTACCGTTTTGGATATAGGGTGTGAGGCCGGCGCCAACACTTACTACGTTCACTTCGCCACCAATGGAGAAGCCGCATCGGTACACGACGGCGACGGGACGGTCACCGACAATATGGACGGCACGTTCACCGCTTCTCAGATCCCCCTTTCGGTCGATCCGATCGTTATCAACGTCGGCAGCATTTCCCTGCAGTGCGCCGAAGATTTCTCCGTCAACGCCCCCGTCTTGCCGGCGGCGCCGGTAGCGGCCGGCTCGAATTACGAGATCTGCGCCGGTCAGCCCTTTCCCATCCTGAGCGTTACCGTTGGTGGCGGATTGACGGTCAACTGGTACGATGCGCCGGCCGGCGGCGCCTTGCTCCAGGCCAACTCGGAAGATTACACGCCCGCTGCTGCCGGGACCTATTACGCAGAAGCCGTTGACCCGGCGACGGACTGCCCCAGCCCGCGCACTGCCATTGAAGTGACGATCATCGATGACGACCTGATCACTACCGTAGATTCACTGGTCTGCGACCCCGACCTCCCGGAACCCGATACGGTTTTCCTGCAAAGCATCGCAGGCTGCGACAGCCTGGTGATCACCCAATATCTGCCCGCGCCGATCGATACGACCAACCTCAATCTCGCCACCTGCGACCCCGACTCCGCCGGGACCTTTACCGATATCCTGACCAATCAATACGGTTGCGATAGCGTCATCATCACTGATATCACCCTCAATCCGGCTGATTCTACCTTTTTCAATTTAACCACCTGCGATCC
>CAYQQU010000126.1:0-8497 GCA_964419545.1 uncultured Saprospiraceae bacterium | reverse complement strand
CCCTTCGGGAGAACCCAAAATCTGAGTTTTTCGCTTCAAAAGCACTACCTCCAATCAAGCTCTGAATGTCTTTTTCAATTGGGTATGTAAAGTTTATCTTGGCTTTGTAGTTATTCCTGCTTTGCATTTGGTGCTGTTGGATTCGTTTTCCCTGGCCCTAAAGGGAGCGAATCCAACAGCACCAAATGCTGGGATGCTCTCTCTTTTTAAGTGGGGCTGTTTGTGCAGTCGTTCAGTTCGCTCCCTTTAGGGCTCGGGGAAAACGAACTGAACGACTGCACAAACAGGTTTTCCAATTATTCAAAATTTGTAACTATTTAGGTCCCTCCTTATAAAGGCATTTTCGCCCTTTGTTTGCCCCGACCCTAAATGGGAGCAAAGGGCGAAAATGCCTGGGCTCCCATTTAGGGCCGGGGCAAAACCAGGCATTTTCGCCTCTCAATCGGAGGGACCTGAGTAGTTACCAAAATTTAAAGCTTCTCTAATCTTCGTTAATACCTCCTCTAAATCATCCAACACCTCCTCATTCCTAAACCGAATCTCCCGCACCCCCGATGCTACAATCAGGCGAGTCCGTTCCTCATCCAGCGCTTTCTGTTCCTCCTCTTCATGGTATCCACCATCAATCTCGATGGCCAGCTTGGCGGAATGGCAATAGAAGTCGATGATGAACTTACCCAGCGGATGCTGTCTCCGGAATTTATAGCCATCCAGTTTTTTATTCCTCAGTGCTTCCCACAACAGCTGCTCTGGCTTCGTCATGTTCTCCCGTAACGCTTGGGCGTAATGGAAAAGTTTGGGAGAAGCGTTTTGGTGCATGCCGAAGTCGTCGTTGGGCATTGGGTGGCTTATTTTGTGTGGCGCTTCTTGGAAATTGTTTTGTTTGTCTTCCCCGGCCCTAAAGGGAGCAAACAAAACAATTTCCAAGAAGCACAGAACTCCAAATGATGAAAATTTAATAGGGAATGGTCTATTGAGTATTTCTTCTCTCTCCCCACCCTGAGAGCTTGTTTGGAGGTAGTCATTTTGGCTGCAAAACCCAGCTTTTGGAACCTCCCTGTGGCATTTTTCCGACCCGTAGCGCTGCTATGAGCCGGAAAAATCCCTTCGGGAGAACCCAAAATCTGAGTTTTTCGCTTCAAAAGCACTACCTCCAAACAAGCTCTGACTGTCAATCAAAGATTTAATAAAGGTTATTTTCATTCGTGGAGTGCTTTGGTTCCTTTTGCTCCCTATAGGCTCGGGGAAAACGAAAGGAACCAAAGACCTGCCAATCATTGAAACAACTTACACCCCATAATACCCCCGATACCACCGCACGAAGCGGTCAATCCCTTCCTGCACCGGGGTATTGGGCTGGTAGCCCAGGTCGGTGACGAGGTCGGAGACGTCGGCGTAAGTGATGGGGACGTCGCCGGGCTGGATGGGCATCATTTCTTTTTCGGCGGTTTTGCCCAGGGCGGCTTCGATGGCTTCGATGAAGCGGAGCAGCTGGACGGGGTTTTGGTTGCCGATGTTGTAGACCTTGTAGGGCGCCCGCGAGGAGGCCGGGTCGGGGTTTTCGCCCGACCAGTCGCCGTCGCCGCTGGGCGGGTGGTGGATGACGCGCACCACGCCTTCCACGATATCGTCGATGTAGGTGAAGTCGCGCTGCATATCGCCGTAGTTGAACACCTTGATGGGGCGGCCGGCGAGGATGGCTTCGGTAAAGAGAAAATAAGCCATATCGGGGCGGCCCCAGGGGCCGTAGACGGTGAAGAAGCGCAGGCCCGTGGTAGGCAGGCCGAACAGGTGGCTGTAGGTATGGGCCATCAGTTCGTTGCTCTTCTTGGTGGCGGCGTAGAGGCTCACCGGGTGGTCTACGTTATCGTGGGTGGAAAAGGGGATCTTCTCGTTGAGGCCGTACACGCTGGAGCTGCTGGCGAACACCAGGTGCTTGACGTCGTACTGGCGGCAGCCTTCCAGGAGGTTGCTGAAGCCGACGACGTTGCTCTGGATGTAGGCGGCCGGGTTTTTGATGCTGTAGCGCACGCCGGCCTGCGCGGCCAGGTTCACCACTACGTCGAAGCGCTCGCGCTGGAAGAGGTGATACAGGGCGGTGTTGTCTTCCAGTTTGAGCTGCAGGAAGGTGTAGTTGGGGTGGCTATCGCTGACGATGGGGTCGTTGTACGCGATTTTGTGCCGTTCGATGCCGGCCGCTTCCAGGCGGGCGATCTTGAGGCTGACGTCGTAGTAGTTGTTGATGCTGTCGATGCCGACGACCTCGTGGCCTTCATTTAACAAGCGGTTAGCCAGGTGAAAGCCGATGAAGCCTGCGGCGCCGGTAACTAGGATTTTCAAGTTCAGTGATTTGGATTATAATAAGTTGTTGTTCAGCCGACTAATGGCCGGTTGCGTTCTTTCACTTCCAAGAGGTATTTCCCGTACCCGCTTTTCTGCAGTGGTTGGGCCAGGGCCTCGAGCTGCGATTCCGAGATATACCCTTTCCGAAAAGCGATCTCTTCCGGGCAGCCGATCTTCATACCTTGTCGCTTTTCGATGACGCGGACGAACTCCGAGGCGTCGCTCAGCGAATCGAAGGTGCCGGTATCCAGCCAGGCCGTGCCGCGGTCGAGGATGCCGACCTGGAGCTGGTCCATGGCCAGGTAGGCGCGGTTGACGTCGGTGATCTCGTATTCGCCGCGGGCGGAGGGCGCCAGGTTTTTGGCGATCCCGATCACGCGGTTGTCGTAGAAGTAGAGCCCGGGCACGGCGTAGTTGGATTTGGGGTGCTCGGGTTTCTCTTCGATGGAGACGGCTTTGTTCTGTTCGTCGAACTCGACGACGCCGTAGCGACGCGGGTTGGATACTTCGTAGGCGAAGACCATGGCGCCGTCCACATCAGTATTTTTTTCCAGCAGGCGCCCCAGCCCCGAGCCGTAGAAGATGTTGTCGCCCAGGATCAGCGCCACTTTGTCGTCGCCGATGAAGTCTTCTCCGATCACGAATGCCTGGGCGAGTCCGTTGGGCGCCTCTTGTATCGCATATTCAAACTGGCATCCCAACTCGGAGCCGTCGCCCAGCAGCCGCTTGAACTGCGGGTTGTCGTGCGGCGTGGTGATGATCAGGATGTCCTGTATCCCGGCCAGCATCAGGGTAGATAGCGGGTAGTAGATCATCGGCTTGTCGTAGATCGGCATCAGCTGCTTCGAGATCCCCTTGGTAATGGGGTAGAGGCGCGTGCCGGAGCCGCCGGCTAGGATGATTCCTTTCATTTCTTTTCTGGGTTAAGTAAACTGGCGTCCGTAAAGGATCAGCAAAAATTTTTGTTACACAGCCGGTGAATGGAATTGCGGGGCTGTGGTAGGCGATCGATCCTGCTCCCAACCACGGCTTCGCCGTTGATAAGTCGCAGGGGCTTAAGCTCGCAAGAAAAGTAGATATGTAGTATCCGTATACAACCATAACTCGGTATTGCGGATAGGTCGAAGCGACGATTCCGCAACCGAAATTGGTGTAACGTGAGCGTGTTTAGTGCTCACGCCTCAGAGCTTGTTTGGAGGTAGTGCTTTTGAAGCGAAAAACTCAGATTTTGGGTTCTCCCGAAGGGATTTTTCCGGCTCATAGCAGCGCTACGGGTCGGAAAAATGCCACAGGGAGGTTCCAAGAGCTGGGTTTTGCAGCCAAAATGACTACCTCCAAACAAGCTCTCAATGACAAAGCTCTCGGTCGGCTTTTGCTGCCGACCATAGGGTGCCGGAGTGGCCGGATGAATCCGGTGCTCCGTTTTTCTACCGGGTGAATCCGGTGTTTTCTTTTTCCCGGATGAATCCGGGGGTGCGAATCCGGATAAATCCTGGAGTATGAGCCCGGATGAATCCGGGGGTGCGAGCCCGGATGAATCCGGGGGTACGGGCCCGGATAAATCCGGGGAGTACGGGCCCGGATAAATCCGGGGGTACGGGCCCGGATAAATCCGGGGCTACTAGTATTCCTCAAACGCGCCGGACGCCCCCGGTTCCGAGGGACGCGCGTTCTTCTTTACCAGGTTGATCATCTCGGGCGGCACCTGCATGCGCAGGGCGTAGCCCATGTTGTCCAGTTCGATGACGACGCGGCGGTCGCCTTCGCGTTCTACCAGCAAGCCGTGCAGGCCGGTGAGGTGGCCGCCGATGAGCTCGACCTCGTCGCCGATGTCGGCGCGGCTGTCAATAGGCGTGGCTTCCACCTCGATGCCTTCGCCGACGACGCGGCGCAGGATATCGATCTCCCGTTCGGGGATGGCGATCAGGTTTTTGCGGAAACGCACAAATTGTACGACATCGGTATCTTCGAGTACGGGCACGTACTCGGGCTTGGTGATCTGTACGAAGATATAGCAGCTGATCAGCGGCAGTTCCACGTGCTTGATCTTGCGCGTGTAGTGGCGCGTCAGCTTTTGTAGCGGGAGGTAGTGGCGGATGCCCCGTTCGGTGAGGCGCCTGGCCACCATCTTTTCCCGCTTATAGCGGGTATAGACGGCAAACCAACGGGCTTCCGTAGGGTGCAACTGATTCACTACCTTTTCCTTTTCTTTGGTCTGGCTCATTTCGTTGCGGTTTTCGGGTGCTGTTCGGTGTCTGTGTTCGTAGGGTGTAGGGGGAGCTTTTTTGTGGTGAATCAACATCACCGATGAGCCCCTTACAACCGCCAGTAAGTCAGTTCGCCGTTTTCCGGCTTTGCATACATGGCTTTGAGGTCCATCAGAATGGGACTGCCATTCATGATGGAGGCATAGTAGTTGAAGTCCAATTCCTTGTATTCGTCGTGGCTGACGGCGACGATCACGGCGTCGTAGTCGCTCGAGATCGCGTCGACCAGCGTAAAGTTGTACTCGTGGGCTACCTCGTTGGGCGAGGCGTGCGGGTCGGTGACGTGGACGTTGATGGAGTATTGCATCAGCTCTTTGACCAGGTCGGCGACCTTAGAGTTGCGGATATCCGCTACGTTTTCCTTGAAGGTGATGCCCTTGACGAGCACCTTGGTGTTGCTGGGGTTCTTCCCGCGCTTGATCATCATCTGCACCAGGCGCTTGGCGATGTAGCCCGGCATGCCGTCGTTGATGCGGCGGCCGCTGAGGATCACCTGCGGGTCGTAGCCGATCTGTACGGCTTTGTGCACCAGGTAGTAGGGATCGACGCCGATGCAGTGGCCGCCGACGAGGCCCGGCGAGAACTTGAGGAAGTTCCATTTGGTGCCGGCGGCGGCCAGTACTTCCTGGGTATCGATGCCCAGCTTATCAAAGATGATCGACAGCTCGTTGACGAAGCTGATGTTGAGGTCGCGCTGTGCGTTCTCGATCACCTTGGCGGCTTCGGCCACTTTGATGGACGATGCTTTGTAGATGCCGGCGGTGATGACTTCGCCGTAAACTTTGGCGATATGTTCGAGGGCGTCGGCGTCGTTGCCGGAGACGATCTTCAGGATCTTGTCGATCGTCCGGTCCTTATCGCCCGGGTTGATACGTTCCGGTGAGTAGCCGAGGCGGAAATCCTTACCCATCTTCAGGCCCGAGAGGTTTTCCAGTATGGGCAGGCAGTCTTCTTCGGTACAGCCGGGGTAGACCGTCGATTCGTAGATCACGTAGTCGCCGGCTTTCAGGATCTTGCCTACGGTCTGCGAAGCACTGAGCAGCGGCTTGAGCTCCGGGACTTTGCTGTCGGAGACCGGCGTCGGGACGGCGATCACGTGGAAGTGGGCGTCGCGCAGGTCTTCGTAGTTGGCGGTAAATACGATGTCTTTATCGTCGAAAGCCGAATCGGGCAGTTCCTGCGAAGGGTCTTTGCCGTTTTTCATCATCTTGACCCGGTCTTCGCTGATGTCGAAACCGATGACGCTGAATTTTTTGGCAAATTCCAGCGCCAGCGGCAGCCCGACGTAGCCGAGGCCCGTTACCGAAATTTTCTTTTCCTTGTTGATTAGCGCTTCGTACATTTTGGGTATATGTTCTAGATTTAATGGGTTATTGAGCAAAAAATGCTTTTACGTTTTCGGTAATATAGCCCAGCGTCTCCTCGTCCATCTCGGTGTGGATGGGCAGGGAAAGGACGGATTTGCAAAGTTCGTCCGTCACCGGCAGTTTTTCGCCGATATCGTTGGCCATGGCTTCTTTGTACGCCTCCTGTTCGTAGAGGGGCACCGGATAGTAGATCATGGTCGGGATCTGGCGTTCGCGCAGGTAGTCGCGCAGCGCGTCGCGGCGGCCGTCGCCGACGATGAGCGTATATTGGTGGAAAACGTGGGTCGATCTATCGAAGCGCACCGGTGTCTGCAGCCCGTCGATACCGGCCAGCTCGCGGTCGTAGTAGTCGGCGGCGCGGCGGCGGGCGGCGGCGAAGGCGTCGAGGTGAGCGAGCTTGATATTGAGGATGGCGGCCTGTACGGCGTCGAGGCGCGAGTTGACGCCCACTATGCTGTGGTAGTAGCGCTGGCGCTGGCCGTGGTTGGCGATCATGCGCAGCTGCTCGCCGAGGTCGTCATCGTTGGTGTACATGGCGCCGCCGTCGCCGTAGGCGCCCAGATTTTTGCTGGGATAAAAGGAAGTGCAGCCGACGTCGCCGATGGTGCCGGTCTTCTGGGTGTGACCGTCGGCGAAGGTATAGTCGGCGCCGATGGCCTGGGCGTTGTCTTCCACGACGTGGAGGCCGTGCTCCCGGGCGACGGCCACGATCGGCTCCAGGTCGGCGCTCTGGCCGAAGAGGTTGACCGGAACGACCGCTTTGGTGTTCGGGCTAATGGCGGCGTTGACGATCTCCGGCGTCACGTTGAAGGTGTCGCGATCGACGTCCACCATCACGGGGCGGAGGCGGAGCAGGGCGATCACTTCGGCGGTGGAGACGTAGGTAAAGGCCGGGACGATCACCTCGTCGCCGGGCTGCAGGTTGAGCGCCATGAGGGCGATCTGCAGGGCGTCGGTGCCGTTGGCGCAGGGAATGACGTGGCGTACAGACAGGTACTCTTCCATGTGCTCCTGGAACTGTTGCACGTAGGGGCCGTTGATATAGGCCGTTGAACCGATAACCTCGAGCACGGCAGCGTCGATCTCCGCCTGGAGGCGGTGATACTGCGATTTGAGGTCAACCATCTGGATTTTTCTGACTGTTTTCTCCACGAAATTATGATTTCGGGCCGGTAGCCCTTGCTTTTCTCTAAATTTTCAATTCAGGCCGCAATATCCGTATCTAGTCGCATGGCGCCAAACATCGCTGTTTAAAATTTGGCCAGCGCTTTTTCGGCTATCGTCTCGCCGATGGCCAGCGAGGCGGTAGCTGCCGGCGACGGCGCATTGGCGACGTTGATGACGCTGCCCCGGTCGAGGATCAGGAAGTCGTCGATCAGGTTGCCGTCGGGGTCGCAGGCCATGGCGCGCACGCCGGAGCGGCCGCGCTGCAGGTCGTCGGCCTCCACCTCCGGAATGAGGTGGCGCAGGGCCCGCACGAAAGCGCGTTTGGAATACGAGCGATGAAACTCGTCGAGGCCGAGGCGCCAGTACCGGGCGGCGATCTTGCGGAAGCCGGGATACGATATCGTCTCCCAGAGTTCTTTCCCGTCGAGGTCCCAGCGGCTGTATCCTTCCCGTTGGAAGGCGAGCACCGCATTGGGGCCGGCTTCAATGCCGCCTTCGATCATGCGCGTAAAATGAACGCCCAGGAACGGAAAGGCGGGGTTCGGAACGGGGTAGATCAGGTGGTTCACCAGGTGCTCCCGCTCCGGTATCAATTCGTAGTACTCCCCGCGGAAGGGGAGGATCTGTATGTTCAAACCGGGCTGCGTCAGGGCTGCGATCCGGTCGGAATACAGGCCGGCGCAGTTGATGACGACGCGGGTGCGGAGCTCGGCTTGCTCCGTTGCCACGATCACTTCTCGTTCTCCGTTGAGCACGATGTCCTGCACCGCCTGGCCGAAATAAACGTCGCCGCCGCGTTCGCGGAACAGCTCCAGGTACTTTTCGGCTACTTCGCGGTAGCTGATGATGCCCGACTGCGGCACGCGGATGGCGGCTACGCTGCGCACGTGCGGCTCGATCTCCCGCACGGCTTCCGGGCCGATCAGCTCGATACCTTCCAGGCCGTTGGCCCGGCCCCGCTGCAGGATCTTTTCCAGGGCGGGGCGTTCTGCTTCCCGGGTAGCGACAATAACCTTGCCACATATTTCGTAACGCACCTCGTAGCGCTCGCAAAAGTCGAGCAGGTAGCGGTACCCGCGGCGGCAGTTCAGCGCTTTGGAGCCGCCGGGCGTGTAGTAGACGCCCGAGTGGATCACGCCGCTATTGCGCCCCGATTGGTGGCGGGCTACGCCTTCTTCCTTGTCAATGACGCCGATCTTCAGGTCGGGGCGCCGTCCGGTGAGCTGATAGGCCGTTGCCATGCCCACGATGCCGGCGCCGATGATCACTATATCGTACATGAGGTCAGTTCTGTTCCCTTCAGAGCTTGTTTGGAGGTAGTGCTTTTGAAGCGAAAAACTCAGATTTTGGGTT
>CAYQQU010000125.1:0-9058 GCA_964419545.1 uncultured Saprospiraceae bacterium | reverse complement strand
TGGGGATGGGCGGAGGCGGCGCTACCGGCTGGGTGCGGGCGAGGAGGCAAGGCTTTTTCAGGGGAGCTATTTTGTCAGTCATGCTTGACATGGGCGGTGTTTATTTCAAAAAGGAAATTTCCGAAGATTATTGCAGGTTGCCGCTTTTTTGTGCGCCTATTCAGTTGATTTTGATCGCCCTCAATGTCCCAGCAAAGACACACTCCGAAATCCAAACTTCCGAATATTCCGTATGTTTGCTCGTAATCATGTTTTGAGCAGAAATCGATGCAGCAGTCCGATCGGCAACATACAGCTATCCTGGTATTCGTGCGGCGGCCCCGGGAGGAGGCCCGCGCCAAGCGGTTTGCGGGTTCGCGGCCTGGCGTAAATCGACGCATTGCTGAGGTGCTCAACCGGCAGGTGATCCGGCTGGCCCGCAGCACCGGGCTGCCTACCTTCGTCATCAGCAGTGAACAACAAGTTGGCGATACCTTTGCCGAGCGGTTCGGTCATGCGCTGACTACCGTCTTTGCCCGGGGCCACCAGCGGGTGATCGCCGTGGGCAACGACTGCCTCACCCTTGGTCGGGGGCACCTGGAAAAAGCAGCCGCCAGGCTGTCCGCTCATGGCCTGGTCCTGGGCCCTGCCGCCGACGGCGGGGCGTATCTCATTGGGATCGATCGGCGGTACTTCTCGCCGGAAAAGCTCGAAGCCCTACCCTGGCAGGAGCCGGTCTTGTTGGCGGCGCTGCTGCGCTACGGAGATGAACAGGGCTGCGAACCTTTTTTGCTCAATCGTGAAAGGGACGCTGACGATGACTCCTCTTTCGCCGAATCGCTGGCCGGTCTATCGATAAACCATCCTCTGAGAAAAGTTTTACGGGCATTGCTGCAAGCGCTGAAGCCCGTTCTATTTTACGAAAACCCACCAAAAACCGACGGTGGCCCGGCTACCTGTTTCCAGCGCGGCCCCCCGTTTCTCTCGCTATTTATTTCATCCTAGCGGCAGTCCGCCCCCGGTGGTCTCCTGCGGCAATCGTGCCTGGCGGGCGCAGCTTTCTCGCTCGCTTCACGGTAGCACGTTTTCTCCAACCCATTGAATAACATTTCGGCTGCCCGGGA
This sequence comes from uncultured Saprospiraceae bacterium, assembly GCA_964419545.1. Classification (GTDB taxonomy): domain Bacteria; phylum Bacteroidota; class Bacteroidia; order Chitinophagales; family Saprospiraceae; genus CAYQQU01. The sequence goes on along the minus strand of CAYQQU010000125.1, from coordinate 7,955 downwards.
CGAACGATTGGTATTGGTATCTCGTCCTGGAGCGGCGAAGGTGATCCTCATTGATAAAAAAATGACCATGCGAACAGTTCTATTCTCTTTTTTTCTTTTCTTTTCCGCAGCGCTGACGGCGCAGGAGGACGTCACGATCGTGGCGATCAATTACAAGACCAACCAGCCGGTAGCCGGCGTAGAAGTATTGTTGCGCAACGAAGCCCGCGGCTTTGAACGCATCCAGGTCACCGATGTGCAGGGCCGGGCGGTCTTTCGGTCGGTGCCCGCCGTCAACGGCTACCGGGCTCTGGTCCGGGAGGGCGAATTTTACCTGGAATCGAATACCCCGCCCATCGACGTGCGTTCTAACGAGAGCCCAACCGTGCAGCTGATCGTGCTGGAACAAACTACCGTCGACCTCTCGGAAATAGTGGTCACCAGCGCCTCGGGCGCCATCAACCGGAGAGACGCCGAGGTGTCTTTCGAGCTGGAACAACGAGAGATCGAGGCCATCCCCATCGAGGGGCGCGACATTACGCGGGTGCTTTACCGCCTGCCCAACGTATCGCGCGCCACCGGCTTTTATCCCGAAGCCCCCAACGTGAGCATCAACGGCGCCAACTCGCTTTTTACCAGCTACCTCATCGACGGCCTCGACAATAACGAGCGCTTCCTGGGCGGGCAGAAATTCAATATCCCGAGCGGCTTCGTCAAAGATATCACTGTACTGACCAACAACTACTCGGCCGAGTACGGACTGACGGCCAACGGCGTGGTCAATATCACCACGCGTTCGGGTTCCAATGACTTTTCCGGGGAAGCTTTTCTGGTGAGCCGCCCCGGGCCGGTCATCGACGGCAGCTCGCAGTTTGCGCAGCGCGATCTGTCGGGCAACCTCGTCAAGGAAGGCTTCCAGCGCTACCAGGGCGGCGTGGCCCTGGGCGGGCCCATCGTCAAAGACCAGACCTTCTACTACGTCGATATGGAACATACGACGGACCTGAAAGACAATTTCCTCAACTCGCCGAGGCTGGGCGCCAACGACGAGACGATCCGCGGCAACAACCACTTCACCTATTTGTCCGGCAAGATCGACCACAACTGGTCGTCGCGCATTCGCACCAGCGTGCGCGCCAACGTCGGCATCGTGCGCCTGGAACGGCAGGGCGGCGGTTTGGAAGGCGGGGTGCAGTTCCCCTCCGCGGCCAGCATCCAGGATCGCAATTCGGTGCTGGTGGCCGCAAAGAATACTTTCGTGGGGACTAATTTCAGCGCCCAGACGAACCTGCAATACGCCCGCTTCCGCTGGAATTACGGCCGCGCAGTCAATGGCGACGGCCCGCAGGCGACGGTGCTCGACCCTTCCGAGACGGCCATCGCCGTGCTCGGGCATCCCGGTTTTGTTTTTGACGAAACGGAAAACACCCTGCAGTTTCAACAAAAGTTCAAATACTACGCCAACCGCCACACCCTGAAAGCGGGCGTGGGCATTATCAGCAGCGACCACCAGCTGTTCGGCGGCGGCAACGTAAACGGCAACTATACCGTCAAGCTAACCGATGAGCAGATCAACAACGTCGCGGCGCTGGGGCGCGGAACAGACCTCGATGTGGAAGACCTGCCGGCGGATGCCGAGGTCATCAACTACGCCGTTGAGCTGCAGCCCACCGCCTTCGGCGCCCGGCAGACCATCTATTCGATTTACCTCGAAGACCAGTGGGCCGTAAGCAATCGCCTCAACCTGATCCTCGGCCTGCGTTACGATTACGATGACCTTTCCAGGGGAGGGAGCGATGAAGGCGACTTCAACAACATCGCTCCCCGCTTCAACTTCAACTATCAGCTGGGACAGCGCGCCTCGCTGCGGGGCGGCTACGGCATCTTTTTCGATAAGATCCCGTACGCCGTCTACAGCGATGCGCTGCAGCAAAACTCCACCGGCGCCGATTACCTGCTGCAATTACAGGAGCTGATCGATCTGGGCATCCTGCCCGGGGATACCGATCTCAGCCGGGTCACTTTCGACGGGAACCTCTCCGGCTTCACCACCGATACGGAATTCCTGCAGGGGCCTTCTTTCGCCGAGCTGCAGGAACAGCGGTCGACGGTCTTCAGCAATGAGCGCCGCATCCTCAACCCCAACGGTTACGACAATCCCTTTACCCACCAGATCGCACTGGGCTACCAGCTGCAGCTCAGCAACAACAGCTTGTTTTACGTCGACCTGGTGCACAACCGTTCGGAGAAGCTGTTTCGCCTGCGCAACCTCAACGCCGCCGCGCCTTTTGCCATCGATCCGGCGGACCTTGCCGGCGGCGATCCCGCCGAACTGGTGCGCAGCCAGGGGGAAGCCGACGCCACCCGCCCCATCCCGATCATCGACGGCAGCTACGCCCTCATCGATGGGGAACGGGCAGACGGCGTGGCCCGCAATGTCGTCGTCTCGGAAACAGCCGGTCAGTCGCGCTACTACGCCGCCAGCCTGAACCTCCAGAAAGAACGCGGCAATGACGATTACGCCTACCGGATCAATTACACCCTGTCGTACCTGGAGAACAACACCGAAGACATCAACTTCCGCGCCATGGACGCCAACGACTTCCAGGCGGAGTGGGGGCCTTCGATCAACGACCGGCGCCATATCATCAACGCCATCTTCAACTATTATCCAATGGAAGGGCTGAGCGTCACCACGGCGGCGCTGCTGCAGAGCGGGCAGCCCATCAACCGCATCCCCGACGCCCGCTTGTTCGGCACCACTGACCTCAACGGCGACGGCGCTTCCTTCGGCGATGCTTACGTGGGCAACTCAGACCGCCATCCCGGCGAATCGCGCAATAGCGACCGGCTGCCCTGGTCGAACCAGTTTGATGTCGGCATACAGTACCAATTTGATATCGGCGCGGGCTCGATCGAATTGCGGGCCGACGTGTTCAACATATTCAACGCACAGAACCTGAGCGGTTACAGCAATAACGCGACCCAGAGCAACCAAATCCAACCGGGCCCCAGAGATAGCGGGGTGCTGATCCGCCGGAATGCGGGAGCGCCGCGGCAGTTCCAGTTTGGATTGCGATACTTGTGGTAGGAAAGGAGAGGGCGGAAATGCCCGCTCTCTCTGCAGGACCGGAGATGCCCCGGGCTTTTCGCCCTGCAATCGGAGAGACCTGAATCGTAACGATGAAACTCAATGCAAGAGATGATGATTAAAAGCAATTTCAACGCGGTCGTTTTGTTGACCCTGCTCTGGGTCGCAGTAGCAGGCTGCCGTCCGGCCAATGAACCGGAAGAAGGGCTGGAAGACTTGTCGTGGGAAGAGATCGAAGCGCGCGCCCGCGGCGCCACCGTCGACCTCATGATGTGGTCGGGCGACCCCCTGATCAATGCGTACATGCAGGACTACGTAGCGCCGGCCCTGCGCGAGCGGTACGACATCGAGCTGGCCATCGCCAACGGTCAGGGCAACACCATCGTCCAGATCCTGATGGCCGAGCTGCAGGCGGGCAAGACGATCGGCGAGCTCGATATGATGTGGATCAACGGCGAGACCTTTTACCAGCTGCGCCAGATCGACGCATTGTACGGCCCGTGGACGGGCCGCCTGCCCAATGCCGAATACATCGATTTTGACAATCCCTTTATCGGCATAGATTTTCAGCAGCCGGTAGACGGATACGAATGCCCGTGGGGCAATGTACAGATGACCCTCATCTACAACTCGGAACGGGCGCCGGAGCCGCCGATGACGCGGGCGGAGCTGTTGCAGTTTGTGCGGGAAAACCCGGGGAAATTCACTTTCGACACCCACTTTACCGGCTTGACCTTCCTCAAGGCTTTGCTCATCGACATCGCCGGCGGACCGCAATCTTTGTCCGGCGCTTTCGACGAGGAAAAGTACGCCCGGTACAGCGCCCGGCTGTGGGATTACGTTCGGGAATTACAGCCTCATTTGTGGAAAGCCGGCAAAACCTTCCCCGAGGGCGTGGCGCCGATGCACCAGATGTTCGCCAGCGGCGAGTTGTGGTTTACCATGAGCAATAACGACGCGGAGGTGGACAACAAGATCATTCAGGGCGTTTTTCCGGAGACGGCGCGCGCCTACGTTCCAGCCTTCGGTTCTATTCAGAACGCTCACTACCTGGGCGTCAGCCGCCTCTCCGACAACAAGGCCGCCGCGATGGTAGTCGCCAATTTCCTCCTTTCGCCCGAGGCGCAGTATCGAAAGCAAGACCCCGCCGTGTGGGGCGACGGCTCCGTGCTGGCCCCGGAAAAGCTGCCGGCGGAGTGGCGGGAAAAGTTCCGCAACCTGCCGAACCGCCGGTACGCGCCGCCGCGCGCCGCTATTCAGGAGCAGGCGCTGATGGAACTGGCGCCGGAATACATGATCCGCCTGGCGGAGGATTTTCGCAATAAAATTATTAACGCCCGATAGTACGCATGACTAGCCCGGTCGCCAACCGTCTAAGTCTGGCCCTTTTTCTGGTCATCGCCGGCCTGCCCCTGGCGCTGGGGGTGGGGTATGCGCTGACGCACAGCCTGGGGCTGACGGGCATCATCAGCGAAGGATTTACGACCGGGCACTGGCTTGAGGTGTTGACTTCCGGAGTATTGTGGCGCGCCCTGGGGTTCAGCGCCTACGTAGCCCTGGTCAGCATCGCCCTGGCGGTGGCCGGCGCCCTGGGAGTGGTCGTGTACTGGGCCGATGATCTGCGGCGGAGCTGGCTGTCGTACATCGTTTACCTTCCGCTGACGCTGCCGGCTATGGTGGTGGCCTTCTTCAGTTTTCAGTTGCTGTCGAAAGCCGGTTTTGCTTCCCGCCTGGCTTTTCAGCTGGGGCTGACTTCCGGGCTGGAGGGTTTTCCCGATCTGGTGAACGACAATTACGGCATCGCGATCATTTTCGCACATACCCTGATGGCGCTGCCGTTCTTTACGATCTTTTTTGCCGGCTTGTACGAAAGCGAGCGCCTGCCCGAATTGAAACAACTGTCGACAACGCTGGGGGCGAGGCCGGGGCAGATCACGCGCCGGGTGGTGGCGCCGATCTTGCTGCGGCGTGCCTCCGCAACGCTGCTGCTCTATTTCATTTTCGTGATGGGCGCTTATGAGACGCCGCTGCTGCTGGGCAGCCAGTCGCAACCTATGGTGTCGGTGCTGACCATACAAAAGCTGCAGCGGTTTAACCTGCAGGATATCCCGCAGGCGTACGCCATCAGCGTAGTGTATACGGTGCTGGTGGTGGGATTGCTCCTCGTGAGCTCCTCCTTTGGGAGTGTACGTCCCAAACGCTTCAGCGGTTGAGGGAAAATCGGCCGGACCCGTTGCGGGTTGCGGCTTTGAGCCGAAGAACAAACTCATTTATGCTGAAACACATCGTTCAAATCGCCTTCGCCGCCCTGCTGCTCTTTCCGCTGTTTTTTATGGCGGCCTTATCGCTGGGGGAGCAGTGGGGCTTTCCGGAAGTGCTCCCGAAGCAGTGGACGCTCCGGCACTGGCGGGCGCTGGCGGGACGACAGTCCGACCTGGCGGGCAGCGTGGGGCTGTCGTTGGTCATTTCACTGAGTATCGCGACCATAGCAACGGGCCTCAGCTTTCTGACCAGCAAGGTGATCGCCTACCACCGGCAGCGGAGGCAGTGGCTGCTGCTGGCCTATTTCCCTTATGTATTCGCTCCGGTGATCCTGGCGGCTTGCCTGCAGCACTATTTTATCGTGCTGGGCCTGTCGGGCAAATGGTACGGTGTACTTTTGGCGCAGCTGCTGATCACTTATCCGTTCGGGGTGATCTTTTTCACCAGCTTCTGGAACGAGCGCATGCTCGCGATGGAACAATTGGCGGCGACGCTGGGGAGCACGCCCCGGCAGACGTTGGTCAAAGTCCTGCTGCCGGTAGCCAAAGGCGCTTTGCTGGTATGTTTTTTTCAGACCTTCCTCATCTCGTGGTTCGAATACGGGCTGACGATGCTGATCGGGGTGGGAAAAGTGCAGACGCTGACGGTGAAGGTGTTTTTGTACGTCAATGAGGCCAATATTTACTACGCGGCAATGGCGAGCTGCCTGTTGTTTGCGCCGCCGGTATTGTTGTTGTGGTTAAATAAACGATATATCTTTAAACGATAAGCGACCGATTTGTTATTGGAAGTAGCGCATATCAGCAAAGCGTACGGCAGCGAGACGGTGCTGTCCGACCTGAGTTTCGGGCTGGCCGAACACCGCATGCTGAGCGTGTTGGGGCGTTCGGGCAGCGGCAAGACGACCCTGCTCAGGATCATCGCCGGCCTGGAACGGGCCGACCGCGGCGCAGTAAAGCTGGCCGGAAAACCGTTGGACGCCGTTCCGCCGCACCGGCGCGACGTGGTGTACCTCTATCAGGAACCGCTGCTGTTCCCGCACCTCAATGCGTTCGACAACATCGCCTTCGGCCTGCGCCTGCGCCGCGAACGGGAGGCGACCGTCAGGAGGCGGACGGCGGAGCTGCTGGAAAACCTCGAACTTGCCGACCAGGCCGATAAAATGCCCCACGAGTTGTCCGGCGGGCAGCGCCAGCGCGTCAACTTCGGGCGCGCCCTGATCGTCAACCCGCAACTGCTGTTGCTCGACGAGCCTTTCGGCGCACTCGACGCGGAGACGCGCCGCAATATGCAAGGGCTGTTGCAGCGGATCGCCGCCGAGTTCCGGATCACCGGCATCTTCGTCACCCACGACCTCAGGGAAGCGCTGATCATGGGCGACGACATCGCCATCATGCAGCAGGGGCAGCTACGGCAGTACCCCAACAAAGCGGCTTTTATCGCCGATGAGTCGACCGGCGTGAAAGGAGAAGTCGACTTTTGGAAAAATATTGAAGCAAGCGAGCAAAATTAAATTATGAAAAAGGACTTCAACCATTGTGAATCTTTATACTGGGTGTTCACCCAGGTGTGCAACGATGAATGCGATCATTGCTATAACCTTTCGGGGCCGCGGGGCGCGCGCATCAGCACGGAAGAGTGTATGCAGATCATCGATAACCTGCCCGAGCGGATCGACCGCATCATCCTGTCGGGCGGCGAGCCGCTGGCGGAACGCAAAAAGCTCTACGCCATCCTCGACCGGCTGCGGGAAAAGTACGCGAACGCGGGTACGCAGATCATGCTGCAAACCAACGGCGACTTGCTCAACGAGGAGCGCCTCGATACGCTCATCGAAAAAGGCGTGACGCGCTTCGATATCGCTTCGATCGACCGCTTCCACAAGCACAAGGGCGAACGGCTGGACGTTTTGGGCCGCCTCTTCGAATCGCGGGGCGTAAACGGCGACAATAGCGACCCGCTGATCGACAAACAGAACTACCTGCACGGGCATCCGCTGAGCTGGGGCCACTGGGGCGCCACCGAAGATATGTGGCTGGGCGGCAACTGGGCGCGCGGCCGCGCCATGGAAAAAGACATCTGGAAGCGCGACCCGGAGCACAACTTCTGCGCCATCCTGTCGGGCGCCCGCAACTTCCTGGGCGGCTACGACGATATTCCGCAGGAGATCAGTATCCAGCTGTGGCGCATCAATCCCTGCTGCCCGGGCACCAAATTCCCGATGGGCGACGCCCGGCGGGAGCGCGTGGCCGAGGTGCTGGCGCGCGTTTCCGAGATGCTGGTTTTTCAGCGCCTCAACGAAGGCGACCCCTGGAAGATGGGGGCGCACCTGGGCGTAACGGAGGCGGAAGCGCGAGCGCGCACCCGGGAGCTGGAGAACATCTGCCTTTACTGCGATGAGTTTTTCGGAAAACACCTGCAGGAACTGAACCCGGATACGTTCAGGGAATTGCCGGTAGTGAAAGGAGGGTGAGGTGAAAAGCGCCGCTAAAACAGCAGGGCCCGCATGAATGATCCGGGTTAGAGCATGTTTGAAGCGGGTTTGTTTTGAAAATCAACAGGTTAACTAAAAGATAAAATGTGTGTTTACCGGGGTAAATGAGCATTTTATCTTGACGACAGG
>CAYQQU010000124.1:0-9137 GCA_964419545.1 uncultured Saprospiraceae bacterium | reverse complement strand
ATGTCTGATAAATACAGAGAAGATGTGTTGGCCATTTAATGCGTCTGCCCTTGGCCCCGGGCGCGCAGCAGCGCCAGAAAGTTTTCGAAGTAAGCCGCTTGTTCCGGAAACCGGAATGTTTGCATGACCTGGTAGTAGAGGTCGATAACGGGCGGCAGTTGGGGGCGGCTCTCCAGTATCCGTTCCAGCTCGTCGAGGTAGTTCACCTGGTAGTCGACCTGAAAGATCGTCTGCCGGCTCAGCATCTCGCAGGTGTATTTCAATTTGTGCAGCAGGTAGTAATTATCGAGTGCGTCGGCGGCTTGTTGCAGGCTGGGATCGGCCATCCGTACCTTGCGTTGCGAAAAGTGCTCGGTGGCGGCCTGGGCGGCCAGGTACCGCAGGTGGAAAGAGGAAGCGCCCTGTTGTTGCTCCTTTTCCAACTGCTTTTGCATCTTCCGGTAGTGGTGGTTGTAGTGCTTTTCCAGTTTGCGGTTGCTGAAAGCCAGGGTGGCGTGATAGTGTTGCAGGATCTCCTGTTCCTGGTAATATTGAAAGACGATAAACTGCTCGGCCAGTTGGTGCAGGTAGTTCATCAGGCGCCCCATCTTCTGCCCGTCGAACGGGCTACCGGGAAAAAGAACGGAGAAAACTTTTTCTTTCTGTATTTTCGAAGGAGAGAAGTGCGGAAAATAACCATCGAGCACCCGGTAAAAGGCCGCTATTTCCTGGTTTTTATTGAAAAAAGGAGATTGAACGAACTCACCCAAACGGCGCCATTCCTTGCTTTTGAAGGTCTTTAACAATTCAATGAGCTTGCTCTGCTCCATTATCCCGTGTTATTTACTTCAAATATCGGGATAATTTCGCCGAAAATCGAGAATTGTTTTCTGGGATCATGTAGCCGCGATCTTTTCATTAAGTACTTGGCAATTAGTTTTTTATAACCAGCGCGCTCCTGGCGCGGGGAGAGGGCGCCGGCTTTCTTATCCGGATTTTTCGCCGAAAATCCCGGTAAAATGTATTTGCAGGATAGTGCGCGCCGCCCCTAAATTTGCCAGGGATTCAGGTATGAAAAAAGTTATTTGAGTTGTCTGGTAAAGTATTGCACACCCATATTTTTCCTGGTGTGTGGTGGTGCTATCGCCCACGCGCAGCGGGAGGTCTGACCGGGAGCTATCTGACAATGAAATGGTTACCGGCATAGACGTGCGCTATTGGGCTGTTGTTCAGGGTTCCGGCGGCCCCGCCCCGGGCATTATCCCGGATTAACCCAGGCATAATCCGGGTTATCCCTTGCGACTACCAACCGAACAAGCCATATTTTCCGGGTTTTTTGTAAAATACCGCAGAGGGCTTTTGGGAATTGCAAAAAAAGTATTATCTTTCCGCTATGAAAAGGCTGAAAACGATTTTTCAACGCATTCCACTTCAGCCACTTCCTTTTCGATCTAGAGCAAACCAGCACAGAGAGGTTTACCAACTTACATTAAGGCGGCGTGAATTGATGACCTAAAAGATTACTCACTGAGTTATTTCCAGGTCTCTGAACTATTTGCATCAAAAAACCGCAATAGCGGTTTTCAAGAATAGCGATTTTAACAATTTTGGGGGTTTCAGCCGGGTACTGCATTACGTCAGTATCCGGCTTTTTTCGTTTACCTTTGAGTCGACCCTTTCCCCTTTTTTAATGAAATGACCGACCGATACCACATGTCCTCCCAACTACCTTCTGCTACCCAACGCTCCCGCGCCCAGGAATCGCGGGCGGCCATACAGCGGCTCTACGTCGCGATGCGCCACCTGTTTATCCGCGGCAGCTACAAACCGCTGGGCGTCTCCGGCGAAGCGATGATCGAAGCACTGACCACGCTGCGCCCCGAAATTTACGGCTCCATCACCGACCCCGAACGGGTAGAACTGGAAGGCCTCTTTTACGTCTTCCAGCGCCTGCCGAAAGGTATCGAGGAATGCCGCTACCTCAAACTCATCACCCGCGAAGGCTACGAAAAAGCCAACTTCCAGCCCATCGTGCCCCTCAAAAGAAGGCGCAACGCCTACCGCATCGACCGGGAACAGATGTTCATCGAAATGACCCGCGGACGCAGCGACATCTACGATATCCTCACCCACCTCACCTTCATGTACATCGAGGCGGAAAAGATACGCAGCAATGGCGAAGATTCGCGCGGCCCCCTGCTGCGCGAATGGCACATGCTCGAAAAGATCGTTCAGTACGAAGAACAGGGGGAGGAGTTCAATCGCGAGGTGGCCTACTCCTACCTCAGCACCCTGCTCGGCCGCACCTACGAAGAAACGCGCGCCGCCGCCCGGCGCTTCGATCAGGCCCCTCAGGTCGACAGCCTCTTCCATATCGTCTACTGGCTGGGCCGCCTGTCGTTGGAAGAAAAACGGGAAAAAAAAGACCGCGAGATCAGCTTTTCTTCCGCGCTGCGCGAAAAGGTCGGGCACCATATCTACGGCGAGCAGTGGGCGCAGAAGATCAAACACCACCTCCGGGGAGCGGGCCTCATCGAGCGGCCCCTGCACATCATCAGCGCCAACCTTCACAGTGTGATGAATGTCCTCTACGCCAGAACCGCCCTGCAGCGCGATGAAGAAATGGAGGACCTGGCCAAAGACCTGAGCCTGGAACCCAACGGCGCCCTGCGCCGGCGCGTGGAGCAGCACGCCCTGGCCAACGGCATGATCGAAATTGAAGATACCAGCGGCGCCAACATTTCTGTGCAGATATTTGATACCTTGCATCTGGAAGGGCAGGACCTGCCCCCCGAGCTTACCTGCGACCTTGAATACATCCGCACCGAACAACCGGTCATCCTGGTGATGGACTACGCGTTCGGCGAACAGGCTTTCGAGACCATGGACGAACTGCTCAAACCGCTGGACTCGCCCGACGGCAAGCGGCGGCTGCGGGTGGCTTCGATCTCCATCATGGGAAAGGCCGGTATCCTGGAAGGGAAAAAAGGCGATATCATGGTGCCCACCGCCCACGTCTTCGAAGGAACGGCCGACAATTACCCCTTTCAGAACGACCTGTGCGGCAAGCTCTTCGACGGGCATAAGCTGCGCGTTTGCGAAGGCCCCATGATTACCGTGCTGGGTACTTCTCTGCAAAACAAGGACATTATGCGCTATTTCCTGGCCTCCTCCTGGCGCGCCATCGGCCTCGAAATGGAAGGCGCCCACTACCAGAAAGCGATCCAGGCCGCCTCCAAGATCCGGCGCAGCATCGACGAAAACGTCGTGTTGCGTTATGCCTATTACGCTTCGGATAACCCCCTGATCACCGGCCATACCCTGGCCAGCGGCAGCCTCGGCATCGACGGCGTACGCCCTACCTATCTGATCACGACCCAGATTCTGAGTCGCATTCTGACCGCTTAAACCCGTTGCGGCGGGAGTAGCGATTACTCCACCAGTACGATACGGCGCCGATCAGAATATTGACCAGACCGAGCAGGCTCTCTTCGGTGCGCTCGTAAAGCAGGTAGCCCAAAATCCAGATGCTGATGGCCAGAAAAACCACCTGGGGCGCCGGGTACCACGGGCTGCGGTAGCCGTCGGGGCGCCCCGGCCGCCGGCGCAGCACGAAAACACCGGCTACGGTGATGGTGGTGAACAGCTGCAGGATGAAACCGCTATACAGCAACACCTGCTCGAAAGAGCTGGTCAGGATCATCGCAATACTCAAGATCGATTGCAGCCAGATCGCCCGCACCGGTATGCCGTGGGCGTTGTCGCGGGCCAGAAAACGCCAGATCGGATGCTCGTCGGCCATCGCCCGCGTCACCCGTGGCCCTACCCAGATCATCGCGCTGATACTCGACACCAGCAACAGGGCAATGCCGATGCTGATAAACTGTCCGCCTTTGTCGCCGAAAGCAAAGTAGGCTGCGATCTGCCCGACCTCCACCTGCCCCCGCAGCACCTCCAGGGGCGCCTGCCGCAACAACGCCAGCTGCAGCAGGATGTACAAAGCGGAAACTAAAACCGTACCGCCCACCAGGGCGCGCGGCAAATTGACCGCCGGCCGGCGGATCTCCTCCACAATATACGCCGCTGCATTCCAGCCGGAAAAGGCGTAGGTCACGTAGATCAGGGCTACCGCAAAACCAGGTTGCCAGATCTCCTCCTGCCAGCGATCGCCCCAGTACAAGGCATTGTCACCGTCTCCCAACGTCAGCATACCTGCTACCAATAAGGCCAGGATGAGCAGCAGCTTCATCACCGTAAACAGGTTCTGGAAATAACTGCTGCGCCGAATATCGTATGAGTGAATAACCGAAATAAATAAAATGGCCGCTAACGCGATCGCCGAACTGCTGAAAGGAAGATAGTGCGACAAATAGGCGCCCATCGCCATCGCCGATAAGGCGATCGGGGCGGCAAAGCCCACCGTCAGCGACACCCAGCCGGAAAGGTAACCCAGCATGGGGTGGAAGAGGCGCGAAAGAAAGTGAAACTCCCCGCCCGAACGCGGCAGCTGCGTGCCGAGCTCGGCATAACTGAACGCGCCCAGCAACGCAATGATCCCGCCCAGGGCCCACAGCAGCAGAATGGTCCAGGTGTTCTGCACCACCGTCAGCTGCAGGCCCAGCGTCGTGAACGCACCCGTTCCCACCATGTTGGCGATAACGATGGCCGCCGCACTCGTCCAGTTGATCCGCTTTCCCGAAAATGATGACATAGCCGTATTTACCGAGTACTTTACTTCCCAACCAAAGACGGGTAAAATACGACCGCTATTATAATGTTTGCCGGCATATCGCGTTATTTAAGAAAAACTTAAGTGGTGTGTAACAAAAATTTTTGCTGATCCTTTCTTGAAAGGAAACGCTTTTAATTACTGAAAATCAACTTTTTAAATTGAGCACTCAGCAAAAATTTTTACAAGGAACTTGTGTTACACACCATTAAGAGCGGTGGGAATTAATATAAATTTTACGTCACTGCTAAGCTGCCGAGAGTCCGTTTCTTTTTATCTTCACACTTCCATTGGAACAAAACAAAAACCATAACAAAATGCGACAAATCACCTTAATTTTCGGATTGCTGATCGCCCTGGCCGCCTGCGACAGCGTCGCTCAGTTCAAAGAGCCGATCATGAACCTGGCCGCCAACTGGGAAACCGCAACGGCCCAGGTAACCGAGTTCGCCGAGAACCTGAACAACCAGAAACAGCAGTTTCAATCGACCCTGAGCGGCATGCAGCTCTCGGAAGAAATGAAGGGCAAACTCAGCGAAGAGGTCATGGGTAAGGTCAATACCCTCCAGCAGCAGTACGCCGGCTACGGCGAAACCTTCAACAACCTGAGCAACCAGGTGGAAGCTTTCGTCAGCAACTGGCAGGAAAAGGGCGAAACCCTCAACACACTGCAGGAAGGCCTGGAAAACGGCAGCCTCCCCGCTGACGCACAAGCCCAGATCGCCAGCCTGAAAGACCTCGTCCAAAGCGCCGGCCCTACCGTCGAAGAATGGCAGGGCAAACTGGAAGAGGCTACCCAGGGCGCCGGCCAGGTAGCAGAACAGTACCAGGCTTTGATCGACGAACACCTGCCGACGGCGAAGGAAGAGGAAGTGCAGTAAGCCGCAACGACGCGAACCTAACCTTTCTTCCCGGTTGAAAACGCCGGCTCCGGAAACGGGGCCGGCGTTTTGCATTTCCACCCTTTGTGGAATTGTTTGCCGTAAACGATAAACAACCATGCCCATGGAAACGAACGGAACAACCGCCTGGCATAATACCGAGGCGGGACAGCGATTGCAGGAGCGGTTGACCAATGAAAAAACGCTCCGGGCGCTGGACCACCTCCTGGAACGCATCGATACCCTGGAGGAGGCCGTGGAACGCCTCACTACCCTGATGCAACAGGGCCCGGGCCTGGTGAGCATGGCCGCCGACTGGGCCGATGAATCCTATCGCCGCGCCCAGGCCCACGGCCTGGAACCGGAAGCGCGCCTCAAAAACGCGCTGCACCTGGCCGAGAAGCTCACCGCGCCGGAAATGGTGGAAAAACTGGATCAGGTTTTCCAACTGGCGGATCAGGGCCCCGGGCTGGCGAGCATGCTGGCCGACTGGGCCGACGAGTCGGTGCGCCGCTCCGCCGAACAAGGCGTCGACCTGGAAGAACGTCTGCGCATGGCCCTGCACCTGGCCGAGAAGCTTACCGCACCCGAAATGGCAGCCAAGCTGGACCACGCCCTCCGGCTGGCCGACCAGGCGCCCGGGCTGGCGAGTATGCTGGCCGACTGGGCCGACGATACCTACCGCCAGGCGGCAGCCTCGGGCGTCGATCTCGAAGAACGCCTCCGGGTAGCGCTGCAGTTTGCAGAAAAGCTGACCGACCCCGCCGTTGCCGAAAAGCTGGACGACGCGCTGACCCTGGTAGAACAAGGGCCAGGACTGGCGGCCATGGCCATCGATACCTTCGACGAAAACTACCGCCGCGCCCTGGAGAACGGCGTCGACTTTCAGGTGCTCACCCGCCAGGGCATCAACATCACCAAAAAACTCTCCGACCTGCTCGATTCCGAAGAGGCCGAGGCCCTGCTGGAAAGCGGCGTCTTCAAACCGCAAACCCTCGCCATTATCTCGAAAGCCGGCGAGTCGCTGATCGAATCGCGGGGCATGCCTGCCCGCAAAGTGGGGCTCTTCGGACTGCTGGGCGCCCTGCGCGATCCCGACCGCCAGCGGGCCCTCGGGTTCCTCATGGATTTCCTCAAAGCATTCGGACAAAAACTGTGATCTCTATTTCCAAAACAACAGCAAAAAACATTCAATACCATGTCTCATCATCAAGTTCTGATCGTCGGCGGCGGCTCCGCCGGAATTACTATCGCCGCCATGCTGCGCAACAAACCCAATGCACCGGAAGTGACCATCGTCGAACCCAGCGATAAACACTACTACCAACCCATCTGGACGCTGGTCGGCGGCGGCGTCTTCGACCGCGAGATCTCCGAACGCAACGAGGCCGACTTTATTCCGCCCGGCGCTACCTGGATCAAAGATTACGTCGATACTTTCCATCCCGATAACAATAGCGTCACCCTGCGCGGCCGCGATACGCTCACCTACGATTACCTGGTGGTGGCCGCCGGCATTCAGCTCAACTGGGGCCTCATTCCCGGCCTCAAAGAGAGCGTCGGCAAACCGGGCTCCGGCGTATGCTCCAACTACTCGTACGATACCGTCGGCGCTACCTGGGAAAATATCCGCAACCTGAAAAAAGGACGCGCCCTCTTCACGCAGCCGGAAACGGCTATCAAATGCGGCGGCGCGCCGCAGAAGATCTGCTACCTGGCGGCGCACCATTTCGAAAAAACAGGCGTCAACCACCAGGTGGAGGTCGTTTTCGCTACCGCCAAGGCCGGCATCTTCGCCGTACCCAAATACGCTGCTACCCTCAGCAAAGTGATCGCCCGCCGCGGGATCGTACCCAAGTCCAGATTGGCTTGTTGCTGAGAAAATATCTATAGGGGAAGGGGATGATGATGATGATGAATAGCACTCCGTTATAGCTGGTTAAGGGGCAATGTGATAAGTGATAAATGGCAGTATGTCAAATGCCGGGAAAGGCTCACCAGGTGGTGGGCCTTTTCGCATTACACCTTGTAATGCGAAAGCTTACAGCAGTTCAGGCGGGTGAAAAGAGAAAAATCAGGGGGTATTTGTCCCAATCCTTTCGCCTTTTGTTCAATGAAAGGCGAAAAGGTTTTTTACAGATCATCCGCTGCGGCAAAGTAGTCTTCATCCAGCTTGGATAATTTCACCGTCCGGTATGCTCTGACACCAACACCGTACTGAATCAAAAGACGAGTAAGCTTATCACCATCAATCAGGATAAGACGTTTTGGACTGCGTTCGGCATATTCTATTGCTGGCTTGGCAAAACGGCTCGTTGTAACAAATACCCCTTTGGTTGCGCCTTTCTCATCCAGTGATCCGGCAAACTCCCTGATCTGTTGAACGCCAATAACGTTATTCTCCGCGTATCGCTTGGCTTGCAGGAACACAATATCCAGTCCCAAAGGGTCTTCATTGATAATGCCATCGACACCGCCATCAGCCGTTTTACCAAGATGCTGACCAGAACCGGAGCCGCCATATCCCATAGCTAACATCATGTCGATGATGAGATGCTCAAAGAATGTGGGATTTGACGCTTGAATGCGAGATAGAATTTCATCACGCAGCTCAACATTCAGTTCCTCTGCTGCGCTCGATATTCTCTCTTCCGGTGTCTGCTCGTCCTCATCGGGAGGTAGCGGCTTGCCTGTATCTTTTTCTTCTGATGATCCTGATCGGGATCGGTTTTTGAATTCTACGAATTCAGGAAACTTAGACAAAACATCATTATCTATTTGATCGGGGTTTTGCTTGAGAGCTTCCCGCCCACGATCTGTGGCGATAATGACGCCGCGTTTAGGACGGCTGAGAAGTTTGGCCTGTACCATGTAAGTGGCCGCCCAATGAACACGACTGTATATAAGCTTTGTTTTGCCACTTGGGATCAGTTCATTGCGTTCTTCTTCTGTTAAGTCAAACTGGTTCGCTATTTCCTCTACACACTGACGTAAAGGCTTCTGAGCGTCCTTAACCAGAAAGAGCAATGGTCGCATTATGGTTTGGTAATCCGGTATCGGCATAGTAACTCCTTTTCAATAATATGACTTCTATTAGCCCCCCATCCCTTCATCAAACGTCTCAACAAAGCCCATAATCTTCTCGGTGATGCGCTCCACAATCGTCTTGCGCTCCCTGATCTTCGGCTTGGTCTTCAGACTGGCTACGATGGTATCCCGAAGCGGCCTGCGGCCGGTAAACAGATAGCTCTCGATCACTTCCATGAGCTGCTCGGAGATCAGCTCCTCGTCCTCGCATAAGACACTAAAAGCCGCCTGTCGCTCGGCATCCCAGAACTGATCAAAGGCATCGGGAATAGCATCGGTGTCCTGAATATGCGGCAAATTCTGGTCAATAAACTTCTCGATCAATGCTCTCTTGCTTCTTAGCTGCGGCTCGCCGCCCAAGAGAGTGATGATCTCCTCGCGCTGCTTGTCTTTATCCCGGTCTTCGGCCTCGTGTAGTTTGCTTAAGAGCTTGAGGATATAGGACACGTTAATGATGTCCC
>CAYQQU010000123.1:0-9249 GCA_964419545.1 uncultured Saprospiraceae bacterium | reverse complement strand
TAAAGCATAAATAAAGCAAGGCGGCGTCTCCGTACGGAGGCGCCGCCTTCTTTTTTCTCTGCACGGAAAGCCCCATCTTTACCCGTCAAATTGGTAAGCCATGAACCAGGATTTCGTGCATAAACTTGTCGATCCCGAAACCGGAGCGTCTTTACAATACGATAGGGGAGGAGCCCGGCTCTCCAATGAAAAGACGGGCCGAACCTATCCGTTGAACAAGGGCGTAGCGATTTTACTGCCGGAGGCCGCCGCGTCCTTCAACCGGCCGGCCCGGCAGCACGAGCAGCTGGGCAGCGACTTTCACTACGTGGAACACTACCAGCGGGACGCAGAAGTGTTCGACTACTTTCAGGCATACGACGATCCCGCAACTCGTCATGAAAACCGGCGGCTACACGAAACCATCACTGCAGCGGCGCCGCGGGGGGTAAAGGATATCCTCGACGTAGGCTGCGGCAACGCCTGGGCGGCAGCGCACTTTTGTCCTCGCGGCGTTTCGGTTTGTTCGATGGATATCGCGCTGGTCAATCCCATCCGGGCGCTGGAAAATTACCCTTACGACAATCACCAGGCCGTGGTGGCAGACGTATTTCACCTGCCGTTCAAGCCTCGGTCCTTCGATTGTATTATCGCAGCAGAAATCATCGAGCACGTACCCGATCCCGCTGCATTTATCCAGGTGCTCCTACCGCTGCTCCGGCCGGGAGGCAAGCTGTTGGTGACCACGCCTTTCAATGAACGCATCCAGTATTCATTATGCATTCACTGCAACCGGCCGACGCCCCACCACGCGCACCTGCATTCGTTTACGGAGGCCGGGATGCTGGAGCTGCTGCCGGAAGCGTACCGGGAAAAAGCTACAACGGCCACTTTCGGCAATAAGGCGCTGATCATTCTGCCCACCCACATTGCTTTAAAATACCTGCCGCACCGCACCTGGCGGCTACTGGACAGGCTGGCCAACCGGTTGTTGCCCAAGCCTTCCCGGATCTTACTGGAGGTGACAGTTGGTTAGCCATCGCGGAGGGTTCGAAGCTTTCCGGTTGCTTACTCTTCCGCCGAGCGAAAGCGGATCTCCACCCGTCGATTGCGGGCGCGTCCTTCCGGTGTGTCGTTGGCGGCTACCGGTTGGGTCATGCCGTAGCCTTGAGCGTTGAGGGCGCCTGCGGGACATCCTTTTTCGACGAGGTAGGCGCGCACGGCCTCGGCCCGGTTTTGCGAAAGCTGCTGATTGTATTCTTTTCCGCCAACACTATCGGTATGTCCGGCGATGGTCACTTCCAGCTGATGCCGTCGGATCAGTTGCGCCAGTCGGTCGAGTTCGGGAAAAGATTCGGAGCGAATGTCGTATTTATCGGTATCGAAGAAGAGGTTATTGAGGGTCAGGCTAAGGCCTTGTACCGCCAGCTCATCGATGCGCGGTATGGTGAGGTCGCGCCGGAAGGCGAGGCTGTCGGCGGGTTGGCGCAGGTCGAGGTTGCCGGCTACCGGAAAAAAATGGTCGCGCTGTACGACGTAGCTGTACAATTTCCCGGCGGTCAGGGTGAAGAAGAAGCTGCCGTCGCCGGGGTCGGATTTGAATTTACCGACGGTTTTGCCGGAAGTCAGGTCTTCCACCAGTATTTCGGCGACGACGGGATGGCCGTCGAGGTCGCGCAGTGTGCCGGCGATGGTGAATACCGTATCGGGCCGCAGTTCATCCGGCAGTTCGATCCGGAAAATATCGGAGCGCCGGTCGGAGCGGGCCGTTGCGAAATAGGCGTAGCTGCCGTCGGTGCTCACCTTGTATCCCCAGTTGCGTCCGGGATCGTTGAAGACCTTGCCCAGGTTGACCGGTTGCGACCAATTGGTCCAGGTATCGTCGAGGCGCGTGGTCTTATACACGTCGAGCCCGCCGAACCCGCCGTGTCCATCGGAGCTGAAGTAGAGGGTTTTCATATCGGGGTGGAGGAACGGCCCGCGGTCTTCGAAAGGCGTATTGATGACGGGTCCGAGGTTGACGGCTTCCCCCCAGCGGCCCGTGCTGTCTCGTCGGGTCAGGTACAGGTCGATATTCTCGTTCTCCGCTTTGATCGGGCCGATGACGTCCGACCTTCGGCCGGCGAAGATGGCCACCTGCCGGTCGGCGGAGAGGGTGGTTCCGCCTTGCCAGATAAAACCTTCGCCGGCGGGCAGAAAAGCTTCGGGGGGCGTCCAGCCTCCGGGCGCCCGCTCGGTCGTTTTGACGGCGCCGTTATCGAAAAACAACAAGGTCGCCCGGTCGGCGGAAATGCCGAGCGGGGCTTCATTTTCCGGGCTGTTCAGTGCAGAGAGCGGAAGCGGAGGGCCCCAGCCGTCTGCTTGCTTATGCGAGACGTAGATATCTTCGTGTTCGATGCGGCGGCAGAAAAACAGGAGCCGGTCGTCGGCGGCGATGACCGGTGCGTATTCGCTGTATACGGAATTGATGCTGTCGGCGATAGATTCGGGCCGGGCGGCGGGCGCCGGGGCGGAGAGCAGCGCCAGCAGTTGTCTGAGGGGCGCGTCATCCGCGCCGAAATGAGGCTGGAAGCGGCGTACGATTTCCCGGGCGTCGTCCCAGCGGGCCGACCGCACGTCTTCGGCGATGAGCCGCTGCAGCGCCCGGAAAGCCCGGAAGCGCGGCGCAGCTTCCCGGATATAGGCTTCGTACGCCGCCCGTTGGTCTTCGGAATACTCCAGGCCGAAATCGGGTGCGCGGCGGGCGATAGAGAACTCTTCTTTAAGGGCGAAGGCCTCGCCATAGGCCGGGTAGCGGCTGTTGAAAGTCAGCAGGTTCTCGATATCGCCTTCGTAGGTGTAGCTCGCATAGAGCTCCGCGACAGTCAGGGGGATGCTCGATTTCGGGAGGTCGGCGAGCTGTTCTTCAATATAGCTCGGGCTGGGGTGGCGGCGATAGGCCCGGCTCAGGGCGCCGTCGAGCCGGCCCGCCAACTGCGGGAAGTCGCGCAGCAAAGCGGCCAGTGCGCGCAGGTCGGTAGTATCCCGCGCAGCGACGAAAAGGCGTAGCGCCTGGGTGTCGATGGTCGCCAGCAGGGAGCGGCTGTGGTGTTCCAGGGAGTTGCGATAGGTTTCGCGAAAAACCAGGAGGCTGTCGTACGAGCCCGTGGCCACCGCTTCGGACAGCGCCAGCTTGTTGCGGGCGACGTAGGCTTTGGTTTCCAGTTCATAACTCAGCCGGTCGTACCGCGACAGGTAGGCGTCGACGGCGGCGCTGCGGCCGGTAGCGATGGCGAAATCCAGGGCTTCGCTTTGCGCCTGGCGCCGCAGTCGGCTCAGCGCCCGGCGGTCGATGCCTTGCCGCGCCAGCCGTTTCTGTTTGCTTTTTTTGAGCCGCCGGAGAGCCGATTGGGCCTCGCGCACGAAGACGAAAGCGCTGTCGGGCTGATAGTCGGCCGATTGTTGGTCGAGCCGCCACTGCGCCAGCCGCCACCATCCTTCCACCTCGTCTTTTTCGGCCATCTGTCGCCATTGTTCCGGACCGGTAGTCTGAGCCGTTGGGGAAGACAGGAAAAAGCAACAAAAGCAAGCCACGACGAAAAAGCGCATAGGCACATCAGGGATTTGGAAAGGATAACGCCGGGAGCCGCCCTTTTGGTTTTAACACCGGCGCATAAACTTGCATGCCGTCCGAATTTGTTCTATTTTCAATAAACGACTTCAACATCCCGATCAATGCGACTGCTGGTTTTTCTTTTCCTCACCTTGTATGCCTGTAGCCCTGACGAAGCGCCGGTCCGTCATCAGGCGGCGCCCGTGGCGAAGGGAGAAGGGCGTTCCCTGCCGCCGGGTACGGAGTATTGGCTGGAGTGGGGCGATTTGCGCATTCCGCTGGAGCGCTACGCCAATCCCAACGTCTACCGCGGCGAGATAATCGTGGATCGCGAAAAGTTTATCGCGTCGATCGCTTCGCCGCTGCGGTTGTTTCGCGAAGACCGCGAACTGCCGCTGGAGCTGACGAGTTTCAGCCGTCCGCCCTTTTACCGGGGCAGTCCCTGGTGGTTTTCCTACCCCGCGGAACGGCAGGGGCGCCTCGAAGGCGAGGTTTTGGAAAAGATACAAACGGGCGTCCGGCCGGGCGACGAATGGCATTTGCACCTTTTTTCCGAGCCGGACAACCTGCGCGCCCATTCGGTGATCATCCGGCTTGCGGATCCCGCGGCCGGATACCAGCCGGAAGTAGCGGTCCCCGCCCATCCGCCCAAAGGCGCAGCCTACGGGTTTCAGCTCATCACCATGGATGGCCGTCCGCCGCTCCTGCGGATCGATACGACGGCGCAAACCACCCGGCACGTCCTGGAGCTGTACCGGAACAATAAGCAATACCGCATCCTGCACGTCCCGGATTTCGCCACGCGCCGCCGCCTGCTCACCGATCGGGAGCGCCTCTTCGCGCCACAGGAGATCCGCCGTGCGGAGCTTTACAACGATCTGCCCGACTGGCTGACGTTGCCGGAGTACACGCGCTTCGAAGGGCCGGTTTCTTTGTCGTGGGGAAAGATGAAAGCGGCGCCGGAGAGCGAAAATTATCCGCTTTCTTTTTTCCGGGAACAGCTGATGGCGCCCCTGCAGTTGCAGGTGGGAAGCTGTACGTTGCGCATCATCGGTTTTCAGCTGATTACCGTTTCGGAGCACCTGACTCCCCGACTGTACGTAGCGCAAAGCGTGCAGACGCCCGACCTGCAAAAGCAGCTGTTGAAGCTTCCGCCGGCTTCGGCCGTCTACTTCGATCAGCTGCTGGTGCAGGATGAGGGCGGCCGTTCCTATCTTTTCCCCGTTTCTTTCGCGTTCGTCCTAGGCGTCGATCCGGATGCGGCCTCAGTCGTTGAGTAATTTCTCCTCCATTTTCCGGCGTTCGCCCCGCGGGATAGCGTACAGCAGTTCTTCGATGACGTTGCCGATCACCAGGGCGTTCTCTTCTTTGTACAGCGGTGCGGTGAGGGAGATGCTGGTCGGTCTGCCTTCGCGCATACCGTTGGGCATCACCAGGGTGGGGTGCCCGGTGAAATTGGTCATGGTAAGGGTCGGGCCGTTCCAGGAAGGGTGCAGGAAGACGTCCACGTCGGCAAAGGTATTCTCCATCTGTTGCATCAGCTGCATGCGCAGGCGGTTGGCCTGAATGTACTCGACGGCAGGGATGAAGCGGGCTTTGCGGAACACATTGGGCCAGGCGTTCCGGATTTGCCGGGTCAGCTCATCGTCGCGGCCGCTGCGCGTAAGTTCGTCGAAAGCGGCGGCGGCTTCTGCGTCCAGGATAAAGCGGATGTCGGGCATGGGCGGCAGTTCTACGGGCGTCAGTTCGTAGCCGGCCCGTTCCAGGGCTGCCAGGGTGAGGCTATCCTGCGTTTTGAAGGGATAGTCCTCTTCGAAAGCCGCTTTGAGGTAGCCGACCTTAAGGTTGCGCGGGTTGATGCGGCCGCTGTAGTTGAAAGGGTAGTCGACTACCGAACGGTCTTTGCCGTCCGGGCCAATGATGGCGCGCAGGACGATGGCGCAATCTTCGGCGTCGCGGCAGATGGGGCCGACCTTATCCATCGACCAGGAGAGCGTCATAGCGCCGTAGCGGCTAACGCGGCCGAAGGTAGGGCGCAGGCCCGTCACGCCGCAGACGGTAGAAGGCGAAACGATCGATCCGAGGGTTTCGGTGCCGATGGCGAAAGGGACCAGCCCTGCGGCGACGGCTGCGGCCGATCCGGCCGACGATCCGCTCGAGCCCTCATCCGGAGCCCAGGGGTTGCGGGTCTGGCCGCCGTACCATACGTCGCCCCAGGCCAGGGCGCCGAGGGATAGTTTGGCGACCATTACGGCGCCGGCTTTTTCCAGTCGTTCCACTACGGTGGCGTTATAGTCGATCTGCTGGTTGCGGTAAGGCTTGGCGCCCCAGGTCGTTTTGTATTTTTCGGTAGCGAACAAGTCCTTGAGGCCGTATGGGATGCCGTGGAGCATGCCGAGGTAGCGATCTTCGGCCAGTTCGGCATCGGCTTTGCGGGCCTGTTCGAGGGCCAGCTCTTCGGTAAGGGTCACCACGCAGTGCAGGGCCGGGTCGTATTTTTTCAGTCGCTCGATAAAAAACTGGGTCAGCTCGACGGAAGTGATCTGCTTGGTGCGGATCAGTGCGGCGAGTTCGGGGATGGAGTAATAAGCGAGTTCGTCCCGGTTTTCCGGCAGCTTGATGGGGCCGGGATTGCGGTAGGCGATATTGATGTTCCTGAACTGCGGCGACTGGTCCGGGCGCAGTGGATTGAAGTATAGCGGCAGCCCCAGGTCATTGGGCGTCTCGATCTCGCGGTTGGCGGCGTAGTCTTCCCGGTATTCTTCGATGCCGGGCAGCAGGGAGTCGATCTCGTTTTGCGTAAACTCCAGGCCCATGATGTTGGCGGCCTTGCGCACGTCGTCGGCGGTGATGGTGCGGAACAGCTGCCGGCTGGTAAATGCGCCCAGGACAAAACTACCGGCGACCAGGGCGATCAGCAGCCGGTTTTTCTTCATTCTTCGTTGCATATCACTTTGGGTTTTTCCAGAAAAATTTTCCCAAAGGTAGAACAATTGAAAAAGAATACGAACGGCGCAGGCAGGGAAACGAAAGTCGGGAAAAAGCTATCTTTGCGCCCAATTGCCTGCAAATTATTCCGAGAAAGTATGAAAAAGCCGTTAAAGGTATTCAAGTTCGGCGGCTCCTCCCTGAAAGACGCCGCCGCCGTTAAAAATGTAACCGACATATTAAAAGCGCATCGCGACGAACGGCTGCTGGTCGTCGTCTCGGCTATGGGGAAAACGACCAATGCCCTGGAGGCCGTAGTGGAAGCCCACGCCACCGGCGCCGGCAAGGCCGTGTCCATACTGGAAGACATCAAGAACAACCATTACCGCCTCATGGAGCAGCTCTTTGATCCGCAGGACGACCTCTTCGCCCTGGTCAACGACGCTTTTGTGGAGTGCGAATGGGTGCTGGAAGAGCCGCCCCACGAGAACTACGATTTTATGTACGATCAGATCGTCGGGACCGGCGAGATCGTCTCGTCGCGCATCGTCTGGGGATACCTCAACCAGATGGGATTGCCGACCCGCTGGCTGGACGCACGCGACGTGATCCTCACCGACGATATTTTCCGCGAGGGCTGGGTACAGTGGGACGAAACCATAGCGCGCGCCGAGCGCTACGCCAAACCCTTGACCGAAGAGCCCGGCTTCGTCCTCACCCAGGGCTTCATCGGCAGTACGAGCGAAAACTTCACCATCACCCTGGGACGGGAAGGGTCGGATTATACGGCGGCGATCTTTTCCTTTTGCCTGGACGCCGAAAGCATGACCATCTGGAAGGACGTGCCCGGCGTACTCACTGCCGATCCGCGCCTCTTCGAAGATGTCGTAAAGCTCGACCGCCTGTCGTACCGCGAAGCCATCGAGATGACCTATTACGGGGCCAAGGTCATTCACCCGAAAACCATCAAACCCCTGCAAAACAAGAGCATCCCCCTTTACGTTAAGTCGTTCATCGACCCGGCGGGGGCGGGCACCTACATCGCCGACGACGTGATCGACAAGTACCCGCCCATGGTGGCCGTCGAGCTGGAACAGGCGTTGATGCAGATCTCGACCCGCGATTTTTCCTTTGTCGCCGAACACCACATGCGCATGCTGTTCCAGAAAATCGCCGACTTGCGCCTGCAGGTCAATATGATGCAAAATTCAGCGATCAGCTTCAGCGTCTGCGTCAACGATATCGACGATAAGGTGGATCGCTTCGCCGAGATGATCGATGGGGAATTTAAGGTGATCATTGACCGGGGGTTGGAGCTCATCACCGTACGCCATTTTCACAAAGACGTGCTGGAGAACCTGCTGAAAGGGAAAATCGTCCTGCTGGAAGAGCGGATCCGGAATACGGCCCAGTTTGTGGTGAAAGACGTACCGATCATGCGCCGGAAAACGCAGCCCGGCTGAGCGCTCATCCGGAGGTAGGCATTTTCGCCGTCGAAGCATTATCCCCGAACTGGCCCTGGTAAAATGCTATCCGTTGCCGGCGGATGCGCAAACATTCCGCAAAATTTACTAGCTTGGGATCGACAGACCATTGCAAAAAAAGCCAAAAGCGAAGTATGAAAGTTGCAATACTGGGGCCGATCCCGCGCGACCATATCACTACGAGCAAGGGGAAAATAATTGAAAAATACGGCTGCGTAACCCATCCGGCGATCGGACTGGCCAAGCTATTGGAAGATTCAGGGGAAGTGGTGCCCATCACGCACGTGCGCAAGCGCGACGAAGCGGCGGTGCTCGACCTCCTGAACGCTTATCCCAATATCCAGCTGGAAGGGATCAACTCGGAGCTCGATCAGGGCGACGTCATCCAACTGCGCTTCGTCGATCAGAACAATCGCCTGGAAAAGCAAACCGCCTTCATGCCCCCCGTGCGACCCGTCGATGTAGAACCCTGGCTGGATTGCGAAATATTTGTCTGCGTCCCCATTACCGATTACGAAGTGCCGCTGGAGACCCTCCGGTTCATAAAAGAGGAAGGCGGCCCGGAAAAGGTGATCATCTTCGACGCCCACGGCCCTACCACCGTAGTGACTACCGCCGGCGACCGCCTGCGCCGTTTCTGGGTGGAACGCGACCAGTGGCTGCCCTATATCGACGTGCTGAAAATGAATATCGAAGAAGCCGGTTGTTGCTGGTTCAAAAAAGAATACGAATCGGATGAACTCCAACCCGGCTATTACGAACTGTCGGAAGCCGAAATGGCGGCTTTTGCCGAACATTGCCTCGGCAAAGGCGTCAGCGCCGTATACATCACCCTCGACGCCCGGGGCTGCATGGTGTATACCCGGCCGGACGAGCATTTCAAGGCCGAATTCGTGCCTTCCGTCCGCGTCGACCATGTGATCGACACCACTGGCTGCGGCGACTCCTTTGCCGGCGGGCTGGCTTTCGGACTGCTGGAAAAAAGCGACGGCTACATCGGGGCCGCCCAGTTCGCCAACGCGCTCGGCGCCCTGCGCACTCAGGGCGCCACCTTCGACGTTTTTAAGTCGCTGGACTATACGCGCGACCTGATTCTGCGGAGTTACGGGGATGCGGCGCGGGTGTAGCAGGGAAAGGGAAATTTCGGACCTGAATGCTCCCATTTGGTTCAAACATCAAAAAAAGCAGCAAAAGCCATAGGGATCCCTAACCCTTAGAGTTTGTTTGGAGGTAGTGCTTTTGAAGCGAAAAACTCAGATTTTGGGT
>CAYQQU010000122.1:0-9355 GCA_964419545.1 uncultured Saprospiraceae bacterium | reverse complement strand
ACAGTGTCAATGAACTCTTCGATCACCGGATTCTTCCCGGAACAACTCCGTCCCTGAAAAATCACGGCAATCTTATTCTTCGGTTTATTTTCCGACTTTTTGTCAGACTTTCCCGCCATCAGGAGCGAGCATCATCTTTCAGAAACAATCTGCTTCTTTGCTCGATCATCGGGCTTTTCCCGATCCTAACCTCTTAAAATGGCTTTTTTCAGAGTGGGAAAGTCGTATCGCCTTTCTTAAGCGGATGCAAATTTAGGCATCCGTTTTTTTATTTCCAAGCGTTTCGCGAATAAAATTTAAAAATCTTTTTTTCCGCGGCGCCTCCCTTTCGGAAGCGGATGCAAATGTAAGCGACTCCTGGAAAAGCGACAATACTCCGGGCCTTTTTTTTAAAAAAAACCTGGGCAAAAAATCCAACTAACTGATGATCAGTCATTTGAGTCATCCAAAAGCTGATACTCCAGGCAGGCGCGCACCAGCCCGGCGGTATTGCGGGCGCCCAGCTTGATGAGGAGGTTGCGGCGGTGCGTCTCGACGGTGCCGAAACTGATATGGAGCCGGTCGGCAATTTCCTGCGTGGTAAACTCTTCGACGATCAGGGCGAGCACTTGTTTTTCCCGGCGAGACAGGCGGGGGAACGGGTTGGCCGCCTGCCGGCGCTTGTCGGGCCCGGCCAGGCTGTCGAGTACGATTTCTTTAACTGCTTCGCTATAGAATTTTTCACCGCGATGCACTACGCGGATCGCCTCAAGCACTTCTTCCTGCCCGGCGTTTTTGTGCAGGTATCCCATCGCGCCGTTTTTCAACATCTGGCGGATCATACCGGCTTCCTGCAGCATGGATAAGGCAATGATCTTCACTGCGGGAAATTTTTCCTGCATCAACCGGCAGGTTTCCAGGCCGTTCAGTTCCGGCATATTGATGTCGAGCAGCAGCACATCGACGGTTTGCCGTTCCATCTGTCGCAGCACCTCCCGCCCGTTTGGCGCGGCGCCCACGAATTGCAGATCCGGAGCCTGGGAGAGCATCAGCTTCAGGCCGTCGATAACCAGCTGGTGATCGTCGGCGATAAAAACGGTGATGATAGGATCGTCGCTCATGTGTTGGTCACTAGTTTGTCCGCAGACACGGGAATGCGGAGATTGACGGTAGCGCCATGCCCGGGCGCCGGATCCCATTCGATCTCGCCGTTCAGGAATTCGACCCGCGAGCGGATATTGCGGATGCCGATGCCTTCTGCCTGTTGCAGCTTTTGGGGATCGAAGCCGACCCCGTCATCTTCCACGATCAGGGTCAGTTCGTCGCCGTGGGGCAAAAACTGAATAAGCAGGTTTTCTGCACGGGCGTGTTTCACGACATTATGCGCCAGTTCCTGGACGATGCGATAGATCATCACCTGTTGGGCGGCAGAAAGGGATTGGGGATCGAACCGGTTGAGTTCCAGGTCACAATTGAGGCCCTGGCGGCGGAGGTTGAAGGCAAGATCCTCCAATGCGCCGGCCAGGTCGGCGCGGGCGAGGGCGCTCGGCATCATATTGTGGGAGATGCGCCGCACTTCGGTACACGCCTCGTCGATGAGGTGATTGGTTTGTTCCAGCAAATCGGGTTGGTCTTTGCCGAAATCGTGCTGGGTCAGGGAGCCGAAATAGGCTTTCACGGTAGTGAGCAGTCCGCCCAGGCTGTCGTGGAGGTCGCGGGCGATGCGCAACCTTTCTTTTTCCTGGCCGTCAATCATGGCGTTGAAGGTAGTCAGGCGTTTTTCCTGTTTGAGCTGCCGGATCTGCTGTTCCTGGAGTCGTCGTTCCTGGGTAGACAGCCGCAGGCGGGTGCGCAGCCCGAGGAAGATGGAGAGGGCCAGGAGGCCGAGCAGCAGGGAGCTTCCCAGCAGCAGGTTGCGCTCCAGGGTTTTCTGCTGGAGTTCCAGTTCGCGGAACCGAAGGGCTTGTTCTTTTTTTTCGGTTTCGTAGGCGACTTCCAGTTCGTTGAGGTGCTGACGCATATCGACGGCCTGCAGGCTGTCGGCAAGTTGTTGGCAGGCTTCCAGGTAGCCGAGGGCTGCGGCGTAGCGGCCTTGCTGTTTGTACAGTTTATACAAGGCGGCGAGCACGCGGGAGCGTCGAAAAGACTCTTTTTGTTCGCGAAACATGGCTTCTGCGTTCAGCAGATAGGATTCGGCAATGTCGTATTGCCCCAAGGAATGATAGATCTTGCCCACATCTTCCTTAAGCCAGGCCAGCAGATAAGGATTTTCTTCCGGCCCCATCTGCTCTACGGCGCGCCGCAACTTTCGGAGGGACGCCAGGGTGTCGCGCGAGAACATGTAGAAGAGGGAGGTGTGTGCGCGGTCGAAGGCGATCCGGCGGGTGAACGCTCCTTTTTCGCGCTGGAAAGCTACCCAGTCTTGTTCGATCTCGTAGTAGCGATCGTACTGCTCGGTTTCGAAATAGAGATTGGCCAGCAGGTAAAGCACGAATCCCCGGTCCATGCGATCGCCTTGGGGCCCGATGAATTCCCGGGCCCGGAGGAGGAAAGTCTCGGCTTTGTCAAATTCCCGCGTCACTTCCAGATAGAGGCGCCCGAAGTTGATGAATACTTTGGACAGGCCGTCGCGGTTGCCCGATGCTTCGTAGCCTGATTCCGCGAGCGTGAAGTAATAGAAGGCCGAATCGACCATAGAGAGCCGGCGGTAGGTCATGCCCAGGTCCAGGTGAATATCGGCCAGTTTGTAGCCGTCCAGTTGTTTCTGGGTGATATCGGCGGCGGCCAGCAGGAGGTTTCGGGCCCTGGAAAAGTTACCGCGGTGATGGACGTGGGAAGCCAGGCGGAGGCGGGCGTCGATCTGTCCTTTCCAGAACCGGAGGCGCTCGGCGAGGCTGAGGGCTTCTTCGGCATAGGCGATGGCCCGGTTGATGTTGTCGGGCCGGGAAGCGACGGATAATGCGATGAGCAGGTTCACCCGGCTGGTGTCCGCCCGGGCCTGTTCGAGTTGTTTCTCCAGGCTATCTATTCGCGATTGCGCCAGGGCGGCGAAAGAAAAAAGGCAACTCATTCCGATCACGGCGGCGCAAAGTCGCGCGTACTGTTTCCTCCTCATACGACATTTATTTTCGGAAAACCTCCGAAAAATAGGGATTTTTTGACGATTATAAATAGCTCGACAACAAGGATGGAAAACCCTATTTTTGGATCGCTAACCGAGCGGACCACAAAGTTAGCTCCGAAAAAAGCGATCATGAAGAAACACAATTTCAGTTCGGGCCCGGCGATGCTGCCGCCCGAAGTAGTTGAGGAAGCGGCGCAGGCTGTTCTCGATCTCAACGGCTCCGGCTTGTCGGTGCTGGAAATATCCCACCGCAGCGCTGCCTTTACCGCCATCCTGGAAGAGGCGGTAGAGCGGATCCGGGCGTTGCTCGGTATGAGCGACGATTACGCGGTTCTCTTTCTCACCGGCGGGGCCAGCTCTCAGTTTTACATGGCGCCCATGAACCTGCTGAACGAAAGGGAGACGGCGGCCTATATCGATACGGGTTACTGGTCGGTAAAAGCGATCAAAGAAGCGCGGAATTTCGGGGAAGTCATGGTGCTCGCTTCTTCCAAAGATGAAGGATACCGGTACATCCCGAAAGGCGTCAGGACGCCCGGGCGGATCAAGTACCTGCACCTTACCAGCAACAACACCATTCACGGTACGCAGTACCACGCCTGGCCCGAGACCGAGCGTCCCATCGTCGCCGATATGTCTTCCGACATCTTCAGCCGCCCCTTCGATATGCGCCGTTTCGGCCTGATCTACGCGGGGGCGCAGAAAAACCTGGGCCCGGCCGGCGTCACGTTGGTTATCGTTCGCAAAGATCTGGTCGGCAAGGTCAACCGCACCATTCCGACCATGCTGAATTACGAGACGCACATCCAGCGGAGCTCCGCTTTCAATACGCCGCCGGTTTATCCCATCTACGTCAGCTTGCTGTCCCTGCGCTGGCTGTCCGCCCACGGGGGGGTAGCCGAGATGGCCCGCCGCAGCAAGGCCCGGGCGGAGCTCCTCTACCGGGAGATCGACGACAATCCGATGTTTGCGGGCGCTACGGTGCAGGAGGATCGTTCGCTGATGAATGCGACGTTTACCCTGGCGCCGGGCAAGGAAGGCCTGGCCGAAGATTTTCTGGACCTCGCCCGCGCCGCCGGCTGCGTCGGACTCAAAGGCCACCGTTCGGTGGGTGGGTTCCGGGCATCCATCTACAACCCGATGCCGCTGGAAAGCGTACAAGTATTGGTGGAGGTGATGCGGGATTTTGCCGACAAAAAGGGGTAGAAAAAGTACTCAGTTTTGCCAACGGAAGAACAGCAGATGCTCATCGAGTTCCAGGATCTCTAGGGTCTGAGGGTGGTCGGGAGCGTTGTCCCAGGTTATCTGTATCCATTGGGGGTTTTCGCTAATCAATTCCCAGACGCCGTCCTGCCAGTCGGAAGGTATCGCCGGAGGCGTGCCGCACCAGTTCCAGAAAAACCGGCGGCAGAAGCCATCCTCCCTGAATTCCAGCATCTTACTTTTCTCCATAGCCGACAGACCTTCATCGGAAGGGACGGCGTTATACGTTAGCTCATTACTTTCGCCATAATTTTCGAACTGCCAAAACCCGATGAGCTTGGGCACGGACACCAGCTGTGCTTCCGTTTTATTCTTTGAGCAACCGGCGAGGCAAAACAGAATAAAACCGAGGAGGAGCGTTATCTTTACCTTCATGATTCTTTTTTATCTCGTAAGACGGATGCATCCACTAAAAAGGTTGGGAAGGAGGCGGAGCAATCGCATTTAATTTTTAAGAACGTTAAAAAAAACAGGAAAAAACCTCATCGAGACGGCAATACAAAAGTTTAAATCAGTTCAATGCGATTGCCCTGGGATGAAGGCCAATCGCCACAAAAAATCAGCGATGAGAATTACCTTATACTTATTGGCCATTGCCGTACTGGCGGGTTGCCAATCGAAGGCGCCGACCATACATACGGGCCGGGAAGGCGGCGCCGTTACGGTAGCCGGCCGATGGCCGGAAATAAAATCGACCATAACCGTGGAACGCCTGGGCGGCGGCCCGGCCATCACTCAGTTCACCTTGGATGAGACGGGTCGCTTTAAGCGCACCTTCAACTGGGGTCAGGCGGGGCTGGCGGTGCTGAGAAGTGGAAATAACCGATGCCCCCTCTTGCTGGAACCCGGACAGGCCGTCCGGCTGCAGGTCGATGCGGAGGGTTCCTTGATTGCGGACGATCCCGGTAATGAGGTGTATCAATACGTGGTGCGCGGCTTCGACCGCGACCTGGCGGAGCGAGCCGGCCGTTTTTTGCGCTGGCCCCCCCAGGAGTCATTCGACCTGGTGATGACGCTGGCCGACGGTTACCGGCAATACGTGGCAGACCGGTCGGAAATGCTGAGCGCCGCGGCGCGACGCCTGATCCTATTCGAAATTGATCGCCGGCAACACTTGTTTTTGTTCAACTACGCGACTTTCGTCCGGCCGTTGCCGCCGGAGCATTCTTTCTACGATTTCACTGCACATATAGACCCCGGGCAGCCTTATTACGCCGACAACCATTTAGGCCTGACCGTGCTAAAAAAATACGACATCCAATTCCGGCGGGAAGGGCAAAGCGTAAAGCGCACCCGCCAGTTTTTTGACTACCTCGGGCGGGAGATCAAGGATGCCTCGCAGCGGGCGTTCTACCGGTCTTATTACCTGTTGCAATTACTCGAAGACAACAAGCTACTACGCAATCACCTGGACGTATTCGACGTCAGTGACGCCGCCTCCATGGATTTTCACCTGGGAGAAGGCAACCCCTACCGCTATTTGTACGCCGACGCGCTACAACGGTACTACGAAATACGACAGGGGAAGCGCGCCAAGGATTTCACGGTGCTCAACGCCGACGGGACGGAGGCGCAGCTCAGCGATTTCGACGGTAAAGTGATCTACATGGACGCCTGGGCGTCGTGGTGCGGTCCCTGCATGGCGGAGCTGCCCTATCTGTACGAATTGGCGGATCACTACAAGGGCAATCCCGACTTCCTGATCCTGACGCTCTCCTTCGACTACAGCTACCAAAAGTGGCAGCAGGCATTAGACCGGCAGGAAAAGCACCCGAACATCGTCCCCTTGTTCGTCGCCGACGGCGTCAACTCCACCTTCGCCGAAGCCTACCTGGTGTCGAGTATCCCCGACTACAAGCTGATCAACCGGGAACGCGGCGTCGTTACCCTGGAAGCGCCGCACCCCAGCGACGGAGAAGCCGTGCGCCGGCTGATCGACGAAACCCTAGCGCAAAAAAGCAACTAATGGCCAAGCGCAAATACCAGACTTACGCCGTTCGAGTAGCCGATCACGCCATTCCCGTGCGGCTGTATCGCGAGCCCCGGCGGGGCGCGCGGGCCTCGATCGGGAAAAAGGCGGCCATTCTCCGCCTGCCGTCGCGGCTGCCGCCGGGTGAGTTCGAGCGGCTGCACCAGTGGTTTGAGCACTGGCTGCACGCGCAGCTGACGAACCATCCCGAGTTGCTGGAGCGCTTCACGGGCCCCCAGTATGTCAACGGACAAGTTTTCTGGGTGGGAAAGCGACAGTACCAACTCAATATCGAGGTTGCCGACCGCAAGACGTACAGCGCCCGATTAGAGGAGGGCGTCATTTATCTCAAGCTCAGCCAGGCGGCGGCGCCCGACAACCGCAACCGGGCCATCCGGCGGCTGCTGAGCCGGGTGGTCGGCGCGGATTTTTTGCCGGAGATCACCGCGCGCGTGCACCAACTTAACGATCGCCATTTCCAGCAGCCGGTGAAGGCCGTCAAGCTGAAATACAATCACTCCAACTGGGGCAGTTGCTCGTCCGGCGGCAACATCAATCTTTCAACGCGGCTGTTATTTGCACCCGACCCCGTCATCGATTACGTTATTGTCCATGAGTTGGCGCACCTCATCGAGTTTAACCACTCCAAGCGCTACTGGGAGTTAGTGGAACGGGCGGCGCCCGATTACCGCGAACGGATAAAATGGCTGAAGGAGAATGGGCGGCGGTGTGATTTTTAATTCACCGAAGTGTGCGGAACCAGGAGGATGCTAACTTTTTCCGGGCCAGGGTTTTAATAATTCCCGGGAAAACCCGTTGCAAGCACGTCAAGAAAGCACTATCTTTATACGTACAAAAATAGAAAAAATGGATACCAAACTTACCTTAAGGTTGGACAAAGAGGTAATAGAAAGGGCCAAGCGCTTCGCCAAAGAATACAATACGAGCCTTAGCAAAATGGTGGAGCAATATTTTGATCGGATCACCCGCCCCGGAGATGAAGAAATGGAGCTGACGCCACTAGTGAGAAGTTTATACGGCATAGCTGCTCTCCCTGCTGATTTTGATGCTCGGTCTGAATATTTTGAACATTTAATGGAGAAACACAGCCCTGAAAATGCCGACTAAGGTTTTTATAGACACCAATATTATCGTAGATTTTCTAACCAAACGCCGGCCTTTCGATGCGCCCGCAGCCCAATTGTTTAACAAAGCTCATCAAGGAGAAATAAAAGCCGGCGTGCCGGCCAGCGTTTTTCCATTTCTTTTTTATCTCCTGTCAAGAACACTTTCTTCTAAGGCCGAAGCATGGACCGCCGTCGCTCAGTTTCGACAGCTGGTCACTCCTCTTTCCGTGAGTAAACAAATGGTAGACCTTGCCCTAGCTTCTGACTTTAAAGACCTGGAAGACGCCGTTCAATATCAAGTAGCCGTGCTGAATGAATCCCAATACTTCATCACCCGGAATCTAAAGGATTTTAAGCATGCTTCCATTCCCGTTTTAACGGCGGAAGCTTTTCTGAAGCAGGTCTTTTGATCGTTTACTCCTCCTCTATCTCTTTGTTTTCGAGTGCATGCAACAGCCGGCTGATGATCGAGATTATAGTATTGCTGTTTTCGCAATGCCCGGACCAGGAAAGTAGGCGTTCCGGTTTCAAACCAGAAGTTGCGAAACTGCCCGCCTGCAAGGAAGCCCAGCAGCGAGAACGGATTGTACACCTTCTCTTGGCCCGTCCAGGAATAACCGTTGTACCAGGTCCGCACTTTTTCGATTATGGCTTCGTAGGTGAGGTTAGATTTTTCGGCGATCTTCCGTAAAGGGGCTTCGAAATAATGCTGCAACTCCAGTTGAGTAATGCCCAACAGCCGGTCTGCCTGTTTAGCAAGCGTAAGGTTGAAGAGGTTATTCAGGTCCGAAAAGATACTCACCTTGCTGAAAGCCGATACCCCCGTAATGAAAACCAGCTCCAGGTAAGGGTCATTGTCTTTGAGCACCGAATAAAGGTTTTTCAGCACCTGGCGATTTGCTTCGGCGGTTTCCGGTTCCTCCAGGTAATCGATGATCGGTTTGTCGTATTCGTCGATAAGCAGAACGGTCTTACGCTCGGCGCCAGCCCGTACGATAAGCTCCTGAAAGCGATCTTTCAGTGTCTCGGTCTGTAGTGCGATTCCCAGTTCCCCTGCGAGTTTGCCGGTTTCTTCCACCAAAGCCTGGTGCAGGCCTTTTTCCTGGTAATCGATCTGGGAAAAACGTAGCCAGACGATCGGATTTTGCTGCTCCCAGTTCCAATGCGGCTCTACCCAGAGCCCCTCGAACAATTCCCGGTTTCCGGTATACATTTCCCGCATAGTGGACAACAGCAGGCTCTTTCCAAAACGGCGGGGCCGCGAGAGGAAGAAATACTTTCCTTGCGTCACAATCCGGTGGATGTACGCCGTTTTATCCACGTAGACATACCCGCCATGCCGCAGTTCCCGAAAATTTTGTATGCCGATCGGGTATTTCATGGCTTAAAATAAGGGAACTACCGCACAAATAGTACGCAGAAGGGAAGATATAAAGGACATTATTCCGTCTCTGGAATTTCAAAACAAAGTAAGCAGAAATAATCTGGCTTAATCCAAGCCCGAAAAAACGAGAAAAGTTGAAAGAACAGGTCGAGCACCTGCAGCCCCTGGCTGAGCGGCCCTGGCTGGCGGAAATATTCAGGAAGCGG
Organism: uncultured Saprospiraceae bacterium; assembly: GCA_964419545.1. Classification (GTDB taxonomy): domain Bacteria; phylum Bacteroidota; class Bacteroidia; order Chitinophagales; family Saprospiraceae; genus CAYQQU01. Next base: position 303 of record CAYQQU010000122.1, on the reverse strand, counting down.
TTTAAAGAAATGGCTTGAGGAGCGGAGGAAAAAAGGATGCGAAGCCAGGCATTTTCGAAAAGCCGCCAGATCAATGTAAATAACCACTCACAATGGCAGATAACGCTATTATTGACCTCTCGTAGCTCGGAGCGGCGTTTTCGTAAGAGTTGGATTCCCTTGAAAAGTTAGTTTCAAATAGAACTTTCAGGTGAATTGGCAAATTATCAATCTCCGTTCGCCGGCTTCGCAATCCAATTTTCAAAGAGCGGGTGGGGGGTACCGTACCGTCTTTAATTCAACTTTTTGAATCGGTGTGGGTCG
>CAYQQU010000121.1:0-9524 GCA_964419545.1 uncultured Saprospiraceae bacterium | reverse complement strand
AACTCACAAATACCCGCCATTATGGCGCATACAACACTCCCGTGTAAAGAAGTTCTTTTCTCAAATTTACGAAAAATCGCTCGTTGATAACCAGATAATTGTAGTGATATCGCGCAACGCCCTTAAGTTCGTATCAAAAAAAATCATAGCTGTTTTTTAACTTTTTTGGTTAGCGTTGTCAAGCAGGCGGCGCAACACCTCTGTCGAAACATGCAGATAGCGGCTCTGTAGTTTTTATCGATTCATGGCCAAGGACCTGCTGCACCAGCGCTGCCGAATACCCTGCTTCAATGCAATGCGGGACAAGACTGTGCCGCAAGGGTATGCACGGTTACAAAAGGGGTGACGCCCGCCTTTTCCGGGGCTCGGGCGAAAATAATCTGAACGCTGCGCCGGTTATATTGTCCTCCATCCCGGCCTTCAAACAGCCAGTACATCCCCTGGCTACTCCTGACCGTAGACAGACAGACGGTCACCAGCTCGCGCGGCAGGTGCAGTCACAACCACCGCGGCTTCTCCGGGCGATTTTCCGGTTTCCCACCTCACATTTTCTTATTTTTGCCTGGATATGGACGACGACAAACGAATCATTGGCCGGTACGATGGAAACGAAAAAGGACCACTGCTGATCTGCCTGGCGGGTATGCACGGCAACGAGCCGGGCGGCGTGGAGGCGCTGAGTATTTTCTTCAAAATGCTGGAGGTGGAGCCCATCACCAACCCCCAGTTTCGCTTCTGGGGGCGCATGCTCGGGCTGCGGGGCAACGTGCGGGCCCTCGACCGGAAAGAACGCTACCTGACGCGCGACCTCAACCGCATGTGGACGGACGAGCTGGTCGACCAGGTGAAGGCCGCGCCCCGCTCCGCATTGCAAGACGAATACCTGGAACTGCGCGAGATCGTCGACCTCGTGGAAGCGGAAGTCGCCGAATACCAGCCCCGCCGCATCGTTTTTCTCGACCTGCACACCACCTCAGCCACCGGCGGCATCTTCTCCATCGTCACCGATGATCCGGAAAGCCTGCGCATCGCCATCGGCCTGCACGCGCCGGTCATCAAAGGTATGTTGCACGGACTGGAAGGCACTACCCTGCACTATTTCCGCAAAGAAAAGATCGGTCGCCCTACCGTCGGCATCGCCTTCGAGGCAGGGCAGCACGACGAGCGCCTCTCCGTCAACCGCATCATCGCCGCCGTCACCAACTGCCTGCGCACCATCGGCTGCGTGCGCGCCGAAGACGTGGAAAACCGCCACGACCAGCTGCTGATCGAGTTTTCCCGCAACCTGCCCAAGGTATCGGAACTGATTATGTGCCACCGCATCACCGAAGCAGACGACTTCCGGATGGAGCCCGGCTTCCGCAATTTCCAACCGGTAAAACAAGGCGAACTGATCGCCCACGACCGCAACGGTCCGGTCTACGCCCGCGACGACGGCCGCATCCTTATGCCGCTCTACCAAAAACAGGGCAGCGACGGCTTTTTTTTGATCCGGGAGGTGCCGATTAGTCAGCTGGCTTGAGATGTTTTGTGCTTTTGTGGTTTAGACAACGCTAACAAAGCGGCCGAACGGCCGCCTTCTTTTTACCACAAAAGGAACAACAGAACACAATAGGCCCGCACCCTATTCCTTTTCCGCCGTCTCCAAAAACTGCATCTCGTAGAGTTTGCGGTACTGGCCGTCTTCGATTTTGAGCAGTTCTTCGTGCGAGCCGAACTCCTGGATCTCCCCTTTGCGGAGCACCAGGATATTGTCGGCGTGGCGGATGGTGGAAAGGCGGTGGGCAATGATGATGGAGGTGCGCTTATCGATCAGCGTTTCGATGGCCACCTGGATGATGCCTTCCGTTTCGGGGTCGATGGAGGAAGTCGCCTCGTCGAGGATGAGGATATCGGGATCGAAGACGAGGGCCCGGACGAAAGAGATGAGCTGGCGCTGCCCCATGGAGAGGGTAGCGCCGCGTTCCATCACCTGGTAGTCGTAGCCGCCGGGCAGCCGCTCGATGAAGTCGTGCGCGCCGATCATTTTGGAAGCTTCGATGACGGTTTCGCGGCTGATGGTGTCGTCGCGCAGGGTGATGTTGTCGAGCACCGAACCGGAGAACAGGAAGACGTCCTGCAGGACGAGCGCGATGCGCCGGCGCATGGCCGACAGTTCGTACTCGCGGATATCGACGCCGTCGATCAGTATCTTGCCTTTTTGTATCTCGTAGAAGCGGTTGAGGATATTGATGGTGGTCGATTTTCCGGAGCCCGTGCCGCCCACGATGGCCAGCGTCTCGCCGGGGTTGACGTGGAAGGTAATGTCGCGCAGCACGAAGTCGCGGGCGTTGTAAGCGAACCACACCTTCCGGAAGTCGATCTCGCCGTCCAGTTTTTGCGGTTTGATCGTCCCTTTGTTCTCGATGTGGTCGGTGCGATCGAGGACGTTGAACACGCGCTCGGCGGCCACCAGCCCCATCTGCAGGGTGTTGAACTTATCGGCCAGCATGCGCACCGGCCGGAAGAGCATCGTCAGGTACATCGGGAAAGCGATCAGCACGCCCAGCGTGACGTTGCCGCCGCTGATGGCGTCGCGGGCGCCCCACCACACCATCAGGCCGAGCGAAGCGGCCGAGATGATCTCCACCACCGGGAAGAAGACGGCGTAGTAGAGGATGGAATCCAGGTTGGCCTGCGTATAGCTGCGGTTGATGGTTTTGAATTTCTCCATCTCATCGTGCTCCGCGTTGAAGATCTGCACCGTGCGCATGCCGGTGATGCGTTCCTGCAGGAAGGCGTTCATGCGGGAGATCTGGGCGCGTACTTTCTGGTAGGCCTGCTTGACCTTTTCTTTGAAGACGTAGCCGGCGATGATCATGAACGGCAGCGTCGTCAGCGTCACCAGGGTGAGCTGCCAGCTGATGGCGAACATCATGATCAACACGGCGATCAGCGTGAGCAGGTCGGCGATGATGGTGATGACCCCCTGGGTGAACACCTGGTTGATGGTCTCGATGTCGTTGATGGTGCGGGTGGTGGAGGTGCCGATGGCGGTGCGATCGAAATAGGTGAGCCGCAGGCTGGTGATGTGGTCAAAGACCTTCACCCGCAGATCGCGGATCACCGATTGGCCCAGCCAGTTGGACGAAAAGACGAAAATATACTGAAAGATCACCTCTACGAACAGCAGGCCGACCAGTACAGCCAGGAGAAAGGTAAGCCCCTGCAGGTCGTACCGGAAAATATATTCGTCGACCATCCGCTGGATCAGCCAGGGGCGCGCTACGGCCAGGGGCGCCAGCGCCACGGCCAGGAAGCCCGCCAGCGCGAAGACGGCGCGGTAGGGCATGGCCTGGCGCAGTACCCGGCCCAGTAGATAAAAGTCGATCTTGTTCTTGTCGAGTGATGCCATGCGGTGGATTCAATTTGGCAAAGTTAACCTATCCGTAGGAAATTACTTAAAAGAAACGCGGGAGCGGGCGTGAGGTTTAATCAACGGATGGTTCAGGGGCAAATACGCTACAATAATACCGCATGGCCGTCGAATAGGTCACTCACATCCCAGATCCGCCCGCGAGACCGGGTCGTTATTCGGGAAACAATTGCCCGAAAGGACGGCTTCCGGTACGTAGCGTGCGAGGGCAGGGTCGCGCAGCCCATTTTCCAGAAACTGCACCAGTTGGTCTACTTCTTCATCGGTCAGCTGGAGCGGGTGAAAGAAAGGCGAGAGCTGCCCGGCCGGTACGTTCTCGTTCTCGGGGACGCCGGCGTTGAAGTATTCGACGACTTCGCGCAAGGAGCGCTTGCTGCTGCCGTGAAAATAGAAGGGCGAGTCGGCCATGTTGTAGATGGAAGGCACCTTGAATTTGTACCTGTCTGCTTCCCGGCCGGTAAAGCCGCCGCGCCCCAGGTTGCGCTTATCGTCGGGGCCGGTCTGGTAGCCGCCGGCTTCGTAGAGGTCTTTTACTCCCAGGGCGTGAAATTCGTTGGCGTTGAGCGCGCCGCCCTGGTGGCAGCGAAAGCAGCCGGCTTTGTTGAAAAACAAAAGCGCCCCCTGCTTCTCCGCGCGGTTCATCGCCGCGGCCTCCCCTTTGAGCCATTGCTGGAAGGGCGCCTGGTTGGGCATCAGGGTGCGCAGGTAAGCCGAAAGCGCGAAGCTCGTGCTGAGGCGCGAATAGCGTTCCGACGCCGGAAGGTCCGCAAAGGCTTCATCGTAGAGAGCCCGGTAGCCGAGTTCGTCGAGGACGTATTCGTCGACCGCCATACGGTGTAGGTCCAGCCCTTCCATATTCTGACTTTCCAGGCCGTCGTAGCCCAGTTCATTGATCGTCGTGGCCGGATCGTCTACGCCCCATACGGCTTCCGTTCCTGCGTTGGCGAAGCGGGCGCCGAACTTTCCGTTCCAGGTGGTATTGGTGACGAAGGCCACGTTCAGCAGGCTCAGCGGGCGGGCGCCCTGTACATCCAGTTCTCCTGCGCCGTACTGAGGGTCGCGGTCGCGGGATTCACCGTTGGCGCCGAAGCCGATACCGCCGTCGGCGATCCCTTGAATGCGGCCCGGCATGAAGCCGGCGGCCGGGACGTGGCAGGTGGCGCAGGAATAAGCGCCCCGGCCCGCATCGTGCCGGGCGTCGCGCGCCAGGGCCGTTTCGTAGAAGAGCATTTTGCCTAGCGCGACCTTCGCGGGCGTCAGCGGATTGCCGATCCCCTGGGGAATGGCGGCGTAGTCATCGCTTTCAGGCAGGATAAAATGGTCGAGCCGGCCGTCGGGCGCTAAATTTTCGAGCCGGCGCGTTAGTTCGACGTCGATCGGATCGGGCAGCCTGTCGCGGGTGCAGGCCGAAATAATGAACCCGACGGCTACCGTCAGGATAACCTGTTTCATCGTGTTGTAGTTTTGGGATCAGCGGCTCCGGGCTTGGCATGCTACCAAAATCTCGTCCTTCCGGAACAGGAGCAAAACGGTGCTTCAAACCGAGGATCGCTGGGTTGGGATTACAAATATTACTGTTTTTTGCTTTGTTCAACCCGGGTTAAGGTGCTGCTTGTCAACACTTCTGTTAAATACGTAATATTTTCCGACAAGTTCCCGGTCTGATCCCTGAATTTTGGGTGAAAATCGAAACTGCTAAAAATCATCCGGTCCAGGCTTTGGCAGGTATGAGGGGGGCTGTAGAACTGATGACCTGAAGAAGTGAGCAGTGGACTTGCTACATTTCGCCTTCATCGGCGAGGCTGTAGTACCCACGTTCTGCTACGATCAAATGATCCAGCACGGTTACGTCCAGTGTCTCGCCGGCCTGCACCAGTTTGCGGGTGAGGTTGATATCCGCCTGGCTGGGCGAGAGGTTGCCCGACGGGTGGTTATGCGCGAGGATGATCGAGCAGGCCGATCCTTCGATGGCTCGTCGGAACACCAATTTGGCGTCGACCACGGTGCCGGCCACTCCGCCGCTGCTCACCTGTTCGCGTCCGATGACGCGGTTGGCGCGGTTGAGGAGCAGTATCCAGAACTCTTCGTGCGGCAGGTCGATGAGCAGGGGCCCGAGGGCCTGGTAGGCGTCCTGGCTGCTGCGCACCTGCGGCCGGTCGACCAGTTGGCTGAGCTGGCGGCGGCGCCCCAGCTCCAGCGCGGCGGTGATGGTCACGGCTTTGGCTTCGCCCACGCCTTTGAACTTCAGCAATTCGCTGACCGAGCGCCGCCCGAGTTCGTTGAGGCTGTTGTCTACCGAGTTCAGGATGCGCTTGGCCAGCCCCACCGCTGTTTCTTCGCGACTGCCCGAGCCGAGCAGGATGGCCAGCAGCTCGGCTTCGCTCAGGCTCTTTTTACCGCGCAGCAGCAGCTTTTCCCGGGGGCGGTCTTCCTCCGCCCAGGCTTTGATGTTGAGTTTGTTGGGGTAGGTCATGGGGGGGAGGTTGAGGTTCAGGTTGAGGTTGAGGTTGGGGGTGTTCACTTATTGTTTTCCGGTTGACTGTTGCCGTTGCCGGCTTCCTGGCCGAGCGTCATTTGTTCGACCATTCGCTCCAGCGCCTTTTGGAAGGCCGGCGCTTCGTCGGCGAAGAAGAGGATGCGCTGGCGTTCGTCGGCAGCCTCTTTACCTTTGCTTTTGCGGATTTCGGAGATGATCAGGTAAGGCCGGCCGTTGCGGGCGCGCTTCAGGTCGAAGTAAAAAGTGCGGCTGTCGGTGCTCACCTTTTCGGTGCTGATCAGGTTGTTGTCCATTTCGTTGGATTTCGGGGTTAATAAAAATAGCGTTCAAGATTAAAGACGCCGTTTTGCTAAAATTCCATAACTTTTGCCGTGATAATTAAAAAAAAATCCATGCCGGATTTCAACTTCCAGCGCACCGAACGCCTAAAGAGCCGCAGCGTCATCCAGCGGCTCTTCAACCGGGAGGGGGAATCTTTCGGGCACTACCCGCTGCGGCTGGTCTGGCTGTTTCTCGACGAACCTTTAAGCGAAGCGCCGGCGCAGTTCGGCCTGAGCGTTCCCAAAAAACAATTCCGGCGGGCCGTGCACCGCAACCGGGTGCGGCGGCTGGTCCGGGAAGCCTACCGCCTCAACAAATACCGGCTGTATCACCACCTGCGCGGCGAAGACCGGCAGCTCGCGCTGATGGTGCTCTACACCGGAAAGGAAGAACTTTCTTTTACCCAGATCGAACGGGCCATGCGCAGCGCCCTGGCCCGCTGGGGCAAACAGCAAAAGAAAAAGCGCCGATAGCTCGCTTACAACCAAAACTTGCCGCCGTCGTTCTTTTGTTAATAAAACCAACCACATGCAACTGACGCTAACCAGCCTGATCCTGCTCCTCTGCCTTCCGCTCGCCGGCCAGCGCGTACTGCAGATCGAAAAATACGGAAGCCCGAAAACCAAAAAGATCTTCATCGGCGACGAGATCACCTACCGGCTGAAGAACCAGGAAGATTACCATACCATCGTCATCGAGGACATTCTGGTCGATCAGAACCTGCTGGTGGGCAAAGACCGGTACGTGCACGTACCCGACATCAACAGCCTGCGCCGCGACGTCACCTGGGCCCGCCCCATGGGCCGTTCCCTCTTCCTTTTCGGAACAGGCTGGTCGGGCTTCGCTTTCGTCGGCACCCTCACCGACGGCAATCCCGACACGCAGTATCGCTGGAGCGACGCCGTCGTTACCGGCTCGGCCTACCTCCTGGCGCTCACGCTTCCCAAGCTTTTCGTCTACAAAAAAACCAGGATCGGCAAGCGGCGGCGATTGCGGGTGCTGGATCTTACGTTTAAAGCAAATTAACCCGGATTATTCCTGGGTTTTCTGCTCGCGTTCCTTTGGTGCAATTTCCCTGCCTCGCCGGCAGGGCCGAAGAAGCGGAGGTGCAAAAAAATGGCCCCTCCGCTTACGGAAGGGCCGATGGTGATTACGCTCCATTCCCATAAAGCCTGGCTCACCTATTTCTTCCCCAGCATTCCCTGCGGCAGGGATACCGGGCGCGCGCCCCGGGCTTCCAGCAGGCGTGCGTAAAACTTCTTTGCATAGTAAATGAGGTGGATCTCTTCATGGCCTTCGGGACGGTACGGCATAGCAAATTCCACCCCGTCCAGTCGCGGCAGACGGCAGTTCTCGGTAAAGCGCTTCGCCAGCTGATCATAATCTTCCAGGAGCTCGCGAGGACGACGCCGGTAAGCGTAGAAGCTCACTTCTTTGGTATGCTCCAGGAAGTCGGTGCCTAAAATGACCACCTTGCGCTCGTAGGGCAGCGGCGCCAGGCGAGCCATAGACAAACAAAGCGGTTCGTGCAGATAAGACCAGGAATTTCCCGAAGCCAACCGGCAGGCCTTGTCCATTGCCGCCTCCAGCCGATGTCGAAAATCAAGCACCTCGCCGACCCGGTAGCCCCGTTCCAGATGCCAAAGCGAGCCGGGATCGGATAGCTGTACTATCCACGACCGACCCTCCGACACCCCGTCGAGAATGCGTATTTCCACCTGGCCGTAATGGCCTGTAACGGATTCCATCTCATCACTCACGTTCATCATATCCAGGATCGCGTCTACGTCAGGTAATTGTTGGCAAACGCTCCGCTCCGGTTCTGTCGCGTCGCCGATCAGCAACAAAGCCGTTCCCTGATTATTCGACGGAGAGCCGCAGCCGGTCAGCAATAAGGCGATTATCGCCATCCATAGCAACTTCGCGGCCGCCACCGGCTCTTTATCCTGGCGCGCTGCGCGCTCGGAGGAAGGCGGCGTTGCCGAATGCAATTCTTTTTGCAGCGTATCCAGAGCGGGTAAGGCCGACGACCAATCCGGCAGCAGCGCGGATGCATCCAGGGGGGCATTCCAGTGTTCCGGCGGGGTGGGTTCCTTTCTATTTACTTGATTCAGGCGCCGGTATTGCAGAATGCTCTCCTCCAGGCATACGACTTGTGCTTCCGCTATTGCTGCCTGGGCAAGTGCTTCCCGGCGCAGATGCCCTATCTGCAGTAGCGTTCGGCGGCTCAGCCGGAAAAGATGCCGTTCCAGGGCGGCCGCCCGCCGGGAGAATTGATTTTGAATACGCTGCCGACGGCGCCGGTACCGTTCTTCACATTGTTTGATCCGGCGCTCGCTGCGCCGCATGCCCCGCGCCAGGCGGCGGATTTCTCTCTCAGCCCGCAGCCATTCCGCGGTAGGCCGGTCGGTAGCAGCCGCGTAAGTCACGGCGAAAGTGAGGGCGTAGCTGACTGTGGTCAGCCACCGGTACCAGTCCAGCAGGTCGATGTCCATATCGAGGAGCGGCCCCAGTTGCGGCAGTGCATTGGCTACCCGCATTTCCCCTACACCGAAAATCAAAAACAGGACCAAGCCGTTGAAGAGGATCAGTACGATCATCTCCGCGATGTTGGCGGAACGCCGCTTGACGGCGCGCGCCGTATGGTCGGCGACCAGAAGCAACAGTAACACCAGCCCGGCTACGATGCCGAATGTTTCTCCCCAGCGCTGCCCCAAAAGCTGAAAGGCGCCGAAGATGATGGCCAGGTCGATCAGCCCCACCGCAGTTTTAGCCATGGCGGCGGCCGTCCGGGAAAATAGCGGGCGCTCCGGAACGCCGCCCGCCCGCACCCGCAACTGGTTGCACGTTGTGCTTTTCAGCCGTTCCTCTTCGCGCTGCACCTGCAGGCGGCGTTCCCAGCGGGTGATCTGCTGATTTGTTCCCGCCTCCAACAAACGGAGGTTTTGCTCCCGTTTGGCCGACAGCCGGCGGTATTGCTCACGCCCCTTTTTGCGGTATAGCCGGTAACTTGACAGGATGTGCTCAGCGCGTTGTTGCAGGTCATTGTATTCTCCGTTCAGCCAGGTGCGTTCCGACTTGACGCCGGCCAGTATTTCCTTTTCAGTCGGCGTCCAGTGTCGATAATGGTACGGAGGAAATGCTCTTGCGCCGTCGTGCATCCCTCCTTCCTCGGCAAGCACCTGAATTTTTCGCCGGCGCCTGCTCCATCTTTTGGTGAAGTTTTTCATAAGCGGTATCTAGTAGTCTGTCAAGATAAAAATGAGGGGTAAAGGCTTTTCAGTTTTACCC
>CAYQQU010000120.1:0-9804 GCA_964419545.1 uncultured Saprospiraceae bacterium | reverse complement strand
TCCAAAAGCTGGGTTTTGCAGCCAAAATGACTACCTCCAAACAAGCTCTCAGGGCGATACGCTTACCGATCCCTCTACTTGCTCCCGTGACAATAGCATTTTTTCCTGCTAGCTCTAAATTCATCGTGATGTGTTTTTTATCCTTCAAAAATATAACTGCCGAAGTCTCGGCGCCACCGGTCAGCGTACCGCCGCGGGCAAAGGATAGCTGCCGTTGGAGTATCCGTAAGGGGCTCCAACGGCAGCATTAATTTTACTGCGGGGTCACCTTCATGCGGCTCAACAGCCATCGGCCATTGAGTTTTACGGCATGGTGGTCGAAGCGGCTTTTGAATGTCTCCGTCTCGCCGGTCTCCTTGTTGGTCATCGTTTGCGTGAAGCTGCCTTTGGTGTTCACTTTGCCGTCGGAAAGCAGGGTGGCGGTCATATCGTCGGCAAACTCAATCGTGCCTGTGTTGGCGGCAAAGATTTTTGCCCAATTCGCTTCTATATCGGCACGGGTGGCTGTACTGACGCTGCCATCGGCGTTGACGAACTCAACCTTTTCAGCGTATACTGCGGCCAAGGCGGCTGCGTCGCCGCGCTCGTAGGCGGCTTCCCAGGCATTGCCTAAGGCGGCTATCTCAGCGTCAATAGTTTGGGCTTGCATGCTGACCGCGGTCAGGAGCAATGCGGTAAGCAAAATGAAATTTTTCATAAGTTGAAAATTATTTGGTTTGAAAATTTGTGTTTTGTTGTGAAGCCAGGCCGAGGGATTACCGCACCGCGTCGGAGGCTTGCTTCGTATCCGTAAACTGCTGGAAGGCAACGATCTTGCCATCCTGCAGCGTCCAGAGGTGCGCCGTTTGCGCGTCGAGCTTTTTGCCCGTCGCCTTATGCTTGGCATCGTAGCGCAGGGTGGCAAGTACTTTACTGCCAGACACGTCGTGCAGTTCGATGTCGGTCAGGTTCCAGTACTCCCACTCGGCGCCGATGCGGGCGAAGACGCCGTTCAGTACGGCTTCGGGGCCGACGTAGGGATTCTTATCCGCGTAGGGAAAACTCTCGGCTTCATTCCAGACGATACCCGCGTCCATCGGTTCCAGGGCGGCGGGGATATCCCCTTCGGCGAAGGCTTGGTACAGCCCGTCGATGACCGCTACGTTTTCCGTTGTCGTAGGGGCGGGATCCATCAGTACGGATTTAGCGATCTTCCACTCGCCGTCTTCTTGCAGTACGGTGTTGGCGTACCGGCCGGCGAGGTCGATTTCGATGTCGTAAACATTCGTGGTCCCATAAATTTCGTACGTCCCCGTGGCGACATAGGCGCCCTCGGCATCCGACCAGTTCAGGTCTCGATGTCTGATCAGCACCGTGGCGTTATTTGCCCGGAGCTGTTCGGCCAATGCGGCGGCGATGTTTGCGGCCCCCTCGATCCGGGTGCCTTGCTGGTCGATGCGTACGGCGTCGTCCGTGTACATCTTTTGCAGGGCGGCGTGGTCGCCCCTATTGTAGGCGGCCATGTAATTGCGGGTGAGGGTATGCATGTCGGCCTCATCTTTAGGGGATTGGGCCGGTAAGAATGTGGTGCAGCCGAGCAGGGCTGCGAGGAATAATAGCTTTTTCATTGTTGTAAAGTGTTTTTGTTAAGTAATGGCACACCCAAGTTCCAGCGCGGACAGGTGCGCGTATTTCGCGGTGTTGAGCATATCGGCGGCCGGGACTTTGACCCGGTAGCGCTTTCTATCTACTTATGGATTTGTTGATATCTTATTCGTTCTAAATGCCAATAGAATTACACCAAAAGAGCCCATTAAACATAAAAGTCTTTGCATATATCCCCAATACGAATTAGTAGAATCAAGTAGCCCTAAGCCTACTATGAGGAGGCATATTCCATATAGGATAGTTTTTGAAGAAAGGTCTTTCCACTTATCCATTTTTCGCATATGCCATGCAAGAACAAAAGGAGTTATTAACGTAACAAAAAAAGCAGACACACCAACAATCCTATGAACCTTAGTAAGAATTGTCCTTATACATTCTGTGTCAGCGCCACGAGAACAATCAAGCGGGAAAAAGAAATCGCTTACAGAACCAATGCCCATAATGCTGAATGCTAACAACCAAGCTCCTATTGGCCATCGAATACCGGATGCTTTTAATATAGGACGTAGGCTCCCCACTGAAAACCAAATTACAACACCACCACCGATTATCATTGAGTAATTCCAAACCCATGGATATTGAGAATTCAGAGCACCCAATTCGCTGATAGAATATTTAGCTATTGAATATTTATCCCCTTGAAGAAAGCCGGCGACAATCCATCCAATAGTAAATATCAACTGTGAAATCAATACTATTTTGGTGGTAATGTCCCATTTGTATTTTGTTACTGAGGTCATAATAAGGGATTTTAAATACTGTTTTCTAATACTTAGAGCGCTAAGCGCTCGCCGCTTTCATGACTTGCGCGTAGTGGCTGAAAGTCGCGCTCAGCGGTTTGAACTGAACGCCCAGCTCCCGGGCAGCCATCGCGTTGCTGTACACCTGTCGGGCTACCCCGGCGGGTGCCGACCCGTTCAGCATCAATGAGATGTCGGATATGCGGTAACTCTCGCTGGAAATCAGATAGTTCTTGCCATGCAGTTTGTGGCGGGTAGCTGCCTGGTAGACTGATTCGGCCACATCCGCTACATCCACGTTGGACCAGTACACATCCCGCTCGTAGAGCATCTCGAGGAAGGGGTTCGGAGCAATATTGTTTTTGAATAAATACTGCAAGCCCATAGAGGTGGAGTCTTCCCGCTGTGACAGCGCCACGCCCATGACGCCTACGGGCGAGACCGTGGTGATTTCAAAACCTGCATCGGGATGATCGGCGATGAACTACTCGACGGCCCGGTTGGCGAGAAACTTGGCTTGCGCGTATGGGTGATCTTCTTCACTGAAATGGAAAGGATCCGCTTCACTGACCGTGTCCCCCTCGGATTTGCCGGCCGGCAACATCGGGAAGCTGGTATTCATAGCCGCTACCGAAGCGATGAACACCACTTTCTTTACACTTGGTGTTTCGCTGACCACCCGCAGGAAGTTCTCCGTACCTTTGATGGTGGGGTCGAACAGGTCCCGCTGCGGGTCTTCCACATCCAATTGAAACGGTGTGCCTCCGTGCACGAGGATGTCGCAGCCGGCAGCAAAGGCCTTTAACTGATCCAGGTGTTGAACGTCAAGCGGCACAAGCTCCATGTTCTCCGAATGGGGCAGCGCAGACAGGTGCGCGTATTTCGCGCTGTTGGAAATATCCGTGGCCGATACTTTGACCCGGAACCCATTGTCTAAAAATTGCTTGGTGACATAGCTGCCGATGAAGCCGGCGCCACCGACGATACCTACGGTTTGCATGATGATGTGTTTTGGTGTAAGTTGCCGGGCACCACATTGGCACCCGGCTACTATGGTGATAAATTTTAATCTTCGGCTTCCTCTGAAGCGGCTTGAGCTTTTTCGGTGCGTGGCGGCCAAATAAAATGCTACTTCGCCGCTGGGGTTGGCTTGGTGGCAGCGTTCACCAACTCCCAGAACTCCTCCCGGTTATTGGTACGGGGAAAGGCTGTGGCAGGGGCGGCTACGTCCAAAAACTCGCATAACGGACCCCATCCTTCCTTTACCTGATATACCAGTAGTTGCTCAGATGGGATAAAATTCCGGACTGCCCGGTTGTGTGCTTCATACCGCTCTGCCAGCCCCTCAAAGTCAAGGCCCATGGGGAAACCTGATTTACCAATCGCTTTCACTACCATATTAAGCCATTCCTGCACGGGTGCCGGTGCTTTTTCCCGTTCGGCAAGCAGTTTGTAGATGGTAGAACCAAAGCTTTCTGCCCATGACTCTTTGCTTCGGTGGGTTAAAATAAACCTGGCCTTCGGATAGGCTGCATACAGTTCCTTGTAAAAGGCAGCCGTAGGCCAATCAACGGCGCTTTGCATGCCTTCGTAAATGGCCTCAAAGTTGGGCATATCATTCAATGCCGCATTCCACAGTGGCAGTTGCACCGGCATGTTTTGAGCCACGCGCTCCATGTGGTGGCAAGGCCCGAGTTGCAGGCTTTCCAGTGCTGTTTTTAGGGAATAGGTCCCGGTTCTGCCAAGGCCTAGTCCAATGACTTTCAAATCCATGATCTTAATTTTTGGTGCCTGTTGTAATCGGTTTTCGGCTTTCCCGTTTTGCGCTGATCGGACGAGTTTACAGCGCCCGATCAGCGCTACTTTAATTTCCGGTTGCCTTCATAGCCGCCCGTGCCTTCTCAGCCCGTTCTTCCGCAAGTTCCATTCCCATTTCAGCGGCTTTATCGTAGTATTCCGCCGACTTGGCATAGTCCTTAGCTACCATGTAATACTCGCCCATGCTGTCGTAGGCATTGGGTTCATCCGGCGCTACTTCAAGGTATTTTTCAAAAGCAGCTTTGGCTTCACCCATTTCTCCGAGAGCCATGTAGGAGTACCCCAGGGCATTGTAAGTGCCACCGTGATCGGGGCGCAGCTCAAGCAGGCGGAGGTTATACTCCTTAGCGGCCTGAGCGTCTTTGCTGATCCACGAGGCAGACACGGCGGCGAGTTCATAAGCCTGTGCGGTTTTTGGGTAAGCTTTTGTCAGCGAAGCCATGTATTCTGCGATATCAGCTTTGGGCTCCTTGCTGAGCGTTTGCAGAGCCTGCCGGATAATACGCTCCCCTTTATTGAGGCCATCCGCATCAACTGCGAGGGCGGATTTGATGTGGGGTACTGCATTTTCGTACTGCCCAAAGGAGGTTTGTGCCAGAGCCATATAAGCATGAGCCATGAAGAAGTTGGGATCCGTTTTTACAGCGGCGTTCAGCCTTTCGAAAAAGACGGGTATGTTGGCGTTCTCAGCTGCTCTTAATGCCTTCACGTACTCGGCTTTCGCCGTTTCCGATGGGGTGGACACGGGCAGGAGTAGTTCCTGCGCGTTGAGGACCATCATATTGCCCAAGAAAAGGGCGATAAAAAAGAATGTGGTTTTCACGATAGTAAAATTTAGTGTTGAAATGAATGATCGACTGTATATTTTGTAAGCTCCGAAAAGGTTACCCGGTGGGCTCTTCTTACTGACCTGCTGTGTTTGTATGTGACCGCTTGAGGGCGAATGCAAATGAAGGATTTGCCACCAGGCTAATTCCCCATCTGCTACTCTTTGATGGTCGTCCGGTAAGTACGTCCCTGCGGTTCAAATCCACCCAGGGCTGCCGCCTGCTTGAAGTATTCTTCTGATTTGGTGGAGTCTCCGGCGATAAAGTAGTACTCACCCATACTGCTGTGAGCATAAGGCTCTACGGGCGCCAGGTCGAGGTACTTTTCGAAGGCAGCCCGCGCTGGTTCCAGCTCCTCGCGCTCCAGGTAGAAGTACCCCAGGTAGTTGTAGGCCGGCGGGAAGTTGGGGTCCAGTTCGATCAGCCTTCGGGCGTACACCATGGCGGTGGCTGGGTCCGGATCCGTATGGGCAGCGTGCATGTAGGCCCACTCGTAGGCCTCAACGGTGGTAGGGTAGGCTGCTATGAGCTCCTGCATAGCAGCGGCAGGGGAGGCGCCGGGGTCTTCGATCCAGAGCGAAAGCTGTCCGCGCAGGATGTGCTCAGCCGGGGTAAACCCGCTTGGGTCGATCGCCAGGGCCTGGCAAATGAACGGTAGCCTCTCTTCGTCGGCAGTCAACACCTGAATCCGGTAGGCGTGTGCCATAAAGAAGTCGGGGTCCAGCGCCAGTGCTTTTTCAATCTCATATTGCGCAGCGTCGAGTCGCAAATGCAAGCCCCGGTACATGGCCGCGTGGTAGGCGTTTTTCGCTTCATTCGAGCTGGTCGAAACCGGCAGGTAGAATTCCTGAGCCGTAAGGAAGCTAAGACTACTAATCAGCAAGGCCGGAGCAACGAATAAGGATTTCATAATAAACTGCTTTTGTAATATAAGTTAGGCGGGATATTCCCGACACTACAAAGATGTACACCTTGTGCCAGGGTGCCTTTCACCTATCTTTCAAAAGCATGGAGCTATCTTACCAAAGGGCGGAAAAACCTTGAAATTATTTTACAACGGTCTGTAAAATAAGTGCTATAATGCTGAAAATCAGGAGTCTAGGAGACTGCTCGGGTTACGCTTAAATTCCTGATGGAAGGTCCGGGAAAAGTAGCTGGGGTCAGCAAAACCGACGGCGTAGGCCACTTCGGAGACCGTAAGATCGCCTTGTTTCAGCAGGTCCAGGCTTCGCCGCAGGCGATAGGAGCGGATAAACCGGGATGGCGTTTGCCCCGTTAGGGCCTTTAGCTTGCGGTACAGCTGCATTTGGCTCAGTTGGGCAGCACTGGCTAGGTCCGGGACGCCAAACTCGGTGTCGTCCAGCCGGGCCGCAATGTGTTCGTGCAGTTTGTGCAGGAATTGGTCTTCGAGGGAAGATTCAGCTGCCGGGCCGGGCCCTGTAGCAGCCGCATTGGCATAGCGCGCCTGCAAGCGGCGGCGCATGGCGATCAGCTTTTCCAGGCGGACCATTAGTTCTGCTTTGTCGAATGGCTTGGTCAGGTAGGCGTCGGCCCCGAATTGCAAGCCCTGTACTTTGTCTTCCTGCGTCGCTTTTGCAGTAAGCAGAATAATAGGAATGTGGCTGGTACGTTCGTCTTGTTTTAGCGTTTCGCAAACTTCGTAGCCAGTCATCTTGGGCATCATGACGTCGCTGACGATGATGTCCGGGATAAGCGCAAGGGCCTGCTCCACGCCATCGGCCCCGTCGCGGGCGGTATGGAAAGCGTATTGCCCCCGCAGGACGGTTTTTACGTAAGTGATGATATCAGGATTGTCCTCGATGAGCAGCAGCTGGGGCAACTCCCCTGCAGTGGGGTCGGCATCTGGGCCGGCTGCTTTCTCTGCGGAGGCAGGATCTGTATCGGACAGTGCCGGCGGCGGGGTAGCCGGGGTGACAGCGGGACGTTCCTTAGTGCCGGATGCCCCGGCGTGCCGGGCCTCTACAGGCAGGCAGAGGACAAATTCCGTACCGACGCCCGGTTCGCTTTCTACAGCGATCGTGCCGTTCATCAACCCGACCAATTCCTTGGTCAGCGCCAGGCCGATGCCCGTGCCCGTCGCCGGCGGTTTTTCGGATTCGCTAACCTGGTAGAAGCGATCAAAAATGCGGCCGAGCTCAGCGGCCGGAATACCCGCCCCGGAGTCTTTGACTTTCAGCTTGAGCCACGGCCGTTCGTCCTGATCGATGCGGCTGGCGTGGAATACGACCCTGCCGCCGGCGGGCGTGAACTTCAGGGCGTTGGACAGCAGGTTGTAAACGATCTGCTGGATCTTATCTTCGTCGTAATCCATCATCACCTCCGTTTCCTCGGAGTAGAAAACCAGGCGGATTTGTTTTTGCATAGCCGTCGAATAGAAAGATTCCGTCAGGTACTGCAGGTAGACGATAATGTCCCCGTGCACCAGATTCAGGGGCATACTCCCGGATTCCAGCTTGGAGAGGTCCAGCAGCTGGTTTACTAGGCGCAGCAGGTTGTCGCCATTGCGCCGGATTAATTTTGTTTCCTGCAGGTAGCCTTTGATCTGCTCGCTCATACCCAAGATTACGGTCAGGGGGGTACGAAACTCGTGGGCGATATTGGTGTAAAAACGGGTCTTGAAATCGTTCAGTTCCTGCAGCCGTTTGGCTTCGACCTGCTTCTTTTCTTGGATCAGTTTGCTTTCCTTCAGTGCAAAGTCGGCGGCCTGGCGCGCCTGAACCTGCTGGCGTTGGCGGTACGCTAAACCCAGGGAAAAGATGAGCACTTCTACAATCACACTTACTTTCAGGTAAAAAATGGAAAAGGGGGCATCCTCCAAGCGGGAGAACAAGGTGAGCAAACACCCGAAACTGATCACGGCGATGCCCGCCACGATGAAGTAACTCTTGGTGTCCCGGGTCCGGTATAGCGGATAGATGAATATAAAGCAGGAGACGACAACTAGCGCAATGTAGAACATCGTCAGCCAGTCTTCCACCACGTAGCTGAAGTTGGAACGAAAGGCCACAACTAAGTAGACAGCCATCAGGGGGAAGCCTAGATAGATGACGCCGCGAAAATACCGGTCCCAGGCGGGCAGCAGCTGTTCTAAGTCCAGAAAGCTGCGGATAAAAGCCAGGTAGTTCATCAGCCCCATAAAGAGGACGATTTTGGCGAGGTTGAAATACTCGGGATGCGCCAAAAAGAGGACGTTGCCTAGCCAGTCGGGCAGGTCGCCGCTTGAATAGGCCGCGTAGATCACAATGGACAGCAGGTATACGGAATAGAAAAGAAAACTTTGGTCCCGGCCGTAGAAATACACGATCAGGTTATAGAGCAGCATCATCATCAGGAAGCCGATGAATAGAGCTTCGATCACTTTTGCCCGCAGCACTTTGGCGTAAAACAGATCGACAGTCTGCGCATAAAGGTAGAAAGACGGGGGGATAGTAGGCCGTTGGCTGCTGCCGCGGAAGTAGACCGTCACCACTTCATCGGGCGGTAGTGTGAGCTTGACCAGATTAGCATCTGCGATCGGGGTGAATGGTTTGTCGGCGATGGGGACAAAGGAGCCATTGACCTCCCTGGACCAATTGCCGTCCGCGTTGGCAGTGTAGACTTCCAGGTCCGTCCAGGTCGTTGAAAAGGTCAGTACCCACTCCGGATGCTTTTCTGCAGCGGGCAGGCGGTTGACGAGCTGGACCTTTCCCCAGTAGGCGCGGCCGCTGTGGATGGAGTCCGCGATAGCCGAGTAGGGGCGAAAGGCGTTTTGCGCGGCTAGTTGCTGTACTTGCGTAAGCGAGAGCCCTTTGCCGGTATCGGGCAGGACCTGAGTATACGCCCGGAGTACATAGTTGTGTTGTTCCGAGTCCAGAACGGCGAGCGGGGGCGGGCTGTCGGGGGGCACTACGGTCGAAGGCGTAGGCTGGCAGCTCGTTACCAACACCAGTAGTAACAACAATATCCCTCCCCATAGGTAACCAGGCACTCGCACAGGCATGTCTTGGTATGATCGTAATTTGAAGCCGCTTACCCTTCTGCTGCCAAATATACTCCATCCGGCAGAATCATGAATACACCCGGTGCAGGCTTTGCCCGGGTATATGACGAATATTTTAAATCCAGAAAGGCGGCCGGATGAGATGAGATCGTCTGCTAATCAAGTATACAAGATAGGTTGGCTTTCCCAAAGGCTCAGACCTAGCCGGCCTGTTGTTTTTTTGCCTCCCAAAACCTTCTTCTCTAAAACCTCAAAAACAGCCTCGTTCAAATCAGGGGTGACAAAAATGTATTGCAACCCGGCCAGCAATTGAGGTAATTCATGCCGGTTTCTTTCGTCAATTTTCACCTCCGGGATTGGTTCGGCATCCAGTTCATTTTGTTGTTCGAAGCGCTTTCTCATCAAAAACAGGTTTGAATGTTTGGCGAATAACACCTTAACTAAAACAATCATCCGACTGGAAGGCAATGCTGTACGCATTTTACTTTCTCAAACATATGGATTATTCGCCGGTTTTAGAGGCTGGAGCCTTGATTTTTACTCGCACTTTCGACTGAAAATGAGCTGGTTGCACAGCTGCTTGGCGTTTTCGGTCAGAAACTAAGTACACAGTGGCAAGGACCATAACTCCGTCGGTAGAAACCCGCGGAGCCCTCAACCTCAACCTCAACCTCAACCTCAACCTCAACCTCAACCTCAACCTCAACCTTCCCCCCTACCCAAGGGCAGACGCATTAAATGGCCAACACATCTTCTCTGTATTTATCAGACA
>CAYQQU010000119.1:0-9913 GCA_964419545.1 uncultured Saprospiraceae bacterium | reverse complement strand
AAAATCTGAGTTTTTCGCTTCAAAAGCACTACCTCCAAACAAGCTCTCAGCCCGGGTCAGCTTTCTTTTTTCCCGAACCATTCACAGCCCCGTTCGCCCTTTGCGGATATCTTCCTCGATGCCGGCTTCCCACATGGATTTCAGGACGTCCTGGGCCATTTTGCGATAATTCTCGGCGATCTCGGTTTCGCCGAGTTTTTCGTAGGTCTTGGCCAGCCCGAATAAAGTAGGCAGGTGCATATCGCTGATGCCCAGGCAGATCTTGAACTCGTGAATGGCTTCTTCGAGGAATCCCTCCTGCATGAGTTGGTTGGCAATCTGGTACTGGCTGTTGATGTCGCGTATCGTCTTTTCCAGCTGCAGCTTGATGACATCTTCCGATTTGGTAATGATGAAATTGCACGGTATTTCCCGGATCACCTTTTCGGTGACGCTGCCCATAATGAGGCGTTGCAGGCCGCTGCGGCCGGTAGCGCCCATACACAGCAGGTCCGCCTGGTGGCGATAGATGGCGTCGAGGATCTCGGTTTCGGGTGCTCCCGAACGCACTTCTTTTTCCCATTTGACGCCGTGCCAGTTGAACTGCAACAAATGCTTGCCCAGCTGGGTCCGGTATTCTGAAAGACCGAGGCGGCCCTGCGCTTCCCATTCTTCGGCATAGGCCGTTCCGCGGGAGCTGGTGGGCTCGTAAACGCTGAAAACGATAAGCTCGGCCTCGAACCGGCGGGCGATGGCGATCGCGTTTTTCAAGGCCAGTTCGGAAGGTTCGGAAAAATCGATCGGGCAGAGGATGGTTTTGACGCCGGGCGACTGGTTGGGTTTTACCACCCATACCGGCTTGTCCGACCGCCGAATGATCCGGCCGGCGGTAACGCCCAGTTGTTTCTTATCGCCCTCGGTGCGGGCCCCCGCGCCGATGATGATCACGTTGGCGTCCACGCGTTCGGCGCTATCGACGATCGCGACGTAGGCCCGGCCGGGAAGAACGATCGGTTCGCCCGCCCGCACGCCTGCTTGGGATAAGCGTTTTTGCAGCTCCGTCATCTTGGTCTCTACGGTACCCTCCAGCATGCGCTTCACCTTATCGTCTTTCAGGTTTTCGGGCAACACGTACATGGGGATGATCTCCGACTCGAACTTTTGGGCTAAATGAAGGGCCTGGGCAATCACGTATTCTGATTCTTCCAGAAAATCAGTGGCCATGAGAATGCGGTCGATTAGTTTCATCAGGTCAAGTTTTTTAGCTATGAAGAATGCCGAGGTAAGCCTTTCGCAAAAGAGACCGACCAGTGGCCCCTGAGCTTTGTCATTGGTCCCGGAACCTTGTCATTCGCGGCAAAGCGACGGACGCTCGCCCCACTTTCTGTTTTCGCAGGCTCGGACTTTGCATATTTGCCCCAACACAAAATTCAACTGCAAGATGAAAAAAATAATGATTGCTCTGTTCACAGCGGCCACTTTTTACCTTGCCGATCAGGAGTGGCCCCTCTTTATTTACAACAACGCAGCTTCGGAATGGGTTCTCGTCGCCGGCCGGGTGGCAAATCGAATGTTCTGGTACGTCGTGTTGCCGCTTGCCGTCCTTGCTTTACTCTATTATCCGCGATCAGCCTGGCGGGAGCTCGGGCTGGGGGGCAGCCTGGCGGGAGCGTTCCGCGTAGCCGGACTGTGCACCTTGCCCATGCTGCTGGGCTACGCCGTACTGGCTGATTTTCAATGGACGCTCAATTGGCGGCAATTGGTATTGACCTGCCTCCTGGCCGCTTTTGCCGAAGAAGTTCTCTACCGGGGCTTCCTGTTCGGACAGCTGTTCCGCCGGGTAGGGCTCCCGTTTTTCATCGCCGCCCTGCCGATGGCTTTGTTCTTCGGTCTCGGCCATCTTTACCAAAGCAACGAAGTGGGCGAAACGATCGGTATTTTTCTGGTTACCCTCTTAGGAGGCTTATGGTTCAGCTGGCTGTACATCGCCTGGAACGAAAACCTATGGGTGCCCATCGCTTTTCACCTGCTGATGAACCTGTACTGGACGGCCTTCAGCGCCGGAGATAACGCCCTGGGCGGATTGTGGCCCAACCTGTTCCGTATGGCCACCATTGCCTTGTCCATCTGGCTGACGCTGCGGCAGGCGCCCGGCGCCCGCTTCTCGCTGTTCAAAAGGCCCCCGACCGCCGAGGAGCCTGTGGAAGAGCCCACCGCATAGGAAAGTGATCCAATTTCCTTACCTTACCGTTCGAGCCAATCGCAACCACATGAACGAACAGATCAGGCAGCAGTTCCCTTCCCTTCAGCGGCAGGCCGACGGCAGTCCGCTGGTGTATCTGGACGGCCCGGCGGGCACCCAGGCGCCCAACGGCGTCATCGAGGCCGTCTCCGACTATTACCGACGATCGAACGCCAATTCGCACGGGCAGTTCGTCACCTCGCAGGAAACGGACCGGGTCATCGACGAGGCGCGCGAAAAAACGGCCGCCTTGCTCGGGGCAGAAGGGCCGCACACCATCTCTTTCGGTCCCAATATGACCTCCCTCGCCTTTGCGCTGAGCCGGGCTTTCGCCCGCGTGCTGCAGCCCGGCGATGAAGTGCTGATCACCCAGCTCGACCACGAGGCCAATCGCGGCCCCTGGCTGGCCTTGCGGGAGCACGGCATCATCGTCCGGGAAATCCGGTTAATGACCGACGGCATCCTCGACTACGCCGACCTGGAAACGCAGCTCAACCACCGCACCCGGCTGGTGTGTATGGGCTACGCCTCCAACCTGCTCGGCACGGTGAACGCCGTCGAGCAGGTGCGCCAGCTCACCCATCAAACGGGCGCCTGGCTGCTGGTCGACGCCGTGCATCACGCACCCCATTTTCTGCTGGACGTGCAGGCTGCGGGCTGCGATTTTCTGCTTTGCTCGGCTTACAAATTTTACGGCCCGCACGTCGGCATCCTCTACGCCCGGCCCGGCCTTCTCGACCGGTTGCCTACCGATCACCTGCGCACGGCCTACCAGCACGCGCCGCACCGCATCGAAACGGGCACCCCCAACCACGCCGCTTTTGCCGGGGTCAGCGCCGCCGTCGACTTCATCGCGTCACTGGGGGAAGGGGAAAACCTGCGCCAACGCATCGAATCGGCCATGGAGCGGGTGCACCGGCACGAAATCGCTTTAGCCCGTCAGCTGTACCAACAACTGGCCGCTATCAAAAGCGTCGAGATCATCGGACCGGGCGTAAAGACGGAAGACCGGGCGCCGACCTTGGCTTTCACCATCCGCGACAAACGGCCGGAGCAGGTCTGCCGCGAACTGGCCGGACACAACATCCTGGCCTGGGACGGCCACTTCTACGCACTCCGGGCCATCGAGGTGCTCGGCCTGCGCGAACAGGGCGGCGTTACCCGCATGGGCATATCGCTGTACACCACCGAGGCGGAGATCGAAAGAGCCGTTGCCGCCGTGCAGTCGATCGCGGGCGTCCGGCGATGATCGCAGCACGCAATCCACTACTATTGCCCAATCACATACCAGCTCTTTGCAGGTTTGCGTATTTTTGGGGCAAACCAATAGCGCCGCCATGCCTACCAATCGCCGACTCGCCGCCATTATGTTTGCCGATATCGTCGGATATACCGCGATGATGCACCGCGACGAAGCGGCCGGCATGATGCGCCTCAAACGCTTCCGCCTGGTGCTCGAACAAAGCGTCGACCGGCACGGTGGGCAGATCCTGCAACACTACGGCGACGGCAGCCTGGTGATCTACGACAGCGCGGTCAACGCCGTGGAAAGCGCCCGGGAGATCCAGCTGGCGCTGCGGGAGGAGCCGTTCGTTCCGCTGCGCATCGGCCTGCACGTCGGCGACATCGTCATCGACGGCGAATACATCTACGGCGACGGGGTCAACGTCGCCTCGCGCGTGGAGGAGCAAGGCGTAGCCGGCTCCGTCCTCGTCACCGACCGGGTCATTTACGATATTCGCAACCACCCGGAATTTCGCCTGCAATCGCTGGGGCAATTCGAGCTGAAGAACGTGGCCGAGCCGGTGGAGATCTTCGCCCTCATCGCTCCGGGCATCGCCGTGCCGGAGAAAACAAATGACCAGGCGGCGGGCCGGACCACGGCTTCCAGAAAAAAACGGCCGGCCTACTGGCCGGTCATCGCCTTGCTGGCCTTGCTGCTCATCAGCGGAGCGGTTTACGGATGGATGCGCTGGTCGCCGGCAGTTAGCGAGGCCCGCAGCGAAACGCCGGGAAAATCCATCGTCGTACTGCCGTTTCGGGACCTGAGCGCCTCCCGTGAAGAAGATTATTTCGGCGACGGCATCGCCGAGGAGATCCTCAACGGCCTGGCGCAAATTCCGGAGTTGAAGGTCGCCGGCCGCAGTTCTGCTTTTTCTTTCAAGAACAAAACGACCTCGCCCCAGGAGATAGGCGAAGAACTGGGGGTCAGCACCCTGCTCGAAGGCAGCGTTCGCAAGGCCGGCGATCGGGTGCGGGTAACCGCCCAACTGGTGAGCACGGAGGACGGCTATCAGCTATGGTCGGAGCGCTACGACCGGAACCTCGACGATATTTTCGCGATCCAGGACGAGATCGCCCGCGCGGTTGTCGGGCAGCTGCGGGGTATCTTCAATGAAAAAGCGCAGCCCCGGGTGGTGAAGGAGCTCACCAGCAACCAGGAAGCTTACGAATGGTACCTGCGCGGCAAGCACCTGCTCAGCCAGCGGGCCGACGGCGCGGAAAGGGCCGTGGAATTTTTCGAGCGGGCCATTGCCCTCGATTCCTCCTTCGCCGCCGCCTACGCCGGCCTCGGCAACGCCTACCTGTGGCTGGGCTGGAGCAACCTGCTGCCCTCGCGCCAAGCTTTTCCCGCCGCACGCGATTACGCCCGGCAGGCCCTCGCCCTCGACAACAGCCTGGCCTACGCGCATACCATCATCGGTTCGGTCAACCTCTGGTACGAATGGGACTGGGCCGCCGCCCGCCAGTCGCTGGAGCGGGCCGTCCAACTCAACCCTTCCGAAGCCGGCGCCTACCTCGACCTGGGTTGGCGCCACGCCATCGGGGGCGATGCAGCCGGAGCGATCGCGCTGATGGAAAAAGCCGTCAGCCTCGACCCGCTAAACCTGGAATACAATATCGACCTGGCCGACCTTTGCCGGATGACCGGGCGCCTGGATCGCGCCGCAGAGATCACGCGGGCCATGCGCGAAACCTTTCCCGAAAACAGCGAAGTGTACTGGCTGCTCGGCATGATCGCTTTCAACCAGGGCGATGATGAAAGCGCTATTGAAAATTTCCGGGAAGCCGTGCGGCTGTCCGGCGACCAGGACTGGGCCGAAATGGCCCTGGCCATGGCCCTGGCGCTGGCCGGCGAAGCGGCGGAAGCCGGCGCCCTGCTCCGCGACCTGGAAAAAACACCCGCCCTGGCCGAAGCCGCTCCTGTCGAAATGGCGCCCATCTACTGGCACCTCGGCCGCCGTGACCAGGCCCTGGCCTGGCTGGAAAAAAGCTACGAATGGCACGCCAACTGGATGATCTCACTGGAACTCGATCCGCTCTGGGACCCCATGCGACAAGAACCGGCTTTTCAGGAACTGGTCAGGAAAATGGACTTTCCGGCGCCTGCCGCCAACTGACCGTTTAGCGAATGAACGATCGGATCCGACCGGCGCCTTGGGGAGAAAAGTTGCCGCGCTTTCTTTTTACCTGACAAGATGATGGGCCAATTATTTGGGACGACAGCCACTTTTGTGTTAACTTCCTTTTCAATAAACACCTAAAGAACTATGCAAACCATCCTCGGCGCCGGAGGACCCGCCGGCCGGGAAATCGCCAAAGCCCTGACGCCATACACCGACGCCATCCGACTGGTAAGCCGCACGCCACGGGCCGTTAATCCGAACGACCAGCTTTTTCCCGCCGACCTGACCCGGGCCGACGAGACCGATGCAGCGGTGGCCGGCTCGGAAATCGCCTACCTCACCGTCGGCCTGCCCTACCGGACCAAGGTCTGGGAGCGCGACTGGCCCCTGATCATGCGCAACACCATCGACGCCTGCGCCAAACACGACTGCAAACTGGTGTTTTTCGACAATATCTACATGTACGATCCGAAGCACATCCCCCGTCATACCGAAGCAACGCCCTTCAACCCTTCCAGCAAAAAGGGTATGGTAAGGGAACACATCGCCCGTATGCTGCTGCAAGCCGTAGAGCAGGGCAAAGTACAAGCCCTCTTCGCCCGCTCGGCCGACTTCTACGGGCCGGACGCCCACACCAGCGTACTGACGGAAGCCGTGATCAAACCCCTGCTGGCCGGAAAAAAGGCCAACTGGTTCTTTTCGGTCGATTACCGCCACTCCTTCACTTACACCCCCGATATCGGCCGGGCGACCGCCTTGCTGGGCAATACCGAAGACGCCTACAACCAGGCCTGGCACCTGCCCACCGCAGAGCCCTGGACGGCCAAAGCGCTCATCGAAAAGATCGCCGAAGCAGCGGGCGCCCCCGCGCGTTACCAGCTCGCCGGCCGCACCCTGGTGAGCATCATCGGATGGTTCGACCCCCTCATGCGGGAAGTGAAAGAGATGCTCTATCAGTACGACCGCGATTATTATTTCGACAGCAGCAAGTTCCAACAGCGCTTCGACCTGCAGCCGACGGGCTACGCGGAAGGCATCGCGACGACGGTCGCTTCATTTCGACAATCATCCTGACCCGACATGCGTTTCCTCCTCCTGCTTTGGTGGGTCGGCGCGCCGGTATTGGCTTTCAACCAAATGGCATACCGCTGCCCGCCCTGTATTACCCCCTGCGATACCCTCGCTTTCACCGCGCCCGGCGCCTGCCCGGCCTGCGGCATGACGCTGACCCCGGCCCCGCCCGAGGCGGCTGCGGCAGCCACCGACGATCCTTTACTATCGCGCATCCTGGCCGAAGGCAAAGCCCACTCTCAGCTCGCCGACCACCTGTACCAGTTTACCGACCTTATCGGACCCCGCCTGATGGGCACGGAAGGCTACCGGCAGGCAGCCTGGTACGTCAACAGCCTGCTCCTCGGCTGGGAAGGCGTCGACCGGATCGCTTTCGAGAGTTTTGACGACGGCTACCGGGGCTGGTCGCTTTCCGGCCATTCCCTGGCCCTGGTGAAGCCCCATTACGAAGCGCTGCCGGCCTTCCCGCGGACCTACACCTCGGGAACGGATAGCGCGGTGACGGCGGAAGTTATCTACGTCCCCCATTCCGATCAACTCGACGACTGGCGGGGACGGCTGCGGGGCAAGGCGGTGATGCTGGGCGACCAGTGGCGAGCGACAAGCGGGCCGGTCGACTTTTCGCGGCGCACTTTCACGGAAGCGGAGCTCGCCGCCGCGGCCGCTAACCCCGACCCCAATCATCGCTTGTTGGGGTACATGAGCCGGCGAGCTACTCCTGCCGCTATCGCCGACAAGATAGAACGGGAAGCAGCCCTCGCAGCCCTTCATCGCCAACTGCGGCAACTGGGCGTGGTCGCCCTCCTGGAGCCCAGCCAACTCGGCAGCGGCATCATCAAAGTCGACGGCTGGGGCATGACGCCCGCGTACGTCAAAAAGGGCGCCGTCAAGCCCTTGCCCGCCTGGGTGCTGAGCCGTTCGGCTTTCGCCAAAATAAAAAGGCTCGCGGAAGCCGGCCGGAAGCCGCGGGTGCGCCTGGCGCTGGACGCCGCCTTTACGGAAGCTGACCGCTACCAGGTCAATGTAATCGCCGAGCTGCGGGGCCACGACCCGGCGGTCGCCGACGAGCTGATCGTACTGGGCGCCCATCTCGACTCCTGGCAGGCCGGCGCGGGCGCTACCGACAATGCCGGCAACTGCGCCACGCTCCTGGAAACGATCCGCATCCTCGACGCCATCGACGCCCGGCCGCGCCGCACCATCCGGCTGGTGCTTTGGGGCGGACACGAGCAGAACTTCCTCGGATCGCGCCACTACATCAGCAGCCGCCTGGGTGCGCTCGACGGCAGCCGCCTGGGAGGCGAACACGAGTTGACTTCCCTGTACCTCAACCTCGACAACGGCGCCGGCCGCATCCGGGGCCTCTACCTGATGGGCAACGACCGCATCCGGCCGCTCTTTGCCCAATGGCTGCAGCCTTTTCCGCAAAGCGGAACGCTCACCCGGCAACGCGCCAATCAGAGCGATCACGAGCTCTTCGACTGGATGGGGATACCCGCGTTTCAGTTCATCCAGGACCCGCTCAACTATATCCCCGTCACCCACCACACCCAACTCGACCAGCCGGAGCACCTGGATACCGCCGACCTGCAATATAATGCCGAACTACTGGCCTACCTGGCTATGCGGGCCGCCGACGCCGAGCAGCGGATGCCGCGCAAGCCCCACCACGCTCCGGCGCCCCTCCTCGACGGCAATGCGCGCATCTTCCTGCCGGGATTCGCCGCAGCGGAGGCGGTCAGCGTCGTCGGCGATTTCAACAACTGGGTGATGCACGACACCAAACTCGCCCGGGTGGCCGGCGGCTGGGAATGCCGCCTCATCCTGACCCCCGGCCGGTATTTGTATAAATTTATTGTCGATGACCGATGGACCGCCGACCCGGCAGCCGAACAACTGTTCGAAGATGAGATGGGACATACCGGCCTGGCCGAACTGATCGTTAAATAACGGCCGTGATAGCGTTTCGAGTCGCCGGCCCCGAGGGAATGACGGTTTTGGGCTTTGAAAATGGAAACGAATCCGCCATCTAAAACCTACAATCCGATGCAGTACACCACCGAAGTTGAGATCAACCTGCCCCGCGAGCGCGTGATCGAACTGTTTGACAATCCCGGCAACCTATCCAAATGGCAGGCGGGGTTGGTCCGTTTTGAGCACCTGAGCGGCGAGCCCGGGCAAACGGGCGCCAAGTCAAGGCTCCTTTACAAAATGGGCGGCCGGGAGATCGAGATGATCGAGACCGTCGTGAAACGGGATATTCCCGATGAATTTTCGGGCACTTACGAAACCAAGGGCGTCTGGAATGAGGTCGTCAATTTCTTTCAGGAGGCCGGCCCCGGAAAGACGCGCTGGGTAGTGCGCAACGAGTTTAAATTCAAAGGTTTCATGAAGATCATGGCCTTGTTTATGCCAAGGGCCTTTAAAAAACAATCGCTGAAGACCATGCAGGACTTCAAGGCGTTTGCGGAGGGAGAAGCCACCGCATGACCAGGCGCATTATCGGCATCGACGTAGCGAGGGCGCTGGCGGTGATCGGTATGGTGATCGTCAATTTCAAGCTAGTCATCGGCAATGCGGGGGGCGGGTGGCCGGCCGCCTTCGCTTCCCTTTTCGACGGCAAAGCTGCCGCTACCTTTGTCGTGCTGGCCGGCCTGGGCCTGGCGTTGATGACGAATACTGCGCTCAATCAGGAAAAATGGCGGCGGGCAAGAAAAAGGATTTTCAAAAGGGCGGCTTTCCTGTTTCTGGTCGGATTGTCGTACTACTGGATCTGGCCGGCCGATATCTTGCACTTCTACGGCGTTTACATGCTGATCGCACTGTTGTTGATCAATCAGCGGCCGCGGTTGATCTTGGGCGTAGCGATCGCCTTGATCCTCATCTATCCCCTGCTATTGCTGCTCTGGGATTATGAAACCGGCTGGGATTTTCAACAGCTGACGTATACTGATTTCTGGACTTTGCCCGGTTTTTTCCGCAACCTTTTCTATAACGGTTTTCACCCGGTCATCCCGTGGACGGCTTTTATGCTGTGGGGGGTATGGCTGGGGAAGCAGGATTTGCACAATGACGCCTTTGTGAGGAAAGCTCTAAGGGTAAGCCTGGCCGTATTCTTTACCCTCCAGATCGCTTCCTCCGGCTTAATAGGCCTATTGGCAAATGACAACGCAGCAGTCCGGGAACAATTAGTCCCCATACTGGGCCCCCCCCC
>CAYQQU010000118.1:2170-10263 GCA_964419545.1 uncultured Saprospiraceae bacterium | reverse complement strand
GGAACTACGCGGCGGTTCCACTTCCAGGTCCACCTCGAGGTCGAGAGCACCGTCCGGGATAAAGACTTCCTGTTCCATGCTGGTCCAGTTAAAAGCGGCGATGATCAATCCCAGTGAAACGATCAGGCCGAAATTCATGAAAACCCTGGTCCAGCGGAAGACGTTGACATCCGGATACTTGTTCCGCGCCTGTAGCGGCGAATCCCACTTCCGGCCTTTGTATTTGTTCGCCAGGCCACTTTCTGACTTCTTATCGAAATAATACCTTCCGATGAAGATGATGGCCAGAATGGCGACGAAGAGTATCGCGAGGCCCCACAGTATCTGGGGCGCGGTAAATGATAAGTTCGCATTCATGGCAAAAGGTTTTTATTTAGCAATTCAAATGGCCAGCGCCATTTTCTATACCCAATATACCGGCATTGCTTACGGAAAAAAGTGACAAGCATCATTTCCAGAAATGACTTTTATCAGCCGCCCGGACCGGGTTAAAAAACCTTACTTTTATGGCTAATCCATTGTTTACCCGCTGAAATCACATGCTTTCTGACCCATGTCTCTTTTCCAACGCACGCATCGGATCAAAGAGGAAGCCCGGCGGCTGGGCTTCACGCATATCGGCGTAGCCAGGGCCGAGCGGCTCGACGAGGAAGCCCGCAAGCTGGAGGAATGGCTGCAGCGCGGCCTGCACGGCAAAATGCAGTACATGGAAAACCACTTCGAAAAGCGGGTGGACCCCACCCGGCTCGTGCCCGGCGCCCGCTCCGTGATCAGCTTGCTGTACAACTATTATACCGAGCGGCAGCCCGACGAGCCCGAAGCACCGCGGATCGCCCGCTATGCTTACGGCAAGGACTATCACTTTGTACTCAAGCGCAAACTCAAGGCCCTGTTGGCTTTTATCCGGGATGAAATCGGGGAGATCGACGGGCGCGTCTTCGTCGACTCGGCGCCGGTGCTGGAGCGCGACTGGGCCCGGCGCGCCGGGGTGGGCTGGACGGGCAAGAACACCCTGCTGATCCACCCTAAAGCCGGCTCCTACTTTTTCCTGGCCGAGCTGATCAGCGACCTGGAACTGGATTACGACCAGCCCATGCGCGACTACTGCGGCACCTGCCGGCGCTGTATCGACGCCTGCCCTACCGACGCCATCTCGCCGGAGGGCTACCTCGTGGACGGCAGCCGCTGCATCTCCTATCTGACCATCGAGCTGAAAGAAGCCATCCCCGAGTCCTTCCGCGGAAAGATGGAAAACTGGATGTTCGGTTGCGATATTTGCCAGGAAGTGTGCCCGTGGAACCGGTTTTCCCGGCCCCACCAGGAGCCCGAATTCGAGCCGCATCCGGACCTGCTGGAGATGAAGCGCCGCGATTGGGAAGAATTGACGGAAGAGACATTCCGGGAAGTCTTTCGCCATTCGGCCGTAAAACGCACCAAGTTTCAGGGATTGAAGAGAAATATCGCCTTCCTTAAGCTACCGGCTGCGGACAGGGGCGAATCATGAACTGCAGAAACCGCCGTACGATATGATTGTATTCGTCGAGATCCATCGGTTTGGAGACGTAGGCATTGACGCCCGCCCGGTAAGCCTGGTGAACATCGCGATGATGCTGAGAATTGGAAAAGATCAGGATAGGGGTTTGATGAAAAACAGGGCGGCTGCGCAAATGACGAACCAACTCGAAACCACTGACCCCGGGCAGGTTGAGGTCGATCACGAACAGGGCGATCTCCGACGGCGCTTGCTCCCGAAGACGCGAAAAAAACGATTCGCCGTCAGCGCAATGCTGAAGCCCGAGCCCCGTACCGGCATCCTGAAACGCCATCTCGAACAACCTGGCCTCCGCCTGGTTGTCTTCAACGAGAAAGAGGGTATTGCATTCGGACATAAATTCGCGAATTGTAGTTCTAATGTGTTTACTTGTTCAGGATGAGTGTCGGATGTTATGATTAGCAATATAAGTTAAAAAACAGAATCCTCCAATTATGTCGCGGGTAGCATTATGGATATCGGCCTTGTTTGCGATTTTTTCCTGCGCCTCCGACGTAGATCGAAATACCGCAATGATGACCTCCGAAGCCGCCGCCGCTCATTTTATCTGTTTCGGCAACAGCATCACCGCCGCCTTTGGCATCGACCCCCATCAGGGTTTTCCGACACTGCTGCAACAAAAAATCGACTCGGCGGGCCTGGCCTACCGGGTGCTCAATGCCGGCATTAGCGGCGAGACGACGCAGGGCGGCGACGAGAGGGTGCACTGGGTGCTGCGCGACCCGCCCACGTTCTTTCTACTGGAACTGGGACTCAACGACTTACTCATGGGCGTCTCCCCGGGAAGCGTCGAACAGTCCCTGCAATCGATTATCAAAAAAGTGAACCAGGCGGCGCCCGAGGCTGTGATCTTCCTGCTCCCTCCCGGTCATCCGCCGGGGATGCCCGCCGACCGGGTGCAGGCTTTTGCGGCCGTTTACGAACGCCTGGCCCGCTCCGAATCGGTTATTTTGCTTCCCGATATGCTCACCGCACTCTGGACCGACCGTCGCCTGGTGCTGCCCGACGGCTTACACCCCAACGCAGCCGGCCAGACCCGGCTCGCCGAAGCGCTGTGGAGCGAACTGGCGCCTCGTTTAATCTAACCCGGGCCCCTTACCCAAAAACGGTAGGATAAAATGTAAAAAATTTAGCAAAAAAGGCCTTTGCAGTGCTTTACCCGGCCCGCCTCTGAACATAGACGATGCCTGCTTCGTTTAACCCCCGAATGAAATAATTCTCCTAAATCTAAAAATTGGTTGCATGAAACGCTTTATGCTATCCTTGGGCATGTTATGCCTGTTTTCCAATCTTTTACTTTCCCCTGCTTGCAATGACGACGATGACACCGATGCGATGCCGAACATGGTAGAGTTCGTTAGCGACGATCCTGACCTTAGTATTCTTCGGGATGCAATTATTCGCGCCAACCTTTCCGGCATTCTCAGCGGCGCCGGCCCCTTCACGCTCTTTGCACCGGACAATGCCGCTTTTCAAGCGCTTCTGGCTTCCAATCCCGACTGGAACACCCTGGACGATATTCCGGTGGATGTGCTGGGCTCAGTGCTGACCTACCACGTCATAGCCGGTCAATTCAATTCCGGCGATTTGCAGACAGCCTACTACTCGACCCTTTCGGCAACCAGCTTTGACCAGGACGCAGGCGTAAGTGTTTACGTCGATGTCGATGGCGGTGTTACGCTCAATGGCGGCCCCGGAGTCAGCGATCCGGACATCGAGGTCAGCAATGGCGTCATCCACAAAATTGATGCGGTCATTGAATTACCGACCATCGTTACTTTCGCTACCACTAATCCTTCTTTCTCTTCGCTGGTAGCTGCCCTGACGGCCGACGGTCTCACTACGGATTTCGTAGAAGTGCTGAGCGGCGACGGGCCCTTTACGGTATTCGCCCCGACGAATGAAGCTTTCCAGGATTTGCTCGACAGCAACCCCGACTGGAATACGATCAGCGATATTCCGGCAGCTACGCTGGAAACCGTGCTGCGGTACCACGTCACCGATGTCGGTAATGTTCGTTCTGAAGATCTGATGGATGGCATGACCGTCGGCACCCTGGCCGAAGGACAGAACTTTACCATCGATCTCAGTGGCGCTACTCCGGCCATTCAAGCCGGCTCCAACACGGCCGAGATCGTGGTCACCGACGTTCAGGCGGCTAATGGCGTCGTTCACGTTATCGATACGGTTATTTTGCCCTAAAAGCTTAGTGGTGTGTAACAAAAATTTTTGCTGATCCTTTCTTGAAAGGAAACGCTTTTAATTACTGAAAATCAACTTTTTAAATTGAGCACTCAGCAAAAATTTTTACAAGGAACTTGTGTTACACACCACTTAGTACTTTGTCAATTAAGTTTTGCGCCTTTTTGTCGAGTGCATTTTAGTCATAGACGAGGTTTACCCGGCTGCACAGACGGGCGCGAAAGACGACCATAGCCATAGCTACGGAAGGATTGAGCAACGAAGGATATGGCTAAAAGGCGCCGACAAAAAGCTGTAAAATTTAGTTGACGAAGTACTTATCTGGAGCTCGCTCCAGTCATACGCGGATAATCCCCTCACTTTTCCCGGAAGGGAAACATTAAAAGCCAACTTACTCAATTATCAACCTTTTAATCCAAAATTAATCCATCATGAAAGTTCTTAAGCTTTCCCGCGTTCTGCTCGCTGTAGCAGTTATTTTTTCCGCGTTTTCCTGTTCGCAGGATTCCGACCTGACCAACCCGAATGAAGCAGTGGACTTCCGCGGCCGCGGCCATGGCCCGCAGACGGGAGAAACCAT
This sequence comes from uncultured Saprospiraceae bacterium, assembly GCA_964419545.1. Classification (GTDB taxonomy): domain Bacteria; phylum Bacteroidota; class Bacteroidia; order Chitinophagales; family Saprospiraceae; genus CAYQQU01. Next base: position 5,929 of record CAYQQU010000118.1, on the reverse strand, counting down.
TGTTGACGTGGCCATTGCCAATCCCGACTTCAGCATCCTGGTCGATGCCGTCGTTCGCGCCGGATTGGTTGACGCCCTGAGCAGCGAAGGCCCGTTCACGGTTTTTGCCCCGACGAACGATGCTTTCCTGGCTCTGCTGGACGACCTCGGCTTTGACAGCCTTGACGACGTACCGGTTGACGTACTGACGACCATCCTGCTGACGCACGTCGTAGCAGGCGAATTCGAAGCTGCCGACCTGAGCACCGGCTACATCCCGACCCTCGCCGAAGGCCCGGGCAGCAACGCTACCGATCTCTACGTAAGCACGGAGAGCGGTGTGGTGATCAACGGCGGCATCAACGTCGTGATCGCTGACGTAAGCGCCTCCAACGGCGTGATCCACGCCATCGACGCCGTGATCAATCCTTCTGATCTCGTGACGCTGATCGCCAGCAACCCGAACTTCTCCAGCCTGGTGGCGGCCCTGACGCGCCCCGACCTGTCGATCGATTTCATCGGCGCCCTGAATGGCGGTGACATTTTCACCATCGTTGCACCGAACAATGATGCTTTCCAGGCCTTGCTCGACAGCAACCCCGACTGGAACGACCTGAACGACATCCCGGCCGACCTGCTGGAAGCAGTACTGAGCTACCACGTAGCTCCGGGCGTCAACTTCACTTCGAACTTCCTGCTGCGCCGCCCGACGGTCAATACGCTCCTGACGGACGCGACCTACACTACGGATATTAACTTTGCCGCCGGCCGCCAGTTGGTTATCGTCGCCGGCTCGAACACCGCCGACGTACAGGAAGCCAACATCCAGGCTCAGAACGGCGTATTCCACGAAATCGACGCGGTAATTCTGCCGTAATCCGGTAGTCTTTCCATTGTTAGAGGAAATAAAAAGACCGGAGCGCCCGCGGGCTGCTCCGGTCTTTTTTTGGTATGACCCATCATTTCTTCGGTTCTACTATTCTGCCGTTCCCAAGAGAGGTCCGCCCTCGCGACGTTCCCGCCTCCTCACCGCCCTACCCCACCTCCATGTACCCGCCTTTGGCCTCAATTTCCTGGAATTTAGTCCAGGCCTTTTCCGCCAGCAAACTGGTGAGTTTTTCGATGTAGTAGCTTCCGGCGCCCGGATCGATCACGCGGTCGAGGTAACTTTCCATCCGCAGGATGTGCTGAACGTTGCGGGCGATGCGCCGGGTGAAGGGAGTGCTTTGATCTTCGATGGAGGCGTTGGCCGGCAGCACGTAGAGGATATCGACGCCGCCGATCGCCGCCGACATGGCCTGGGTAGCCGCCCGGATCATATTCGTATTGGGATCTTCGGTCTGTGTTTCGGGCGCCAGGTGCGCCGTCAGGAAAGTCGTCGGCGCATCGGTGACGCCGTAGCCTTGCAGGACGTTGGCCCAAAGTTGCTTCAACGCGCGTATCTTGGCGATCTCTACGAAGTAGATCGTTCCGATATCTACGGAAAACTGCAGATGGCGGTTGACGAGGGCCGGCGAAAGCCCCTGTTTTTGCATCTGGGCCAGGTATTCACTGCCTTTGGCGACGGCGTAGGCCAATTCGAGCGCGGTGCGCTCCGAGCCCGAATGGAAGCGGCGGGCGTTGACTTGCAGCACCCGGAATTCGGGCATTTCGGCTTCATAGGTGCGCAGCAGCTGCGCCAGGTCGCCGAAGGGCGGATCAGACCAGTCGAGCACCGGGTCGAAATCGATCGAGCCTTTAACCTGCGCGGCGGGGATGCCCCGCTTTTGCAATACCGAACGAAACTTTTCGAACAATTTCAGCGGCGCCTTATCCACGTAGTATTCTCCGAAATGAACGGAGATGTAAGTCAGTTCGATATCCTGCAACAGCGCTTCCAGCTGATCCGCCTGAGCGGCCTGCTGCAGGCGGAAGAGCGGCGCTTCGATACCGCCGGCCAGCCCTTCCAGCGCCTGCTGATTTGCGGCTTTCACATCGGTTACGTCGATGTATTCGCCGGCCGCCCAGTCGTTGGTGGCCTTCCCGGCCGTGAGCGGCGGGCGGGCGGGCAGGGCGTTGTCGGGATGATAAAAGGGCTCAATAACGATGTCGTCATCGAGTTGCCATTGCAAATCGCTAAGCGGTTTCCCCTTGAGGTCGCGCTCTACCTTAGCCATCCATTCTTCGTGGGAGATGGGAGGAAATTCTTCGAATAGGTTGCTTTGTTCCTTCATAAAATTGCCCCTGCTTTAGAAGCTAAAGGTAATTAAAAAATGATTCCCGTTCTTTTTATTTAGCCAACTATCTGGCGGTGGTTGCTGTTGAGGAAAAGAAAAAAGGAAGGGCGGTCGAACAGGTTTTCGCCCGATTGTACCCGAAATCAAGGGTATCGCCTCGTAGATCACCGCCTCACTACGCCGAACCATGACCGAATCGCGAATATACCTCGACTACAACGCTACGACGCCGGTGGACCCACGGGTGCTGGAGGCTATGCTTCCGTTTTTCACCCAGCGGCCCGGCAACCCCGCCAGCCGGCACCACGCCTTCGGCTGGGAGGCCGAAGAAGCCGTGCAGCAGGCCCGGCAGCAATTGGCCGCCCTGATCGGCGCGCAGGCCGAAGAACTGACATTTACCTCCGGCGCCACTGAATCGCTCAACCTGGCAATCCGCGGCGTATACGACTTGTACCGCCGCAAAGGGCGACACCTGGTTACCGTCAAGACCGAACACAATGCCGTGCTGGACACCTGCGAACAACTCGAAAAGCAGGGAGCGGAAGTCACTTACCTCGACGTCCGTCCGGACGGCCGGATCGACTTGTCCGAACTCGACGCCGCCATCCGCCCCGATACGGTGCTGGTAGCCGTCATGTGGGCCAATAACGAAACGGGCGTCCTCCAACCCATGGCCGAGATCGGCGCCGTATGCGAAAAACACGGTACGCTGCTGCTCAGCGACGCCACCCAGGCCGTCGGTAAAATTCCCGTCGACGTGACGGCGGCCGGGGTGCACCTGCTCGCCTGCACCGCCCATAAGATGTACGGCCCCAAGGGCGTCGGCGCGCTCTATCTGCGGCGGCGGCGCCCGCGTGTAAAGGTGCGGCCCCTGATCACCGGCGGCGGGCACGAAAGCGGGGTGCGGTCGGGTACGCTCAACGTGCCGGGCATCGTCGGGTTCGGAAAAGCCGCGGAGATCGCCCGGTCGGAAATGCAGAAAGAAGGCGAACGGCTGCGAAAACTGCGCGACCGGCTGGAAATCGCGCTGCTCGACCGCCTGGACGCCGTGGAACGCAACGGAGATCCCGCGCACCGCCTGCCGCACGTCAGCAACCTGTCTTTTCGCTGCGTCGACAGCGAAGCCCTGCTCATGCGCTTCAATCAGCATATTGCCGTAGCGACCGGCTCGGCCTGTACTTCCGCTTCCCTCGACCCGTCACACGTACTGACGGCCATGGGCCGCAGCGACGAACTGGCCCACGGGGCCGTGCGGTTCAGCCTGGGACGCTATACTACTGAAACGGAAATCGACCAGACGATCGAATCGGTGATCAGCGCCGTCAACCAACTGCGGGCGGTCAGCCCGATGTGGGAGATGTATTTGAGTGGGGGGTAGGTTGGGTTGTTGGTCATTAGCCCGTCTGCTGCTCATCCGGGTAAATCTTTGGTCATTAGTCTTTAGTCTTTAGTCTTTAGCGTCGTAAACTTGTAAAGTGCACACCGGCAAGGACTTTAGCTTCGTTGTAGGCACCCGCGGAGCCCTCAACCTATTGGCCTTTAGTCTTTAGTCTTTAGTCGTTAG
>CAYQQU010000118.1:0-1921 GCA_964419545.1 uncultured Saprospiraceae bacterium | reverse complement strand
AGGACTTTAGCTTCTTTGGAAGCACCCGCGGAGCCCTCAACCTCAACCTCAACCTATTGGCCTTTAGTCTTTAGTCGTTAGCGTAGTAAACTTGTAAAGGACACACCAGCAAGGACTTTAGCTTCTTTGGAAGCACCCGCGGAGCCCTCAACCTCAACCTCAACCTCAACCTATTGGCCTTCAGTCTTTAGTCTTTAGTCGTTAGCGTCGTAAACTTGTAAAGTGCACACCAGCAAGGACTATAGTTTCTTTGGAAGCACCCGCGGAGCCCTCAACCTCAACCTCAACCTCAGCCTATCAGCCTTTGCCACGCCAACAAAGACCAAACCGCCGAACTTGTTTAAACTCCGAACTGTTCTTATCTTGTATCTTCTAAAATTGTCTTCCAATGGTATACGTTGCCGATAGTGCTAAAGAAAAAATCGATGAAATTCGCCGCAAAGAAGGATACGGCGATGATTTTTACGTACGGGTATGGGTTACCAGCGGCGGATGTTCCGGCTTAACCTATCAGATGGAATTCGCCGGGGAGACCCAGGCCGACGATCAGATCTTCGAAGATAACGGCATCAAGGTAGCCACCGATCTGCGCAGTTTCCTTTATCTGTGCAATACCACCCTTGAATTTTCCGGCGGCCTCAACGGCAAAGGTTTTCACTTCAGCAATCCCAACGCCAGTCGTACCTGCGCCTGCGGCGAGAGCTTTTCGGTATGACGGGATGTTGCTATGCTGAGAATCGGATTTGACGCCAAGCGGTTGTTCAACAATTTTACGGGACTGGGAAACTACAGTCGCACGCTGCTGCGCAACCTGGTCACCTTCCATCCCGGTAACGCCTACTTCCTTTACACGCCGCGGGTCACCCAGAACGAGGAGACCCATTTCTTCTTCAACAGCGCCCTTTTTAACGTCCGGGTGGCGCCGCACCGTTTCCACTCCTACTGGCGGACTTACGGCCTCAGGTCGGCGCTTCACAAACACAAAATACAGCTCTACCACGGTCTGAGCCACGAAATACCGGTGGGGCTGGATCGCCTGGACATCCGCAGCGTGGTCACCATCCACGACCTGGTCTTCAAGCACTATCCGGAGTATTACAGCCTGCCCGACCGGGCGATCTACAACTTCAAGTTTCGCTACGCCTGCCGCCGCGCCGACCGGATCATCGCCATCAGCGAAAGCACCAAGCGGGACATTATGGCGTACTACAACGTTCCGGCGTCTAAAATATCGGTGATCTACCAGTCTTGCCACGAGCGTTTTTTTCAGGAAAAATCGCCCGAGACGCGCCGCCGGGTGCGCGACGCCTACCAATTACCCGCAGCATATCTGTTGTACGTGGGTTCCGTCATTCCCCGCAAAAACCTGCTGGCGGTGGTGCAGGCCATGCGCGCCCTCCCGGCTGCGCTACAATTGCCGCTGGTGGTGGTCGGCGAAGGAAAGAGCTATCTGAAAAAGGTCAAAGCTTTTCTGCAGGAACACCGCCTGGAGTCGCAGGTATACTTCATTCGCCCCGCTGCGGAAGCCCTTCCGGCCATCTACCAGCAGGCCGCCGCTTTCATTTACCCGTCTTTTTACGAGGGCTTCGGCATCCCGGTGCTCGAAGCGCTTTTCAGCCGCACGCCGGTCATCACCTCCAATGTCTCCTCCCTGCCCGAAGCCGGAGGGCCCGGCGCCGCGCTGATCGATCCGCACCGGCCGGAAGCGATCGCGGAGCAACTGGAAATGATCCTCGATGATAGCGTACGGCGCGAGAAAATGATCGAAACGGGTTACGATTACGCCCAGCGGTTCCGGGGAGAGCCGCTGACGGAGCAGTTGGTGGCTGTTTACGAAGCCTTGACCGGAGAAGGCAGGAGTTTGGGCGCCTGAGAGCTTGTTTGGAGGTAGTGCTTTTGAAGCGAAAAACTCAGATTTTGG
>CAYQQU010000117.1:0-11498 GCA_964419545.1 uncultured Saprospiraceae bacterium | reverse complement strand
ACGAAAACAATATCACCGGCACGGAAATCCTCACCGCTGCGGCCGCCAACGGCTGTGATTCGACGCTCAACGTCAACATCGAATTCGCGGAACCACCGACCGGGACGCTTTCCCCGACCCTCTGCCCGGGCGGCAACCTCGTTATCAACGGCGTCCTCTACGATGCCGGTAACCCCAGCGGTACCGAAATACTGACCGGCGCCGCCGCCAACGGTTGTGATTCCGTCCTACAGGTTAACCTGTCGTTTTTCGAACCGGCAACCGGCGCCCTGGCTGCGACACTCTGTTCCGGGGAGAACCTGCTGGTCAACGGCACGATCTACGACGAGAACAACCCTTCCGGCACGGAGATCCTCATCGGCGCCGCGGCCAACGGATGCGACTCGATCGTTACGGTGAGCCTCGATTTTCTGGAAGCGCCGGCCGGTCTCCTGCAATCCGACCTATGCCCGGGCGAAAGCCTGACTTTCGGCGGGCAGGTATTTGACGAAAACACCCCCAGCGGCGCTGTCCTGTTCCCGGGAGGCGGCGCCAATGGCTGTGACTCCACCCTGGTGGTTGAGTTGAATTTTGTGGAAGCGGCGTTCGGATCGCTGGAAACCACCCTTTGCGCCGGAGAGTCCCTACAGATCGGCAGCGTGGTTTTTGATGAAAATAACCCCAGCGGCGCCGTCACCCTTCCGGACGCCAGCTTCAACAACTGCGATTCGATCGTCATGGTAGACCTGAGCTTCCTGCCCGTCGCCACCGGAACCCTCGATACGACGCTCTGCGCCGGGGAGACCCTGACACTGGGCGACCAAACCTTCAGTGCGGATAATCCTTCGGGGGAGGCCGTGCTTACCGGCGGCGCCGCCAACGGATGCGATTCTATCCTTTCGGTCAACCTGAACTTCCAGCCGGCCGTCACCGCCGCCCTTTCCGGCGCGAACGCCATTTGTCAGGGAGATACGGCCCTGCTCAGCGTGGAGCTGACCGGCGGCGATCTGTACGACCTGATCATCCAGTCGAGCACCGGGCCGGAGATCGCACTCAACGGAGTAGCCAACGGCATAAGCATTCCGGTGAACCCGGCCGCTACCACGACTTACACCCTGCAAAGCGCGAGCACCGGCGGCGTCGATTGCCCGTCTCTGTTGGGCGATCCCGTCACGGTAAGCGTGAGCAACGTAGCCGTGGAAGCCGTTCTGGAAAGCGACTTCAACGGCTTCGGCGTCAGTTGTAGCGACAATACCGACGGGGCGGTACGGGCAATCGTCAGCCAGGGAGCGCCGCCGATCACCACCAGTTGGAGCACCGGCGATACCGGCGCGGTAGTCAACGGCTTAGCGGCCGGCACGTACGCCGTTTTCGTCCGGGACGCAGCCGGTTGTACGACCGCCGATTCCGTAACCGTCACCGCTCCGCCTCCCATCGAGCTGGCCGTCAGCAGCCGGCCCCCTTCCTGTTTCGGCGAACAAAACGGCCTCATCACCATCGAAGGGATCACGGATGGAACGGCGCCCTACGAAATATCCACTGACGGGCTCTTCTTCAATGCCGTCAACGAGCTGCCGCGGCAGCTGATCAACCAGGCGCCGGGCGAATATACCCTGGTCGTCCAGGACGTCAACGATTGTTCGGCCGAAACGACCATCGAAGTAGGCACGCCCAGCGAGCCCAGCCTGAACCTCGGCATGGATGAAACCATCCAGCTCGGCGATAGCGTGCTGCTGGAAGGCCTGACCAACCTGACTGTCGACCGGGCGGTGTGGACGCCCGACACCTTCCTGCTGAACCCGGCTTCGGTGGCGACCATCGCCTATCCCGACGCGACGACCACTTATCGCTTAACGGTTTCGGATTCGACCGGATGTACGGCGACCGACCTGATCACCGTGATCGTGGTCAACGAACGGCCCGTTTACATCCCGGAGGCATTCAGTCCGAACGGCGACGGCGTGAATGACCGTTTCATGGTATTCGGCGGGGTTGGCATCGAAGAAGTAGAAGACTTTCAGGTGTTCGACCGCTGGGGCAACCAGTTGTTCCAGGACGGCGGTTTTCTACCGAACGATCCCCTTCGCGGATGGGACGGCAACCTGGCAGGGCAGCCGATGAACGCGGGCGTATACGTTTACCACGTGGTGATCCGCTTTGCGGACGGGAAATCGGAAAGCTTCCAGGGAGACGTTTTACTGGCGCGATGAACAGCTAATATAGGACACCACCCGCAGCGGGCCGGCCAACCGGGCAACTGCTATTTCTGCAACACCAGCCGGTGGGTCTGCCAGGATCGGTCGGCCAACCGTATCCGGATCAGATAGACGCCGGCCGGGAGGTCTTCGGCTGGCAGCTGACAATGAAAACCAGCGCAGGGGTATCTCCCCACGAGCCGGCCGGCCGCCGAGTGCAACTCGACCTGCCGGATCTGCACCTGATCGCTTTGCAGCCGGATAGCGTGCGCCGGGCTCGCCGGATTCGGATAAATTTGAATCCGGGGTTGTTGCAGCTGATTGGGCTCCCGGGTAGCCGTTGCCTCATCAGCGTAATTATCGTAAAAGCTCTGGAGGGCGTCTGCCTGTTCGATTACCGGGGCCGGATCCAGAATGTCGTCGAGCGGAGGCCCTACGGAAAGGGCATACGCGATGCGAAAGGACTGCCCGGGCTGCAATGAAAAAGGACCGAAAGAGTGCAATGATTGCTTATCGCTGGAAGTCTGATCGATCCAGGGCATGCTCCAGCCGCCGGTCGTGTCTTCCAGCAGTTCGGCATAATCATACGCATATGGGTACGGATCGCCCAGCGGGTCGTAACCGCCCAGCGTGAGGGGAACACCATCCGGCCATATCCCCTGCTGGTAGCGATAGAACTGATCGGGATTTTGCGGCGCGGAAGAACTGGTGAAGGGTATCCCCGTTTGAAATCCCATCACCATAAATGCATGAAACGGAAGCGTCGTGCCCGGCGCGATGGCAGGCCGCTCCAGTACATCGACCAGCAGTGTCGGCGCCTGACCCGTAAAGGTTACGGGATGGGTCAGCGGCAGCGGCGGACAAGCCGCTTCGTCAGGCTCGGTCTGGTAATAGAAAGCCAGCGTCCGGTCGGGGATACAGGCGACCCGGTCATTGGCCAGACATCCCAGATCGCCGTCCACCCACAAACTCAGGAAGGCATCCGCCATCGGTTCTTCTCCCAGGTAATGGTACGTCGTTTCCACGAAAAGCGTTCGATCCAGATAGTCTCCATCCGTATCGAAACTGTAGAGGAGAGCGCCGATCTGAACCCTGGGCCGGGGCCATTGCGGGTTCGTCACATCAGTATGGCTGACCCACCAGGTGCAGACGTCCCCTTTGATGGCCGGATAATCTCCGGCCTCGGGATCGTATATACCGTCGTCGTTTACGTCGTTGAAAGGAGCCAGCGCGGGTGCGTCCGCGGGTAACTCAAATCCGTTGGCCCAGGAAGAATGGGGGTTGCCCAGGCCCGGCCAGCGGTAGAGGTTGATGGGAATAGCCTGGTCGAGCTGGCCGTCGCTCCAGTCGAGGCGAAAATTTTCGACTTCGTAGGCAAAAACGCTCCAGTACCGGTTGAAGTGCTGCGCCAGGGCCTGACAATCGACCGCAGCGGAAGCAGGACCAGGCAGGGCTTCGAAGCCATAGGTGCTGCCCTGCAACAACAGCTGCCCGTTTTCACTTCGTCCCCCGAGCCAGGCGCCGGCAGCGGAGGCCAGGGGCACACCGCTTTCGGGATATTCGGGCCCATGCAGCCGTAAACCGCCCAGGGTATCTTCGAGGACGGGTTGCAAAAAAGGCATACCATTAATTACGTTCACCTCCAGTTGGTTGACTTGCAGTGATCCCGGCTCGGAAGCGACCGGGCAGGCGATCTGGCCCCACAGAGCGGAATGGATGAGCAGCAAGCAGTAGCAACCAGAGATGCGCAAAAGAAACTCCATATCCTTTTTGCCGTCAAATTATTTTTTCCTTTGCGGACTGCCCAGATAAATTACATGGAAAAGTCAGGATGCTGATTGCCGTCGCCCAACAAGAAGGACAGCACCGCCCGGTTGAAGCGTTCGGCCTGTTCGATGTTGCAAATGTGGCCGCAGCGTTCGATAACGACCAGGGTGGCGTTACATTGTCGTTCTACAAAGCGGTGGGCGGCGTCGTGAAAGACGTGGTCTTCGGCGCCCATCACCACCAGGCTGAGCTTTCCCACCTGCTGATCGAAATACTCGCGCAACAGACGAAAAAAATCGTGGTAGATACCGATCCATTTAAAATACTCGGAAGGCGTCAGTTTCTGCGATTGCAAACGATACATACGCCGGGAGGACGCGTGGTTTTTACGTGGCAGGACGATCCAGGAGAACAGGTTATACATGACGCGGTAAGGCAGGAAGTGGCTCAGGAATTTCGCCGAATGTACGAAGAAACGGATTTTCCAGGTAGCGCGGAACACGCCGCCCGCCATGATCATCTTATCGATGAGCTGTGGTCTTTTCTGATCGATTTTCTGCAGGATGACGCTGCCGAGCGAAAGCGACATGAAATGCGCTTTGGCGATGCCCAGATGATCCAGCACCTGCAGGACATCGTCGGCGACGATATCGAAATCGTAATTTTCGTAGGCCGGTTGCACGTTCTTGGAGCGCCCGTGGTCGCGCAAGTCCACCAGCAGAAGGTTGAAATAAGGCCGGAAAGCCTCGATCTGATACTTCCAGGTGACGATACTGCCGCCGGCGCCATGGATGAAGACGAGCCAGTCGGCCGGACGGCTCAGTTTGATCGTTTTATAGTGAAGCATGTTTTTCGGTTTACTTATTGGATAATAGAAACAGGAAGGAGTTGGTTCAGTCATTCATGCATCTTACCGGCAGCCGCTTCAACAAAAAGCCGAAGGCGTGAAAAAAAGCAAACCGCAACGTACATTTTGGATAAAAACCAACGGGCGCAAAAAAAAATTATTCTGTATTTCCCGAGAATACAGCTTTTCCTTCTTTTTTATCGGCGCTTTACCAACCGCCTTCGAAAATAACAATAAGCTTACAAGAATATCTTCTCTGGTCCTTATTCCGGAAAAGGGTCCGAATTGCAAAATACATACAGAAAAACCCCATACATTCAATAGCGTCTGAAAATTCAGAACCGGCTACCAAGTAATTATAAACCAGGTAGTTAAACCAACCCCATCCATCCCCGGCCCAAAAAATCCGCACTATTTTACAATGGATTTACACTATCGTAACCAAAGGCTAATATAGCTTTTACAATCACTTCACAGCTATTCGTGAACCTCGCCAGCGAATAAGCCAATATTTGGATCACTTAATCTAATCTATTTAAACAAACTTTTATCATGAGAAGATTCGTACTTCTTGCTCTGCTGTGCGGTGTTTTCGCCTTCGCCGCCACGGCTCAGAACACCCTTTTTGATGAAACGGTAGAGCTGCCGGAAGATTTCACCCCGGTAGAGGTTATCCTGCCGCCTTCGCCCCTGAACCTGCAGGTGCTATTCATCGGTGGTCATGACTTCGTTCAGACCACTGCTACCTACGGCTACCCGGCCGGTCAGACGCTGGCCAAGCAGTGGCACGACTTCATCGGCTTCACGCCGGTAAACCCCGACCTGGAGTATGATGCACAGATGCTGGCTCAGTATCCGAACTTCATCGGCTGGATCTCCGTAAACCACGAAGAAATTTACCGCGACGACCGCATCGGCGACGGTGGCGGTATGACGACTTTCGCCGTAGAGCGCGACCCGATCACGGGCCAGCTGAACGTACTGGAGCAGACGCTGGAAGACGGCCGCAACAGCAAGTTCTTCAACGTTGACTTCGTAAACACCGTTGGTGAGACGGGCATGAACTGCGCCGGTATCAGCTCCGTTGTAGACGGTCGTATCTGGACGGCGGAAGAATGGTTCCGCGGCGGCAACGAAAACATCAACGCCGGCGCCGTTCGTTCCGGCAACTTCCCGCTGCGCATCGGCGCTGCCGACAACCAGGGCGTTCGCGACACTGCTGACTACACCATCTCCAGCGACATCGAAGGCTTCGACGGCGTTACCGTCAAGAAATACCAGAACTTCAACTGGATGGTAGAGATCGACCCGCGCCAGGCTGTGGCGATCCGCAAGCAGTACAACTGGGGCCGCCAGGCTTTCGAAGGCGGTGTCGTTGCTCCGGACAACCAGACGATTTACCTGGGCGAAGATTCTACCCCGGGCTGGTGGACGAAGTTCGTTGCCGACGAGCCGGGCGACTTCACCTCGGGTACGACTTATGTCTACAAGGCTGACTCCGACGAAAAGTGGATCGAGATCGACAATACCGATTCCGAAAAGATGCTGAACTTCAAAGATCAGGCCATCGCCGCCGGCGCCACCATGTACAACCGCATCGAGTGGGTAGCTGTCGACAAAGAAACCGGTCTGGTTTACTGGTGTGAAACGGGCCGCGACAACCCGGGCAGCCGCTGGGAAGGTGAATTCAACGAAGGCGCCACCCACGATCCGTACCATATCCAGCGCGCCATCGAGCAGGGCATCACCGCCAACCCGGTAGAAGCCGGTCCGAACGACCCGGCTTACTGGGACTACTACGGCCGCATCTGGGTCTACAACCCAGGCACCAACGAAAACACCGTTCTGATCGAAGGCGGTCCTTTCTTCGAAGAAAGCCCGAGCACGGAAGAGTACCCCGACAAGCACCTGTCTAACCCCGACGGTCTGAACGTGATGTACATCCTGGGTCAGGCGTACCTCGTAATCAACGAAGACCTGAACGGCAACTCTTTCGGTCGTATGCCGGCCGGCGTCGCCAACCGCACCTGTGAAGTATACCTGCTCGACCTGAGCATCGAGAACCCGACGATTGACGACCTGATCCGCCTGACGGCCGTACCGGCCGGCGCCGAGGTGACGGGCGCTATCGCTACCACGGACGGCAAGACGCTGCTGCTCAACTCGCAGCACCCGTCGCCGACCAACCCGTTCCCCTGGAACAACTCGCTGACCTTCGCTATCCACGGTTTCGACCGCATCATCTCCGACCTGGACGAGCCGGAATTCGAAAGCAGCAACACCTTCCAGGTTTACCCGAACCCGACGATGCGTACGGTTTACTTCAACCAGCAGGTTGACGTGGCCATCTACGATGCTAACGGCCAGCGCGTGAGCGTTCACCGCAACGTGAACGAGCTCAACGTTTCTGACCTCGCTGCCGGCGTCTACTACCTGCAGACGGCTGAAGGTGAGATCCAGAAGCTGATCGTTAAGTAATCCCGCTGAAGCGATCTTCCTTATTCTATCTATTGATAGTTGTTAATTGCTAAAGGTGGCGCTCCGGCTGGGGCGCCACCTTTTCAATAACCTGAATTAAAACTTTTGCCTGCGGGCAAAAACAAAAAGTGAGGATATGAAAAAGACGTTCTACAGTTTTTCCATACTCACGCTATTTGTAGTGTGCATTAGTTTGACGACGGCTACGCCGCCGGCTGCCGGCGATCCCGGCGCGGCCCTGAAAGCCGTAACGGAGCAATTCCATACCGGCCTGACGGCCATGAGTGAGGCCGTCGCCGCCTATCATCAAGCCGCCGACGCGCTGGACGGCTCGACGCAAACCGTGGAAGCCTTGCAGAAAGCCCACCTGGAAACGCGATTGGCTTTTAAAGATATCGAGTTTTTGCTCGAATATTTTGACCACGACGCCGTCAAGATCCACCTCAACGGCGCGCCCCTCCCCTCGGTAGAACCGGCCGTACCGGAGATCCGCATACTTGAACCCACCGGCCTGCAGGTGCTCGACGAGCTGGTCTTTGCCGATGATCCGACGGCGGAGCGGGAAGCCATCAATGAATTGGTCGGCGTCCTGAAAAATGACTTCAAGAACATCAAGACCTACCAGCAAAATCTGATCATCCAGCACCGCCACGTGTTCGAAGCCATGCGCTACGAGCTGATCCGCATCTTTACACTGGGCGTCACCGGCTTCGATACGCCGGGCTCGGTGAACGCACTGCCGGAAGCCCGCCGTGCTATGGTCGCCCTGCGGGAGGCCGCCCGCGCTTACCAGCCCCTCATCCGGGAAAAAGACGAAGCCCTTGCCAAATCCATCTCCCGCTTATTCCTGGATGCGGTCAATTACCTGGGCAACCAGTCGGACTTCGACAGTTTCGACCGGCTGACGTTCCTCAAAACGTTCATCAATCCGCTCTACGGTAAACTTTTACGCGCCCAGCGCGGCCTCGGCATCGAAATGATCGACGAAACCGACCAGCCCCCGCACGCGCTCAACCACTATTCGGAAAATCTGTTTGCCGAGGATTTTCTCGATCCTTATTTCTACACAGGTTTCGTAGCCGATGACGTCAATGAAAAGCGCATCGATCTGGGTCGCCTGCTGTTTTACGACCCCATTCTGTCGTCCAACAACAAACGGGCCTGCGCCAGCTGCCACCAGCCGGAGCGCGCCTTCACCGACGGCCAGCGCAAGAGCCTGGCCATGGATTTTCAGGGCACCATCGACCGCAACGCCCCTACCCTGGTCAACTCGGTCTTCGCCGGCGATTATTTCTACGACCTGCGCGAGCCCAGCCTGGATCGCCAGGTGCACCACGTGGTAGTGAACGAAGCCGAATTCAATACCGACTTTGACGCCATCGTCGAAAAGCTCAGGGAAAGCGAAACTTACAATCAACTGTTCGCAGAAGCATACCGGGAACACCAGGGCTATGAGCTGTCGGCCTGGACGGTATCCAACGGGCTGGCTGCTTTTGTCGCGGAGCTGCGCACCTTCAACAGCCCCTTCGACCAGTACGTGCGCGGGGAACTTGACCATATCGAGCCGGCGGTCGCCCGCGGGTTCAACCTCTTTATGGGCAAAGGGGCCTGCGGCACCTGCCACTTCGCCCCCACGTTCAACGGCACCGTACCACCGCACTACCACGACTCGGAATCGGAGGTGCTGGGCGTACCCGCCACCAAAGACGAGCACAACCCGGAAGTCGACCCCGACGGCGGCCGCGCCGCCAGCGGCAAACCGCGCGACGGCGTCGATTTTTATGTTCACTCCTTCAAGACCGTGACGGTGCGCAACGCCGCCCTCACCGCGCCCTACATGCATAACGGCGTTTACGACACCCTGGAAGAGGTCATGGACTTCTACAACAAAGGCGGCGGCGCCGGCCTGGGCATCGAACTGGAACACCAGACCCTGCCGCCCGACCCGCTCAACCTCACCGAAACGGAGATCAGCGATATGGTCGCCTTCATGGAAGCACTGACCGATACGACGGGGCTGACCAGCGTACCGGTAGAACTGCCGGCATTTGAAGGCAAGCCGGAATGGAATGATCGGAAGATCGGAGGGGAGTATTGAGTTTTGAAATCCTCCGCTTTACATTACGAGCATGTTTGGAGCGGGTTCGTTATGAAAATCAACAGGTTAACTAAGAGCTTGTTTGGAGGTAGTCATTTTGGCTGCAAAACCCAGCTTTTGGAACCTCCCTGTGGCATTTTTCCGGCCCGTAGCGCTGCTATGAGCCGGAAAAATCCCTTCGGGAGAACCCAAAATCTGAGTTTTTCGCTTCAAAAGCACTACCTCCAAACAAGCTCTAAAAGATAAATTGTGAGTTTACCTGGGTAAATGAGCATTTTATCTTGACGAACAGGTTCCTATCCTGTCGATTTGCAATAGAAGCAAGCTCCAAACGTGCTCGTACATCCCGAATTTTGGCTCCCACCAAGATTCGGGGTGTTTTTTTGGCGCCTTACCGTCTGGGTAATCCCGGCCCTAACGACGCATCACCTTAGCGTTCGGCTCGAATTTTTCCTGTACTTCTCGCAGGGTCTGATCAATTTCGGATGATCGCTGGTAGGAAAACTGCACGCCCACCATCATCAGCTGGCCGGAGGGTTCGGAATAGGGTTCGAAGCCCGCTTCGGAGATGCGGCGGATGAGGCGCTCCACGTTGTCCTGATCGGCGAAATAGCCGATGCGGATCACGCAGTAGCGGCGGCGTTCGGGCGGCACGGTAGCAGCTTCCGTTTCGGTGGAAACCTCCTCGTCCTCCACCGAGGGTGCAGCCGACTCGGCAGTGATGGTATCCGCTTCGGCGGCCGGCGGCGCGGCGGCCTCTTTTTCATCGGTGGGGCTGACGTTGTAGCGGGAAGCAGGCACCCGTTTCTGGGAATCCTCCGCCACCGGTTGACCGGAGCGCGGTTTGAAGAACATAAAATAAAGGCTCAGGGCCACCACCACGACGGCCAGCGCGGAGATGGGCGCCAGGTAGCGCTGGAACCAGGAAGTGATCTGAACGGCGACGGGCGGCGACGGCTGCCGTACGGGCTTACCGACCTGCGCGGCCTTGCGGGCTTCGGTGCGCGCCAGCGGGTGGAATTCCACTTCCGGCAAGCCGTACACTTCGGTGTTGAAGTTGGTATTGTCGGGCAGGAATTGCAGGTTGTTCTCGTAATCGCGGTACAGGCGGCCTACGTTGGGGAAGACGACGATCTCGCGGCGCTCGATGGCCTCCAGCACGCCGTCGACGTAGTCGGCCACCGTCTTTTTGGCCTGTTCAAAAGACATTCCGTGTTTATCCCGAACGTAATTAATGAGCAAGCCGTCGTCGAGCACCAGGTTTTTATTGAACTTCAGGCTCTTGCTGGGCGGCGTGATCTTTCCTTCTACCTGATCGACGGTGGAAGGCTTGTAGTGGGTGACGAACCCGCCCAGAGCAGGTACGTTGACTGCGTGGTGCTGGTACAGCAATTCCGCGATGTAAGCCCCGATATCTATCTGCATAACTTTTGCTTTGGGGTAGTTAACCTCTCTCCAGATCGCAAAGTATTTTTACTTAGCCCGGTAAAGATAAGGGTTTTTCAACTACTTGCGGGAGAGACAGTTGCGTTAACTGTCGCATCCTTCTTTTTTTTATTCAAAAACAGCCGAAACAATCGCGATCTCATAGTTATTTTCACCCCGATTTTCACTTTGCCGAAACTACCGCCCGATGAAACGAGTCACCCTGCTTTTGTTCCTGCTGTACCTCCTGAGCTGCCGGAACGCCCCCCGCGAAGCCCCGTCCGAAGCGCCGCTCGACGGTGAAACCCTCGCCCGCATCCACTGTGCTTCCTGCCACGCTTTTCCGGAGCCCCGGCTGCTCGATCACGCCACCTGGGAGCGCCACATGCTGCCGCGCATGGGGGCCATGCTCGGCATATACACCGACTCGCTGCCCCGGGAGAGCTTTCTGGAAGCTGGCCAGGCGGGCGAGCTGGTCGCCGCCTCCGGCAAGTTTCCCGAAACCCGCCTGCTCTCGGAAGCTCAATGGGAACGAGTGCAAGCCTATTACCTCAGCCGGGCGCCGCAGGCCCTCCTTCGCCCCGAACAGGATAGCTTGCGGATCGGGCTCCCCCTTTTTAAACCGCGCTTTCCCAACTACTTCTTTTCGCCGCCCTCGGCTACTATGGTGCAATTCGCTAAAGGGGGCGACGGCTTCTTCGTCGGCGAC
>CAYQQU010000116.1:0-11586 GCA_964419545.1 uncultured Saprospiraceae bacterium | reverse complement strand
CGCCTCCGGCGCTGCGAATTAAAAAATGCTTACTGCCAAACCGAGAATCGCTGATTTAATACTCGGCGCCGCATCGGGATGATCCGGCTCAAACAGCTACATTGCGCGGCAGGGTCAGCAATATCTGCTCGATTCGCCTTTTGCTTACCGAAACGATTTTAAAAGAGTATTGATTGTACGCGATGACCGTATCCTTTTTGGGCAGCCGGCCGTGCAGCTCCAGGATGAGGCCGGCGAGCGTGTCTGAATCGCCTTTTACCTCGTCGAAACTGCTGATGCTGATGCCTAAGGCGCGGCAGGCGTCATTGAGCAGGGTTTTCCCTTCAAATAGGTAGTTGTAATCGTCGATCTTTTTGAACAGCACCTCAGGTTCTGCGTCGAATTCATCCTTGATGTCGCCGATGATTTCCTCCAGAACGTCTTCGAGGGTCACGATTCCGGAGCTGCCGCCGTATTCATCCACCACGACGGCCATATGCAAATGCTCGCGCTGAAACTGTCGCAGGAGATCGTCGATTTTTTTCGCTTCCGGAACGTACAATACATTGGTCCGGATCAATTGCTGCCACTCGAAATGTTCACCTTCGTTGAGGTAGCCGAGTAAGTCTTTCACGTAGAGGATGCCCGTGACGTTGTCAAAATCGTTCTCGTAAACGGGAATGCGGGAGAATCCGGAACTGCGCGCCACCTGCAGCAATTCCGGATAACCGATGCGAAAATCGATGGCGACGACGTCGACCCGCGAGGTCATGATCTGCTTGACGGAAACATCGCCGAACTTGACGATCCGTTTGAGGATATCGATTTCCTGCTCGGCATCTTTTTCATTGCTCACCGTCAGCTCGATCGCCTCGTCGATATCTTCGCGGCTCGTGATAGGGTTGCCTTTTGCCGTTCTGGCCAGGCGCATTTCAATGATCTTGGTGGATCGCACCAGGATATTGCTCAAAGGGCTGAAAATACTCATAAGAAATACCAGCGGGCCCGACATCAGCCGGGCTAGGGTTACGTTATTGATTTTTGCGTATACTTTAGGCGCGACTTCTCCGAAGAGCACCAGCAGAAAAGTGACGCCCACCACCGTGATCAGAAAACTGATGGCGCGGGCTATCGTCGCGCTGCTCAGGGAAACTGCAAAGGGAAGAATGGACAATAGCGATTCTCCCCAATTGGTGAATACCGCTTCGGGAAGAATGCGCCGGAGGGTGAACTCCGATAAAATGACGATCGCAATATTGATGAAGTTATTGCTGATCAGTATGGTGGCCAGCAACGACCGGGGTTTATCCTTCAGGATCAGGATGCGGTTGCCGCTGCTGGTATTTTCCTGCTGGAGTTTGTCGAAGTCATTACTGGTCAGGGAAAAAAAAGCTACCTCAGAGCCGGAAATCAGCGCCGATCCCATCAGCAAAAAAAGAATGGAAAGAACCCCGAAGACGATCTCAGCAGCCGGAACAACCAGCAGGAGCAAGTAGAATAAACTATCGGATTCGGCTTCCAAGGAGTCGAGAATTGGTTAGCAGAATAGGGCTTTTCCGATTAAAAAGGCAGATCGTCGTCTGCGGAATCAGTCGTGTTTTCCGCAACCGACGAGGCGGTTGCGTTTGTCTGATTGTTGTCGCTCGCATTCGCCGGCATATCATCCGTGGAAGGGAAATAACCGCTGTCGCCCCCCGATCGATGGCTGCCTTCCTTCCGGTTGAGTATCCGGAAATAACTTGCGACTACCTCGGTCGTTTTGCGGTTGTTGCCTTCTTGGTCCTGCCAGGTCCGGTGGGTGAGCTTCCCCTCAACGTAAACGGATGCTCCCTTTTTGAGGTCTCTTTCCGCCCGTTCGGCCAGCTGCCGCCACACGACGATATCGTGCCATTCGGTGTTGGACTGCCATTCCCCATTTTTGTCGCGGTAGTTTTCATTAGTAGCCATGGGGAACTTTGCAACCACTGCCCCGTTTTCCAGCCGGCGTACCTCCGGATCTCTGCCCAGGTTACCAATCAAGATAACGCGATTTACCATGTATTGCCTGATTTTTGCTTTAAAGTAATTTTAAATATAGTGTTTTATCCCGTAAATACAAATCAATGGTTTTGGGAAAAGCAAAATCTTTCAACTTTTTTCGCTCTACCCAAAGATACCCTTCTTCCGGCGGTGCGGCGATCTCGCCGGGCTCGATTTCCCAGAAAGTGGCGTGAATGATCTGATGCGTGAGCGTTTGGCGAAAGGGCGGGGAAACCTGGGTTATTTCCGCTTGCCCGTCGGGGAAGAACTGGCGCCATCGCTCCGTTTTTGCGATCGCATCGGGGGAAGCGGCCATGTTTTCCAGCTCGATCAGCGGAAATTCGTAGAGGTTGCGCCAGATGTCCTTGGCTTGGCGCTTCCGGATAGCCACCTTCCCCGCTTTGTTGATGAGCAGGAAATGAAAAAAGCGCTGTTTCCGCCGGATCGACTTTTGCTTTACCGGCAATTGCCCGACCTTTTGCAAGGCGAACGCCCGGCAGCGTTCCTGCATCACGCACCCGGTGCAATCGGGGGAGCGCGGGGTGCACTGAAGGGCCCCGAAATCCATGATCGCCTGGTTGTACCGCGCGGCTTGCTTCGGATCGAGCGCTTCCTGAGCGACTTCGCGGAATCGCTTTTTACCTTCGGCGCCGTCGATGGGTGTCTCTATCGCCAGAAATCGGGCCAGTACCCGGAAAACATTACCGTCGACGACCGCATGGGGAAGATCAAAGGCGAACGAAGCGATCGCCGCCGCGGTATACGGACCAACGCCCTTTAGCTTAAGTATTTCGCCGTAGGTATACGGAAATTGGCCCCCGAGGGGGCCGGCGATGTATTTGGCAGTGTGGTGCAGATTGCGGGCCCGGGAGTAATACCCCAGGCCTTCCCATAGTTTAAAGACCTCGTCTTCCGAAGCGGACGCCAGGTCTTCCACCTTCGGGAAGCGCTTCTTAAAACGCTCGAAATACGGTAGCCCCTGTTCTACTCTGGTCTGTTGCAAAATGATCTCCGATAGCCAGATCAGGTAAGGGTCTTTCTCTCCTTTCCACGGTAGTGGGCGGCGCTGCTCGGAAGACCATTCCAGGAGTTTTTTTCTGAAGTACAAAAGATCGCTCTTATCCATGGTCAAGTTGCGAAGGGACGAAGCTCTTACGGAAGGAAAAAAGAAAATTGAAACAAAAAACGGCGACAGCACGAGGACTGTCACCGCTACAATATACACATCGTAAATTTATCTTAGTGCATGTTTGGAGCGGGTTTGTTATGAAAATCAACAGGTTAACTAAAAGATAAAATGTGAGTTTACCGGGGTAAATGAGCATTTTATCTTGACGACAGGTTCCTAACCTGTTGATTTGCAATAGAAGCAAGCTCCAAAAATGCTCTTAGTGAGGTCGCCTCGGTATTATCTTGCAAGCGGTTGTTGGTAACGCTTCTGGATCTTTTCCTTTAATTCCTTGCGGGCAAAGAAGATCCGGCTTTTTACAGTACCCAGCGGCAGGTCCAGATGATCCGCTATTTCCTGGTACTTAAAGCCGCGATAGTGCATCAGGAAAGGTATTTTGATGCTGTCATCCAGCTCCTCGATCATTTTGGTGAGTTCTTTCATCATGATATTGGATTCTGCACCGTTAGAAATTACCACGCTTCCGGAGTTGAGGTAAAAATGGTTATCCGTCGAGTCCATGATCATGTTCGCCTTCGTCTTCTTGCGATAGTTGTTGATGAAAATGTTCTTCATGATCGTGAAGAGCCAGGCCTTGAAATTCGTTCCCGGAGCAAATTTATCGCGGTTGGTCATCGCCCGGTAAGCGGTCTCCTGAAAAAGGTCTTTCGCGTCCTCTACATTTTTGGTGAGGTTGTAAGCAAAGGAATTCAGAAGATTTGACATCTCATTGAAGCGAGTATAGAATTCCGACTGTGACATGGCTAATGGATTTTGTTTAACTTTTTGAACCTCTCTATCCGTTTGTTGAATCAAAGATATATCATTGTTAAACAAAATCCAATTTTTCAGACCGCCTTATTCGGCAATGTGGCTGATTCTGGACAAAGCCCAACCTAGATTTTGATTCAAAAAACTGATTATTAAACCATTACGATCAAATATCTGAAATCCGATATTTCTATTACTTTCAGGGATGAATGAAAGTTCGTTGATTTGGCCCCGGTTTTAATTCTTGAATTCATACTTTCGGCCGCTTTTTCGGCCATTTCCGGCGATGGCAGGGGCGGATCTTTCCATTTTGTTGAAGATTTATTTCAACAAAGTCGGATCGGTTCCGATATCCGGAAGGGAAAGCTTTTGCTTCGCGTAAAGCTCGCTTATTTTTCCTTTGAGGAGTAACTTGGGAAGGAGAATAACGTCTCAAAACCGGAAGGTTTTGCCAACTTTTGACGAAAAGTATGTTTTCTTACCAAGGGCTAACCGTATATTAAGGTGTACTAACTGTGAAGTCGATAAGTTATGAAATGCTCGCCAAGTTTGCTCTTGCTTTTTGCC
The DNA here is from genome assembly GCA_964419545.1 of uncultured Saprospiraceae bacterium. GTDB lineage: Bacteria > Bacteroidota > Bacteroidia > Chitinophagales > Saprospiraceae > CAYQQU01. The sequence goes on along the minus strand of CAYQQU010000116.1, from coordinate 7,082 downwards.
CTCAACTGGAGTTTCGCCCAGGTGTTTCCCACTACGCCCAAGCCGTTGGGATCCAATATCAACACGGTGTACGATGAAGGTTGTCCGGTTTTATCCCCCGACGGAAATACTTTGTACTTCGTCCGCAATCGCCATCCGCAAAATATAGGTCCGGCGAATAGCGCCGACATCTGGATAGCGCACCGCGGGACCGACGGCGGCTGGCGGCGCGCCATCAACGCCGGCGCCCCGATCAACGATCGAAACGCCAATCAGGTGGTCAACGTCAGCCCTTCCGGAAATCAGCTTTTCATACTGAGCAGGAAAAAGGACCGCTTTTCGCTTTGGAAAATCCAACGGCAGGGCCGCTCGTGGGGGCTGGTCACGCCTGTACCGCTGCCCCCCGGCGTCGCTCCGCGGGCCCTGCACCTGAGCAACGACGGTCGCGTCCTGCTCTTCTCCGCCGCAGGCCGGGAAACCGGCAACGACCTCTTTTATGCCTTGCGGGAAGACAACGGCGCCTGGACGGCGCCCGCCGGCCTCGGCCCTGCTATCAATTCGCCGGCCGACGAAAACCAAGTGTTCCTCGCCGCAGACGGCAAAACCCTTTACTTCTCCAGTAACCGCAAAAGCGACCCCAGGGGCTTTCAATGGTATGTCAGCCGGCGTCAAGACCAGTCCTGGACCAACTGGACAAACCCCCAACCGCTGGGCCTCCGACTGGGGGAGGCGCCTGACCACACCAAATGCCTGGCGGTGCTGGGGAGTGGAGAAGCCATTCTCGACCAGAGCATACCCGCTACCGGCCGGGACCTGTTCCTGGTCAAACTTCCGGAAACCCTCAAACCTTTACCGATGGCCCTCATCCGGGGCCGGATCCGTTCCTACGATCCCGCCGACGGCGTCCGGCTTACCGTAAAACCTCTGGAAAATGACGACGCGCTTCCTCAGCTTGAGATCAGCCCTGACGGCCAATATGCTTTTTTAATCCCGCAAACCGCCGATGTCGGCGTCCACGCAGAAGCCGAAGGCTGGTTTGCTCCCAGCGAATACTACGACGGCGGCCCTCAACAACTGGAGGAGCTGGATGACAGCCGGAATTTACTGGCCGCCGCCGAACTGGACCCGCTTTACTGGCGGCGGGAAGTGGAGGTGCAAAACCTTTCCATGGAGCTCCGGCAACTGGATGGCGAAATTTCCGAGATCAACGAACAACGGGCGCTGTACCGAAAAAAACTACAAGCCGCCGGCATCGATCCTTTCGCCCAGACCGATCCTCAGCTCGAAGCGCTGCGACACCGATACCATACATTCGTGGCCCGCGACACCCTGCCACCGGACGGAGCGGCGGCGCAGGAATTGAAGGCCAAGGGAGCGCCCCGGGAAGAAAAAAGAGAGCTGGCCGAAATGAAGGAAACTTACCGGAAATTTTTTGAAACCGAAACCAGTCCGGACCTCACCCCGGAGGACCGCTTTCTCTGGGAAGACGGGGTTACCGGCGATCTCCTTTCCGAAGCCGCCCGGGAGCTCGCCCCGCAAATGGACGCTGCAGAACAGGCATTGCTCCGGGAAAAAACCGCCGAGTTGCGCAGCCTGATCACGCGGGGACTTAATACGACCGACCGCCCCGGTACCGGAGCCCCCGCCGCCGGAGACTCCCTGTGGCAGATCAAACTCGATGCAGAAGCCCTGACGGCAATCGATTCGACCGGCAATGAAGAATGGCTCCGCCTGAAATCGGACCTGAAAACGGCATTCCGGGATGAACTGGCATATGCCACCAAAAAAGAGAAAGAAAGTGAAATGCGCTCAGCACTAGAAAAAAAACTGCAACAGCAATTCGAAGCGGAAAAAAAACTGACCGCCCGCGGAGCACCGGAGCCGCCTGAACCTCCCCGCCCGGCGCCCGATACGGCTCGGGCCGATCTGCAGATCCTGGAAAAAGACCTCGAACCGGTAACCGTCGAGCCAGGAGAAATGATCCCGCTCAATAACATCTTTTTCGAAGTCAATAAGGCCGTTCTGAAGCCGGCTTCGGAACACGAACTCCAGCGACTCTTGCAATTTTTGAACCGGTACCCGGAGCGAGAAGTGGAAATCGGGGCCCATACGCATGGCTGGATGCCCCACACCCAGGCTATGAGCCTCTCGAAACAGCGCGCCGCGGCAGTGGCCAACTACCTGATCCTGAATGGCATTTCCCCTCAGCGCGTCACCTACCGGGGCTACGGAAAAACGCTGCCCCTGACCACCAACGACACCGAAGCCGGCCGGCGAAAAAACCAGCGGGTGGAGATGAAGATTATTAAGTAGCCTATGGAATTTGTTTCAGAAGAAATAATCGACCGGGTAGCGGAAAACCTGGGCGCCTCCGATTCCTCCTTCGAGCAGGCCATCGAACACCTGCAATACGCTCAGCCGGCCTTGCTCGCTTTTTTTCTGTCCGAAAACTTCGAAGTCTTTACCCGGGAAGAACGCGATTATCTGCTTTTCCTGATGCTCGTCATCTGGCAGGCGGTAGAATCAGTGAAACCGGACCTGCCGCAAATATCCGAACAGGACCTCAGCGAAGCCGAGGAACGCAACTGGGAAATGCTGCAGCAGGTAAAGTCGCGCCGGTTCCGGGAAAGACTCGACGTCTTCTTCGACGGTCACCCTCAGGAAGACCTCCTGGCCTTCATCGAAGACGCGGTCATGGAAGAAGACGAAATGATCACCTCGGAAGGACGAGAGCCTATGTTCGTTTCTCTGAAATCAGTGGTCGATTGCCTGACCAGCGATCCGGTTCCCGGCTGAGACGCTATTTATCAGACCGGTTAACCGTGCAATCCGTCTATTCTTCGACCTTTTCGGGCACTTCTTCGCGCAGCGCGCGCCGCAGGATTTTTCCGACATTCGTTTTCGGCAACTCTGTCCGGAATTCCACTTTCTTAGGTACTTTGTAGCCGGTCATGTTCTCCCGGCAAAAGGCGATGAGCTCCTTTTCCGTGAGCGATTTGTCGCTTTTTACGACGAATAACTTGACGACCTCGCTGGACTTGGCGTCGGGGACGCCGATGGCCGCCACTTCGCTCACTTTGGGGTGCCCGGCCACAACCTCTTCAATTTCGTTGGGATAGACGTTGAAGCCCGAGACGTTGATCATGTCCTTTTTCCGGTCGACGATCTCGAAGAAGCCGTCTTCCGTCATCGATCCAATATCTCCGGTACAAAGCCAGCCGTCGAGGATGGTATTGGCAGTCGCTTCCGGCTGATTGAAATAGCCTTTCATGACCTGCGGGCCCTTTACCTGTAGTTCGCCCACTCCTCCGGGGCCCTGCACCTTGCCTTCTTCATCAACAATCCGCACCTCGGTAGAAGAAAGCGGGAGTCCGATCGTTCCCAGTCGGCCGTTCTCATCGAGCGGATTGACCGTTACTACCGGTGATGATTCCGTCATGCCATAGCCTTCCGAGAGGGCGCAGCCGGTTATTTTTTGCCACCGCTCCGCTACCGGCCTTTGCACGGCCATACCGCCGCCGACGGTTATCTTAAGCGATGAAAAATCGACACTGCTGAAATCCTTGTGATTGGCCAGCGCATTGAATAGGGTATTGACCCCGGTGATGACCGAGATGGGATACGACTTCATCGCTTTGATCAGCGACGGCAGGTCGCGGGCGTTGGTCACCAACACGTTCATCATCCCAAAACTCATCAGGGCCAGGCAGTTGACCGTAAAGGCAAAGATGTGATAGAGCGGTAAAGGGCACAGGGCGATCTCTTCTCTCTCTTTCAGGAAGGGATGCATCCAGGCCCGGATCTGTTCCATATTGGCCACCAGGTTGCGGTTGGTCAGCATCGCGCCTTTGGCTACACCCGTGGTGCCGCCGGTGTATTGCAGCAAAATGACATCTTCGGGATTGCGGGAAACGGACCGCAGGGAAAATTTCCTTCCTTGCTTGACGGCTTCCGAAAAGGATACCGTATTGGGAATATCGTATTTCGGGACCATTTTTTTGATGTTCCGCACGACGAAGTTCACGATATTTTTTTTCGGAAAACCGAGCAGCTCGCCGATACTGGTAATGATCACGGTCTTGATTTGCGTATCCGATTGGACCTGCTGAAGGTTGGCGGCGAAATTTTCCGCGATCACGATCGCCTTGGCGCCCGAATCGGTAAACTGATGGTGCATCTCCCGCGGGGTGTATAACGGGTTGGTATTGACGATGACCAACCCGGCGCGCAAGGCCCCGATCAGAGCAACGGGATACTGCAGCAAATTGGGCATCATCAGCGCGATCTTATCCCCCGGCTCCAGGCCGCGCGATTGAAGGTATGCCCCGAATTGACGGGACATCTTGTCGAGTTGGTCGTATGTCATCTCTTTTCCCATGCAGGAAAAGGCCTTCAACCCGCGATATTTCTCAAAGGTTGCTTCCAGCATATCCACCAGACTCGGATACGCATCGGGATTGATGTTGGCGGGTACGCCGTTCGGATAGTTTTTCAACCAGGGACGTTGTTCGTTCATGCGGTCACCTTTTTAGTTTGGAAAAGGGCTTGAGAGCTTGCTTTGGTTATCAGCCGGGAGCGCGTGGTATTTTTTTGGAAATCCGGCCGTTCGATCTTAAAAAAACCAAATTTCCTCTTTTTTACAACCAAAAGTACAAATTTTAGTTCTCACCGCCGTCGATTGCTTACAAAGAAAAGATAACCAGCTGCTTCCGACCGGGCGAAATTTCCTGATTTTCAATTGCTTCCTTTTCTTTTGCACCGCAATTGTCGTATATTTGCCCCGCTAAAAAAATTACCTAACAAAAAAAGCATTCTTTCAATGCTAGAAGACAAAAAAAACGAGAAAGAAAAACTCGAAGAACAGGAGGCGCAATCTCCTGAAGATCAAAACCAAGCTGAACCCGAATCGCCCGCTGAAGAACCTGAGGAAAAGAAAGCGGAAGTAGAAGAAACGCCGCAGCCGGAGAAAACGGAGGCGGAGCAACCCGCCGAAGTGGAGGCCAAGAAAAAAGAGGAGGCCGATGAAGAAGAGGCGGAAACTGATGCCGGCGAATCGGAAACTGAAGAAGAACAGGACGACGAAAACGCTACCGATAGCGACGAGGACGACAACGACAACGGAGACGGCGATGACGAGGAAGAAGATGAACTCGAACTGGTCGATGAGGAACTCGAAGCCGGCGGCGCTCACGACGACTTCAACTGGGAGGTCGGCAATAAACAGATATTGCCTTATTCCGAACAGGAAATCGAACAGTATACGCAACAGTACGACGCCACCCTCACCAACGTCATCGAAAACGAGATCGTGAAAGGCAAAGTAACCGCCATTCAGGATGGTGACGTCGTGTTGGATATCGGTTTCAAATCCGACGGACTGGTACAGGTGTCAGAATTCCGCGACAATCCCGACCTGGCGGTCGGCGATCAGGTGGAAGTATACGTCGAACAACAGGAAGACGCCCGCGGGCAGCTTTCTCTGTCGCGCCGCAAAGCCAAACTGCTGCGTGCCTGGGAAAACATCAAGGACTCCTACGAGAACGGCACCGTCATCAAAGGCACCGTCATCAGCAAAACCAAAGGCGGCTTGATCGTCGACTGCGGCGGATTGGAGACTTTCCTTCCCGGCTCGCAGATCGATATCAAACCCATCATCGATTACGATTCGTACGTGGGTAAGACCATGGAATTCAAGGTGGTCAAGATCAACGAACAGATCAAAAACGCCGTGGTCTCTCACAAAGCGCTCATCGAAAGCGACCTGGCCGAGCAGCGCGACGCCATCATCGCCAGCCTCGAAAAAGGACAGGTTCTCGAAGGGGTGGTCAAAAATATCACCGACTTCGGCGCCTTCCTCGACCTGGGCGGTGTCGACGGCCTGCTCTACATCACGGATATCTCCTGGGGCCGCATCAGCCACCCGAGCGAAGTGCTCGCCCTCAACCAGAAGATCAATGTGGTGGTGCTCGACTTCGACGAGAACAAAAAACGGATCTCGCTTGGCCTCAAGCAGCTGCAGCCGCATCCCTGGGAAGTACTCGACGAAAACATCAAGGAAGGCTCAGTCGTTAAAGGCCGTATCGTCAACATCGAAGATTACGGCGCTTTCCTCGAAATTCAGCCGGGCGTAGAAGGCCTGATTCACGTTTCCGAGGTGAGCTGGAGCAACCAGCCGATCAATGCTCGCGAGTTCTTCAAGATCAATCAGGAATACGAAGCGAAAGTGGTGACCATCGACCGCGAAGACCGAAAAATGTCGCTGTCGATCAAACAACTGACCAAAGATCCCTGGAGCGACATCGAAGAACGCTTCCCCGAAAACAGCCGCCATTCCGGCGAGGTGAAAAACCTCACTCCTTATGGCGTCTTCGTGGAACTGCAGGAGGGCATCGGCGGCATGATCCACATCTCCGACCTGTCGTGGACCAAGCGCTATTCCCACCCCTCGGAGTTCACCAAAGTGGGCGAAACCATCGATATCGTCATTCTCGACATCGATAAGCAGAACCGCAAACTCTCGCTCGGCCACAAACAACTCGAAGAAAACCCCTGGGATACTTTCGAATCGGTATTCCCGGTCGGCTCTTACCACGAAGCTACGATCCTGCGCCGCGACGACCGCGGAGCGATCGTTCAGCTGCCCTACGGCCTGGAAGCTTTCGCACCCATCAAACACGTGCGCAAAGAAGACGGCCAGCTGGCGGAAGTGGAAGAAGCCCTCATGGTAAAGGTCATCGAGTTCAACCGCGACGACAAGCGCATCCTGGTCTCGCACCTCCGCTACCTGGAAGATATTCGCCGCGAAGCCGACGAACAGGTGAAACGCGAACGTCAGGCAGAGCGCAAAAAGACCCGCACCGCTGTCAAGAAAACGCAAGACAACGTGGAACGCTCTACCCTGGGCGACCTGGACGCCTTCTCCGCCCTGCGGGAACAACTCTCGCAAGAGGACGAAGAGGAAAACGATCAGTAAGCTCGCCAACCGGCGAACGATAGATAACCGGAACCCCGACGGAGTGCGCTCTGCCGGGGTTTCTTCGTTTTTTTGAGTGAGAGCTTGTTTGGAGGTAGTGCTTTTGAAGCGAAAAACTCAGATTTTGGGT
>CAYQQU010000115.1:0-11655 GCA_964419545.1 uncultured Saprospiraceae bacterium | reverse complement strand
CCAAAATCTGAGTTTTTCGCTTCAAAAGCACTACCTCCAAACAAGCTCTGAGCATAACGGCGAGCTGCGTGTCGGTCAGCGTTTCAAAAAACGCTTCGCGGGAATGGGTTTCCCAGAATGCCAGTTCGCCTTTGGCCGTTAGCAAATGGCGCAAAGTCGCCTGGTCGGCAGCTGTTTTGAGTTGTACGCGGAGACGGCCTTCTTCGAAATCCGGAACGACCTTACTTCCCGGCATGCCGAAAGCATCGAGCCGGGCCAAAAGTACCTCTCCGGAACGCTGAAGGTCCGCCCGGTCGCAGGGCTGGGTCTGACATTCCAGAATGATTTCCAGGCCGGGAGCGGCCTGTACGGAAGGGGGCAAAAAAATGCTGAGCAGGGTGCTGAGCAATAGCACCCAGAATATGATCTTTCTCATCTTGATCTACTTTTTAAGATTAACTAAAAACGGCTCCGGCGAATGACGCAACCATCACCGGGCGCGGAAAGCGATAACGGTAAAAGCGGAGATCAACCCAAAGGAGGGACGTCGCCTTTCCCCGGATGAGGAAAGCGGAGCAACCGCCGGGAAGGAGCCAATAGCGGTTTGATGGAAAGAAATACCTGCTCGGCTCGTTTGAGCTTAAGCCGACAGCGTTGATCGACCGCTGAAAGGCCATAAGCTATCCGGCGTGGTCGATCTTTCGAGGGCGGGGGGGTGAAGAGCGGCCCCGGTTCTTCCGAAATGTTTATTTCCAGCGGCGCCGCCGCCTCGTCCTGAGCCACTCCTACCCATTCGGTCAGTTGCTGACCGGAGGACGAAAGGCCTTTTCCTTCGCTCTGGGCGGGCGCCCCGAAAAAAGCCGCGACCGCCAGCACGTAAAGTAGGGCCAGGCTGCGCTGGAAAACAGATTCCAGTATATGTGAAGAATTCACCATCAGCGGCTTAAAATACGAAAATAAATGCAGGGATACAACGCACCGGCGCCGGTTTCTCCCGGGCAGTTGTCCATTTCACGGCAGAACCCTATTTTGGAGGGAAGAAAAAACTTGCGATGTCGAATCCTTACCTCGATCCTTCCGGAGAGCAAATGGACCATGAAGAGCAATTGGTCGAAAAATCGCTCCGTCCCAAAGCGCTGGATGATTTTAGCGGGCAGCCCAAGATCGTCGAGAACCTCCAGGTTTTCATCGCCGCCGCCCGTCAGCGCGGCGAAGCGCTGGACCACGTCCTGCTCCACGGCCCACCCGGCCTGGGCAAGACGACGCTCTCGCATATCATCGCTTTCGAACTGGGCGCCGGCCTGAAACTAACCTCCGGCCCGGTACTCGAAAAGCCCGGCGACCTGGCCGGCCTGCTGACCAACCTCGAAGACGGCGACGTCCTCTTCATCGACGAGATCCACCGCCTCAACAACGTAGTGGAAGAGTACCTCTACTCCGCTATGGAAGACTACCGCATCGATATCATGATCGATAGCGGGCCCAACGCCCGCAGCATACAGATCTCCCTCAACCCGTTTACCCTGGTCGGCGCCACCACGCGCATGGGGCTCCTCACGGCGCCTATGCGGGCGCGCTTCGGCATCAACTGCCACCTCGACTATTACGATATCCCAACGCTGGAGCGCATCCTATACCGTTCCGCCGAGATCCTGGAAGTACCCATCACCGCCGACGGCGCCCGCGAGATCGCCCGGCGCAGCCGCGGTACGCCCCGCATCGCCAACGCCCTGCTGCGGCGTATCCGCGATTTTGCCCAGATCAAAGGCAACGGCACCATCGACAATGAGATCGCCCAGTTTGGCTTGTCGGCGCTCAACGTGGACGAGGGGGGACTCGACGAGATGGACAACAAGATCTTATCGACCATCATCCACAAGTTCAAGGGCGGCCCCGTCGGGCTCAGCACCATCGCTACGGCCGTCGGTGAAGAGAGCGGCACCATCGAAGAAGTACACGAACCTTTCCTGATCATGGAAGGCTACATTCAACGTACACCCCGCGGCCGCGAAGCCACCGAAAAGGCGTACCGCCACCTGGAAGTGGTTCCGCCGGGGCGGGCGGGGAGGCTTTTTGAATGAGTGTGGGTGTGGGTTTGGGTGTGGGTGTGGGTGTGGGTGTATAAAAAAAGCTGACCGGCGGGGGCCGATCAGCTTTTTTTCATTGCAGGGCCTGGTTGACCCGGATTAACGTTTGATGAAGCGCAGGGTTTGCAGGCCGTCCGGAGTGCGGAGGCGGAGGAAATAAAGGCCGGCCGGCAGGGCTGCGGTGGAGAGTTCCGTGCGAGCCGTTTCCGGCGGCAGGTTGAGCGTCTGCACGCGCAGGATCTGGCCGGTTGCATTCAGCAACTCCAGGGTAGTACGGCCGCCCGTATGGCCGGTCACTTCCAGTGTCAGGTCGTCTTTGACGGGGTTCGGATACAACGACCAGCGTTGCCGGGTGGTCGCCAGTGTTTCCGTATCCGACAGCAAAGCAAATTCGGGGCTGCCGGTAAAGTTATCCTCATCGAGATCCAGCACGGCCTCGAAAGTGTTGGTGCACCCGTCGGCGGTAGTGATGGTGAGCGTTACCGTATAGACACCGGGCTCAGAATACTGGTGTACGGCCTCCGGTTCCGTGCTGGTCGTCCCGTCGCCGAAATCCCACTCGAAGCTGACCGCATCGAAGCTGGAGAGATTGAAGAAGAACACCAGGTTCTCTTCCGGGGTGAAGAACGGCAGGAAGAGCGCGGTACATTCCGTATTGTACCAGGTGTCGACCTGCGGGAAGACGAGCAGCGCAACCGAGCTTTCGCAGCCGTCGACGCCGGTCACTTTGAGGGTAACCTGATAGATGCCCGGCTCATCGTACTGGTGTACCGGGTTTTGTTCCATACTTTCGCTGCCGTCGCCGAAGTCCCAGTGCCAGCTCTCGATCGCACCGAAGGAAAGGTCAAGGAACTGGAAGACAGTCGGGTCGGCCCCCGTCTGCGTAAAGAAGAACATCGCCTGGCATTCCGGGCCGGGGAAGACGCCGCCACCGCCCACGCAGACGTGCCGCGTTACGGTCGTCGTACAGCTGTCGCTGCTCACCGTAAGGGTCACGTCGTAGATGCCTTCTTCGGCATAGGTGTGGGTTACGGTTTCCCCGGCGCCCGTATTGCCGTCGCCGAAATCCCAAATCCAGGAAACGGGCGTATCGTCGCCGAACCAGGTTTGCGCATCGAAGGTCACCGTCAGGCTTGCGGGATCGGTAACGACCATCGAGAAGTCGGCGAAGCAGAACTGCGTATCTTCACAGGGCTGGAACATCCAGGGCTCGAAGCCTTCGCAGACGGCCAAGCAGGCATTGTCGAACTGAATGATGAGACCGGACGGCGTAGCCACGCAAACCGGGTCATAGACGTCCGGACAATCACAGTCATCCGGCGTACATTCGAAATAGTCATCCGGGCCAAACCCTTCGCATTCGGCGTAACAGCCGTTGGAGAAAGTAAGGGTGTCGCCGGCGGCCGTCACCACGCAAACCGGGTTGTACACACCCGGGCAGAAGCAATCGTCCGGGCAATCGCCGATCTGGTCGGGGCCGAAGCCGGCCTGTTGCGCGTAGCACTCATTGGGGAAGGGAATCACCGACCCGCCGTCCAGCGTTACGCAGACCGGATCAAATACATCATCGCATCCGTTATCGGGCGTACACTCGAAATATTCGTCCGGACCGAAGCCTTCGCACTCCGCATAGCAGGCATTCTCGAAAGAAAGGGTATCGCCGGCGGCCGTCAACACACAAACCGGATCGAAGTACTGCGGGCAAATGCAATCATCGGTGCAGTCGACGAACTGATCGTCTCCAAAGCCGGCGCAGTTGGCCAGGCAGACGTTGGGGAACGGGAAAATCGTCCCGTCGTCGAGGGTGACGCAGACCGGATCAAATTCGTCGGGGCAATCGCAGGGATCCGCCGGATCACAATCGAAGTAAGCATCCGGCCCGTAGCCCTCACATTCCGCATAACAGGGATTGTCGAAAGTCAGCGTATCGCCGTCAGCTGTCGCTACACAAACGGGCGCGTAGAAATCCGGACAGAAACAATCGTCCGCGCAATCGACGAAGCTATCGGGTCCGAAGCCCGCGCAGTCGGCGTAGCAGGCATTCGGGAAAGTGAAAATCTCACCGAACACCGTGATAACACAGACCGGATCGAATTCATCCGGACAATCGCAGGGATCGGTACTGCTGCAATCCACAAAACTATCCGGACCGTAGCCCAGGCAGGCGGCGAAGCAGGCATTGAACAAGGTCATCACTGTCCCGTCATCCATAGCCACGCAGACCGGATCGAACTCCAGCGGGCAATCGCAGAAAGCCGGATCGCTACAAGAGAAATAATCGCCTTCGTCGAAGCCCTCGCAGGCCGCGAAGCACGGATTGTCGAACGTGAGGGTGTCGCCGTCCGCTGTCGCCACACAGACCGGATCGTAGTATTCCGGGCAGAAGCAGATATCCCCGCAATCGACGAAATCATCGGGGCCGAACCCTTCACAGGCCGCCACACAGGCGTTGACGAAAAAGATAGGTTCATCGGTTCCGGTCACCGCCACACAAACCGGATCGTAATCCGAAAAGTCGCAATCACACGGCCCGTCGTCACCGACAACTACGTCAAAACTCGTGATGGCCGTACAGGAATCGGTGGCGATGGTGAGCGTAACGAGATAAACACCTTCCGCGGGATAGGTATGTTGCGGATCGGGTTCGGTACTGTTATTGCCGTCGCCGAAATCCCAGGTCCAAGACTGAATCGGCGTATTGCTGTACGACAGATCCCAAAACTGCACCTGCAGCGGATTGTCGGAAAACAACTCATAGGTAAAGAAGGCCTGGCACTGTTGCGGGGGCGGCGGGGGTACGATATCTTCACAGACGTAAAAGTTTACCCCCGTCACCTGGGGAGCGTCGGGTGACAACTGAAAGGACTCCTGGAGGTCGACCCCCAGGCAGAAGTCCAGCACCGAAATCGTCGCCTCCAGCAAAAGCGCCGGGGAGAAATCATAAGGAACGGCAAGTTCGTAAAAGCCGTCGCTGTCGGTTACCAGTAGCGTATCGATGTCGAGCTGGCCGTCGAAAAGCCGGACTTCAACGGGATACCCTCCGGTGGGCTGCGGCGGGTCATCCCCGAAAAAAACCTGCCCGGCGATGATCACGTCGGCAGCGACGAGGTGACCAAAGAGCAGCGCAAAGCATAGGGTAAATAGTGTCCTTTTCATTTTTGCTTGACTTGTAGTATGATAAAAAATGGTGTTTACTCTACGATCAATGTGCGGGTGACGAGGTAATCCGGGCCCCGCAACCGGATCAGGTACAGGCCGGGGGGCAGCTCCCGGAGCTCCAGCCTCAGCTGCTGGCGGCCGTCGTAATCGCGCCGGTAGCGGCAGCGGCCGAGCGGATCGAACAAGGCCACCGACTGCCAGGACCGGTTCAGTTGCAGCCACACGTGGTCAGCGGCGGGATTGGGAAATAGTCGCAGCGATCGGTCCGTAATCTCCTGATCGACGGCGCTTAGCAGGTAATCCGGATGATAGATCGTCAGTTCTATGGAATCGGAAACGAGCGGCACCAAATGAAAGTCGCCGTCCACCGCCGGCCCGGCCCGCAGGCGCAACTTCACCGTGGTGCTGTCCATATCGGCGGGCAGCAGGCCGATCAGGTCGTCTTCGATGACGATAGACAAGCGGCCCACCTCGCCGAAACCGGTAACCGGGTTCGGGCCGAAGCGCGTTTGCGCCGCGGAGACAGTGGAAGTAGCGAAATCGTGTTTGGTACGCTGAAAGAAAAATAAAGCATTGTTGCTCCCGCCCAGCCAGGAACCTGTGAAAGAAAGCTGCAGCGACCGCACGTATTCGTTGTCGTATTCCAGGTCGAAGGTAAAGCCGCAAAGCGATACCGGCTGCAGGGTGCTCCCTAGTCGAATGGGAATTTCCAGCAGTTGTCCCTGGGAAATACCGGCGGGCAGGCTGGTCACGTCAAACTGAAATCCGGGATCAAATCCGGGCGAGCCGCCCGGCGCCGTCACTTCGTCGACCACCGCCTGAGCGTTATCGTAATTGAGGTGGACGGCCAGAAAATCGCCGATCTCGACCAAGCCGTTGCCGTTGGCGTCGGCATAGGCGTAATTGAGGCCGCCGGGAAAGTTCTGACTCCAGGCCAGGGCCACGTTCTGTTCTTCAAATTCGATCTCGGCGTCCAGCCGCGCCGGGCCGACGGCGCCGAACGCATAGCCGATAGGCAGCAGATCGTAGTGCTCCACCCGGCCGTTATTGTCGGCGTCACCGGGGAAGACTTGCGCCCGGACCAGGAGCGGCGCTGCGATCAGCAGGGTTAAGATAAGTAGATAAAGCAGACGGTGCATGGTCGGATTTTTTTGCCGTGTGTCGGGCTTTTTCCCGGTTTCTGGTTCAAATGTAGGGGGAAAAGCGGGGGGCTTCAATTTCTTTTTTTTAGATTTATCAGGACAAAAAGACAGGCTTATATGTGTAAGTTGTTTTTAATCAAATAATTGAAATCCACTCTAGCTAACTTTTACCGGAAAAACTCTGAGCAAATAAGCGCGCGGCATCATGGAAAAAAGTAAGTTAATTGCCTTATTGTCTTCTTTTTCGGGTTACGAATGGCGGTCGTTTCTCACTTTTTTATCCTCCCCTTACTTCAATCGCCGGGACGAACTGGCGGGGTTGGCCCGGCTGTTGCGCAGCAAGCTTCAGCAGAGCGCATTGCCGGAGCGCGCCCAATTGTACGAAGAATGGGCGCCGGGTGCGCCGTACGACGAACGCGCCTTCAACCACCAGCTGAGCGAGCTTCAGCAGCTGGCGGAACGCTTTCTGGCGGTCCGCCGCTTTGAAGCCGAAGGGGTATTGGCGGATTATATGCTGCTCCGGGAATGCGTCGACCGTCGTCTGGAGAAGCCTTACGCCCACGCGCTGCGGCGCGCCCGCCGGCAATTGCAGCAGTTTCCGGAGCGGGATGAAGAGTACTGGCTGCAGCGCTACCTGCTGGACGAAGTAAGCGAGCGCCACTTCGAGAGCCGGCAGGTACGCCGTTTCGACCCCGCTCTGCAGGCCGCCAGCGACAGCCTGGAGGCTTTTTTTCTCACCAAAAAGCTCAAGTTCCTCTGCGCGATGATTGACCGCCAGAAGATCATCACCGGCGCGTACGACCGGCGCATGGTCGACGAGCTCAAGCAATACCTGGCCGGCGGCGATTTCCGGACCGTGCCGGCGGTCGACCTTTATTACCGTCTGCTGGTGCTGCTGACCGAGGCGCCGGCCGACACCCATTTCAATTCATTTCGGGAAGCCCTGCGCGAGCACCGGTCCGTCTTTTCGCCGGCGGAGCAACGCGACCTGTACTATTTCGCCATCAACTATTGTATTCAGCAACTGCGCTACGGCGAAAAACGCTACGCCACCCTGCTCATGGCCCTCTACCGCGAAGGCCTGGAGCACGGCGCCCTGCTCGACGGCGGCCGGCTGTCGCCCTGGACGTTCAAGAACATGGTCAAGCTGGGGCTCGGGCTAGAGCAGTTCGACTGGGTCGAATCCTTTATCACCCGTTACGCCGGGCAGTTGCCCCAAAAGCAGCAGGACGATGCGTTCCATTTCAACCTGGCCGACCTTTATTATCACCGGCGCGACTTCTCCAATGCGTTCGAGCACCTCAATAAAGTCGAGTTTTCCGACATCCACTACAGCCTCGGCGCCAAGGTCATGCTCCTGAAAATCTACTACGAAACAGAAGCCGAAGAAGCCCTGCTCTCCCTGCTGTCTTCCTTCCGCCTGTATTTACAGCGCAACCGGCAGCTTCCGCGGCAGATCAAGGCCCCTTACCAGAATTTCATCGCGCTGCTCGGGCAATTACAGCGCGACAACGTATCCCGTTCGACCTTGCTCGAAAGGATTCAGGACACCAAAATGCTCAGCGAACGCAGTTGGCTGATGCGCCAGTTGCAGTGACGAATGACCCGAAGCATGGGACCAAAATACCTCTGGAAGCTCTCAAATACCCTGTTAACCAAAGCCCTTCCCAACAACACGCTTACATTTTTTCTCTAAATCCCTAATTTTCAGGGGCTGTTCAAAAAAAAGACAACGCCACTTAAAATCAGCAAAAAGATGACAAATTACCCCAAAATGAAATTATCGAAAAAAATATACCACAAAATCCGGCCTCCCCATTTCGGGATTTAAAATTTTTTCTCATCTTTGTAATCCTTCGCTAATGAAATCGGTTGAACAAACTAACATCTGGAGATCCTTTCAGAGATTCACCCAGGGTGCATCCTTGTCTCTAACTTACTGATACTCTTCGTTACAACCAAGGTGTTTATTACCGAAAGCAATTTGTTAATCTGCCATTAGGGCAAAATTAACTGGAGAATGGTTAGAGATCATGCTACAGTCTGGGATAACTGTTTGCAGTTTATTCGCAAAAACGTAAATCAACAGAGCTACAAAACCTGGTTCGAACCCATTAAGCCCGTGCGTTTGGAAAACAACGCCCTTACGATTCAGGTGCCCAACAAATTCTTCTACGAATGGCTGGAAGAGCATTATGTCAATTTGCTGAAAACCACCATCCGTAAAGAGCTCGGCGACCGCGGCCGGCTGGAATATCAGATTCTGATGAGCCTGCGCCGCCAGCAGAGCGCCGTGGAAGCCACCTCGAAAGGGCAGCGCCGCAGCGATAACGGGACACCGGGTATGGTAGACACGGAGAGCATCAAAAACCCCTTTGTCATTCCGGGTATCCGGAAGGTGAAGATCGACCCCATGCTCAACCCGCAGTACACCTTTAGTTATTACATCGAAGGCGACTGCAACCGGCTGGCGCGATCCGCCGGCCTGGCTATCGCCAAAAAACCGGGCGAGACGTCGTTCAACCCGCTGGTCATCTTCGGCGAGGTGGGCCTCGGCAAGACGCACCTGGCGCAGGCCGTGGGCAACGAGGTGGTCGACCGCTTCCCGGGGAAGCAGGTGCTATACGTCTCTTCGGAGAATTTCACCAACCAGATCATTCAATCGATCAAGAATAACGCCGTCAATGACTTCGTCAACTTTTACCAGCTCATCGACGTGCTCATTGTCGACGATATTCAGTTTCTGGCCAATAAACAGAAAACGCAGGAGATCTTCTTCCACATTTTCAACCAGCTGCATCAGAACGGCAAGCAGATCATCCTGACGTCCGACCGGCCGCCGAAAGACCTGGACGGCATGCAGGAACGCCTGATCTCCCGCTTCAAGTGGGGCCTCTCGGCCGACCTGCAGGCGCCCGACCTGGAGACGCGCCGGGCCATCCTGGAGGCCAAGATGAGCCGCGAAGGCATCGAGCTGCCGCACGACGTACTGGAGTTCATCAGCTTCAACATCAAAAGCAACATCCGCGAACTGGAAGGCGTACTGGTGTCGCTGATCGCCCAGTCGTCGCTCAACCGCCGCGAGATCGATATGGACCTGGCCAAGGAGGTGGTGCGCAACTTCGTCTCGGAGCTGAACCGCGAGATCACCGTCGAGTTCATCCAGCAACTGGTGGCCGAACACTTCAGCATGCCGGTCGACCGCCTGCAGGGCAAAACCCGCAAGCGGCAGGTAGTGATCGCCCGCCAACTGTCGATGTACCTGGCCAAAAACCTGACCGACAAGTCGCTCAAAGCCATCGGCGAAACCTTCGGCGGCCGCGACCACAGCACCGTCATCTACTCCTGCAAAACCGTGCAGGACCTCATGGAGACCGACGCCATCTTCAAAGAGACCGTCGACGACCTGGAAAAGAAAATTAAGTTGAGCCTGAACGATAAATGAACGAGCCGGGAACTTTTTGCCTTTCCCGGCCCTTTATCCAATGGACGTATGGAAAAAACCAACGCCCGCCTTGCATAAGCGGGCGCCTTTCTCTAATTTTGCATTCGCCCTGAAAAGAAGGGCTTCTTTCCCAAACGATGGGAAGAATCGGCACACAACTTTTTAACGGTACACGGCCGCCTTCACTCCCCCGAGTTTTGGCGGGCGTTCTACCTTATTCAGTTCTATCCGGTGACGTGGGTGAGTGGCTGAAACCACCAGTTTGCTAAACTGGCGTACTCTGAACGGGGTACCGCGGGTTCGAATCCCGCCGTCACCGCTTGGAAAAGAGTTTGGGTGTGGGTTTGGGTTTGAGAGCTTGTTTGGAGCGCGTACAGACTCTTTAGAATGTTCTTTTTGAGGTTGGATGTTTGAGGTGTTGAGGTGCGGTCATTTGACAAATCCAGTGCGTGATATGAAAACCACTCGTTCATGTCGCTATGTTTGATTTTGAGAAATTGACCGTTTACCAAAAAGCGCGTGCGTTTACGTAAGGACGTGCTTTACTTTTTGTGCGATCCCAATCGTAAGGTAGATCCGTTCATCAAAGACCAACTGAAAAGGTCAGCGATCAGTGTTGGCCTGAATATTGCAGAAGGGGCCGGGCGCTTTACGGTTGCCGATAAACGCCGCTTCTATGTAATGGCTCGTAGTTCTCTGTTTGAATGTCTAGCTACCCTTCAAATTCTTTTAGACCTAGGAATATTGCCATTTTCGCAATACGAAGCTTTCTACCAACAAGCGGAGAGCATCTCCAAAATGCTCCTCAGTCTAATTCGCAAGTGACCTCCACACCCACACCCAAACCCTTACACGGGGCATAGCGCAGTCCGGTTAGCGCACCTGCTTTGGGAGCAGGGGGCCGCAGGTTCGAATCCTGCTGCCCCGACAGCACTTGCAAAAGGTCATTTCGCATCGCGAAATGGCCTTTTTTCGTTACCGGCCAAGCCGAACTTGTTCGAGTGAGAGGCGGTGACGGAAAAAGGCCAAGCCAGTAGGCTGACCTTTTGCAAGGGCTGCCCCCCCAAGGGCAGACGCATAAAACTGCCGAATAAAAACAAAGCGGTAGCTTTGTCGGAAAAAATAAATGACTGAGAACCGAGTTACGCTCCAAAGCTTGATCACTGTGTTTGATGGAGTTCCTGACTTCAGGATCGACCGGCACAAGAAATATACAATCGGCGAAATATTATTCCTCACCCTTAGCGCCGTAGTCAGCGGTTTTACGGAGTGGGAGGAAATCGCTGACTTTGGGAACGAGAAGGTAGATTGGCTTCGCGGCTTCTACAAATATGAAAATGGTACGCCCTCACATGATACCATCAACCGGGTAATATCGCTTTTAGATAACCGGGCATTCGAGGAGCGTTTCATTGGCTGGGCTACAAAGGATATTAAATTGCCTGACGGCACAGTAATCAATGTAGATGGAAAGAAGCTGCGCGGCAGCGCCACTAAGAAGGAACAGCAAACTCCGCACTCGGAAGGAGGCAAAAGCGCTGTACACCTGGTACAGGCTTGGTGCAACGAGTTGCAATTGTGCCTGGGCCAATACAAAACAGAGGATAAGTCGAATGAGATCACGGCTATCCCTGCGCTTTTGGAATGGTTGGACCTGCGTGGCTGTATAATAACCATAGACGCGATGGGCTGCCAAAAGGCAATTGCCCAGCAGGTGATAAGCCAGGAGGCGGACTATGTTTTGGGGTTGAAAAGTAACCAAAGTAAGCTGAAGGAGGCGGTAACTGGGCTTTTTGAAGAGGCAGGCACAATTAACGAACAAGAGCTCAAGCTGGAAACCAGC
>CAYQQU010000114.1:0-11727 GCA_964419545.1 uncultured Saprospiraceae bacterium | reverse complement strand
ATCATCCCGCCCATCGCTTTTCCGAGCACGGAGTAAAAAGTCAATTTTAAGACTCCCAGAGGAAGGAAAAAAGACGGGTACAGGCTTCTGCCTTATCTCAGTACCCTAACTTTTTGACTGGGTAATTACATGTTGAGCAGGTACAGGCCCATGAGTCCCCAAAGGTATTTCGTAAATTCGTAAACCACCCATTAACAGGTGTTTGCACCAAATTACTTATCGGCTCCAGTCTCTTCCCTTTCAACCCATTTGCAATCGCTTACAATCGCTCTAAAACGTTTACACTCCGTCACGCCACCCAATAAAGCGACCAAATTCCAACCACTGATCATCGTCAGAAAAAAAGGAAGCCATTTCACCCGGATTGGGTTCTTTTGCCGATGGGGCAGTCCAGCCGGGCCGGGCCCCCAGGGCGTCGGTGGGGGCCTCGGGAGCGACGCCGAACGGGAAGCGGGCGAGCCGCCCGGTGCGCAGGAAGAAAGGAACGGTTATTTTCATTTGGATGCTTTAACTATTGCAATCCGAACGTACCGGTCGTCGCTCTTCGTATTACGTTTTGCTAATTCCATAATCCCCGCTGATGCCCTACCTTTGCACCAAAAATCCAAGCCGTGGCCAACAAGCAAAAAACCGTCAGCAAGTTTTTTCCTTTTCTGGAGTGGTGGCCCCTGGTCAACCGAGAGACCCTGCAGGCCGATTTTATTGCCGGCGTCACCGGTGCCATCGTGGTGCTGCCGCAGGGGGTCGCCTTCGCCATGATCGCGGGCATGCCGCCCATTTACGGATTGTATACCGCCATCGTAGTGCCCATCATCGCGGCGCTATTCGGCTCATCCCGGCACCTCATCTCGGGGCCGACTACCGCCATCTCGCTGGTCGTATTTGCGGCCATCAGCCGCTTCGCGGAGCCGGGCACCGAGCAGTTTGTCCAACTGGCTTTTGTGCTCACCTTCCTCGCCGGCGCTTTCCAGCTCGGGCTCGGGCTGGCGCGGCTGGGCGTGCTCACCAACTTCGTCTCGCATACCGTCGTCATCGGCTTCACCGCGGGGGCGGCGGTGCTGATCGCCACCAGCCAGCTGCGGCACGTGCTGGGCGTCACTATCCCCAAGGGCGAGGGCTTCCTGGACACCTGGCGCGATATTCTGTTTTCCCTGCCGGAGACCAACCTCTACGTGTTGGGCGTGGGGCTGGCTACGCTGGCCATCGCCGTCCTGGCGCGGCGTTTGTCGCGCCGGCTGCCGCACCTCCTCATCGCCATGGTGCTGGGCGCGATCATCGCCGTCTTGCTGGGCGGCGAGGCGCGCGGCATCCGCTTCGTAGGCGAGATGCCGGCCAGGCTGCCGCCTTTTGAAGTGCCCGAACTCACCATCCCCAATATCCGCAAACTGGCCACCAACGCTTTTGCCGTGGCCCTGCTCGGCCTCATCGAGGCGGTCGCCATCGGACGCGCCATCGCCACCAAGACGCACCAGCGCATCAACGGCAACCAGGAGTTTATCGGGCAGGGCCTCTCCAATATCGTCGGCAGCCTGTTTTCGTGCTACGCCGGCTCGGGCTCGTTCACGCGTTCGGGCGTCAACCATACGGCGGGCGCGCGCACGCCCCTGTCGGCCATCTTCGCTGCGGTGCTGCTGATGGCTTTCCTGTTGCTGGTGGCGCCGCTGGCGGCCTACCTGCCCATGCCGGCCATGGGCGGCATCATCCTGCTGGTGGCCTACAACCTGGTCGACGTGCACCACATCCGGGGCATCTTCAAGGCGAGCCGCGAGGAGATCCTGGTGCTGCTGGTCACCTTCTTCTGTACGCTCTTCCTGGAGCTGGAATTCGCCATCTACATCGGCGTCTTCCTCTCGCTGGTGTTTTACCTGCGCCGCACCTCGAAACCCCACATCGCAGTGCTGGCGCCCGACCCCGACGATGAGAACCGCCACTTCACCAATATCGTCCGCAAGCCGCTGCCGGAATGCCCCCAGCTGAAGGTCGTACGCATCGACGGCTCGCTCTACTACGGGGCGGTCGACCACATCGCCGGCTGGCTGCGGGAGCTGAGCCAAAACCACCCGCAGCGCCACCTGCTGATCATCTCCAACGGCGTCAACTTCATCGACGTCACCGGCGCCGAATTCCTGGTGCAGGAAGCCGAGCGCTGGCGCAGCCTGGGCGGCGACCTCTACCTGGCCGGCCTCAAGCAGGTGGCGCGCGACGTGTTCCTCTCCGGCGGCTACGAGGAGGCCTTCGGCCCCGATAATATCTTCACCACCAAACAGGAAGCCATCGCCGCCATCTACGAACGCCTCGATCCGGAAGTTTGCGCCCGCTGTACGGCGCGCATCTTCCTGGAATGCCGGGCTATCGCCGACGCACAGCCCAGCCCGGCCGGCGCCGACTCCGGGGAAGGGGAGGAGTGAGGAGTGAACGGAAGCACCTCTTTTTTTACGAACGAAATCGCTCCACTCCGCCGAAAATTCTAAATTTTTCCCTACATTGAGCGATTATTGTTCCCCAAACGATTAAACGACTTGGAAGCCGCACCATGGAAACAACTCACAAGACTCTCCTAATCCTGTGTCTCGTACTACTCAGTTGCCCTTCCCGGGCATTCTCCCAGCAAGTCATTCCCATCGTAGAATTCAAGCAAGGTAAGATCATCGGCAGCCTGCCCTACATGGAACATTTCTACATCAAGGGATCGACCATGCTGCCCCGGGATACGGCGCATAAAGTCGTGGTGGAAATTTTCGAACTCGGCAAGTACAAGAAGAACGATAAACCGGTAGTGCTTTCGAGGGGCGAAGCCGATGAGATCGCCAAGGACCTCGGCAAGCAGGTCAATCGCTCCGAATGGTACGCTTTTCGCGCGGTAGACAAAACGAACTTCCAGGTATACATCGACGCCCTGCTGCCTTTCAAGCGCAACTTCCTGGTGCGGGTCACCTACTTCCGGAAGTTTACCTTTGCTTTGACCGACGAAGAAAAGAACGACATCCTCGAAACGGTCATCGACAAATCAAAAAGCTATTACAAAGCCAACGATTTCCTCGACGAACTGTACGTCCAGAAGACGCTGCGGCAGGAAACCTTCGAAGTGATCGCCGAAAAGACGGATCTGCTGGACTTCGGCTTTTCCTCCGAGGAGGCCAACCGGATCATTCTCAACAATATTGAAGTCATCGCCACCGATGTGCTGACCGACCTGACCGCCCTCACCACCTCCATCGCCAGCAATGAGAAGATCATCACCGAGACGGTGGATGAACTCAATGCCAGGCGGCTGACGATGGAGACGGAAGACATCCGGAATATCGAGGCCGAGATCGCGGCGCGGCGGGAAACCAACCGCGAGCTGAGGCAGCGGCTGAACAACGAACTGCGCACCGTCAAGTCGCAGATGCTGATCGTGGGTAGGGAGTTCGCCCAGCCCGCCACCAATTCGGTATCGGTCACCAACGTCAAATCCATCGGCACCGGCACGTCTTTCGGCGGCGGCCTGGTAAGCCTCAACCCGCTCAGCAATAACAACCGGCAGATGGAATCGCTGGGCTATTCCGGCGTCAAATTTTTCCTGGCCCCCGTCGACAAGCGGGTAGTGCAGCCCTATCTCGACGGGGCGTTCTTCTTCAACCGCCTGGCGATCATGGTGGGAGCAACGACAACCGGCGACCTGGAGTACCGCGGGCAAACGCTGGAAAGCGTCATCAACTTCAACCCGCTGCTGGGTTTCAGCTTCGACGTCACCCGCAGCCTGTCCATCGACTTCGGCGGCACCCTGTTCCGACAACCCTCCATCAGCCCGTTGCAGGCACAGAGCGAGGTGCGCTTGGGGCCGGTGCTCGGCGCCACTTTTGACCTCGACGGCTTCAACCGCATCAAAGCCCTGGTCAATGATAACCCCTACAGGAAGGAACCCGTAAAATGATTTGAAAACAACTAAACCCAAACGAAAATGGCTATACCGATAGTAAAATTCATGCAGCCCGAACCGATCGAGATCAATTGCCGGGAGCATAAGGACGTTACCGTCAAGGTATTCCCGCGCATGGCCGGCAGATGCCAGGTCAAGCTGATCATCACGGCTTCTACCATCGATTTCGAGAACGGCGCCAAAGAGATGATCGGCGAAGTGGAGGCGGCCGCCCCGGAAGACAAACTGGAACTCGTCTTTCACGTCAAAATGATCTGCCAGATCCCCTCGGTGCTGCACATCGTGCTGCGGGCCGTCGCCATCAATCCCGACGGCAGCGAATCGTTCACCGCGCGGGCCGGCGCCCGCGTCGACGGCCGCACCGAAGTACCAAATAACGAAGCTGCATAATGAAAACAGCCCATCTTTTTTTCTGGATCAGCCTGTTGCTCCTCGCCGGCGCCTGTGAGCTGGAAGACCCCAACGCCGGCGTGCCGGTGGAAGAACTGTTCGCCTTCGCCGCCCGGGCCGACGCCTTGCCGGCCGACAGCACCTCCACCGTCTCTCTCGAGGTCGAACTACTGGAACTTTCCGACGCCGAACAACAGGTTACTTTTTCTACGGAAAGAGGATCGTTCGTCGGCGCAGATCCGGCTACCCCCCAGATGCGCACCGTTACGACCGTACAGCGCGTCGCCCGCGTCGAACTGCGCAGCAGTAACGTGGTGGACAACGACGTGCGCGTCTTCGCCCGCATCGGCGATTTCGAACA
Source organism: uncultured Saprospiraceae bacterium (assembly GCA_964419545.1). Taxonomy (GTDB): domain Bacteria; phylum Bacteroidota; class Bacteroidia; order Chitinophagales; family Saprospiraceae; genus CAYQQU01. The sequence continues at coordinate 7,054 of CAYQQU010000114.1, read as the reverse complement.
ATCGGATACCGTGCGCTTCGAACGCGCCTTTCCCTCCCTGCTGAAGTTTCGCGCCATCGATAACGAAGTGCCCGCCAACCGCGGCACTTCCACTATGCTCATCCTGGAAGTGTTCCGCGAGGAAGGCCAGGGCGTGCCGTCGACCGGGCTGCTGGTCAACTTCGAAGCGATACCCCTCAACAATTCCGATACGGTGGCCATGGCGATCGTCGAGCCTTTCGAGTTTACCACCGGCAACCGCCTCACCACTCCCGTGTCGAGCGAAAACGAGATTCCGGGAAGGGTGGACATCGCCGTCGACCTGCCGGGCGAAAACGGTCCGCTGCGGGATACGCTGCGTATCTTTTTTGAGTGATCAAGTCAGTTCGATTCACTTCTCCAGGCTGACCACCAGCCACGGCTTCTCAAATCGGAATCCGGCCAGCTTGAGGTAATTCGCGAAGCGGGGTAAAAATACCGACCGCCGCTGGTTGCCCAGCTGGATGACCAGCTCGTCGCCGAATTTGTTGAGGGTAAAATCCTCTTCGCCGGCGACAAAAGGCAGTTTGATCTTCATCAAATAGCCGTTGCCGTTTTCCTGGAATTGAAAAGGCTCGTCGTAGTAGAGCATGGCCGCGGGATCGCGTTCGCCGTAGACCGCTTCGCCCATGCGGGAAAGCAGTTCCAGGCCGAACACCTCCCGCCCCTGGTGCGGCACCCGCAGGATGGGCAGCGGCTGGAAGGCCGTTTCGATCTCCTCCAGGTATTTGGCCTGGGAATCGAGGTAGCCGGAGAAGACCGTTTCCTGGAGCGAATCCGGAAAGATGCGGTTGATGATGACGCCGTCGACGTGGTAGCCGTACAACTGCAGGTAGGTGTAAGCCCGTTTGGCTTCCTTGATCACCATGCGTTCGGGGTTGAGGACGATGCGGATGGAGCACACGTTCGGGTTGGTCATCACCTTCTGGATGGCTTCCAGCTTATCGAAGAGGTTTTCCAGCTCGGTCAGCCCTTTGTCGAGCGGCACGCCGGTGAAATTGCGGACCATCGCGCCGAAGCCCTTCATGGCTACGCGCTGGCCGGGAAAAGCTTTCAACACCCACGACTGGGTCACCTGCGGCAGGGAGAGCAGGCTCAGGGTCTCGCCCGTAGGCGCGCTGTCGATCACGATCAGGTCGTATTCTTTGCGGCGGTAGTATTCCTCCAGCCAGAGGAAAGCCGAAGCCTCTTCCATGCCCGGCAGGGCCGACAGTTCTTCCGCCACCACGTTCTCTACGCCCTGCCATTTGAAGACGGTGAGCATCAGCTCGCGGATGCTGCCCCAGTGTTTTTTCATGGAATAGTACACGTCGAATTCCTGGGCGAAGAGGTTGGGCGCCACTTCCTGCGGTTCGGGCGAGAGTTCGCGATTGAGGGCGTCGGCCAGGCTGTGGGCGGGGTCCGTCGAAAGGACCAGCGTTTTGAGGCCCCGGCCGGCGGCCCGGAGCGCAGTGGCCGCCGAGAGGGTAGTCTTCCCCACGCCTCCTTTTCCGGTGAGTAGTAAGATGCGCATGCTGCAGGATGTTTGCGGCAAAGATACGGGCGCCCGTGGGAACGAGCGGACGACACCGGATTTTATTGGGGGTTGACTCAAAAAAATGCGTCCAACCCTTGCCAGGCCCTGAAAGATACCGCTAATTTGCAATTTGGTCCGGACGGGAAAGTCCTATCCGCCAACAGGCATTACTCAGAAATTTGTAAATGCGCTAATTGCATGTCCCAATACACTACTATATACCTCATCACGGTCGGGCTTTTCGGCCCGCTGCTGATCCTGTTGCTGACGACCTGGATCAAGCGGGTGCGCAACAACCGACGGCAAAACCTGAAAGAGCGCCGGGTGATGGATCCTATCCTCACCAATTCGCCGGTGGACCATCCGGTGCGCACCCTGAAAGAAGAAGCCCTCGACAGCATCAACACCCGCTTCAGCATCATCGAGACTACGGTGATCCTGGTGGGCGTGGTGCTCTGGCTTTTCCTGATGATCATCCCCATGCTGAACTACCTGCCGGCGACCATCATCTCCATTTTTGCCGCTTCGGTGGCGGTGATCACCGGCATCCTGGCCAAGCCGTTTATCGAGAATTTCATTTCCGGCGTCATCATCTCCTTCGCCCAGCCCTTCCGCATCGGCGATACGGTGCTCATCGACGGGCAGTACGGCACCATCGAGGACATTACGATGACCAATACCATCATGAAGCTGTGGGACTGGCGACGCTTCGTGCTGCCCAACAGCAAGATGCTGAACACCGAATTCACCAACTATTCGCTGCACGACAATTTCGTGTGGGCTAAAGTGGAATTCTGGGTGTCGTACCAGACCAACCTGGAAGAAGTGAAAAAATACGCCGTCCAGATAGCCCGCCAGAGCCCGTTTTTCGCCAAAACGGAAGAGCCGTCCTTCTGGGTGATGGAGATGGCCCAGCAAGGTTACCGCTGCTGGCTGGCCGCCTGGGCGGATTCGCCCTCCGACGCCTGGGAGCTGGGCAACGACGTTCGCAGCGGACTGATCCTGAAATTCCAGCTGGCCGATATCAAAGCCCATTCTTTTCACGTCGATATGGAATCGACCCAACCAACCACCAACCACCATCCGCCTTATGAACCCATGGACTCTGAACGGCAAAAAGGCCCTGATCACCGGGTCGACCAAAGGGATTGGCCTCGCCGCCGCCCGCGAGCTGGCAACCCTGGGCGCCGCCGTTTTCATTAACGCTCGCGATGCGGAAGCGGTAGCTGCTACCGTAGCCCAGCTCCGCCGCGAAGGCCATTCCGCCGAGGGCGCGGCAGCCGACCTGAGCACCGGAGCCGGCCGCCAGGCCCTGCTCGACACCCTGCCCGCCGACTGGGACGCGCTCGACCTGCTCGTCAACAACGTGGGCATGAACATCCGCAAAAGCTTCACGGAATATACAGCAGCCGAATACCGCCAAATCTTCGAGACCAACCTCACCAGCGCTCTGGCCCTCACCCAGGCCTGCTACCCGCGCCTGCAGAAAGCCGGCCGCGCCGCCGTCATCAACGTCGCCTCGGTAGCCGCCCTCGTCGACGTGCGCAGCGGCGCGCCCTACGGCATGACTAAAGCCGCTTTGATCCAGATGACGCGCCACCTGGCCGTGGAATGGGCGCCCGACGGCATCCGCGTCAACGCTATCTCGCCCTGGTATACGCGCACGCCCCTCGCCGAGCCCGTCCTCAACCAGCCCGAGCGCCTGCGCCTCATCCTCGACCGCACGCCCCTGGGCCGTATCGCCGAACCGGAAGAGGTGTCCGGCATCATCGCCTTTCTGGCTATGGATAAAGCGGCCTATATCACGGGGCAGAATATCGTGGTGGATGGCGGGATGACGGTGAAGGGGATGTAAAGCAGCTTCGCAGTTCCAAACCACAAAGAGCGAAGTAATCGCTGCTATTCAACAAACAAACAAAGCCGCACACCGGTAGGTGCGGATTCGCGAGTATTGAAGTCGTAGTGGAATTCGTTGAAGGGGCGGCCTTCCAGCGGGCCCCGGCGGGGGTCTTCGATGGGGCAGGTCGCGGTTTCGTCGGGCAGGAGGGCATAGAATACCAGTCGGTTGTCTTCGACGGCCAGTTGGTGGACGTGGTGGTGGGCCTTGAAGCGCAGCTGCGGACCGCCCTCGGCGGCGATGTCGTAGACGCTGACCGTGCGCAGGTCGCTGTCCGTGCCTTGCTCCAACAGCAGGTGCGCGCCGTACATGCCCGCGAAGAAGATCAGGTTTTCTTCGAAGCGCTTGATGAGGTCGCCGGCATTGTCGTTCTCCCGGTGGTAGACGGTCACCATTTCGCCCCCTTCTTCCAGGCGGCGGACGACCACCACGTGATCGCGGAATTTCATGCGGCGCGTATTGGTGGTGAGCAGGGTCGCTTCCGGAGGCGTGCTGCCGGGGATGCCGGTGTAATTCTGAGGCCGGCCGGTGGCGGGGTCTACCGGCAGTTCGACCGGCGGCAGGCCGGCGGCTTCGGGGGAGCCGGAGGAAGGAGCCACGGCGCCCATCTCGCGCTTGCCGGTACCGGCGCCGTCCTGGCAGCCGGCCAGGAGCAGCATGGCGAAAAAGAAAGCGAAGCGTATCCGAATCATAGTAGTCGGTTTTTGATCCACAAAATTAAATAATGCACCGCAAGAAAAAAGAAACGGGCGCATTATTCCCAGGGCAATCGCATTTAAAAGATGCTACCGCCCCATTGCCAATAAACTCATACGGAACGCAAGGAAAAAACCTCGTTCTTCCTTTAGGATCGAGGTGAAAACGAGGTTTTTTCCTACTTTTTCAAGAACCAGAAATTAAATGCGATTGCCCTGGCATTATTCCCCGATCGATGCAGTAATTTCCGGAAAACATTCGTACAAGCACTCAGGTAGCATACGATTGCCCTGCTTACTACACAAAAAATCCCCAAATCATGCGAACCCTGCTTAGCTTTGCCGCCTGTTTTCTATTGTTCCCTACTCCTGAGCTGTCCGCACAGCCTTCCCCTGCCGCGGAATTGCAGCGCCTTTTCGACGAGATGTGGGTCTTTGAGATGGAAGAGTATCCGCTATTCGCTACCCGCTGCGGCGTGTACGATTACAACGACCGGCTGCCGGAAGTGAGCGCCGAAAGCGAAAAACGACGCGCCGCCTTCTGGAGCTCGCTGCTCTACCGCCTGACCAAACTGAGCCGCGAAGCCTTGCCGCCTGCGGATAAGGTGAGCTACGACGTTTTCCAATTCGTACTGCAAGACCGCATCGCCCAGGTCAACTTCGGCGCTTATTGCCTGCCCCTCAACGCCGAAGGCGGTTTTCACACCGACTTTGCTTTCGCCATGCGCAATATGCCGCTGGATGAGGTCGCCCACTACGACAACTACATCCTGAGACTGCGCGCTTTCGACGAATATACCGACGCCCACATCGCCCTGATGGGGGAAGGGATCAAACGCGAAATTACCCAGCCCCGCCTGATCACGGAAAAAGCGCTGGCTACCGTCGCGCCTTTCCTGATCGACAACCCGCTGGAAAGCGAATTTTACGCGCCCTTCGCCGAACTGCCCGCCACTATCGACTCGACTACGCAGGCCGAACTCCGGGGCGCCGCCGAACGCGCCATCCGGAATTCGGTGCTCCCGGCTTACCGGCGCCTCTACGATTTTATCGAAAACCAATACCTCCCCAAGGCGCGTACCACCATCGCCGCTTCAGAGCTGCCGAGCGGCCGCCAGTACTACGAGCAACGCATCCGCTATTTCACCACCCTCGATATGACGCCCGACGAGGTTTTCGAAAAAGGACAGGCTGAGGTGGCGCGCATCCGGGAAGAGATGGAGGCCGTGATCGCGGAACTGAACTACGAAGGGTCCTTCGAGTCGTTCCTGGAATTCCTGCGCACCGATCCCCGGTTTTACGCGAAGACGTCTGAAGAACTGCTCCACTACGCCGCCTGGCTCTCGAAAACCATCGACGGCATGCTGCCCCGGTACTTCAACCGCCTGCCGCGCCTGCCGTACGGCGTGGCGCCCGTGCCCGACGACATCGCACCCAACTATACCGGCGGCCGCTACGTGCCCGGCGCCCTGGCCAACCACCGCGCCGGCACGTACTGGGTAAATACCTACCAGCTGGACAGCCGGCCCCTCTACGTGTTGCCCGCCCTTACCCTGCACGAAGCCGTACCGGGCCACCACCTGCAATTCGCCCTCAGCCAGGAACTGGACGGCGTACCCGAATTCCGGCAAAACCTGTACCTGAGCGCCTTCGGCGAAGGCTGGGCCCTGTACTGCGAATACCTGGGCCAGGAAATGGGCCTCTACCGCACGCCCTACGACCACTTCGGCCGCCTCACCTACGAGATGTGGCGCGCCTGCCGACTGGTGATCGACGTGGGCATCCACTACAAGGGCTGGACGCGCGAACAGGCGGTGGGCTACCTCGCCCGACATACCGCCCTGTCGCTGCACGAGGTAAATACCGAGATCGACCGCTACATCGGCTGGCCGGGACAGGCCGTTTCCTATAAGATCGGCGAACTGAAGATCCGCGAGCTGCGGGAACGCGCGGAAGCCGCTGCCGGCGCCCGCTTCGACCTGCGGGAATTTCACGACATGGTGCTGGCCAACGGCTCGATACCGCTGAGTACGCTGGAGGAGATCGTGCGGGATAAATGGAAATAAGCAGCGAAAGTCCTAACAAAGTTTATTATTTTCACTTCATGCAAGACATTTTTCCCGATCGGATACCGCAATTGCTGGAACAGCTCGCGCCGGATACGCCGCCGCAATGGGGGCGGATGGACGCGCAACGCATGGTCGAGCACCTCACCAATGTACTGCGCTTGTCGGTAGGCGCTATTTCTTTAAAATTGTATACGCCGGAAGAAAAGCTCGAGAAAGCGAAACGGGGGCTGCTGACCGACCGGCCGTTCCCGCGCGAGTACCAGGCGCCTTTCCTGCCGGCCGACCCCGTACCGACGGCCTTCGCTGACCTGGCTGCCGCCAAAACCGCCTTGCTCCGGACTATCGAGGATTTTAACACCTTCTACGCGGATAAAGACGAAAGCTTCCGGCTCCCACACCCCATTTTCGGACCGCTCAACGGGACGGAATGGCGGCATTTTCACAACAAACATTTTAATCACCATTTCGGGCAGTTTGGATTGGTGAAAGGGGAGGGGTAGTTGTTGGTCTTTGGTCTTTAGCCCGTCTGCTTCTCATCCGGGTAAATCGTTGGCGTCGTAAACGTGTAAAGTGCACACCAACCAGGACTTTAGCTTCGTTATAAGCACCCGCGGAGCCCTCAACCTCAACCTATTGGTCGTTGGCAGTTAGTCTTTGGTCGTTGGCGTCGTAAACTTGTGAAGGACAAACCGGCAAGGACTTCAACTTAGTTGGAAGCACCCGCGGAGCTCTCAACCTCAACCTATTGGTCGTTGGTCTTTGGTCTTTAGCCGTTGGCGTCGTAAACTAGTAAAGCGCACACCAGCAAGGACTTCAACTTAGTTGGAAGCACCCGCGGAGCTCTCAACCTCAACCTATT
>CAYQQU010000113.1:0-11924 GCA_964419545.1 uncultured Saprospiraceae bacterium | reverse complement strand
CTACTGGATCACACTCGGTAAGTCATTAAACTCCATGGTGTCAGGAAATTGAAATTCTGTTTCAATCCCTATTCTACTGGATCACACTCGGTAAGACCTCCCTTCTACCATGTACTACGTAGAAGAACTGGAGTTTCAATCCCTATTCTACTGGATCACACTCGGTAAGGGATAGTAGGGAGGCACCTTTACTGAAGAGTCGTTAGGTTTCAATCCCTATTCTACTGGATCACACTCGGTAAGACCAGGTACATCCTGGTCTTGTAAATACCAAACAGCGTTTCAATCCCTATTCTACTGGATCACACTCGGTAAGCATCTGGGGCTTACTTAAAAAGTATGATAACGACCAGTTTCAATCCCTATTCTACTGGATCACACTCGGTAAGTTCCATGGCCACCATTCTCTTTCCAGCCTGGCTGTGGGGTTTCAATCCCTATTCTACTGGATCACACTCGGTAAGGCGGAATACTGGCGCAAAGCCAGCTCTCTGAAGATCAAGTTTCAATCCCTATTCTACTGGATCACACTCGGTAAGAAGAGCAAAAAAATTAAAGAAAGAGCTGAACAAGTGCGTTTCAATCCCTATTCTACTGGATCACACTCGGTAAGGGCAAGAGCACCAAAGCAATATTGGGCGCCAATTGAAGTTTCAATCCCTATTCTACTGGATCACACTCGGTAAGCTAGTATGCTCCAAAGCACACAGTTTACCGTTGTGCGTTTCAATCCCTATTCTACTGGATCACACTCGGTAAGTCGGGCTTTGCCTTTGCAATCCTCCAGGCAAAACAGTTTCAATCCCTATTCTACTGGATCACACTCGGTAAGTCGACATCATGGCCGGCATGCACGACCGGAGAAGATCGTTTCAATCCCTATTCTACTGGATCACACTCGGTAAGTGTCTCAAAGTGCTACACTATGTTGCACTTTGAAGGTTTCAATCCCTATTCTACTGGATCACACTCGGTAAGACTGCCCCGTGACCATACGGAGCAACTTCTTTGGCAGTTTCAATCCCTATTCTACTGGATCACACTCGGTAAGCGGCACCGGCCAGTTCTTCCCTTACGTGAAGGACTACGTTTCAATCCCTATTCTACTGGATCACACTCGGTAAGTTGACAATAGTTTGCATAGCTTCATATTAATATTTGGGTTTCAATCCCTATTCTACTGGATCACACTCGGTAAGAAGACGGAAGAGGCGCTGAGTTAGGCACCTCATTTTATGTTTCAATCCCTATTCTACTGGATCACACTCGGTAAGCCGTCGCTCTGCATAAAAATAAGAAAAACAACGATTTCCGGCTATTTTCCCGGAGAAAAAATACCGAGCGCCCGTATGTCAAAGAACATCGGCGAGGAGGAAAAAAGGCATTTTCCGAAACAGCAACTGCTTCGCTGTGAAGCCGTTGCACCCCAAAAAGTCGCGCAGGCCGATAAATTGGTCGCCGGCCAACAGTCAGCGCACGCAGATATTCCGGTAGGTACAATTTAAGCATCTTCGTTTATATCGGGTAGCTTTCGGGAAAAAATTGCGGTCGATGATCCGGCCGATAGCGCGGGCCGCCGTTCTGACCCGCTCCTTGTCTTCGTCGCTGATCGGTACTTCTTCCAGGTGGTTGCGGCTGCGGGTGTACACCAGGTACCCGCGGTTGACCGGGCGGCCGAAGTTCTCTTCGATCAGCCAGGCGTAGCAGCACAGCTGGGTGCGATAGGTTTCGTACACCTTGCCTTCGTAACGCGCAAATTTATAGTCGAGCGGCGCCGCCGTGCCGTCGCTCAGCTCCAGCACCTCGTCGACGCGGCCCCGCAGCAGCGCGTTGGTGAGGTACTGATCGTCGTGGCGCCGCACCACGCCCAGCCGGCGTCGCAGGTAGCCGGGGTTGCGCACCAGCCGTTCCTCGTGCAGGTAGCGGCCGCGCAGCACCTTGTAGTGCTTCTCCTCGTACTGCGGGATGCCCAGCACGTATTCGAAATAGGTGAAGCGCGGGCAGTAGAGGTACTGGATGACGTGCGAAGGCGTAATGCTGATCATAAGAACAGGGCTTTGACTTCGTCGCGCACCATCTTTTTGTCGAAAGCCTGGCCGAGCAGTACGGTGGCCTGCAATTCGCGGCGCGACATGGGGAACAGGTATACTTTATCCCGGTCGGGATTGATCTCGGCTTCGATCTGCAACGACAGCGTGTCTTTCTGGTGGGCGTCAACAGAGCCCAGGAAAACGGACAGCTGAACGCGGTAGAGGCCGGCCTGCTTGCAATGACGCGCCACGCGGCTGCGCGCCCGGTCGTTCTCAATGTCGTAAAGGACCCAGAGCAGCATAGGGCATTGAAATTTAAGCTTATTCGTGAATGGTTTTTGGCCTTGGTTTTTCAGGTTACAATGTTGTCGTTTCCATTTTTATCGATTTGCCGTTGTCATCCTTGCCGATCAGGGCGTTGGCGAAAGCATGGGCGTCCATCTGCAGGGCGTTGGCGCGCGTCTGGTTGCGGCCGCGATAGCGCACCTTTTCGACTTCGAGGTAGTGGTTGAGGCGCTCGATGAGGAGCTGTTTGCCTTCTTTGGCGAGCGTGAGGCCGTTGGCGAGGGGAGCAGTATGCGATTGGTTGACGCGTTTGCCGGAAAAGAGGCGGAACACCACTGTCTCTACGTTGACGCGGTAGGGCTCGATGAAGTCGAACACCATGCTTTTCTGGTTGTAATCGTCTCGGTGCAGGAAGCCGACGTAGGGGTCGAGGCCGGCCACCATCAGGGCTTTCTCCACGCGGCTGTAGAGCACGCCGTAGCCGTAGTTGAGGAAAGCGTTGAAGGGGTCGGCGGCGGGGCGGAAGCTGCGGCCCCGGAATTGGTATTCCTGGGGCAACACATGGCTGAGCGCCTCGAAATACAGGCGGCCGGCGGTGCCTTCGAGGCCCCGCAGCGTCTCGGCGACGTGTTCTACGGCGGGCGCTTCGGCCTGCAGGGCGATGCTTTGCTGCAGGTTGTCGATCTTTTCGACCTTGGCGGCAAGGTAGTCGGCATGGCGGGCGCGGTGTTTTTTGAGGCTCTTGAGAAAGGTGAGCTGGTTATTCAGCTTGGCGGTCAGCCACTGCACCACCCATCGCGCCCCTTCGTCGTTGAGGCTGGCTTCGAGCTGCCGCTTGCGGATGCGGGTCGTGCTGCCCAGCTTGCTGTGCCAGACGCGCCCCAGCGGAAAGCCGCTGCGGTCGGCGAAGACGATGTCGATGTTGTGGCGTAGTGCCAATTCCACGGCGTCGGTGCTCAGCGCCGCCGAAGTGGTGATGATGACGGAGGTGACTTTGTGCGCCGCAAACTGGTGGGTGCGGGGCGCGCCGCCCTCCTGCGGCACGCGGACTTCGAAGAGCGCGTCGCGCACGTGCAGGTAGGCGCCGTAGCTGTTGAGGTAGAGCTGCATGTTTTTTATTTAAACCCGATTTCGGGAAGCAAGGTAGGCCGGTGGATTGTCAACTAGTGACAATAGGCCGATCTTCTTTGAGCCAAGTTAGGATATCATTTTTAGCTTTAGCATAACTGATTAAACCTCCCCGATAAGTTTTCCGCCGACTCTTGCTGGTCATCACGGACCTTGCTGTGACGTAGACTCGAAAAGGCGCCAAGTGTTGCGCTAAGACTTGGTTGACAAATTGAAGCTCGGTTTCACCTTCAACGGTAATATTCAGGCGAATATAACTCATGGCCGTCCTCCGATGACATTTTTCTCCCATAGCTCGCTCAAGCTATATTGTTCCAGCCACAGCGCTAATTCAGTTTCATTGAGCCGTTTAAAGACGCTGCTCTTTTTTTGGGGTGATCTTTCGACCACCACGATGTTTTCCGCATCAAACTCATCGACCAGTCGTTGCGATTGAGTCGCCATGATGATTTGGCAATGTCGGGCGGCTTGACGGACCATGCCGGCCAGAATGGCGATGGCGGTGGGGTGAAGGCCCAGCTCCGGTTCATCCAGGATGATTACGGAAGGAATAGTTTCTTTGGGCTGCAACAATAGGGTTGTCAGTGCCATAAACCGCAAAGAGCCGTCGGACAATTGGTGAGGACCAAATAAGTATTCTGCACTTTGCTCATACCAGTTGAGCAGAATGTAATTGTCATTAAGTAGGTCAGGCGCAAGCTCGAAATCTCGGAACTGCGGTAGGATCTGCCGGATATGCCGAACGATCCGGCCGTAATACTTCTCCCCTCCTTCTTTCTGCCTCATCGCATACAAAAAAGCCGCGAGATTGCCGCCATCGCTGTGGAGGTATCGATTATCGTTGATATAACCTTTGCTTCTGATTTTAGAGCTTTTGGAAGTATCGTGAAACTGAAATACCCGGCATTCACGCAATAACCGGTAGATCACCCGACTCGTTTTGGCTTCTTTTTTTTTGTCGCTCCTCTAGTAAGCCGGATTCCTTGCCGCCGGGTGGCAAAGAATAGGTCAATGGAGTGGCCTGCCCTTTATCGTGATAAGTGACGGTTTCGTTCGTAAAGATCAGGGTATCGCCGGCCGCATGAGATAAATAAAACTCATAGGCGTCGGCTTCCTCTTGGTTGGAAAAATGGATCATCGCTTGCATGCGGCTAGTAGTCTTAGGACCATAGTGCAAAAAGGACTCCGCGAATCCATTTTCACCGATGAAGGTCTGTAAAGAGCCCGTCATCATGTAATTCAACATGGAAAAAAAGGAAACAAGATTGCTTTTACCCGCGCCATTAGCACCCAAGAGGATCGTAATATCCCCAAAATGGATTTCCTGCCCATCTGCATCGATGGATTTGAATCCTTTCAGGTTTACGGCGTTCAAATGGATGCGACCTTTCCCGGACATAATGCGAATTTGTTGATTAAAAGATACAATATACCTCAATGCCGGCAATTGGGCCATTTTTTTAATTCATTTCAGTCGAGGAAAGAGTATCAAACTACCTGCTCCACCGCTCCGAAGCCGCGCGCTGCCGATTTGCCCAGCCCCATCCAGTCGGGCAGCAGCACGTTGGCGGTGAATTCGCCGGCGAAGGCCAGCATGGGCTGGTTTTTGAACTGGGTGCGGCGGGCCCTCACCACAGGCTTGCAGAGCACGCGCTGGTCGGGTTCCAGCCATACTCCCAGCCCTTTGAGTGCGGCCAGGATGTTGCCGCGCAGGATGCGCATGAGCAGCTCGTCGCGCTCCGCCGGCCCGGCTTCCCGGTAGCGACGGTAGTTTTGCTGGCTCAGCGCCATCCAGAGTGTCTTGAATGCGTATTGGTACAAGGCTTCTCGATAGCCCAGCTCCACCTCCCGGCAGCGCAGCTGCTTGTGGTGCAGGGGATAGGTGCGGCCGTCGATCGCCAGTTCGCCGACCTGGAGAAAGAGGTTCACCAACAGCTCGGCGCCTTCGCCCAGGCCCACCAGCACGGGCGCGCCGTCGATCACCTTGTACTGCACCAGCGGATACCGGTACCGCAGCGTACCGTCTTCCCAGTGGTTGTGCAGCAGCGGACTGTGTTCGCGAAACAGATTGCCGAAATAGCCGCGCAGCTTGTGGGCGTCGCGGGCATGGAAACGGAGCTCGGGGAAGGTGAGGCGGGCGTAGTGCATGGGAGATGAGATATTGAAAAACTAATGAGAGGGCATAAAGACGTTTTTTAATTTATTACGTTAGGTAAAAACGGAATGATTTTCATACCCATGAAAGTTTTCTCCTTTATCATTTTTAAATTTCAGGCCGGTTTCAAAATCATATGCTACGTCAACATATTTGAACCATTTATGATTCACATCAGGAGTCACTTTAATTTTGAACAGCCGTTTACGCCTAATGGACACTTCATATTTGGCTTTCTCCATAATGGTCGCTTCCGTTAACTTTTCCTGGAAGCGATCCGGTATAACGTTGACGGTATCCAGATTTTCTCTAGTAAAAACTTCTTCCGAACTCTCCAGGTCCATAATCTGATGCAAATCTTTCTGCAACCTTTGGTATCTGGTCAACCCCTTCTGAAAGTTTTCATTAGACTCGATTTCCACATCCGCATAAACTTCATCTACCATAGAAAGCAATTGACTTTCAGTCAGGTAAGTCCCGCTCTGTCTTCTAACTGTTTCAAATGTATTAGTCAGGATACCGGGCAAGTCATAGATCAGCCTCTCGGATATTTCGGAGTGCTGGAAAATGACCACCTTCGTATTCGATTTTTGTCGCTTGCGATTAACCCGGCCGGCCCGTTGGATAAGCGCATCAATAGGAGCATTTTCAGTGAACAAAATGTCAAAGTCAATATCCAAAGAAACTTCAACCACCTGAGTCGCCACCAGCAAACAGGCTCGGTCTTTTGCTTCCATCTCGAATATCAAATCCTCTTTTGCCGAACGATGCTTTAAGATGAACCGAGAATGATAACAAAGAATTTGCTCACCGTAATCCTCAAACATCGGCTTAAAGGCTTTATACGCCGCGATAGCGCTATCTACCGTATTCAGAACCAGCAACGTTTTTTTTCCTTCAGCGATCGCTTGTTTAATTTCCAGAATCATTTGCTTGAACCCATGATCTCGTACCTCAAAGCGATTCCTCGCTTTATCCAACAGCTCTCGATCGGCAACATATTTCGCTTGGAAAAGATTTTTCCCGAGCAGTCGCCGAAGTTTGGTAGGCATAGTAGCCGTCATCACGTAAAACTTTGTTTCGAACTCCTTTTGCAGGTAACGCATAGTGGCGATAATCAACCCCAGAGTGTACGGTTGATAAAGATGAATTTCATCGATTATGACACGCGCCCGAAGCTGATGAAAAGTTTTTACTTCCCAAAATCCGAGATTAAAGCCCTGTGTTAAAACCTGATCGACGGTGCAAACCGTGACGTTTTTGAAAAAAGTTTTATCAATAAACTGATACTCTTTTTCCTCGTACCGGTCATCTATTTCCTTGCGCAGAAAGTAAGCTGATGAGTGAACAAGGGCTACTTGCCCGGAGCCAAAATATTTACAAAGCCTTTTGTAAATGGCGTTGGAGGTAACCCGTGTAGGCAACAAGTAAAAAATATTGTCGTACTGCTTTTTCTGAGAAGCCCATAGTAGAGCCGCTTCTGTTTTACCACTTCCGGTAGGCGCTACCGCCAGAATATTTGCGTCAATCAAGCTTTCTTTCTGGAAATTTCGGTATTGGAACTTTTCGGCTATAGTTGGTTTCCCGTCTTCTATTAGTTTTTTCTTAATGCTTCTCGCCAAGGTGTTTTCATTGAACATTATGCCCTCTTCTAAAGCACGATGCCCGGATGCCGTCCAATCGGCCATATTAAGAATAGCCTTATGTAAAATGTATTGCTTACGATCTTTAGGCGTGAGATTTTTGATCAATCCCCATAAACATTTGGAATCATAATCACTCAGCAATTTAGCATAAGGTTGAAGTAAATAGACTTTAGCGACATCAGAAATCTTCAAATCGACATCCGGGTTCCCATCTCTTTGACTTTTCAATGCATATTTTACGAAGGCATCGATATTCTCCTTCGCAATCCGCAGCTCTAATTGTGTGTTATTTTTAAACAAAGCCCGAGTCAAAGCCTTGTGGTGAGAAAAAACCGCAAAAAGACTTAACGGGTAATCTCGATATAGCGCATAATTATTGGCCAAAAGGAACATCCCACTAAGAAATTCATGGCGAACGTGATTATCGAAACTAAACCCTTTGCGTTTGCGGATCATGTCCTGGAAATTGTCAGCGATTTTACCCATATCGTGGAATAAAACCGCGATAAAACTATGCTCCCAGAACGCTTCATCCGGTATATATTCCCAATAGCGCTTTTTGAGGGTCTGCCAGTTTTTGACCACCAAATCGGTGTGCTCCGCTAGGGTTTCCGGAGGATTGGATTTAGCCAAAATATGTTCAAGCATATTATTTTTGAATCAAAGCTGAAAAACAGGAATGAATATATCGTCGAAAAAAATACCTGGTACATCAAAGTTCAATTCCATTTCCTGGCCGATAAAGGAAAAAGTTCTTGTCTGCGCTATTTCCCTACGGCCATAGTCGGATTTGTAAGTGAATCGGGTCGGCAAATCATAGGTAATGGGTTCAGAGGTTTGGTAAATCGAAAAAGAAAGCTTCTCCGAAGCCTTCCGCAACACTTCACCAACCACGTCTCCATCCATCAAGCAGTGTTGAACGAGATTGCCTTTGCCAAAGCTATCTACCGGCGCCACCCGTTTGATAAAAGCAATAGAATCACTATTGCCAAGCGTAAGAGCGAAGGTGGGATAAAGAAAATTATCCATTAACCTTTTAAGCCGTTCTTTGTCTTCCGTTCCGAAAACCACTACATAACGTCCAAAAATCAAATGCTCACGCTTTACCACACCACCATCCAAAAGCGGGTCATAAAGGTGCATTTGGCTGGTTCTTCGGTTGTATTTCCAAGTATCCGTCGCTCTTCCCGCAATTCGCCCGGTTACTCCTGCCAAAAATGCTGCTTCATCAAAAAACTCCTGGCTCATTTTTGGGCTCAATCCCATGGCAGCCCCTGCAAAACCGATCAAAGTAGCCGGCGGTGGCAAATCCAGGGTTTTGTGAAAATTTTGAAAGTCCGGATTACGAAAGGAAGTGGTTTGTGTGGCTATTTCAATGCAAATGAATTCCATACTTCCTCATTAAGTTCCTTTATAATAGCTATCGATCCACCCGGCCATCGTTTCAAATCCTTCTTTCAGACTAACCATTCCCTCTTGCCTATTGAATACGGCTTCCTGAACGGCGAAAACGTGTTTTTTAATAAACTTTTGGTAGTCACTTACCACCGTATTCAGTTTTGCCATTTCCACTTGTCCTTCTTCATCTAAAGCAACAGCCTCCAGGAAGATGGGATTTTTACTTTTCATCAATGCCGCCGCAATGAACTTAGGAGAAATATCCGCCAAAAAGCGGGACTGCCTGCCGGAACTCCAGAGCATTTGCAGTGCATCTAAGAGCGCCTTGACCCGCTTAATTTTCTCCTCAGAACCAATCAATTCTTTTATTTTCAACTTGCGGATTTTCTTTTTCCCTTCATCTTCTTCAATGATTTCGTACTCTCGACCTATGCGATCCAATTCGATTAAAATGGTTCCACGGTAAACACCGGAGTGGATTTCTGTTTCGAAAATATTTGGGTTAAGGCCTATCTTTTTACCCATAAAGTTGGTAGCATAGTCCAAATCCCCCTTATAAACAGCCAATGCCAAGAGTGATTCCACTCGAACCGGAGATGTTCGAACATTGGAGGTCCCTGCACCGCCATCCTCGCCGGCACGGGCATCCATATAACCAAAAAGATCATCATCCACGTAGGCGATCGGGTCCAAAGCCGTCTTAGGAGCACCTTTTGCCGTGCTGGATTCACCAACCGGAGAAATGGTGTACCCTAGTTCTTCTATTTTGTCGCGAAGCGCCCGACGGATGGCCTGAGAGGAGACATACGGCAATTCTTCTCCACTCTGTAAGGTCACCTTTTTTATGGGGTTAATGTTGTCAACTTCTTTATCGCTGCCGTTTAAACTAGCAAGCGAAACTTTCGAAAGATAGGTAATGGTAATGCTGTTTGGCTTCATGGTTAATCTTCAGATTTTTTTGGTGAAAGGATGCGGTTAATGCCGTTGAGGGCGCCAATAACGGTATATTGGCGAACTGTGATAAAATTTTTCTCGTTCAGGTTTTCAAGTAATTCGTTGCTAACGGAAGTGCCGTATCTTTTCATGATAGAAATCAATGCCTCAGTAAATTGGGGCAAGGTACGGGCTTTGTGCAGGCGGATGATGTATTTACGACCGTTTTTGGCGTTCGCCTTCTTGTCTTCCTCATTTTTGGGGCCGTCATAATTAATGATCCCCCAGCTTAGGCTTCGGCCGAGATTGATGGCTCGTTGTTGCAGCATTTCATTCATATCCTTTTGGTTTCCAAAGTTTATAGCTTTTTCGTACAGCAATAAAAATTTTTCCAGAACGGTATAGTTGCGGAAGCCGATCTGCTCTCTGGCAACTAAATACTGGTAGCATTTGAAGAACATTTCTTCCAATTCAATTAGGATACTCTTGCCGTTCAGAACCTTCTCCAAAACTTCCGCCCTGATTTTACGCTCTAATGCATTCCCTTTTCCGTAATCCTGCTTTTTGAGTATCTGGGCTTTCGGTGAATTTAATTTTAAACTTTGCCAAAGCGTACCGACACTAACTCCCTCCTTCTCCAGAGCGAAAATCAGTTGTATAATGAATTTGACGTGATTATACTCTTCGTAAAAGTTTGGTCGCAGGGTCGATGCGAACTTGTCTGCCCGGAAAGTCACCAAGGTAATGGGGACTTTTTCCAAAGGATGATCTGCAAATGGATCGATGAATTCCATGGCTTTTTTAGAACGTGCTGACACCTCCTTCCAAAACTGGTCCCGATAAAAAGTGTACAACAACATGAAGGCGATCTCAGATGGCCAGACAGCGTCGCGAGTCGTTTCAACCTTTACCTCATCAGCACCTTTTTTACCATATGAAAAGGCTGCCAATTTGAAGTTAATTTGATAATTGATCTGCTCTAATTCTTCTTTTTGACGAAAAAGAGAGGCATCGTGCAACCTTTCGATATTCAAAAGATGATTTGAACAGAAGAAGTGACAGACCAAGGTTTCGTAATTGTTTTGGTAAGAAAAAAAGCACAAAACCGGCGAAAAGCGAATCAAATACAAGGCTTTCCAGCTGATCTTTTTTTCTGAGCTATTCAGGAAAGAGTTAAAATTAGCCAGACCGGACAAGAAAGGAGAAACATTCTTGGCTTCTACCAAAGCCTTGAAGCGCTCTCCTGTTACTGGGCACAATTGGTCACCGCTTTGTAGATATTTTGGATGGACCTCGAGTCGGGTGATTTTTGTGTAAGGTTCATTCAGGTAAACTTTGCTCAATGGCTTCAAGCCGAGAGATTCGTAATATTGCTCGATTTTTTGCGCCAGTTCAGGCTTGTCTTTTTTGAGCTGCTTGAGTTTTGGCGAGTTTTCTTTTTTCCGGGTTACCCCCTGGGCATTATTCGTGAATAAATGCGACAGCCCCAAAGTATTCATCCTGGGGAACCGACAAAACTTGCCTTGCTCCTCCACGTAGTAAATGTTGTATTTTTCATCAAGCTGCTTTTTAGTCGGAGTATCGTACACTTTACCTCCCATATAGTAATAAACCTCTTCCAGTAACTTCAGCATTTCTTCACAATCCACAACCAAATCCTGCTCAGAAAGCTGAAAGGATAAAGAAGGAAATTTTCCGTGATGGTCTATCTCGTAATATTGCAGAAAACGGTAAAGACCGATTATGCCTGCGTTTACGAAAATGTTTGCGGTTTTTTTAAAGGTGATCGAATTCATCTTCTTTGTTTTGTCATAACCTTAGTAAACTTTTATGATGGTCATTATACAAATAAACTTATTAGTCCCTCTGTGTTTAGAGAGATGTTGTCTCCAAAGCGATGCGCTTTATTCACCTCTTTTATCTCTAACTGCTCTTTATTCCTGGCTTGTCTTGCACATTTTGCGTTTTATGCCTACAAATTTCGGTTCACTTGTTCTCAATTACCGTCAACCGTTTCGCGACGGGACTTTTTTTTACAACACTTAAAGCTTTTTTTTGCCTACAAAGAGTATTCAGATACCTTGTCGCTAAGAGCTTGTTTGGAGGTAGTCATTTTGGCTGCAAAACCCAGCTTTTGGAACCTCCCTGTGGCATTTTTCCGACCCGTAGCGCTGCTATGAGCCGGAAAAATCCCTTCGGGAGAACCCAAAATCTGAGTTTTTCGCTTCAAAAGCACTACCTCCAAACAAGCTCTAATATTCCTGAGGTCATTTCGTCTTGCAAGCCCCCTTACTCCCAAGGGCAGACGCATTAAATGGCCAACACATCTTCTCTGTATTTATCAGACAT
>CAYQQU010000112.1:0-11944 GCA_964419545.1 uncultured Saprospiraceae bacterium | reverse complement strand
ATCCCTTCGGGAGAACCCAAAATCTGAGTTTTTCGCTTCAAAAGCACTACCTCCGAACAAGCTCTAAAAAACAATCGCAATGAAAGACATTACCCTGCTGTTTTTGTGCCTGCTGGGCTTCCTGTTCTCCGAAGCGCAGCAAGGCAACCTATTCATCCCTTCCGAGATCCGGAAAGCCTACCGGGCCGGCGCCCGTTCACCGGAGGGAAAACCCGGGCCAAATTACTGGCAGAACCACGCCGATTACGACATCCGCGTGCAAGTAGCGCCGGAGAAGCGTCAGATCCAGGGCCGGGCGACCATCGTTTACACCAATAACAGCCCGAATACCCTGGCCAATCTCTACCTGACGCTTCTGTATGACGTTACCCGCAAGGGCAACGTACGCGACGAACCGCTCCCGGAGAGCCTGGTCACCGACGGGGTCCAGATCAGCGCGCTGCGGATAAACGGCCGGCTTGTGGACCTGACCGACCGGAGCCGGGCGCGGCGCTACGGCACCAACCTGCGCATCGTATTGGATGACCCGCTGCCGCCCGGCAAACAGCTCACCGCAGAAATATACTGGGAAGAACAATTGACGGCCGATGTGGGCAGAGTCGGCTACGTCGCTGACCGCACCTGCTTCGTGGGATACTGGTACCCCAAAGTTTCCGTTTACGATGACATCGACGGCTGGGATACGAACAGCTGGCTGGGCATAGCCGAATTTTACAGCGAGCTGTCGGATTTCGAGGTCGCCATCACCTTGCCCCGGGAATATACCGTCTGGGCGACGGGCGTCCTGCAAAATGCCGAAGCCGTATTGCCCGCTCCGGTCCTTGAACGCTACCGGGCCGCCGCCACCGCGGAAGAGACGGTGACCATCATCGGAGAAGAAGACCGGAAGCAGGGCCTGACCATGCTGACCGATACCTGGCGCTTCCGGGCCGACAGCGTCCCCGATTTCGCCTTTGCGTTCAGCGACGATTTCCTCTGGGATGCCGCCAGCCTGCCTGTCGCCAACCGCCGCGTCCGCATCCATTCGGTTTATCCGGCTTCCCGCAGCGATGCCTGTGCAAAAGCGACGGAATGGCAGCGCGATATCATGCGCTACTTTTCGGAAAATATGCCGGGTATTCCTTATCCCTATCCGGAGTTCACCAGCTTCTTTAAGCCCTATCGGGACGGCGGCATGGAGTTTCCCATGATGGCCAATAACGGTTCGAGCAATAGTGAAAATTCCATGATCGGCCTGATCGCACACGAGATGTACCATATGTACGTGCCTTTCTACGTGCGCATCAACGAAGAAAAATACGCCTGGATGGACGAAGGCTGGGCCGATTTTATGGACCTGCGGGCGCTGAAAGCCATGACCGGTTTTGAAAGCACGCTGGAACAATCGGTGGACCGCCGGTTTTACCTGGAAAGAACCCTGGGCTCCCAAACCAACGTACCGATGATCACCTCGACCGAATACCAAACCTCCGATAATTACGGGTATACCTCCTATACCCATCCCTCCTTCATTTACGGATTATTGGAGGAAGCCCTGGGGGCGGCCACGTTCAAAGCATGCCTGCAGGGCTACATGGAGCGCTGGGCCTATAAAGCGCCTACGCCCTACGACTTTTTCTTTTCTTTCGACGATATCTCGGGCCAGGACCTCAGCTGGTTCTGGAAGCCCTGGTTTACTGAGTACGGCTATCCCGACCTGGGCATCGCGGCGGTGGCGCCAGGCATGGTAAGCGTCGTAAAGAAGGGCAATAAACCCATCTCCGTACAACTGACGGCCGTATTTGCTCCCGGTGACACCTTGCGCCACAATGCCGGCGTGGCCATCTGGAAAGACGGTCAGGACCAGGTAACCATCGAATTGGAGCGACGAGAGCTTCCCCAACGCGTTTTTCTTAACGTCCGGCTGCCGGACGGCGATAAGTCGGACAATTATTTTCTGAATGACGAAGCTGCTGCTAAGCAGGCGCTCGACGAATACGCCGGTCGCTATAGCCTGGGGAATGATGCGGTCGCACGCGTAACCGCCGGCAGCGGGCACCTACTGTTCGAATCGTACGCCAGCGGGAATAGCTATTTGTTGCTGCCCGTGGGCGAAGATCGGTTCGGTACGCCTGACGGTACCTTTACGATTACCTTTTTGAGAAACAGAAAGGGCGCGATCGTCAAATACAAAGGGGAGCGTTTGGGCAACCAGTTTACCTGGGAACGATTGGAGTGAAAGCGTTTCGCGATTTTTTCCCTATTTCCCGGAGAAGCTTTTACCGCTAATGTTTCGGATATGGGAAACGCACCTTCTGGCTCTTAATCAGTGGTGTGTAACACGAGTTCCTTGTAAAAACTTTTGCTGAGTTTTTCAATTAAGTAGTTGATTTTAAAGGCTTAGCAGGATTTCTTTTCAAGAAAAACTCAGCAAAATTTTTGTTACACACTAGCTCAAAAACAATCTTCCCCGACGTTCAGATAGTCGGTAGCGCAGATCAAAAGGTCGCCATAACCCTCGTACACAATGTTGTCGGGCGTTGCCAGCAACTGGTAATACAAGCGGTAGAACCGGCCTTCTTGAAAGGTTGGTGCGGGTAGCGAAAGGGCGAGGAATACCAGGTCTGTTTGCTGCAGGTAAAAATTATTTTCCAGTACGACCTGACGGGCAGTATCTTTGGAGCGAAGTCCCCGGTAATAAAAGCATCTGATACTGACACCAGATGCGTGAAAACGGGTCAAGCTATGCGCTTATATTTGAGGTTGCAATTTTATTTTTGATCTTTCGTCGAAAAAAACCGGAAGCCCGGCAGGCTTCCGATTTTTCATATCCAGATCAGTTCAAAAACTGATCATACGTCAAACCAAGGTAAAACAGCTGCCCGATAAACGGTCCGCCCATGTTGTTGCGGTAGTCGTCGCCCAGCAGGTTGGTAGCGCCCAGCTTAACGGTGGTCCGCAGGGGCTTGACGGTGTAATTGACCTGTGCGTTCAGCAGTCCGATGCTCGGAATATCCGTCGCGCCGAAGGTGCTCTCCCAGCGGAAGGTATCCTGCCAGCGGTAATGCAGGTCAAAACCGACTTTGCCGTTGAACAGCCTGCGGTGCGCCAGTCCGACGGTAAATTTGTGTAACGGCATGTTGAAACGGGACTCAAAGTCTGGCCCCGGATCGTCCACTTCGTAATCCGTGTAGTTGTAGTGGCCGTAAAACTTGAAATCGGCCGGTAGTTCGTACGCCAGTCCGAGGCCGGCGCCCCAGGAGGTCAGCACCTCTTCTGCGTTGACCATGGCGCGCACGCCGATCGCCGAGGAAGCGGCGCCGGTCAGCATATCATTGACGCCCGGCAAATAAGCACCCTGGTGCGTAAATCCATCGATCGGCCGGACTACCTCCTGCGCGATGAAGTTTTCGTAGCGGTTGAAATAAGCATTGACGTCCAACAGCAGCTTCTCTTCGATCAGCCCCTTATACCCCAATTCGAATACCTGGATCTGTTCGGGCTGGATAAACTCGAGGTCAATTACTTCCAGCAGGTTGGGATTGGGTTGCCCCATCAGCGCCGACTGCAGGAAGGCCTGGTAGGAGGCGTTGGTGTAGGCGCCGCCGTGGTGGAACCCGTAAGCCCCGGCATTTGCTTCGGTGCTGCCGATCATGAAGATGTCGCCCAGCGGGAAGAAGATGTACTGATCCTGGGTGGTAGGATTGCGGAAGCCGGTCTGGAAGGAAGCCCGGACGTTGTGCTCGCGTTCTTTACCGGTCGTGTAGACGGCGGAGAGGCGCGGCGAGACCTGCCCTTCGAAGTTCTCGTTTTTATCGTAGCGCAGTGAGCCGGTCAGTTTCAGGCGGTTGGCGAACAGGCGTTTCCCGAACTGAGCGTACATGCCGTATTCATCGATGTCGATCCGTTCGTTATCGCCTTCCCCGTCGGGGTTTTCGTTGTAAACGGTGCCGTCGGAGAAGAGGTCGTACCGCCGGAAATTACCGCCCAGCTGGATATCGAGTACGTCGATGTGGCGGCTGAGGTCGTAGTTCAGCTCGGCGTGGTACAAGCGCGATTTATCGTAGAAAGCAGCGCCGGGCGGGTCGCTTCCCAACATGTTGCTGCGTACTTGCGAGACGACCTGGTTGAACGCCGGTGCGTCGACGGCCGGGACCTTCGCATCCGCTGCGGCCCGGGCAAAGGCGTGGGCTTCCGCCAGCGCGGGCGTGATGTCTGCTCCCTGCGTATAATAAGGCAGCAGGTAGTAAATGAAAGCGCCGCCGTAGGTGGGCGCCCACTCGTCTTCGGTGGGTGAAAAAGCCTCGTTGGCGTAAGCGCCTACCGCCGAGAGGTTGTAAGAATCACCGGCCCCGGTCAGCGTAGCGTAGGCGCGCGCCCGGAAGTCGGGATGTTGTACTTCGACCTTGTGGTAGGCCTGCGTAAAATCGCGGATGACGTAGCGGTCGCCCCCCTGGAATACGGTCGAGCCCTGGCCGAACTGATAGGCGTACTGCAGCTCCACGGCGTCCGTTAAGCGGTAGTGTAAGGCGCCGCTGAGTTTAAGGCTCCTGGCCTGATCGTCGTCGAGCAGGTTTTCCTCCGGCAATCCGGTGCGTCGGAGGTCCAGCGTCCCCAGAGTAGGGATAAAGTCCGAGAGCATGGCTTGTACCTGGGGTAAAGGAATGCCGGTCTCCAGTGAAATGGGAGGGCCAAGTTGATCGACAAACGCTGAGGTCAGCGCCGGCATCGGCAGCAAGATCTGCGTTTCATCGCCGTAGGTATTCAGCCCGTCGAAGGCCGGTTCGCCTACCGCCGCAGGATTGGGCGTCGCCAGGGTGGCGCGGCCGGTCGTGTAATCGTTGGCCTGCCAATCCGTGCCCTCCAGGTAGGCGGCATTGATCTTGAAGGCGAATCGATCGCCCAGGCGCTGTGCGTAGCGCGCGGCCACCTGATAGTAGCCGTTGGAGCCGGTCGGGTCGGAATCGGTCAGGCCGTATTTGGTTTGCACGCTGAGGCCCGGATATTCAAACGGGCTCTTGCTACGCATCAGGAGGATGCCGTTGAAGGCGTTCGGCCCGTAGAGCGCGGAGGCTGCCCCCGGCACCAGTTCAACGCTATGGGCGTCCAATTCGGAGAGGCCCACAACGTTGCCCATGGGGAAGTTGAGCAGGGGCGAAGAATTGTCGACGCCGTCGATCAGCTGTACGAAGCGTTCGTTGCCGTTGGAGCCGAAGCCGCGGGTGTTGATGCTGTTGAAGGTCAGGCTGCCCTGGAAGCTCTGTACCCCTTTGAGCTGGGCGATGCCGTCGTAGAAATCCGGAGCGGCGGTCTGCCGGATGGTGATGGGGTCCATCTTCTCGATGGTTACCGGCGATTCCAGGATGCGCTCCTCCACGCGGGAGGCCGACACCACCACGTCGCTGGTGAGTAACAGGCCAGGTTGCAGGGAGAAAGAAAGCGATTTGGCGCCCTCCTCGATCAACTGTTCCGTCGTCTGGTAACCGACGTACGAAACGACGAGCGTGAAGGGCGGCGGCGCTTCGGTCGTCAGCTCGAAGACGCCGTCTACATTGGTAACGGTTCCGAGGAGTTTGTTTTTGATCTCGACGTTGGCGCCGATTAGCGGCTCGCCGGTTTCGGCGTCGGTGACGGCGCCGGTGATGGTCGTCTGTGCCGAGAGTAGGGCAGTGAAGCAAAAGAACAGCAGGACGAGCAATTTACATTTGGTTTTCATCATTGGTTTTTTTATTCACCGGAGGTGGGGGGCTTCCGGGCGAAACCGGTATCCCCCGACCGCGGTGAGGGTTGTAAATGGGGTTAACCCGGATTATTCATGGATTAATCTATTGCGAAGCCAACCTGGCCGCCATTCTTGCGTTTGCTCGTTGGTCGATACTCACTGTATCTGGGGAATACGCTTCCGTGTTGCCCTCTTGCGCGGACGTAAGCCGGCCAACCATTTTGGCTTCTCATGACGAAGAACCCATGAATAATCCGGGTTAAGGGAAGGATGAATAACCTTTCTGCCGTTTGCTTTCATTAAATTTATTGCTCCACAATACCAGAACGCAAAAAAATGACCCACCAACCCGCTTTTCCTTCGTGGATGATTGTATTGGCCCTGTTCTCCTGCACCTGCAGCAGCCCATCTTCTGACACGTCAAATATCACCGAAGCCATGACCTACCCCACCACCGGCCAGATCGCGCGCCTCGATCCTCGCCTCGACGAATACCTTGCCGAAGACGCCGCGATCGAGGTCCTCGCCGCCGGCTTCACCTGGTCGGAAGGCCCGCTCTGGCTGCCGGAGCTGGAGCAACTGATCTTCTCCGACGTGCCCGAGAACCGCATCTACCAATGGCGCCCCGGCGACAGCACCGCGACCGTTTTTCTCGAACCTTCCGGCTTCACCGGCGAGGCAACGCGCAGCACCGAACCGGGCTCCAACGGCCTGGCGCTGGATACCGCCGGCCACCTCCTGCTCTGCCAGCACGGCGACCGCCGCATCGCCCGCCTGGAGGCGCCGCTGGACGCGCCGGAACCCCAATTTACTACCCTGGCCGACGCCTACCGGGGCAAGCGCTTCAACAGCCCCAACGACCTGGTGTGCGACGCGGCGGGCAACGTTTTTTTTACCGATCCGCCCTACGGACTGGCCGGCCAGGCCGACGACCCGGAAAAAGAACTCGATTTTCAGGGCGTCTACCGGCTGTCGCCGGACGGCGCACTGACCTTGCTCGTCGATACGCTTACCCGACCCAATGGGGTGGCGCTGTCACCCGATGAAAAAACTTTGTACGTCGCAGTGTCGGACCCGGAACGGGCCTGGTACCTGGCTTACACACTGGATGAAGAACGGAACATCACCGGTGGCGGCGTGCTGCTCGATGTGACCCCGCTGGTGGGGCAGGCGCCTGGTCTGCCCGACGGCCTCAAAGTGCACCGCAGCGGTACGATCTTCGCCACCGGCCCCGGCGGCGTGCTGGTGATCACCTCCGAAGGGGAACATATCGGTACGATACGAACCGGCCAGGCGACGGCCAACTGTGCGTTTAACCCAGACCAATCAAAGCTTTATATGACGGCGGATAGTTTGTTGTTGCGGGTAGCGGTAAGGTAGTCCCTGCGGAATGCTTCCGGGAGCAGGTTTGGAGCGGATTGGTTGTGAAAACCGACCGGTTTGCCGAAAAATAAAATGGGCGCTCACCGGGCTAGATGAGCAGCTTATCTGGACGACAGCTTTTAACATCTACTGCGAAAGGGTCATACGCGGCCCTGGGCAATGCGTTGGCGCAGCTCGGCGTCGATCATTTCGCCGACGCGGTCGAGGTGGCCTTTGCTGTGGAAGAAAGTGTACATGAAGAGGAGGCCGGCGAAAAAAAGCAGGAAAGAAAGCGGAAAAACGGCCAGGGAGAGCAGGGCCAGGTAGGGCATTTCCAGTTGTTCGAACAGGAACCAGCCGCCGATCCAGATTGGAGAAACGACGACCACGCGCAGCAGCAGGCTTTGAAACAGCCGGAAGAGGCGGTTCTTGATCTCCCACTGTCCGCGCAGGCGCAAAAGCTGGGCCGAAGTGAAATACTCGGCCCCGACGTTTTCCAGATAGGCAAGCTCGTCGTCCGCCTCTTTTTCGAGGTAGTTGAGGATGCCGTCGATGTTGCGAATAGTCATACTTTTAGAACTACAGCAACTCGATTTTGTTGCGGCCCAGCTTGACCTGCCCTTCTTTTTCCAGTTGTTTGAGCAGGCGGGAGACCGCTTCGCGCGAGGCGTTGAGGTCGTAGGCGATCTCCTGGTGGGTGGCGCTGATCACCTGCGACCGGTTGGCTTCCGCTTTTTGTTCGAGGTATTGCATCAGGCGTTCGTCCATCTTCTTGAAGGCGATGCTGTCGATGGTGCGCACCATTTCGTAGAGCCGGTTGTCGTAGGAGAGCATCACGAAGTTTTTCCAGCTCTGATAGCGCGTCATCCAGTCGTCCATGTACCGGATCGGGATGCCGATGATGGTGGCGTCGTCTTCGGCTACGGTGCGGATTTCGCTCTTTTTGTTCATCATACAACAGGTGAACGACATGGTGCACGCCTGCCCCGTATTGAGGTAGTAGAGGAAGATCTCGTTGCCTTCTTCGTCTTCGCGCACCACTTTGACGCTGCCCTCGATCACCAGCGGGATGAGCTTGACGTAGCTGCCGAAGTCCATGATCACCTCGCCGGCTTTGAAGTGCATAATTTTACCGACGTGGGCGATCTCTTCCTGCAGCCCGCGCTCCGCGATGGAAGGATACGTCTGCCGCAGCAGTTCGAGAATTTCGTCGTGCATAGTCGGGCTGGTCATGGTCATTTAGCTCAGTTTTTTTGCGATGGCGTCCAGTCTCTTTTCCAGTTGCAGCAGCTTCTCCAGGATCAGAATGTGGGTCTTCTTGGCGTCGATGCCCACCGGGCTGGCATCGCTGTGGATGATCTCCGCAATGGCTTCGTAGGTTTCTCGTTCGACTTTCAGGTTGATATCCATGATCGGTTTATTTTATTCCGGTTTCTACCTGGCGCTTGGCTTTGGACGGATCGTACTTGTAATTGATATTCAGCCAGATCGACCGCGCCAGGCGGAAAATGTATATAAAAAAGACGGCGCACACGGCGAGCAGCAGGCCAAAGCTGGCCGCTGTGCTCCAGCCGAGCACCCAGTGGAAAAACAAAACGAAGCCGATACAGAACCAGGCGGTGAAGATGTAAGAGATGAACATCGCCCCGTAGTAAAAACCCGGCTCGGGCATGAAATCCTGGCCGCAGTGCGGGCATTCGTCGCGCATCTCAAACGCTTGCTTAAAAGAAAAAGAGCCCGTCTTGAACAGGTCCTCCTCGTGACACTTAGGGCACTTGAGGTTGAAGATGCTGTATGCTTTACTGCCTTTGCGAAACATGGTTTTTTATCTTTTTTCAGCAATCAAACGCACCACCACCGCTTCTCCGGCGTGGTGGCGGCCTTCCTGCAAATGTACGGTTTCCCGGGTTAGCTGGATAAAGTGCAAAGCGGCAAAATCCGCCTCGAGCAGATCGGTGCTGAAGAGCATATCTTCCCGCTTGGGCCCGCCCGAAGTCAGGGGAAGCTGCTCTTTGGCAAAAGCCTCCATCACCAGCCGGCCGCCGGCTTGCAGGCTATGGACAACCTGCTCGTGCAGGTACTGCCGGTCGGGTGGCGGCAGGTGAACGAAAAACAGCCCCACCGCGTCAAATGTTGCAGGCGGAAAACCAAAATCCCGGATGCCCGCCAGGGTGTAATCGACCTTTACGCCCGATTCTCCCGCAAGCTGCAGGGCTTTCAACCGGGCATTGGCGCTATAATCAAAAGCCGTAACCGCCCACCCCCGATGAGCGGCGTAAACGGCATTGCGCCCTTCGCCTTCCGCAGGCAACAGGATGCGCCCCGGCTTCCCACTGTCGATGAACGACCGGAAAAAGGTATTGGGCTCCGTGCCGTAAATGTATTCTTCGCTGCCGTAGCGTTCCTCCCAGAATGTTTGCATGTTGTTCGTGTTTAGTCTTTGGCGGTTGGTCTTTGGGTTTTGGTCTTTAGTCTTTAGTCGTTGGTGTCATAAACTTACAAAGGACAAACCGGCAAGGACTTTAGCTTCGTTACGAGCACCCGCGGAGCCCTCAACCTCAACCTTAACCTCAACCTATTGGTCTTTAGTCGTTGGTGTCGTAAACTTACAAAGGACAAACCGGCAAGGACTTTAGCTTCGTTACGAGCACCCGCGGAGCCCTCAACCTCAACCTTAACCTCAACCTATTGGTCTTTAGTCGTTGGTGTCGTAAACTTACAAAGGACAAACCGGCAAGGACTTTAGCTTCGTTACGAGCACTCGCGGAGCCCTCAACCTCAACCTTAACCTCAACCTCAACCTCCCCCTCCCCCCACCAACTGCCCCACCAACTTCAAAATATCGATCAGCTGGTGTTCCTTCAAAAAGTACTGTACGAACTTGCCGTCGCGGCGCGTACCCAGGAAGCCGAAGAGCTTCATCTTCTGCAGGTGCTGGGAAACCGTCGCCTGCTCGCGCTCCAGGGCTTGCGTCAGTTCGGTGACGGACATTTCTTTGCGTTCAGCCAGTAGGGCGATAACCCCTAGGCGCACCGGATGCGCCACGGCTTTGAGGATGTCGGCAACCCGGTCGTATTGGTCCGCTTCGATTAGCATATTCGTAAGTAGTAAAATATGTTTAAATATTCATGTTTTAAGCCAAAAAAATACCGCTCTTCAGCGATACCGGCGTAAGCCGCTCGCCAAAAAAATGCGGGGGCGAGTGCAGGCCCCATCGGGCGGCATTGGTCAAACATGAGTTGTTTTTTACATATTACACTGGCAGTTTTCCAGGCACTCGATGATGAGCGATACGTCGCGCTCCTTGAGCGAATACATCATGCTGCGCCCTTCGCGCTTTACGCTCAGAATGCCCTTGAGCCGCATGTTTTGCAAGTGGTGCGAGGTCAGCGACTGCTCGCTGCCCAGCATCTCGCAGATCTCCGAGACAGAGAGCCGCGGGTGCTGCTCCAGCAAATGAATAATACCCAGCCGCATGGGATGCGCTACCGTCTTCAGGATGAACGCAATGCGCTCCAGCTTCTCGGCTTCCTGTTGGTTTAAAATTCCCGTTTTACTTTCCATGGTGTAAAGATATGAATATATGTTCATGTAGACAACTTGTCAGTTGACTACGATACGATCATGCTTTAGTGCAAACGTCGGGAGGCGGGAGATAGTTTAGAAGTTGGCGTCAAGGCGGTTGTGCTTGCATTACCCGGGAATTGTCCATAAGTTTAAATTTTCCTTATCGTAATGGAATACCATCCGCCTGCCAACATCGGCATGGTAAAAGATAAACGTTGGCTGGACCATAAGAAAAAGCGGCGTTGGTGCGTACACACGACCGATAACGGAGAGTACACCTTCACGGAGGCCGACTTTCCTCGTCTGCCCGATACCGCCAATCTGATCGTCTGGCTCTACCGCACGCATTATCAGGTGCTGGAATCGGAAACAGGAGAAGCCTATCTTTGGCTTGCTTATGCTAAGACCACGGGGTTTGCCCGCTATGGCGCTCGCTAGCGCCTGGTCCTTTCACCATTCAAGGTTATTCAACATGAACCTATCTTCTTTCTGCTCCGCTTTGATGACCATACTCCTTGCCTTGGGGCTGCTTACTTCCTGCAACCGCAAGCATTATCGTTTGTACGACGATATCTTGGCATACTCCACCTGGATAGGCGGTAAGCAAATCGTAAAACAACTTCACGCTCCTTCACAGTGCTTGCTGCAATTCAGACTGACCCGCTCGGAATGGGGAAGATTCGCCGATCATTGTAGTTATGACGGGCATATTTGCCCTTTCCTGCCGAAAGCTCTTGTCCGTTACCGGGAAGATCAGGTTTTGGATTTGACCAAGCTGAGGAGCGACCCGGTCAATTTTTCCGATGCTTATTGCAAGCTGTTCGGCGAAAGCGCCACCTTCGAACTGGAAACGGCGGAAGAAGCGTTGACCGCCTCTCTCGCTTTTCCCGCCCCTCTTTCGGTGGAATGGCCTGAGCTGGATACCTTTCCGGTGCTGCGACCCGGTACGACGGTTCACTGGAATAAGGACCCCGCCAATTCCCGGGGAATCGACATCTTGATGAGCTGGGTCGATACAGCAAAGGAAGGGGAAGGACCGGGGATACACTGGTTCATCAACGTACCGGATACCGGCGCCTATACTTTTCGGGAAGGGGATTTTCCCCAACTGCCGGCCGGCGACCTGATGGAAGCCGCTTTCTACCGGGTGAATACCACCGGCTTTTCCAGTCCGGCCGGCCAGAAGTTCTTTGTTTTGGCCGACACGCGAACGGTGGGCGTAGTTCGATTTCAGCCGCGATAAAAAAGGATACCCAGGGGGCTCAGAGCTTGTTTGGAGGTAGTGCTTTTGAAGCGAAAAACTCAGATTTTGGG
>CAYQQU010000111.1:0-12114 GCA_964419545.1 uncultured Saprospiraceae bacterium | reverse complement strand
ATACGACATCTCTTTGAACTGTTCAGTATTCGGATCGAAAACCACCAGACCGGCGCCCCAGGTTCCCAGGTATATTTTTCCATCCACATGGAAATGCATCGATAGGATATTTTTCCGGGGGTTAAACTGATCCGAAATCGGGAAAAACCGGAATTTTTCGGTTAGTACATTTAGCTTGAGCAGCCCGACCACAGACCCCAGCCAAAGGATAGAATCGTTATTTAAGTCCTGGGCATACGCTTCAAGGGTGTTATGCGAACTAAATTGAAAGTGCGCTTCTTCGGGCCGGGGGTGGTAAGCTACATTTCGGAACGTATCGGCATTGGCCTCGTATTTTAACAAGCCTTCTTTAAACATACTCGCCCATATTCCTCCGAATTTATCTTTGCACATCCAGTAAAAATCTTTCCCCGGAAGACTGTTCGGTTGATTCGAGCGAAAAGGATAATTCCGGAATTTTTCCGTTTTGAGATCGAGCACACTGATGCCCCCTATATTTCCGCCCCAAATACTCAACCACAAGCATTGTCGCTCCCGATCGAATAATATGTGGTGAGCGTGCCCGGGTAAAATGGACAGGCTATCCGTTGGGTCGTGAACAAATTCCTTGAAATATTGTCCGTCGTAGCGCAAAAGCCCTTCCCTACCCCCAATCCAAAGAAAACCATGTTCATCAAGGATTACCGCATTGATCGACTTAAGCAAAATCCCGTCGTTGGGACCGAGCATCAGCGGGTTTTCGAAATAATGCTGCGCCTTACTTGGTAGTACCAGGCCGAGGAGAAAAACAACCGGGAAAGCTCGAAATCGATGCGCGTTCATTTGTTTTACCGGACGTGAGTTTCTTTCATCGATCTTAAAATAAAAAGCCTTCCCAAAAAAAAAACGCTACCGCTTAAACATCATCTTCACCCAAAACAACGGTTTCGCCAGTTGCTCTCGCACGCTAAAGTCGGTATACATATTGGTGAGCACCTCGATCACCTTGCGGTTGCCGGCGATGATGCCGGCGATGGCGTTGACGATCCGGGGGTACATCAGCATTTGTTGCAGGCGGTAGCTCAGTTTCATTTCTGAGCCGAGCACCCGTTTGACGCGCAGGTCGTAGGCCTTGAGAAATTCGGCGGAAAAGTCGTTGGCGGCGAAGCATTTTTCGGCCAGCTCGGCGGCGATGAAGCCGGAATAGAAGGCGTTGCCGATCCCTTCGCCGGTGAGCGGGTCGACCAGGTGGCCGGCGTCGCCCACCAGCAGGTAGTGGTCGCCCGAGATGGGGCGCGTTTTCGAGCCCAGGGGCAGGCCGAAGCCGCTGACCGGCCCTTCCGGCGCCGCCCCGGCGAAGCGTTCGCGGATACCCGGTTCTTCGCGGATGACGCGTTCGAGTGCCCGGCGCAGGTTCACTTTGCGGCGGCTGAGGATATCGCTGCGCATGCCGAGGCCGACGTTGGCCCGGCCGTTGGGCAGGGGGAAGATCCAGAAGTAGCCGGGCGTGAGCGACCGGATGAAGTGCAGCTCGATGAAGTTGTCGCGGGCCATGCCTTTGACGCCCCGGTAGTAGGCGCGCACGGCCCCGGCGTGGTGTTTGAGGTCTTTGGCCAGGCCGGCTTCTTTGCGGCTGAATGACGAGTGGGCGCCGTCGGCGAGCACCAGCAATGGCGCTTCGACCTGCAATTGCCCGCTGCGGTCGCTCACCCGGTAGCCGGCGGGGGTGCGCTCGTACTTTTCAATCGCCACCCCTTCGTAAAAATCGATATTGTCGCGGCGCTGTACTTCTTTGACCAGGAAATGATCGAAGTCGAGGCGCTTAGCTACGTAGCCCGGAGCGGCCCGGGGGTCGCGCTCATAATTGGCCTGGAAGGGAATGTCGAGCGCCTTGCGGTTGGGTGAGAAGAAGCGGATGCCCCACACGTCGGTCTGCACCGGTTCGGCATTGAAGCGCTGCATGATCTGCGGATCGAGCCGGTTAAGCAGGGTGGTCACCTTGCCGCTGATGGCGTCGCCGCATACTTTGTCGCGCGGGAAGGTGGCCTTATCGATCAATACGGAAGGGATACCGAGATAACTGAGTTTCAGCGCCGTTGCCGCTCCGCCCGGGCCGGCGCCGACGATACAGACTTTGGTGGAGATTTCAGCCATGACATGCAGAATGAAAGGTAAGACAGGAGGGAGGGCAAACCCCATCCTTTTTGTTTATTCGCTCAATATTTAACCGTCGCAAAATAAGGGAATACGGAAAGAGTTGAGTCACGCTGAGGAAAGAAAAAGAGCAGCCTGGCGTCTTAGCCTGATTTTAGGTGTTCTCATTAGCGAGTAACGCCAGGCAACTGTCATACGTCGTTCAAAGTCCTTGCCCTTCAAATGTATTGGTATTTTTTACATTGGAAAACCCCATGTTCGTGGGGTGCGGAGGCCGCGATTCCCGGTTTGAAACATTGTTATGCGCTCTTCCCAGCAGGACGAGCTATCGGTAGCCTATTTTGTACGCGGTGCTTGCCGCGCCGGAGGTACGGAATAGGAAAGATGGCCGGCCGGCAGCGTATATTCCGCACCTCGGCAGGGAGGCCTCTCTTTCGCAACCATCTACCAATATCTTGCGCCTCCGGCGCTGCGAAGTAAGAAATGCTTACTGCCAAACCGGGAATGGCTGGTGCGGGCTGAGAGCTGTGCCGTCTTGATCCTCCTGCGACTGCTGCTTTGCTGGAAATCGCGCAGCAAACCCTTTTCAGTTTTCAAAAACATCGTATCTTTGCCCTCCGATTCAGGAGAAGTGCCGGAGTGGTCGAACGGGCCTGACTCGAAATCAGGTGTACCTTCCGAGGTACCGGGGGTTCGAATCCCTCCTTCTCCGCAACGACCCAGAGCGGGCCGCCCGGTAGGGCGGCTTTTTTTATTGCTCCCGACTCAGGCCGAGCTTGCTCGAGGATGAAGCGGGAGCAATAAAAAAAATAGCCCGCAGGGCCCGCTATGGGGCATTGCAGGTCTTCCCTTTTTGGGATGGACAAAGTCAATCCCTCCTTCTCCGCAACGACCCAGAGCGGGCCGCCCGGTAGGGCGGCTTTTTTTATTGCTCCCGACTCAGGCCGAGCTTGCTAGAGGATGAGGCGGGAGCACATAGATTTAACCTCACTCCCAAAAAATGGATCGATCGTACTTCGGCTATCGGTATAGAGGCTAAAGCGGGACGCTACGGCGGCGCCTATGCAACTTACTCAGGGTAAAACGAGCGGTTTGGTTTACGCCGGAGAAGCCGACATTCTAAATGTTGCGTTATTCGGTATGACCGCTGGATGAAGTCAATTCTTAACTCTCCTAGTCGGCCAAATCTGCCGCCTCCAGATAAAGAATAAATGTTCGCCTACTGCTCGGCAGAAAGCGAAGGGCTTAGAGCTTGTTTGGAGGTAGTCATTTTGGCTGCAAAACCCAGCTTTTGGAACCTCCCTGTGGCATTTTTCCGACCCGTAGCGCTGCTATGAGCCGGAAAAATCCCTTCGGGAGAACCCAAAATCTGAGTTTTTCGCTTCAAAAGCACTACCTCCAAACAAGCTCTTACTTCATAAGTTGTGGTGTTGTTTTGTTAGCCATTCTTGAGCCGCCATCTGCACCGGATCCCAGGGACTACTGAGAGGAGGTGTATAGCTTAGATCAAGGTCATTCAATCGATCAACAGTCAGTTGATTGAATACAGCAGCAGCAATAATATCGACCCGTTTGGATACTTCCGTTCCGGTTGAACCCAAAAGCTGAACACCCAATAACCTTCCCGTACCAACCTCCCCGGTCAAGCGAACCCTGATATCTTTGGCGTGAGGGTAATAGACTTTGTGATCATAAAAGGTGCTGTCTGTCGTATAGCTACTTAATCCGAAGAAGGCAGCATCCCTATCGTTCAAACCGGTTCTGGCGATAACCGTATCAAACAACTTAATGGACTGGGTTCCCAATGATCCCTGAAATTCTTTCACTCCCCCGACGGCATTTTCACCGGCAATGCGGCCTTGTTTGTGGGCTGTCGTACCAAGCGGAATATAGGTGTACTGCTGCACCAATTGATGCCAGGTTTCAACACAATCACCGGCTGCATAAATATCCGCTACCTTGGTCTCCATCTTTCGATTAACCTTGATAGCCCCTTTGATACCTATTTCAATCCCTGTACTTTGAACCAGCCCGGTTTCCGGAGCAGCACCCACGGCAACCAATACCATATCGGCTAATCCGGTGAAGTAATTCGAACCGGTCACCTGCAACTGTTGCCCTTTTTCTGTTATCTGCTCAATCTGTATTCCCGTCGTAACAGCGATACCCTTATTTTCTAATTGCTGCTGTACTTTTTTCCCGAATGGAGGATCGACGGTGGTTAAAATCGTAGGCGCAAACTCTACAAGTTGAACGCGAATACCTCTCAACGTAAGAGCATCGGCCATTTCCAAACCGATATATCCGCCTCCGACTATAATAGCGGTTTTGACGCCCCGATCTTCTATATATTGATCAATGGCCTTCATCTCTCCAATCCATCGAAGGGTAAATACACCTTGGTTTTCCAATCCCGCAATGGGAGGACGGATGCTTTTGGCGCCAGTTCCAATAACAAGTTTATCATATTCATACCGGTACGAGCTGCCATCCTTCCCTTTTGTGGTCACGCTCTTTCGTTCCGGATCAATGCCGATAGCCTGCTCATTCATGCGAATGATTATTCCCATTGCCTCAATATCCAGAGCGGTACGATGTGCGAGATCCTGCCAGTGATTGACTTCCCGGCTGAGGTAAAAGGGTATGCCACAAATGCTAAAATTGGGATATTCGTCGGCCAGGATCATTGTTACCCGTGTTTCGGGTACCAATTCCTTGGCTCTTAAGGCCGCACTAATACCGGCATCACTTCCACCAATGATCAGTAGATTCATTTTCATTTATAGATAGGTAGAAGAAAAACTAACAGCACCCAGATCCAGGGGCGCAATTATTGGCTGTCAGTTCAGAAAGTTTAAGCTTTACTTTTTTCTTTCTTTCGCTCTGCTTTTCGGCATAAACCGTGATACTGAAAATGCCGGTATCCTGATGATTGAAGGTTTTAACCTCTTCTGGTGACAGGGATTTTGCCAGAATATCATCCGGAATGACGATGGGCTTTTCCTTTTGTACCTGAAGGTTGGTGAATCCGGCATCTGTAATATGCTGTAAATAGGCCGAGCGTTGAATGGCTCCGGCCACACATCCGGCATACATTTCCGCATCTTCTTTGAGGGCGGCTGGCAGATCCCCAACCAGCACAATATCAGAAATACTAAAATGACCGCCCGGTTTGAGCACCCGGAAGATCTCGGCGATTACTTTTGGTTTGTTGGGCACCAGATTCAGGACACAATTGCTGACAACCACATCGGCAACGGCATCGCTGACGGGCATATTATCAATATCTCCTTCGCGGAATTCAACATTATTGAAGCCTAATTTTTCAGCATTTTTCCGTGCCGTTTTAATCATGGCTGAAGTAAAATCAATGCCGATCACCTTGCCTTCCGGGCCGGTTTCGTGGCGAGCTACAAAGCAGTCATTCCCGGCTCCGGAACCCAGGTCGATCACCGTATCACCCTTTGAAATTCTGGCGAATTGGGTGGGCAGGCCACAACCAAGCCCCAGATCCGCCTCTGATTCGTAACCTTCTAATTCGGAATAATCATCGGTCATGATGTTATACACCTTATTGGAAGAAGTAGTCGCTCCGCAGCAAGAAGCCGCATTTTCTGCTTTGCCCTGCTCTGCGATCTGGGCGTATTTCTCCTGCACCAGTTGTTTTAATTCTAATTCGGATTTCATTATCGTGGTTTTCAATTTTTTAAAAACTTATGGATGTATCACTATAATATTTTCTTCTCAGCCAAAAGGCAACATTGACCAAAGCAATCAAAGCCGGTACTTCCACCAACGGCCCGATCACACCGGTAAATGCCTGCCCGGAATTCAGGCCGAATACCGCGATGGCCACGGCAATGGCCAACTCAAAATTATTGCCGGTGGCCGTAAAAGCAATGGCGGTATTGCGTGGATAATCTGCTCCCAGGGCTTTGCCGATGAAAAAGCTGATCACAAACATCAGACCGAAATAGACCAGTAAAGGCAAGGCAATCCGCAAAACATCAAGCGGGATTTGCACGATCAACTCTCCTTTCAGACTGAACATGACGACAATCGTGAACAGCAAGGCGATCAGTGTGATGGGAGAAATAAACGGTACAAATTTGGTTTGATACCAGTCTTCCCCTTTTATTTTCACCAGCAGAATGCGACTGAGCAATCCGGCAACAAACGGGATGCCAAGATAGATCGCCACACTTTCGGCGACCGTTCCGATGGAAATATCGACAATGGCTCCTTCAAAACCAAATACAGGCGGCAGGACGGTGATGAAGATCCATGCGTAAAAACTATAAAAGAAGACCTGAAAGATACTGTTCAAAGCGACCAGACCGGCACCGTATTCCCGGCTACCTTCGGCCAGATCGTTCCAGACAATGACCATCGCAATGCAGCGGGCCAGTCCGATCAGGATAAGACCGGTCATGTACTCCGGATAGTCCCGCAGGAAAATGATCGCCAGGACGAACATCAGGATTGGCCCGATGATCCAGTTTAAAACCAGTGACAGACCAAGTATCTTCACATTGCGGAAGACCTGCGGCAGCATCCGGTAATTGACCTTGGCCAGTGGCGGATACATCATCAGGATCAAACCAATGGCAATCGGTATATTGGTCGTATCCCTCGTGAATGAATTTACAAAATCAGATGTCTGCGGCAAGAAGTAGCCAAGCCCTACTCCGACGGCCATTGCCAGAAAAATCCATAAAGTCAGGTAACGATCCAGGAAGGACAGTCGTTTTCGTGTTTTTGTTTCCGTTGTTTTATTCATGTTCGTACTCCCTTTAGGATGCATTGACTAATTGCATGGCATAAAATATCTCCCGGCCAATCTGGCGCACCCGCTCATCATACCGGGCCGTTTCCTGCGGTGTACCGTCGGCTTCCTTCGGATCATCGTAGGTTAAGGGCAGCCGGATTTCCACACCCGGAATAAAGGGACAGTTTTCGTCTGCATCCGAGCAGGTCATAATGGCGGCAAATCCTTTTTCCGGATTGAACGGATCGTCAAAAGTTTTGGAAAAACATTCAACTGGGGAAGCTTCTTCTGAGAAATTCACCTGATAATGCGGATTATCACCACCGGGATTTTCGATCTGAAACCCTGCCTGCTCCATTGCACTCACTGCCCGTGGATTGAAGGCTGTCGCTTCGGTGCCTCCGGAAAAGGTAATAATATAGTCTAGGCCATACCATGCAGCAGCAGCGGCAGCCCAGATCTGGCTGATGTGACTGCGGCGGGAATTGTGGGTGCAGATAAAGGTCAACTTCACTGCTTCCCCCTTGTCTTTCTTTTTCCGGATATAGTCTGCGAGTCTGCCAAGCAGGTCTTTGCGTTCGGGCGGGATCTGACCGGCTTCCTGAATGATACCGTCGATATACGAGACAAGCTCAGGATAAAAACCATTATTGGTTGTTGTCATTGTTAGCCTTTCTTTTTTTCCATTTCCATTATCACGCGCTCCTTGGCATAGTGCATGGCAAAGAACATTTCTCTGGCGATCAGGCGTGTTGTTTCATCGTATTTGAGCTTTTCAGAAGCTGTGCCGTCAAAATAACGGGGGTCGTCAAACGGCACGGAGAATCTTGCTTCGGCACCTTCAACCGTCGGACAGGACTTATCCGCTTCT
This sequence comes from uncultured Saprospiraceae bacterium, assembly GCA_964419545.1. GTDB lineage: Bacteria > Bacteroidota > Bacteroidia > Chitinophagales > Saprospiraceae > CAYQQU01. The sequence goes on along the minus strand of CAYQQU010000111.1, from coordinate 4,342 downwards.
CCGCATACCATAATGGCTGCAAAATCAGCGTCAGGATTTTGACTGTCATCGTACTTTTTGGAGTACATCATGACACCAGGTGTATTAGCTGCTCCTTTTGTTAATACTGCTTTATAGACCGGATTGTCTCCATGACGGGTCTTTCGAATACTAAAACCGGCACGTTTCAAACTAGCGACTGCCCGTGGGTTAAAGGCCGTGGCTTCCGTTCCCCCTGAGTAGGCCATGAAATTGTTAATACCGTACCACTCCGAGGCGGCTGTAAGCCATAATTGCCCGATATGGCTGCGACGGGAATTGTGGGTGCAAATAACGGTTACTTTGATCGGATCTCCGTTTGAATATTCTTCAAAAATGTAGTCCCCCAACTCTTTCAGGGTTTCTTTTCGTTCTTGAGGAATTTCATCAAATTCTTCCGTGACGCTCATGGCGTATTTTACCAGTTTTTTGGTCAGTTCCGTGGTTTTCTCCTGGCTATTGCCGACAAGGGGCAGTGCCAGCATAAACAACAGTAAAAACAGGTTTTTTATATGCTTTATTGTTTTATTGCTATTTTGCGATTATAGAAAGCAAAAAAAATATTAACAGGCACAATCCTGATCCAGCACGTAGGTGTCAAACAAGCCATTAAACAAAGCTTGGACTTCCCGCCATTTATCGGCATCAATACAATAATTCACACTGGTTCCTTCAATAGTCCCCTTAATGATCCCGATAGCTTTCAATTCCTTCAGATGTCGGGAAATGGTAGGCTGTGCCAAAGCGATTTCACCCACCAGATCTCCGCAAATACACGAGTTGATCTTCAGCAAGTGCTGAATGATGGCTATTCTTGCCGGATGCCCCAGGGCTTTAGCAATGGTTGCCAGTTCATTTTGATCGACGGTGAAGTTTTCTGTTTTGGTTAATCCCATTGATGAATTATTTAATCATAGCAATACTACGATTAAATCAAGAATATACAAAAGCTTTCACTTAAATTTTTCGCCATCCGTAGGACAAAAAGGCGAAAGGTTGAGGCGAATACGGTCCTATTTACCCCCTTTTTGCCCCAAATTCCTGCCCAAAACGTTCGCATTGCGTACGTAGTGCGAATGAAATTTACCAGCTTTTCCCGTCAGGAGGAAGGGGTTCCAAGGAAGTAGCCGGCAACCACCTAGGACATAGGGCTTTCCATACCTTTCTGATTTCGTTCGTAATGCGAAAGGATTGATACCTTAACCCAAAAACACAATATTCCCCGGATGCGTCTTCATCTGGATCTTCGTTTTGGTGACGTGCACCACCTCGTCCAGGCGCTTGAAATTCCGTTCGTCGATCAGGAAGACGTAGGGGTTGGTGTCGTCGAAGAAGCTTTCGAGGAAGAGGTCGTCGGTATCCGGGGTGTAGCGGCTTTGTTTTTGCAGGGCTTCCCAATAGCCCTCCATGAGGCGCTTGTACTGGTGTTTGACCAGGCGCCGGAAGAGGTAGGGGAAGATCAGGTCCTGTTTGACCAGCTCCGAAAATTTGCGGACCCACACGCCCTGGTCCGATTTATCCGCTGACCAGATGTTCATTTTCTGGCGGCGGGCGTTTTCCACGGCGCCCATCAGCAGGTCGCGCAGTTTGGCTTCCAGGGTGAAGAAGAAGTAAGGATAGACCAGCCCCTGAGCCAGCAGTTTATAGTTGGCGGATTGATCGAGGATCTGGGCCAGCTCGCCGGTGGTGAGGCGGGAGCCGTTGCGGGTGCCGGTGTTGCCGGCGAACACCCAGGAGATGGGGCGGCCTTTGCGGTCCATGTCGTTGACCACCACGTAGCCGTCGAGGGCGTCATCGTGTTTGTCTTTGCAGCTCTTTGACCAGTTGCCTTTTTTGATGGTCAGTTCATCGATGTAGGCGCCGCTCCAGCCGCTGGTCCGCCATTTGATGGAATCCGGGTCGACGCCAAAGAGTTCCAGCATTTTGGCGGTAGCCAGGTCGCCGTATTCGGCCGGTTGGCGGAACTTTCCTTTTTCGGGTTGCTCCGCCTGGGCGGCGTTTTGGCCGCTGACTGCTCGGGGCGGCGGCAGCGGCGAAGGCGAGTAATGGGTTTCCAGGGCGTCGACGCCCTGCAGGCGGAGCTGTACGGCGCCGTCTTTTTCCGACAGGCGTTCTTCGAATTCCTTGCGGTGTTCGGTCTTGATCTTGTCCCAATGCTTATCGTTGTCCGCCTTGAACATCAGCGAATCGCCGTCGGGAGAGTAGCCCACCGCGTAGAATTTGCCTTTGATGAGGTAGTAGTCCATTTTCGTTCTTTATGTAGTTGAGTACTGTGTTTATGGGCAGTCTGTACAGGCTGGTCGAGAAAGTGCTCCAAATTTTTTCCTTTTCCTTTCCGCTTTAGCCGCCTTTAATTTTGCAGGCGTTCAAGTTAATACTTTTTTATCTGAGAACGACCGCTATTGCGTTTAATATCGAATAGTTTAGTTACCTTGTACGGCACATTGTTCAATTACCTGCCGATCCTCAATCACACCATGCGTTAGCACGAAGGAAATTCCATTACCTTAAACCCGTTGCACCTATGAAAAAGTTAAAAATCGGGGTCATCGACCTCGTCAGTAAAGCACCGACCAATACCCTGTACGCCAAGATCATGCACGCCAACCTGGCCAGTATCATGCCACAAGTTGTCGGTGTCTGGTGCCGGGAGGAAGGGCACGACGTCCAGTTGGTTTGTTTTACCGGACGCGAGCAACTGGATCGCATCTTACCCACCGATGTCGACCTCGTCTTTATCTGTGCTTTTACGCAAGCGGCGCAGATGGCTTATGCGCTGAGCCACTTTTTCCAAAACCAGGGCGGCGTCACCGTATTGGGCGGCCCCCATGCGCGCTGTTATCCCGACGACGCCATAAAATATTTTGACTTCGTTACCGGCTTCACCGACCGGCAGGTCATCCGGGATATCCTCGATGATGTGACGCCGCACCGCCCGGAAGGCCGCCACCTTTCGGCCAGGCGCCAGCCGGAAAGCCTGCCGGGCGTCATCGAGCGCTGGTCTTTTATTGAACCGAACCTGAAAAAAGCGCCTTTTCTGAAGCTCGTTCCCATGATCGGCAGCATGGGGTGCCCCTACACCTGCTCCTTTTGTATCGATTCGGAGGTGGCTTACCAACCTCTAGACTTCGATTCTCTTAAAGCGGATATCCGGTTCATCAAAACCAAATTTAAAGATCCCATCATCGGCTGGCACGATCCCAATTTCGGCATCCGGTTCAAGGACTATATGGCGGCTATCGAGGAGGCGGACCCCGACAACAGCGTCCGCCACATCGCCGAGAGCAGCTTGTCGATACTCACCGAGCCGAATTTGCAACGCATGCAGGAAATCGGCTTCGTCGGCATGCTGCCCGGCATCGAATCCTGGTACGAAATGGGCAACAAGTCGCGCTCCGCGCGCATCGCCGGACAGGAGCGGGTGGACAAGGTCTCTGATCACGTCAATACCGTTTTGCGTTACATCCCTTATCTGCAAACCAATTTCGTGTTGGGTCTGGACTGCGACGCCGGCGAAGAGCCCTTCGAACTCACTAAACGGTTCGTAGACGCCTCCCCCGGCGCTTTTCCCGGGTATTCCATACTCACTGCCTTTGGCGAGGCCGCACCGCTCAACCTCAACTACCAGCGCGACAACCGCGTGCTGCCTTTTCCGTTCCACTTCCTCAACAATCACCTGGCGATGAACGTCAAACCCAAAAATTACGAATGGGTCGACTTCTACGATAAGGTCATCGACCTCACCGCCTACACCTTCTCCAACCGGGCCATCTACCGGCGCATGGCCGCCGCCTCCCATTTCACCGTCAAGTGGATGAACGTCATGCGCGCCATCTCTTCCGAAGGATACGGCCGCCTGCGCTTTTTCCGGAAAGTGCGCAAGCAGTTGATCGAAGACCGGTCTTTCCGCGCTTACTTCGAGGGCGAAACCACCAAACTGCCCGACTTTTACACCGAGATCATCAAAAAAGACCTGGGTATATGGTGGGACTGGCTACCGGAGGGCGCGATTTATCACGATCAGAATGCGTATTTGAAAAAGCAAGGCAGCCCATCGGAGGTTAATTAGGTTTTGGTCTTTGGTCGTTAGCGTCGTAAACTTGTAAAGGACAAACCGGCCACGACTTCAGCTTCGTTGAAAGCACCCGCGGAGCTCTCAACCTTAACCTTAACCTATTGGTCGTTGGCAGTTAGTCTTTGGTCGTTGGCGTCGTAAACTTGTAAAGGACACACCGGCAAGGACTTCAGCTTCGTTACAACCACCCGCGGAGCCCTCAACCTCAACCTCAACCTATTGGTCGTTGGTCTTTGGTCTTTAGCCGTT
>CAYQQU010000110.1:0-12652 GCA_964419545.1 uncultured Saprospiraceae bacterium | reverse complement strand
CTTATAAAAGAACCTCGCCTAGCATTGAAAATTTTGTAATCAGGGCCATATTCCAAGGCCATGTAACCAACGCTTGACGATTCGGGCAGTTGGTTTGTGCTTATGACTATTGCGACAGCCTATAGTATCGGGCTGCCCGTCTGCCCTTATTTTCCGCAAATCTTTTCGATGCAACAAGTAATCTTGCCAATTGAAGCTTTGCAGGTGACGGAAATGTCCGTTTATAGCTTTTGGTTTTTTTCTGGTTTCGAGTCGGAGCTGTATCTGTTCCGGCGAACGATATTGGTAATGCTTTAGTCTTATTTTTTCTGGATAAAAAAGTCCGATATGCTTGGGGATTTCACTTTGGGCGGGCCATATTAGTCGTTTCCGGTATCGGAAGAAAGCAATTTCCGCCCAGGTAGCAGGCAAATGATATTGAAGATAGCGAACATCCTCTGCAAAATTCCCGGAAAAAGTGAACTCTTCCAGATCCTCATACGTAAGCCGGAATTCTATTGAATCGTGGAAAACGACATGGTATTTTGGCGGCACCTGCTTGAGAACCACTCGCGGATCATCCAAATAGACCTCATCAGCATCCAGCTTTATGCACCACCAATCGCCGGGACGGGATAGATGCCGAAATCGGTTAAAGACCCATCCGCGCATGTGTTCGCAGTAAACCTGATCGTCTTGTTTCCATGGGGTTATGACTTCATTTTTCATGTGCTGTAGTTTTTCCCAGGTCCCGTCGGTGCTGCCGTTATCGAGGATGAATATTTTATCAGACCACCGGGCTGCCTGCCGCAGCGTATATTCGATGATGTCCGCCTCGTTTTTGACTATCATGATGGTGAATATTCGCATGGTTATCTTTTTTTCAAATAAGATGCTTGCACCAGGCGCCAGCTGATTGCGATTATTTTCCGTATAAGGTCGAAATGTATTCCGCCGGTTTTAACTGCAAACGAACAATGCCGAATAGTTTGTTCCCATAATCGGATGCGTGCTGCCCGGTTCGCCAGGAAAAGGTGGGTATTTTGGTATTTCCGGTCAATTTCTTTTTCTCCTAAATTTTTGCTGAGAAAGGACGAATGCTGTTCGGTCAGGTTATCCAGTACCGTTTTCATAGAAAAGAAGAGGCGTTGGAAGCCTGGTTCGTCTAGGTAACCAAGAGTACGATACGCGTGCTCTCGTAATACGACGGTTCTTTTTTGGGTAAAAGCCAGCGGATGGTCGGGTAGGGCGTCCATGATCACATGAAAATCCTCCGGGTAAGTAATCCTAGGGTCAAATCGTCGGTTTTCAAAAGCGCTTGCAGGGAAAGCGAAAAACATGAGATTGGGACCACGTTGCCAGATGTAACGTAGCGCTTCCCGATACCCCGTCGGGCAAATTGGTATGGGAACCAATTTGGAGGATTTTCGAAAGCCTTCGGTTTTGATGATCACCTCCCGAGGAGGGGCTCCTAGAAGACCTGCAAAACTCGTTAAATGATCGGGTAAGTAATAGTCGTCATCGTCAAGGAAGGTAAGATAATCACCTAGAGCGTGGTGCAAGCCGGTATTTCTCGCTTCGCTCCTGCCTTTATTTTTTTGTCGGAAATATCTAATTCGCCGATCTGGAAAGCGATTCACTATTTCGAGGGTATTATCCGTTGACCCGTCATCTACGATGATCAGTTCCCAGTGGCCATAGGTTTGCTGCACTACGCTATGTATCGCCTCATAGAGGTAATGGGCCCGGTTATAAGTCGGGAGGATAATGCTGAAAAGTGGTGCGAACTGAAAATCAGGCATTATGTTGGTCGGCTATCGAAAGATAGATTTCATGCAACTGGCCGGCTACCTGCCGGTAGCCGTACCGGTTGACGGCAATGTTTCGAATAACTGCCCTGTTCAGGTTTTTTCGGTTATTCATCATCAGGTCAAGCAAAGTGGTCAGTTGTTTTGTATCATTCACCGGCGCCAGGTATCCGAGTTCTGGTTTGTCTACTATTTCCGAAACACCACCGGTATCGGTGGCTATTACCGGCAGGCCACAGGCTTGTGCCTCAAGCAAAACGCAGGGTAAATTCTCAATTCGGCTGGATAAGACGAATGCATGGCTTTGTTGCATCCTGGCAACGACTTCCTGTTCTGTCAAGGGGCCGATGAAGGTGGTGAAAGCTTCAATGCGAGCGTTGCGGACTTTTTGTTCGAGTGAAGCGAATGAACCTGTACCGGCGACGGTCAGATGAAAATCCTGCCGAGTGTCGGCAAGTTGTCGGATGGCTTCCAAGAGCCCATCGATATTTTTTTGCCAGGGATGGAGAGAGGAGATATGCAAAAACCGGAATACTCCCTTCGGAGGGAGGCCAGGTCGAAAAATCTGAGTGTCGACGGCATTCGGAACGACAATGGCTTGACCGCGATACCCACACCGACGCATGTTTTTTTCCAGATTTTCAGAGACCGGAAGAACAGCAGTTGCCTGGCGCCAGGCCAGGCGGGCCAAGATGGCCTGTAACCGTGATAATCCCCCTTCAGGAAGGTAAACCGTAGAGTGTTCGCTGATGAGGTAAGGCCAGCCATGACGCCAAAATAGGAAAAGAGCGAATAATCCGCTGTACAAGGTAACGTTTGCGTGTACGAGCTCAAAGGCCGGCTGGTCAAGCGCCCGAAATCCCCGGTGGTAAGCCCGGAATCGGTTCAAGAGGCCGAAGAAGCTGGAGAAGAAACGAGGCTTTCCGTAATACACGGCGACGTGGCCGCTGAGGTGTTCCGGGTTCTTCTCAAGCTGCAGCTCAAAAGGGCCGCAATGAGCATCTTCATGAACACTTAATACCCACACATCGTGGTAACGGGCAGCGCAGGCAGCATGACGGGCTACGAAGTTGCCCTCCAGAGAACGCCTCCGGTTAGGATACCAGCTGGATAGAAAAAGTATTCTCAATTTACACTTGGTCAAATATCCTAGTTCCCACCATCTTCCCAAAATTCAGGTCCCTCCGGGTTGTACTGTAGCAAAATTTCATTATTCTAAACCCGTGTCGCTTCAAAAAGATCGCTAGATCATTGGCGTTGAAAGGAGCCGGACGTATGGTTCTTAGGTCGTGGAATTCGAGCGAAATGGTCGTTATCCGGCTTAAAGTCTCCGGAGAAGTACGGAATAGGACCTCGTATTCCGCACCCTCACAATCGAGCTTGAAGAAATCAATGACATCAATATTTTGTTGCTTGCATAAGTCGTTGAGTGAAATGAAGGTTACTTTTTCGGATTCGGTGCCTGGGAAGACAGTGGAGTGATTGTAACTGCGGGGGCTAAGAAAAAGACTGCCTTCACCGGATGCAGGGGCTAGGCCCATCTGCAGGGCAATCGCCTTTTGTATGGCATTGGATTCCAGGTTTTTTATCAATGTTTCAAAGTTACGGGCGGCAGGCTCCAGGGCAATGATCCTGGCGTCCGGGGGGGTTGCGCGAGCTGCGAACAGAGAAAAATAACCGAAGTGCCCGCCTACATCAACGATCGTTGCAGCGCGATGAAAGGGGAAAAAATCAGCATATTCCCGTTCAATAAAAATACGGTAAAGCACGTCAACGGCGCCCCGATTCGGGGAGTACTCCAATTTCAGCCCTGGCGTGCGGTTCAGAATGAACTCGAACTGGCGTCTTTCCCGGCGCATTAAACTTTTGATCAGCTTCTTCGCATCCATTAATCCGAGCACTTTAAGGTATCCATCCAGGAGTCAAACGCAATGATTCGCCAAAACAAACTGTATTGCAGATGCTTCTTTTTCGAAAAGACCTGCTCGGCCCTGGGCGCTATTTCTTTTCTGAGAAATTCCGGTCTTTTTTTTATCGCCTGGCGCAATCGCTGCAAAAATAAAGATTGGTGCTCATCCATCCACTGGACCTGCGGGGTGGGGTATCCCTGTTTTTGAAAGCGCTTCAGAATAGTGGAAGGTAAATCGCGGCGCATGGCCTGCCGCAGTATGTATTTTCGCTGACCGAGGTGGAGCTTATCGCCAGCCGGTAAGTTCAAACAATAGGCTACCAGTCGGTGGTCCAGGAAAGGAACTCTGCCTTCCAAGCTGTGCGACATATTGCTATGGTCTTCGTAAAAAAGCCTTTCCGGAAGGCCGATTTGGGTTAACAAGCTCAGGGAGCATTGGATCATATCCTTTTCTTGCATTCTTTTCGTCTTCTGGTAACTTTCCGGTGTGACGAAAAGGTCTGTTCCCGGTGTGGCGCGAAAAGAGGGATGGTACCTTCGCCAAAGACGACGCCAGTCAATTTGACCGCGTTGCAGTATTCCCAAAATCTCGGGAGCCAATCGCCAGGAGTTGGTTTTCATCAATTCTTTTATCCAGGGGAGAAAAAACTTGTCATATCCGGCAAGGATTTCATCCGCTCCCTGGCCACTGAGAATGACTTTGTATCCCTTTTTTCGAACTTCGCGCATGAGTTGATTGTGCGCGATAACGGCCATGGAGTTGATGGGTTCATCCATTTGCCTGCATACGACCCGTAGGTCCTGCATTAAAGAAGAAAAGGTTGGGGTGTGAAAATGAACCTTTATTCTTTGATGATCCGCCAGAGCCCGAACGAAGGGGGATTCATCAATAGACTGGCCGGGGAAGGAGGTGCTGAAATAGCCTGCTTTTTTGTGCTGGATCAAAGCGGCTATCGCCGAACTATCTACTCCGCCGGATACCGAAAGTGCGATAGGAACGTCTGCCCGCAGCCGCAATCGTACACTATCTTCAAGTAAAGACCGGAATTTTTCTGCTCGTAAATCAAATGCGCCAGGTAGATTCGTGGGGGAACTTACCTGGTCTGCAAGAGAATAATAGGTGAAAAGGGTTAATTCTTTTTTGGAAAGGCAGTATATCGCGTTATGTCCGGGAGGCAACTGTCGGATGGCCTGGTAAAAAGTCTGCTCGGTGTGGTGTTGCCAGCCATAGGCCAAGAACTCATAGATAAGGTCGGGGTTTAACGTTTTAGGTACGGAAGAAACAGCCGTTAATGCTTTGGTTTCCGAAGCAAATGCAAAAAAACCCGGCTGGTAGCAGTAATAAAAAGGCCGGATGCCCAGGCGATCGCGGGAACAGAAGAGTTGTTTTTTTTGCTCATCAAATATTGCGAAAGCCCACATCCCATTGAACTGATGAACGCAACCCTCCCCCCAATGATCGTACGCAGCGAGCAGGACCTCCGTATCGGAAGCGGTCCGAAAATGATAGCCATAGCGGCGCAATTGTTCTCTGATTTCGGGAAAATTGTAGATGGCGCCGTTGAACACCAGATGGTGATGCAAATAGGAAAAAGGTTGGCGAACCCGGCTCGACAAATCAAAGACGGCGAGGCGGCGGTGAGCGAGCCCCAGGTCATTCCGGACCCAGAGCCCTTCATCGTCCGGACCGCGGTGGATCAGGCGCGCACTGGCTTTGATTAATTCTTGTTTTAACTCTTCAGCCGGGGCGGGCCGCGTAATTCCCAAGATTCCGCACATCAATAAAGGATTTCCTGTAATTTTCCCCCGATGGACCCAAGTACGAAGTTCCAATATCGTGATTTTTGTCGAGGCGCAAATGACGTTCCTTTTTTCCATCAGCCTTGGTGGTTGGACGCCGTTTGCGGCCAAGAAGGGTGGGGCGTTCTAAAGGCGGATGGCCCCTCGGGGAAACCTGCCGCTTTCATGCCGTTGCCGGTTCAGGTTAAATGGGGACTGACAGTTATGACCAAACCGCCGCTGACGCCTTTTCTGGGGCCTTGGATCTTGGAAAAAGCAAAAGAGGAGCGATACTTAAGAGAGCTAGCGGAAACTGTTCCGGCAAATTGGTACTTCAACCAAACCTGGCGGGCCGGATACAATAACTGGCTTCCTTTTTATTGGGCGGGTTACCGGCAGACCACTCGCTATACCCATCAATTGCTCTTACCGGCAGACCGGAATGAGGTGATTGAAAGATTCCGGCCGGATGTTCGTCAAAAGATTCGCAAAGCCAAAAAGCAAGGGATAATCATCAGAGAGACCGATGAACCCGAACTATTGTTCCGGTTGGTGCGGAAAACTTTTGAGCACCAAAACCGGTCTGCGCCTTTTCGCCGGGGCTTGTGGGAAAAGTTGTGGGCCGCCGTTCATGAGGCTGGCTGTGGAATGATGTTACTAGCGGAAGGGCCGGACGGCGTGGCGCATGCCGGGTTGCTCTTGCTTTGGGATCATGCCTGCGCCTACCAACTGATCGCCGGAACAGACCCTGCCCGCCGGTCCAGCGGCGCCTATCAGTTGTTGGTAGAAGAAGAAGTGCGGCATGTGCCGGCTCATTGTTCCGTCCTTGATTTTTGCGGGAGCATGTTGCCCGCAATTGCAATAGTTAATAAAGCTTTCGGCGCGGCGCCCACGCCTTATTTTCAATTGTACAAAGGGGCTAATCGTTGGATAGAAGCCGGGAAGTTGCTGCTTACCGGGCGCTGTTAACCTGGGTTGACTACCCGATCAATGAAGTTTTGCATCTGTGACGACCAAAAAAAAGGATTCAACTTTTCATTGTCTACTCGGGAAATCAGCGTATAGTCAGTTTTCCAGGCCATGATACGTTTTAGTAGCCATTTGGCAAGGGCTGCCGGGCTGTGGTGTTGATGAAAAATGGCGCCGGCGCCGGAGCCCTCCAAAAGGGAGGCCAGCTCCGGATCGGTAGGGCCATTCACCAAAGCCAGTATTTCCCGTTGCGCCGCCAGATATTCCATTAGCTTGCTGGTTAGTACGCCCGAATAACCGGGCGCCGTCCAGGTCAGCAACAGGTTGAGATGGGATCGGCTTTGGATTTGCCGGGCTTTTGCCCTACTCACCGGCCCCTTGTTTTCTGAAAGAGCTTGCAGACCGTAGGCTGCCATCCATCGGTCCCATATTTCGCCGTCTTTTCCGGCATAAATCAGTTGGAAATCGCTTTTTTGCAATTCACGGCTATGCAGCAGGGCCTGCAGGGCTTGTCCGAGAAGGCTTATTTGTTGCAATTCGGGGTAAAGTGAACCGGTATAAGCGATGGTGAAGCGATCCGGGAGCATGATTGCCGGGACCGGTTCTTCCAGCTCCCCAATCCCATTCCTCAACACCGCCACCCGTGGCGCCAGCTTTGCCAGCTGCTGTTTTTGGCCTTCCGATACGGCGGTTACCAGGTCGGCCCGGCGCAGGATGTGTCGTTGCCGGCGGCGCTGAACGGCGGGCCAGATCACGTTGCGGCGTATGGGGTCGACGGGCAGGTCGCGGAAATCGGCGATCCAGTACAGGTGGGGGTATTTTTTTTTGAGGCGATAGGCGACCAGGTGATCGGCGTACGGCCGGAAGGAGGAGAAGAGGTGGGTGATCCCTGCCTCCGCCACCAGTCGGGCGCCGGCGCGGTAGGCCTGGTGAATATAGACGGGCCCGCCGTCGTCGAGGAAAATATTAAACGGGAAGCTGTCCGTACAGCGGCGCAGCCGGTGAAAAAGGGGATGTTTTTTGTATCGCGCCGGTACGGTAGGATCTTTCGGCTTCCGGCCCAGGTTGAGGCGGCGCAGGTCCCAGGCGGGCGCCTCGGTCAGGTGGTGTGCCGGCAGCTGCAAGGTTTCGTCGGTGGCCATCCACCGGCGGTTGCTCGTGGTGATGACGTGGATGTCGTCGAAGTATTTTTGTGCTTCCCGGTAAAAGTGGTAGCGGCGCACGTTGCCGGGCGTCCATACCGGCGGAAAATAGTAGGCGAGGAACAGCAGTTTCACAATGCGGGCGCGCTGGTAGGGGCGGGCGCCGGAGCCGCGGCTTTTTCGCCCAGCAATTGTTCGGCCAGCCGCAGGTACTGTTTGCTTACGATATAATCATCAAATTCCCGTTTCACCTTTGCCCGGCTGAAAACGCCCCACTGTTGCCGTTCGGCGGCAGAGAGCTGGAGGAAAGCTTCCATGGCCAGCGTCAGGGCCCGGGCGTCGCCGGCCGGCGTCAGGAAGCCGTTCTTCCCGTGCACCACCGTCTCGCGGCAGCCCGGTACGTTGGTGGTGATGATGGGTTTGCCCATCGACATGGCTTCCAGTACGGCCCGCGGCATGCCTTCCCGGTAGGAGGGCAATACCAGGGCGCAGGCTCTTTTGATGTAGGGGCGGACGTCGCGCGCTCTGCCGACGTAATGGATGTATTGTTTTTCTACCCATTCGAAGACTTCTTCCTGGGGGATAGCCGCCGGGTTGTCGGGGCTCAGTTCGCCAACCACCCAGCATTCGACTTCGGCGTTTTGGGCGCGCAGGGTACGGGCGGCCGCTACGAATTCCCGCAGCCCTTTGTCGGCCAGCAAGCGGCCGATGAAGAGGAACAGGTGGCGGTTGCCTGCCGGCTGGGGCAGCGGCCGGAAGAAGTTGGTGTTGACGCCCGAGCCGGGTACGACCTCGCTTTGCTGCGGGCTGGTCAGCCCTTCCGCGATGAAGAGGGCCCGGTCGTCGGGGTTGTGGAAAAGTACGCGGGCCACGCCCCGCAGGGCTTGCCGGTACAGGGGGCGCACCAGCCGGTTGGGCAGCGATTGGTGCAGAAAAGTATAGCCGAGCCCGGTGACGGTAGCGATGCCGGGAATGCTCAGGGAGCGGGCCGCTACGCTGCCGTAGATGTTGGGTTTAATGGTGTAATGCAGCACCAGGTCGGGGCGCTCCCGCCGGTAGATGCGGTACAGCTCCCGGAGGAGCAGCAGGTCAGACAAGGGGTTGTGGGTTTGGGGGCGCAACCAGTGCAGCGGAATATGCCGGTCGCATACGCGGTCGTTGAGATAGTGGATGTACTCATCGACGGGGGCGATGACGAGTACCCGGTATCCCTGCTGCTTGAGGCGCCGCATCAGGCTCAGCCGGAAATTGTAAATATTCCAGGTGGTATTGGCCACCAGGGCGATAGTTTTCTGCATATTAGGCTAGATGTCGGAAGACAAAGGTAAGGTTGCAGCCAGGCTCTGCCAAGCGAAAGGAAACCTAAAGCCAGTCCTTTCCGAATTTTTCCTTTATCTCCCCCGTCACCTTTTTGATCTCCTGTTCCCGCGACTTGGGCCATACCAGCAGGATATCTCCTTCGTCGACCACGATGTAGTCGTCGAGTCCGCCCAGCACCACCAGTTTTTCTTCCGGTGCGCGCACCAGGGTATTGCGCAGGCCGGGCGCCCATACTCGTTTTCCCTGGATCACGTTGCCGGCGGCGTCCTTGTCGCTTTCCGCGTGCAGGGAGGCCCAGGTGCCGAGGTCGCTCCAGCCGAAGGCGGAGGGGATGGTGTACACATTGTCTGCCTTTTCCATGATGGCGTAGTCGATGCTGATGCTCGGCGTGGTGGGGTAGGTGCGGTCGATGAAGGCTTGTTCGGCTTCCGTATTGAAAACACTGGTTTCGGCAGACAGGATCCGGTAGATCTCGCCGGCGTGTTTTTGGAAGGCCCGCAACAGCTTGTCTACTTTCCAGAGGAAAATGCCGGCGTTCCAGAAATAGTTGCCGGCGGCGAGGTAGGATTTGGCGGTCTCCAGGTCCGGCTTTTCGCGGAAGGAGGCTACCGGGTATACTTCCCCCTGTTGTGGTTGGCTGCTTTCGACCTCGATATAGCCATATCCCGTATCCGGTCGGGTCGGTTCAATGCCCAGTGTGAGTAACGCGTCATTGGCGTCGGTGAAAGCCAGTCCGTTCCGGAGGGTGGCGATGAAGTTGGCTTCGTCCAGGATGATGTGGTCAGAAGGAGCGACCACCAGGTTGGCATCCGGATCGAGGGCGTGCAATTTCAAGGCGGTATAGGCCACGCAGGGCGCGGTATTATTGCGCGAAGGCTCCAATAGGATCTGCTGGTCGGTCAGCTCCGGGAGGTGTTCTTTGACGAGTGCGTGGTACTGCGCATTGGTGACGATGTAGATGTTTTCCGCCGGACAGAGTTGCAAAAAGCGCTCAAAGGTCAACCGAATGAGCGACTTGCCCACGCCCAGGATGTCCAGAAACTGTTTGGGCATGGAGGTGCGGCTGGCCGGCCAGAAGCGGGAGCCGACGCCGCCGGCCATGATGGCTACGTAAGTGTGATTATCTTTCATTGGTGCTGGAAGTCTATAGGGTATTCAATACATCGTTCTGATTTGAGGAACGATGTGTGGACAGGAAGGTTACAATTTTTTGATTAGGCGGCTGAAGAATTCAGAAAAATAAGATTCCACCACGGTAAAAAGCGGACACGCGTCTGGTCGATTTTCATTTCGTGGCGCAGGCGCAGGTTGATCACCCAGGCTTCTTCCGGCTGGTATTGTTGGATAAAACTTCGCAGCGCCCGGGCTAGGGTAGGGCGGGAAAGCGCGCTGCTTTTTACTTCGATCGGCAACGGTTTTACGCCTCGCTCCAGAATGAAGTCGATTTCTGTTTTTTGTTGCGTCCGCCAGTATTTTACGGGCTGGGTTACGGAATGAAAATGTTCGTAGAGCTGTAAAAAGATGAAATTTTGGAAGAGAAAGCCGTCTTCCGAAAGATGCCGGATCTTTCCGGTGCGTTGTAAATTAAAATTGCGAAGCCCCAGGTCTCGGTAATAATAACTAGGGGCTTTTACCAGCTCTTTCTCGGGATTGCGGAAAAAAGGTGTGATGCCGGTCAGGATAAATGTTCTTTCTGCGTACCAAAGGTATTTTTTCAGCGTGGGCGTAGATAAGCCCACTTCTCGGGACAGACTGGAATAGTTTATGGGCTGGCCGGCTCGGTTGGCAACCAACCGCAGTAACAAGGAAAATTGATCCGGCCGGTCGAGGTTCAGCAATTGGTAAATATCCCGCAACAAGTAGCTTTGGAGAATTTCATTGAGGGTATCCACCTTTTCTTCCGCCCGATTGGCGGTCACTACGCGGGGATAGCCGCCATAATTTAGGTATTCGAGTAAGAGTTGTTCGCTTTCCGAAGTTTCGACTTCCGTCCAGTCAGCCAAGCGGTCGGCGAAACGATAGCCGGTGCGATAATCCAAAAATTCTTTAAAGGTAACCGGCGACAACTCGAAGAGTCGCTTGCGACCGGCCATTGATTCCTGGATCTTTTCTTTTAACTCCAGGCTGCCCGAACCGGAGAGGATGAATTTGTAGGGCAGGTCTTGATCGTAGATACCCTTCATGAAACGACCGGCATCTTCTTTCCGCTGGATCTCATCGATGAAAACGTATAGCTTTCGGTCAGGTTTTGCCTCCAGCGCAAGCTTTTTCAATAGGGTGATCTGGCGAGTAAAATAAGCAAAGTCCGATTCTTTATCCAAATTGAAAAAGAGGGTGGTTTCCCCTTTTGCTTCCAGATCAGCTTGCAGCGCCTGCAGTAAGGTGGTTTTACCGGCCTGGCGTGGGCCGATCAGGAGGGTCATTTCCTTTTGGTTAAGGTGATCCGTCAGTTCGGGGAGCAAATCGCGTCTAATTTCCATTTAACTTAGTTATTTGTAAAATCGACTTTCAAAATAACTAAGTTAAATGGAAACTACTAGTGGTGTGTAACACAAGTTCCTTGTAAAAATTTTTGCTGAGTGCTCAATTTAAAAAGTTGATTTTCAGTAATTAAAAGCGTTTCCTTTCAAGAAAGGATCAGCAAAAATTTTTGTTACACACCACTAGTTATACAATACAATTACCCCCCTTTTTCCTCCGATGCCCCCCGCTCCGGATAATACGGCCGTTCCATCCGCGTCCCCGCATTTTCGATCGCCTTCAGTGCGATATCCTTCACTTGCTGGGTTGCGCTATCCGAGCGGGAGGTGAGGCTGGCGATCAGTTCCTGTTGTTCTTTGATATTGGCTTTGAGGCTGTTGATCTCCTGTTTGGCGAGTTGGAGCTCCGCTTCGAGGTCTTTGGCCTGTAGTTTTTGCTGGTATTCGAACTCTTTGGTGAGGCGTTCGGTGACGAGCTGTTCGCGCGCTGCGACGGCTTCCTGGAGGCGCGTCTCAAACTGGGCGGCGGCTTCGCGCAGGTCGGTCAGTTCCTGTTCGCTGGTGGCGAGGGCTTTTTCCCGTTCGGTTACTTCTTTCTCGAAGGCGGTCCGTTGTTCAGCCAGTTCTTTTTCCTGTTTGGCCTTCTTTTCGGCGTATTCGTCCGACTCTTTGCGGCGTTGCACTTTCAGCTTATAGTCGTACTCATCCTGTTCGCGCTGCCACTTCCGTTTGGTGTCGGCCATCTCCGCCTCGAGAGCAGCTTTGCGGTCGGCCATTTCGCGTTCCAGTTTTTCTTTGGCCTGTTTGTGGCTGAGCACGAGTGCGTCGAGGCTCTCCGCTTCTTTTTTGATCTGGTAGACGTTTTCCAGTTCTTTTTCTTCCAGGGCGATGGCGGCCTGCAGCTCCTGGAACTTCTGTTGTTCGCCGGCCAGGCTGCGCTCCAGTTCGTCGAGCTGATCGTTGAGCGCCTTGCGGATGAGGGCGATGCTCTGGGGGGCGGCGACTTCAGTCGCTTTTTCCGCTTTGCTCACCACTTCGCGTTTCTTCTCCAGTTCGCGTTTGAGGGCGGCGTTATCGGCGGTCTGCTTTTGCAATTCCGCAACCAGCTCGCGGTAAGCTTTGAGGATCTGCGCCTTAGTGTTGGACGTGTTTACTTTTTGGATATCGGCCATTTAGGAATATTGATTTAAGATCTTTTCAATCGAAAAAGTCAGCAATTCTCGGTTTGAAACATGGTTATGCTCACGTCCCAGCGGGACGAACTAT
>CAYQQU010000109.1:0-12737 GCA_964419545.1 uncultured Saprospiraceae bacterium | reverse complement strand
AAAGACCAAAGACCAACTGCCAACGATTTACCTGGATGAGCAGCAGACGGGCTAAAGGCCATACATCTACTCCAATCAATTCCAAACCCAAAAGTTCTCCAACCTCAACATTCCGGCACCCGGATCGAGATATTTACCGCCAGCCCTCCCTGCGAGGTTTCCTTGTACTTTTCACTCATATCCCGGGCCGTTTCCCACATGGTTTTGATGCAGGCGTCGAGGGGCACCTTGGCTTTGTCGGGGTCGCTTTCCAGGGCGATATGGGCGGCGGTGATGGCTTTGATGGCGCCCATGGAATTGCGTTCGATGCAGGGCACCTGCACCAGCCCGCCGATGGGGTCGCAGGTGAGGCCCAGGTGGTGTTCCATGGCGATCTCGGCGGCCATCAGCGACTGGCCCACCGTACCGCCGAGGCGTTCGGTGAGGGCGGCGGCGGCCATGGCGCTGGATACGCCGATCTCCGCCTGGCATCCGCCCATTGCGGCCGAGATGGTGGCGCCCTTTTTGAAGATGCTGCCGATCTCGGCGGCGGTCATCAGGAACTTGACGATATCGTTTTCGGTAGGTTGTTCGTGGTGGAAGCAAAGGTAGTACATGAGTACGGCGGGGATGACGCCGGCGGCGCCGTTGGTGGGGGCGGTCACTACGCGCCCGAAGTTGGCGTTCTCCTCGTTGACTGCCATAGCGAAGCAACCGATCCACTTATTGATGTTGGTGAAATCGCGGTAGCAGTGGCGGATGGCGTTGATCCAGCCGTCGGCGTCCTCGTAGGCGGCCTCGCAGAGCAGCTTGCGGTTGATCGCGGCGGCGCGGCGGTTCACGTGGAGGCCGCCGGGCAGGGTGCCGTTGGTGTGGCAGCCGCGGTACATGCATTGTTTCATGGTTTCCCAGATCCGGAGAAGGCCCGCTTTGATCTGGCTGGGTGGGCGCCAGGCTTTTTCGTTTTGCAGGACGATCTCCCAGATGGCGGCGTTTTCTTCCAGGCAGTAGCGCCACAGGTCGGCGGCGCGGTCGATGGGGTAGGGTAGTTGCACGTGGTCGTGCCGGACCGTCTCGTTCTCTTTGACCACAAAGCCGCCGCCCACTGAGTAGTAGACGCTTTCGTGCAGGATACGGCCTTCCTCGTCGCCGGCTTGTATGCGCATGCCGTTGGCGTGGTAGGGGAGGCGTTCGCTGAAGTGAAAAACGATGTTCGATAGGGGGTGAAAGGCAATGGGATGATCGCCGTGCAGGGGCAATAACCCAGTATCTGCGATCTGCTGCGGCAGGGCGGTGACGCGGTCGACGGGGATCGTCACCGGATCTTCGCCGCTCAGGCCTAACTGTACGGCGATATCGGTGCCGTGGCCGCGTCCCGTCAGGGCAAGCGAGCCGTAAAGGTGTACGTCGACGCGGGCAACCTGCGGAAGATGGCTGCGCTCCGAAAGTTCTTCAGCGAAGCGCTCGGCGGCGCGCCACGGTCCCAGGGTATGGGAACTGGACGGACCGATGCCGATCTTCAGCATGTCGAATACACTGATGGGTTCCATTGGTCAAGGCGTTTGGCTAGTCAAATTTAGCAATTTTTCTGCCAGTACGGTCAGAAATCGAATGTCACTGAGACATCCGATTTTTTAAGGCGACTGCGACGACACTTCCCGGCTCCGGTATTCGCTGGGCGTAAGCCCATACGCCTTGCGGAACACCCGGCCGAAGTAATCGGGATCGCTGAAGCCGGTATCGAAGGCCACTGCCGTGATGGAAAGCCGTTCGTCGCGCAGCAGTTCTTTCGCCTGTTTCAGCCGGATCGCCCGGATGAAGCGGTTGGCCGAGAGGCCGGTCAGCGCCGTGAGTTTACGGTGCAGTTGGGAATGGCTCAGGCCGATCTCCCGGCAGAGGAGCTGCACCGAAAATTCGTAGTCGTCGAGATGGGCGAAAACGATATCGCGCACCCGTTGCACGAATGCGTCTTCCGGCGGCGACCATGCTTGCTCCGGTTCCTCTGCAGTTGCCGGCTGGACCAACCCGGCCGAAGAGAGGTAATGGCGGCGCAGCTTATCCCGGATCTCCAGTAACTTGCGGATGCGCACCAGCAGTTCCTGCTGGTTGAAAGGCTTGCTGAGGTAGGCGTCTGCGCCGTGTTCGAGCCCTTCGATGCGCGACTCTACGTCGGCTTTGGCGGTTAAGAGAATGACGGGAATATGGCTGGTGCGGGGGTCTGACTTGAGGGTTTGGCAAAGGTCCAGGCCATCGATCTCGGGCATCATCACGTCGCTGATGATGATGTCGGGGACGGTTTCGACGGCTCGTTCTATGCCGGAGCGACCGTTGTCGGCCATCTCCAGCCGGTAATGGCCGGCCAGGCAGCTTTCCAGGTATTTGAGCACGTCCGGATGGTCGTCCACCAGCAGGGCGAGCGGCGGCTGACCGGCGCCTACGCGCGATTGCGCATCCGGCTTGGGAATAATGCGATCCGGCATAGCGACGGCTTTGGTTTCCCGCGCGATTTCTTCCGGGTCGGTGATGCCGTGGAGCGGCGCCTGCCGGGTAATGGGCAATAGCAAGTTGAATACCGCGCCTTTACCGACTTTGCTCTCTACCGTGATCTCGCCTTGCAGTATTTTTACCAATTCGCGGCAAAGCGCCAGCCCTACCCCCGTGCCGCCTACCCGCCGCGTGTCGGTATCGTCAGCCTGGTAAAAACGGTCAAAAATCTGGGGCAGCTTCTCCGGGGAAATGCCCACTCCGGTATCGCGCACTTCCAGCCGCAGGTATTCGCCGCTGCCGCCCGGCTTTTGCAGGGAGGAGGCCGAGACGCCCTCTATGCTCAGGTAAACATGGCCTCCGGCGGGGGTGAACTTGATGGCGTTGGACAGCAGATTGGAGACGATACGCAGCAGCTTTTCAGGATCGTAATCCATGACCAGCTCCGGGCTGCGGGTCAGAAAATGGACCTGCACCTCGCGGCTCTCCGCGTACGAATGGAAAGATTCCAGAATATAACGCAGGAAAGCCACCACGTCTCCCTGTCGGAGGCGCACCG
Source organism: uncultured Saprospiraceae bacterium (assembly GCA_964419545.1). Taxonomy (GTDB): domain Bacteria; phylum Bacteroidota; class Bacteroidia; order Chitinophagales; family Saprospiraceae; genus CAYQQU01. The sequence continues at coordinate 9,715 of CAYQQU010000109.1, read as the reverse complement.
GCAGGCTGCCCGACTCCAGTCGGCGCAGGTCGAGCAATTGATTGACGAGATTGAGCAGTTGCCGGCTGTTGCGCTGGATCATATCCAGGCCGTCCTGCATCCATTCGCCCGGCGCCGACCGGATCTGTTCGGTCATGCCGGAAATAATCGTCAGCGGCGTGCGAAACTCGTGGGTAATATTGGTGTACAGGCGGGTCTTGACTTGGTCCAGCTCGCGCAACCGCCGGTTTTCGGCGAGTTGCAGCTGACGGGTAAACTGAAAACGGTAGATCGAAAAAGCCGCCAGGCTGGCCGTAGCGACGAAGAGCAGGTACGCCCACCAGCGACGCCACCAGGGAAGCCGGACGTAGAGCTGTACCGTCTTTTCCGCCGGCGACCAGGAGCCGCGTTTGTTCTTGCCGCGCACGCGGAAGGTATATTCTCCCGGCGGCACTTTGATATAGCGGGCCCGCTTGTCTTCGGCTTTGCGCCAGTCGGCGTCGTAATTTTCCAGTTTGTATTCCAGCTGATTGGCGTCGGGAGCGGAAAAATCGAGCATGGAATAGTCAAAAGAAAAGATATTCTGCCAGTGGGACAGGGTGATGGACCCGGTTTCCCAGATGGGTTGACTGAGCGGGCTCGACCCGGAAGGCAAAATGGTCTCGTTCAATATTTCGAAGCGCGACAGCAAAATCTCGGGCGCCGGATGGCTGAGGTCGCTAAGCAGGGCTTCGCGGTCGAGCTCGAAAAAGCCATCGTTGCGGCCGACGAGCATTTTACCCCGGCGATCGCGATAGATCGATTGTGGGGCATACTGCAGGTTCTGACGACTGGAATACTGAATCACCTGTGATTCCCGTTTTTCTTCGGGGTTGATGATGGCGACGCCGTCGTAATTGACCAGCCAGATATTGTCGTCCTCATCCAGGGTAAACCCCATCACGCCTTCGTTGACCAGATCGAACGGCATCACCTCGTGCTCCCCGGTTTCCGGATAGAAGTAGATGAATCCGGCGGGGATGCTCAGCCAGAAATTCCCTTTCTGGTCTTCCTGGATGCCGCTGAACCAAAACAATTTACTTTTAGGCAAATTTATCGGGAACGCCTCCCATCGGTCGCGAAACCGGTACAGCATGAGCTGGTCTTTACGGCTTTCGTGGGGCGCAACCGCCCAGATATCGCCATTGCTGCTTTCGAAAAGATCCCACACGTCGGTGGCGGGCAGAGCGGATGCGGCATCCGGCTCCGTGTAAAAACGGTCGTTTGGGTAATCGTAAAGGTGTAATCCGCCTTCCAGGGTAGCGATCCACAAGCGGTCACTGCGATCGTACAACATATCGACCACCTGCCCTCCACGCAGGCTGTACGGATCTTCGGAGTCCGGCCGGTAGTGGGTCATCGCACCGGAGGACGATTGGAGACGCGTAAGCCCGCCGCCGGGTCCGAAGGATCCGATCCAGATGTTGCCGCGTCGATCGGCTTTGACGACCAGCGCGGAATTGATCCCCCGGTAGGTTGGGCTGGACTGGTGGATGAGGAATTGTTCCCAATCGCCGGTGTTGTGATCCCGTTTCAACACCCCGCCGTATTCGGTGCCGACCCAAAGGTTGCCTTCGGGATCTTCCTCGAAAGAGAATACCCGCTTGACCGAACGCTCGAAGTCGCCTTCTATTTTTACGTCGGTAAAGCGTTTTTCGACTTCCGTTACCCGCAGCAGCATCTGGCCGCTATGGCCGTTGCCGCCGCTGATCCAGATGGTGCCGTCTTGCGATTGGAAAAAGCACCAGAGAAAAGTGCCGATGGGGTTGTCGCTGTCGTTGACCAGGCGGCCCAGTCGAAAAAAGTATTCTCCGTCCGTTTGATTATCGAAGCGGTGAAGTTTTTGCGTTTTGAGGTCGTAATAGTTCAGGCCGCCGTACCAGGCGCCGATCCACAGGCCCTGGTCGCGATCTTCGGCGATGAAGCTGACGCCGCCGGGATTGTCGGGATCGATGATGAACGGGCGGCTGAGTTGTTCGGGATGCTCCCGGTCACTCGGGTAGTGGGTAAATTGCCCGGTTTGGCGATCGAAGGTATGCAGGCCGTCCCCGTAGGCGCCCACCCAAAACGTGCCCTGCGAATCTTCGAAAATAGCTCTTACTTTATTATCGGTCAGGGTATATTCTTTTCCCGGCTCTTTTCGGTATACCGTGAAGTTTTCCGTGCTCGGATGGTACCGGTTCAGGCCGCCGTCCTCTTCCTTGAAATCGCGCCAGGGGAAGCCGGCGCCTACCCACAGGACGCCGCTTGCGTCGACGTAAAGTTCGTAGACCTGGTTGTGGCTCAGGCTGCGGGGGTTGTTGGGATCGTGGCGAAATACCTTCCACCGATCCCGCACGGGGTCGTAGCGATGCAGGCCGTCGCCGATCCCTACCCAAATGTACCCTTCCCGGTCTTCCGCCAGGGCCATGACGTTGTTGTCGGTCAGCCCGGAGGCGCCGTTTTCGGACTTTAAGTACCGGGTAAAGGTCTCGGTGTTGTGGTCAAAAAGGTTCAACCCGTCGCCGTAAGTACCGGCCCAGAGTCGGCCCTGCCGGTCTATCAAAAGGTACTCGACATAATCCGACGAAATGGTAGTGGAATCCTTCCGGTCGTGCTGAAACGTCTCTATCCGGGAGCCGTCGTACCGGTGCAGGCCGCTCTGTGAGGCAAACCACATGAAGCCTACCGAGTCCTGGGTAATATCCTGGATGTTGTTCCCAAGGCTTCCCCCGGGGAGCTCGAACAGTTCGAACGCGAAACGCTCACCCGGATCGGTCGCGGGGGACTGGGCTTTGGCGGCAGCCGGCCAGAAACACGCTAAGCCGGTCAGGACGACCGGCAGCAGGATGGAGCGCAAGGTAGGGCGGTTATTCATATCAAAACGGATTGCGGCGCAAACAAGTATTTACAAAATACGCGATTTATCGGTTTTTCGGTGCAAACGAAAACAGAGCACCCCCCTGAGGAGGCGCCCTTACTAAAAATCGACTATATAATCTTCAACTACCGGAAAAATACCATATCGTCCGCCTGATCCCCAGCCGCGTGCGCCGGATAATGGAGGGCGCCGAGGGCGATGCCGCTTTCGCGAACCAGCAACGCTTGCCACAGGCCGGTCGTTTCGGTCTTCAGGTAGAAATAGTATTCACCTGGAGCCAGGTGTTTCAGGTTGAACTGCTTAGCGAAGCCATTGGACTCCTCCCGGATGGTTTGCTGTGCGACGAGGCCGCCGGTGCGACCGACGATCGACCAGCGCACTGTTCCGGGCGAGAGGTTGGACAGTTGAACCGTAAAATTCTTGTGAGCGGCAGCGGCCCCGAAGCGGGCGATCATTCTGCTTTTCGTTTCGCTGAACAATCGCCGGCGCTGATCGGCGGGCATCGGCCGGGTTTCCAGTACTTCGACGCCGGTTTCCGACAGTTGCAGGCCACGGGCAAACTGTCCGTTCTTGTTGGCGACGTGCAGCAGGTAGGCGCCCGCAGGCAGGCCGGTCATTTTCAGCCGGGCGGCGTAATTATCTTCGTTCCAGATGACGTCTTTGTACTTCGTAACGCCCTGGGCGTCGATCAATACTACCTGCGTACGGGCGCCTGCCAGGTTGGCGAACTGAAGGATTGCGGCCTGGCGGTCGGCGCTCTCCGTGAGGCTGACGGATAAGGACGGCTCTTCCTGCGCGGGCAGGCTGGTGGAAAACAAGCACACGAGGAGGCAGCTTCCTAACGGCATCAAAACTTTGGGCATCTTCATAACAACAGTTTTAGGTTTTCAAATTTGCGGGTCGGGTGATTCCCGCTTTCGTTACAAAGATGCGCCGGCCGCGTCGCCCTTGCCCGGAGGCATGTCCCAAGCTACCCTACAAATGTTGTAAAGTACCGGAGAAAACTTGCATGACCTAAAAAAGTATTGTGTTTACGAGGCGGCCGCCCGGGCGCCCGCGGCAAAATGATAAAAATCACGTCGCGCCGTTGATATTTATCAATTGGATCGGAGAATCAGCCGGTTAACTTTGAAGCTAGATGGTTTCCATGTAACAATCGCCAGAGAACAGAAAAAAAAACCATGGAAAACTGGAACGCCGCCGGCAAAGGCGAAACCGAGAACCGCCCCCGATTGTCAAGGCTGAAGCTCCCGGCTAACGCCATGCTGGAGATATCCGGCGAACGTCGGTTGGCGGAGCTGCAAGCTGATTTCAGCCGCCGCTTTCCCTTTTTGAAGCTGGAGTTCTACGGTCGTGCGCACCGGCCGGGAGAGGGGACGGCGGAACAACTGCGGCTGGCGCCGCAGCTGACCGTTGCTGCGGTACAACAGCAGCCCCGCGCGGGATGGGTCGCTTTAGACGGCAACCTGCCCACCGGGTATTTCGAACAATCGCTGCAGGAGCAATTTGGGCTCAACGTGCAGGTCTTCCGGCAGTCGTTCGGCCGCTGGCTGCAAACCTGGGCCACCGACGTATGGACCCTCGAAGAGCAGAACCGGCGCGGAGAGCTGATGGGCGACCTGGGGGTCGTACTCGATTAACGCCATTTTACCGAAAAGGCGCCGGGCGCAGCGGCATTATTTTCTAACCAAAATGCAGGAACCATGATTATCAGCGACGATAAGCGCATACGGGAAATTCAGCGCGAATTCAATCAAAAATTCCCATTTCTCAAGCTGGAGTTTTACAAAGGCCACCACCAAACGGGTGAAGGTTCACCGGTGGAGACGCAGCTGCCCCAGGAACAAGTGCTGGGCGACGTACGCACAGTGCACCAGGACGGAGATTTTGAGGTCAGGAAGGACCTTACCGTCGCCGAGCTCGAGCAGTCGTTTTTCGATCAATTCGGGCTCAACGTGCAGGTTTTCCGCAAATCGGGCAACCTTTGGATGCAAACCACTTCTACCGACCACTGGACGCTTGAGCAGCAAAACCGGAAGGGCGGCGCCTCGGAATCGGCTTACAAAGAGAAGTACAATCAATAACCGTGAAAATTGGCTTTTGCGACTAGGACGAGGGCGGTCACTTCTGGGTGGTTGCCCTTTTTTTATCCGTCGGCGTTTCCGTAATTTACCATTCGCCAGGGTTGGAAAAAACGCAATACATGATCAAGAGCATTCTGGTACCCACCGATTTTTCTGCCTGCGCCGGCTATGCGCTCGACGCTGCCGTGAAGCTGGCCCAGCGCTTCGAAAGCCACCTGCACCTCCTCCACGTCAAAAAGTTGCCGGCCGACTGGGCTACGCTGCCCGCACCGCAAAGAGCGGCGCTTCCGGAGGTGAAAGAAGCGACGGCGCAGCTCGAAGCGCTGATGGCCAACCATCCCGGCCGGAGCTGGCAGGGAGCGGTGCTGCCGCAATCGCTGGCGGCCCGGGTGGGGGAATACGTCACCGAAAATGGCGTCGACCTGGTAGTGATGGGGTCTTTCGGGGCCAGCGGCAAAAGCGAATTCTTTATCGGCTCCAATACCCAGAAAGTGGTGCGCACCGTGCATTGCCCGGTGCTGGTGCTCAAAAAACCGCTGGAGAAGCTGGTATTCGACCGGGTCCTTTTCGCATCCAGCTTCAACGAGAACGAACGGGCGCCTTTCCTGCGCTTTAAGGATTTTGTGAAACACTTCATTCCGGAGATCCACCTGGCGATCGTTCATACGTCCTCATTGTTCGACCCGCCTTATATCGTCAGTCAGGAAGCCATGGAAGGCTACAAGGCGCTTTGCGAACCTTTTGAATGCAAAACCCACATCCTGCGCGACTTCTCGGTGGAGCAGGCGGTACGGTCCTTTGCCGGAAAGATCGGCGCACAGCTGATCGCCATCTCCAACCACCACCGCCATCCCATCAAAAGGATGCTGATCGGCAGCAATGTCGAAGCCCTGGTCAATCACGCCGAAGTGCCCGTCCTCAGCATTGATTATCCAACCGAGACTGAAAAAGAAAGCTGAACATGAAAAAGATACTCTTCCCGACCGATTTTTCCGGCGCCGCCCGCGGTGCTTTCGAATACGCGCTGGCGCTGGCCGAAGCGCTGGACGCCACCATTGACGTCCTGTCCATCTATTTCCTGCCCGGTTCGGAAGCCGCCAGCGTGCCGCCGCAGCACATCGAACAATTGCTCACCGAGCGGAAGTCCAGGGTAACGGAACAATTGCACGCTTTTCTCGCTGATTATTCCCGCGAACGCATCGGACAGCTGCGCATCGATTACGGGGTGTTCATCTACCAGGAGATCATCGACGCCGCCGCCGACGGCGAGCACGATCTCATCGTTATGGGCACCAAAGGGGAACACAACCGGATGGAAAAGCTGTTGGGCAGCGTTACGACCCACACCATGATGCACGCGCCCTGCCCGGTGCTGGCGATTCCGGAAAACGTCCGGTTCGAACCGATCCGGAAGATCGCCTATGCCACCGACTTTCAGGCGTCCGACGAGCACGCGGTCGAAGAGCTCATTATGCTGGCGGGAGAATTGGGCGCCGAGGTCCACTTTGTACACATCGACACCAATTCAGGCCGGGAAGCGAAAGCGGCGGTCGAAGACCTGGGCGGGGAGTCTCCTTTTCCTTTCACCCAGTTTACGGTAGTGCGCAGCCCGACGGCGCAAGAAGGGGTAGACTATTACCTGCAGCAGGAAAGCATCAACCTGCTGGCGCTGTTCATTCCCCGTCGCCGCTTCTGGGAACGCCTTTTTCACAGTAGTTTTTCCAAGAAGATGACTTTCCACAGCAAGACGCCGCTCCTGGTTTTTCACGAGTGAGCGGGGCGGTTAAGCTTTCGTTCGGCATCAGCCAAAAACGCCAGGCAGGCGACGTCTTCCGCGTCGGTGCTGGGCTCGTTGTTGAACCAGGCGTCCAGAATTTCTTTGGCTACTGCTTCTGAGACGGTGCGCAGGCTCATGGCCAGGATGTTGGCGTCGTTCCACTGGCGGGCGCCCGCAGCCGTCTGGGCGTCCTGGCAGAGCGCCGCGCGGATACCCGGCACCTTGTTGGCGGCCAGGCTGATGCCGGTGCCGGTCCAGCAAAACAGTACGGCCTGATCGAAATCTCCGGCGGCGACCCGCCCGGCTACTTCGACGGCTACTTTCGACCACATGGCCGGTTCGGACACCAGGGCGCCGAATACTTCCACCTGGTGCCCCCGTTTTTTGAGTTCTTCCACCACCAGGCCGGTGACGGGGGTGTTCATGTCGCTGCCTACGGCTATTTTCATGGGTTGCGCTTTTAGAGATTTCTATTCCAAGTTAACCCGGATTATTCATGGATTCATCGATTGCCGGCCGCCATTCCGCCCCGCTCACTCATCATCTGGGGATACCTGCCTGCAGCAGCAGGCGCCTGCGTGTCGCCCTCCTGCGCGAACGCAAGCCTGTCAACCGTCATGACGAAGACCCCATGAATCCGGGTTAAGAACCGGTCATCAAGATAAAACGCTCATTTTATCTTTTAGCAAACCCGTTGATTTTTCTAGCGAACCCGTTCCAATACCGTGGGCTGGCGCAACGCGGGCGGCGGTGAATCCGCCGCTACGCCACCGGCTGTTTCCGACGATGAAGGGCCTGCTATCACGCCTCCGCCGCCTCCCGATACCCAAGGTGACGTGGTGGTAGCCGCCGTACAAAACCAATTGCCGGCGGCGCGCTACAATTTTGAGGTGTTCGCAATGGAAGAAGGGCAAATCCAGCATTACTGGCGCGGTCATGGCGCAGAGCGCTGGAATAAAGGCGCCCGGGCCGGCAGTAATGTACAATCGACGCCGGCCGTCTTCCAAAACCAGGGGCCCAGCCGCAAATATTTTTACGAGATCATCGTGCGTGAGGGGGATCAGTTACAGCATTATTGGTTCAACCCCCAGAGCAAGAAGCTGATCACGGGGCGGCGCTTCGGCAGCAATATTCAGTCAGCGCCGGCTGTCTTTCAGAATATGGCCGACGGCGCCCGCCATAATTTTGAACTTTTCGTGGTGGAAAACGGAAAGATACAGCACTATTGGCGCCGGGCGCGCGACGGGCAGTGGCTGAAGGGGAGTGCGCTGAATTAAACCGGGTGGACATAGTTTGACTCAGGGCAAAGAAAAAACAACGAAGGCATCATCCCTGCTTGCTTCCGGGATGATGCCTCGTTTGTCCATTATCGATCAATAGCTCCTACTACGCGCCCCATAAAAGCGTTGAGCGCTTCCCGCTGCGGGAGGCCCCGGTCGATTTCCCGGTTCACTTCTACGGCGCCGTACAGGTTGGAGAGGAGCTCGCCGATGACGTCCATTTCTTCGTCTTTGACGGCCGGCGATTCGGTGAGCGCCTCCAGGGTTTCGATGGTTTCGAGCAGAAAGTCTTCATCCCGCTCGCGGGCGAATTCCGTGATGTGCTTAATTATCGGTAGCCTCATATACCAGATCTTTTAACAGGTCAAACTTGTTGGTCTGTACCTGGTTGACAAAATTGCCGTTCCGGAAAGCGGCGAAAGTCGGCAGGTTATCCACCTTGGCCAGTTGGCGCGAGTTGGGATACTTTTCAGCGTCGACTATCACAAAAGAGACGCCTTCGTTTTCCGCGGCCAGCTTTTTGAATTTCGGCTTCATGATCCGGCAGTTGCCGCACCATCCGGCGGAATACTGTACGATGACAGTCTCTTCACTTTTTATGATCTCCTGTAGGTTATCGGCATTGAGTTCTTTCAGCATGATGATTGCGTTTTGGTTTCAGAAAATTAGTTGCTGCTCAGGTAGGCCGCTACGCCTTCCCGGTTGGCGTTCATACCTTCTTTGCCTTCTTCCCAGTTGGCCGGGCATACTTCGCCCTTCAGCTGGAAGTGCCGGTAGGCATCGATGATGCGCAGGAATTCCTGTACATTGCGGCCAAGCGGCATGTGGTTGAGGCCTTCGTGGAAGACGGTGCCTTCTTCGTCGATCAGATAAGTAGCGCGGTAGGTGACGTTGTCGCCGTCGCGCAGTTCCGCACCGGTGGCTTCGTCAGTGCGAACGTTGGTCGTATCCAGGATGCCCAGGATGTTGGCCAGGTTGCGGTTGCTGTCGGCCAGCAGATTGTAAGTAATGCCTTCGATGCCGCCGTCGTCCTTCGACGTATTGAGCCAGGCGAAGTGCACTTCGGGCGTGTCGCAGGAAGCGCCGATGACGATGGTGTTGCGTTCGGCAAAATCGTTGAGCGCCTCCTGGAAGGCGTGCAGTTCAGTGGGACAGACAAAGGTGAAATCCTTCGGATACCAAAAGAGCAGTACTTTTTTCTGGTTGTTGACGGCTTCTTCCAGTACATTGATCTTGATGGTGTCGCCCATTTCGTTCATCGCATTGACTTCAATGCTCGGGAACTTTTTACCTATAAATGCCATAATGATTCCAAATTTTGTTTTCCTAAAGTCGTTTAAACCGGCGTAAGGGGTAAATGTTGCATTCAATTCGTTTGCGGCTAAAGCTTGTTGGAGAGGGCCGATAAGGGTGTCGTTCTTTTTTTGCAAAAATTGCAAAATTTTATTTGGTTGGCTGAATTTGCGTTTTTCATTTATTGCAAAATGAACCCGTACGCCGAACCGGCCGGCGCCTTTTGTCGCTGGTTCTTTTTACACCTTATTGACATTGTGGACGTCGAGGGGCGAGCACACCTTTCGGTGTAGTATAAATACCGACAATTTTTAAATTTGTTATAGAGATGTTGACATAGCATCACTAAGAGCTTGTTTGGAGGTAGTCATTTTGGCTGCAAAATCCAGCTTTTGGAACCTCC
>CAYQQU010000108.1:0-13447 GCA_964419545.1 uncultured Saprospiraceae bacterium | reverse complement strand
CGGGTGGGGGGTACCGTACCGTCTTTAATTCAACTTTTTGAATCGGTGTGGGTCGGTGTTCCCCTTGGGTCGTTGTTCATAGTCTGTTTGCGTCAACAAGTGAATTGGGTTTAATGCTCTACAACTATTTTTTGGTGATCAGGTAATTCGCGGTTCCACTACCGGTATACACATTGACGATATACATCCCGGGGTTGAGGTTACCGGTGTCCACTTTTACTTTCTGGTCGGCGCCGACCGTCCAGGAGGTAATCAGCTGCCCGAGGTTATTGAACAGCATCACCCGGTTGATCTCGTCATCTTCGGCCAGCGATTCGATCCATACTTCGGACTCCACCGGATTGGGATAGACGATCACTTTGGAGTGGCCGGTCGCTTCGAGCAACTCGGCGCGGGCGTTCCGGTCTACCGCTGCACCCTGCTCCTGGTCGTTTGCCGCGCCGGTCAGGGCCGCCTGATCGGCGCCGGGAACGCCTTCGCCTTCCCGTCGTCCGGTCAGTGTGCCGTGCTGGTCGGTTTGGTCTTCCGGCGCCACCGAGTTCATGGTCGGATCGTTTGCTTCGACGACAACGGTTATCATGGTTGACGCCACCGGATATTCCACTAGGTTGGTATCGATCAGTTTGATGTCATCGATGTAGAGTTCCAGGGTGTCTTCGGTACTGAGTACAATATCTTCCATTACGATCTTGAACGTACCGATCTCGCCGTAGCCGCTGGCGGAGCCCATTTGTTTGCGCGTGACCGCCACATCCAGTTCGCCGGCGTCGTTATCCGCCACTTCGAAATCTTTGGCCGCTTCGCTGCCGGATCCGTCCAGCCAGGTTCCGTTTTGCAGTTTGAACTTGACTTCAGTCGGATTGAACTCATCCGGACAATCCGCTACCAGGTGTGGCGTGAAATTAAGCGTAAACGCCATGCCGAACATGTTTGTCACGGGGCGGTCGGCCGTCCCCAGAAAAACGTCAACTTTGAGCGTCTGGCCGGGCTCAATGCTCGTCTTGCGCGGCACCATTACCATGGGCGGATCGGTAGTCGGATCGCCTACCAGGAAATTATCCGGCGTGACGTCGCCATTGGTCTGACCGTAGTTCTCTTCGGTGATAACCCGGCGGTCGCTGTTTTTGATTTTTCCCTGACCGTCGGCGTCCGCATGGTGAAATTCGGTGCCGTCGGGAAAAGTTTCGTCCCAGGTATCGGGCGGCATATGGGCGGTCCAGGTCGTCGACTGATCTTCGCGATCCGGCCCTTTCGTACCTTTTGCCAGTTGGAAATACAGCACGTCAACGTTATTGACAACGCCGTTGCGGTTAATATCCCCCGGCCAGACGAACTGACCGAATGACAAATGGTGCCCCCCCAGGCATAGAATGAGTGTAAGGAATTTCATCCCCGAACGTAAGGTGATCTGGTTCACTTTGCAAACAGTTTAGAAGGTTAAGTAATTACTATGGGGGTATAGTAATCTTGGGGGGTGCGAAAAAAACTATTGGGGGGTGTTTTTAACTGACAATACAAATGTAAGAGAAAGTAAAGGACCAGTCAATTATCATATTTTAGAAAAATCCAATGTCACTCCCAGCAGCCGATTTCGATTTCGAAAAAAATTGCAGGAGTAATCAATTAAAAATCAGCACTTTAAGATATTTAATTTATATTTTTTAAAATATGAAATCCATTGTTTTTTAGCTTGCCCCCCTCCTGTCGGCCGCCGGACCGTTCAAAGATCCGGTTGTTTTTACACCGGGCAGGCTTTTCATTGCCCTCCGCGAGCCCCTGGTCTCGCCGCATATAATTCCATCCAAGCCCTCGAAAACAAAATCATCAACGGATAATTCACGTAGTATGAAAAAAAACCGAATTTTTAAAGCACGCCGGTCTTCAGTCGTTTTTCCCGTCTCATTTGCGTTTTACCTTGCCGGAAAGTACAAATTACCATTAGCAGGGTAGATGATAACTTTTTTCCGGCGACACCGTAAAAGGATACAAATAACGTATACAGCGTAAACCCGGTAAAAGAAAAAGGGGGGGGCCCATGAATAACAGCAAATTGGTCTTATTGCTCCGGACCTTAACGGGGGATGAGATGAACCGTTTTCTGGATTTTGTCCGTTCACCGTACTTCAACAGCAACTCGGAAGTGGCGGCCTTAGCCGGTCACCTGAAAAGCCACCATCCCGATTTTCCCGAGCAGGAAATCGAAAAAGCAGCCGTATTCCGTGCGCTTTTTCCCGGCAAGCCCTTTAACGGCAAAAAGCTGAGCTATCTGATGAGCAACCTGCTGAAGCTCGCCGAGCGCTTCCTGGGCATTCAGTATCTGGAATCGGAAGAGAACCTGCTTGATTGTTACATTCTGGAGCAGCTCACGCAGCGCAACCTCGAAAAGCACTACAACTTCCTGAACCGCAACCTGGACCGCCGGCTCACCACCGAAGCAAAAACCAGTCCTAATACTTTCTTTTACCAATACCTCCTTTCCCATATCGGGGTGCAAAACCTGAACTTTCAGAGAAAGCGGGTTTTTGACGAAAACCTTCAGCGGGCATCCAACGCACTTGACGATTACTACTTCATCCACAAGCTCAAGTACAGCTGCGAGATGCTCAACCGCCAGGCCATCCTTTCCGACCGCTTCTCCATCCCGTTCATGGACGAGGTAAAAGATTATCTGAGCCGGAAAGAAGACCTCAAACCGCTTGTCGCCATTTACCTCAGCATCTATTTCTCGCTGCTGGAACCGGAGGAAGACGACTACCTGGACCGCCTGCGTTTGCTGATCAAAGAAAATTCCCATTCTATTGAAAAGACCGAACGCAAAGACATCTACCTGTACGCGCTCAACCTCTGCGTTCGCAAAATCCGGCAGAGCAAGGAAAAGTACCTGCCCATCACGCTGGACCTCTACGTAGAAGGCATTCGCAACCAATCCTTGTTCACCAACAATCATCTCTCACACTGGACGTACAACAACATCGTCAAACTCGCCCTGCGCCTGAAGCGATTCGACTGGACCGAAAACTTTATCAGAACCCATACCGATTATCTGCAACAGCAATTCCAGAAAGACGCCCGCCACTACAACCTCGCGGAATTGTATTTCCACAAAAAGAACTACGACGAAGCATTGATCCACCTCAACCAGGTGCGGGCTTCGGATATCCACTACCACCTGGGCTCCCGCATCCTGCTGATCAAAACGTTTTACGAATCGCAGGACTTCGACCCGCTGCATTCCCTGCTCGCCTCTTTCAGCGTCTACCTCAGCCGCAACAAACAGATCGCGACCCCGCTCAAAAAGAGCTGTCAGAACTTCTGCAATCTGGTGCACAAAATCCTGCTGGATTCGAGCCGCAAGAAACGGGAAAAACTATGGGAGCAGGTAAAGGAAACCCAGCCACTGGCCGACCGGCCGTGGCTGATCAAAGTATTTAAGGAGCGAAATCAGGAGCTGGTTGGATAAGGTACGGCGAACGCCGCAGCTTTGAGGCTATGAAAGACCTGAAGAGATTGGTCAACTGACCGCGACGGCCGGCCAAAACATACCGAAAGTTGCCGGTCGGGCCCGAATGCAAGGCAGGTAGGGCCCGACCGGCGGCGGTTTATTCGGCGACGACCTCGAAGTTGATTTTGGCTTCCACTTCCGGGTGGAGGTTCAGGTCGGCGACGTAAGCGCCCAGTACTTTGATCTCTTCCGGCAGTTCGATCTTGCGGCGGTCGACCTCGATGTCGAGCTGTTCTTTTAAGGCGCCGGCGATCTGAACGTTGGTGACGCTTCCGAAGATCTTGCCGCTGGTGCCGGCCTTGGCGCCGATTTTGACGACCACCCCTTTGAGGCGGTCGGCAATCTCCTGGAATTCGCCGATGCGGGCGGCCAGTTCGGCGGCCTCTTTGGACTTCAGTTCGTCCAGCTTCTGGCGATTGGCGGCGTTAGCGATGATCGCCATTTTTTGCGGGATGAGGTAATTGCGGGCGTAGCCGTCTTTGACGTTAACGATCGTATGTTTGTCGCCCACCTTCTCTATATCTTGCAGCAGAATGATATCCATGATGCGGAAAATTGAGAGTTAAACTTACTTCAGCAGGTCGGTCACGTAAGGCAGCATCGCAAGGTGGCGCGCCCGCTTGACGGCAGTGGACACTTTGCGCTGGTACTTCAGCGAATTGCCGGTGATGCGGCGCGGCAGGATCTTTCCCTGTTCATTGACGAACTGCACCAGAAAATCGGGATCTTTATAATCGATGTACTTGATGCCGTATTTGCGAAAGCGACAGTATTTGGTGCGCTTTTGCCCGATCTTGGGATTGGATAAGAACTTGATATCGTCTCTTGAGTTAGCCATGTTTTTTTTCCTTTTGGTGAATTAGCTCGATTACTCTTCCTCTTCGGCGGCGGCTTTTTTAGGAGGCGCCGGCTTTTCCGCGGTGCGCGACTGATTTCTGTCCCGACGCCCGCGGTCCCGATCCCGATCCCGATCCCGGTCGCGATCCCGGTTCCGGTCGCGATGGTCCTTTTCTCTGCCGTTGCTTTCCTCCTTCTTGTCTTTCTTTTTCCCGATCAGCCCGGCGCGTTTGTCGGCATTGTACTTTACGCCGTACTTGTCGAGTTTGACGGCCAGGAAGCGCATGATGCGTTCGTCCCGGCGCAGGGAAAGCTCGGTTGACGCAATGAGCTCGCCGCTCGGCGTTTCGAACTCGATACAATAGTAGACGCCGGAAGTTCGCCTGTTAATCGGATAGGCGAGCTGCCGCAGTCCCATTTCATCCACATGTACGATTTTGCACCCTTCGTTACTCAGGTGATCGACATATGTCTGAGCTGTCGCTTTGATCTCTTCCCCCGACAGCACCGGGTCTACGATGAAAGTAATTTCGTAATTTTTCATTGGATCAGACATATAATTAATAACTCACAAAAGCGCTGCCCTTTCGCAGCTTGTTTAAAAAGCGGGTGCAAAGATAGTATTTTTTTCCGAGGTTTCAAGGTTTTGAGAAGGTCGACCGCGGGCAAACGCATTTAATTTCTGGTTCTTGAAAAAGTAGGAAAAATCCTCGTTTTTACCTCGATCCTAAAGGAAGATCGAGGATTTTTCCTTCCGTTCCATGTGAATTTTATGGCAATGGAGAGGTAACATCTTTTAAAAGCGATTGCCCTGATGTCGACTCAGGCGCCCGACTACCGAACCGCGCTCAGTCGCGGCGCCGAATGGCCACCGGCATATCCTCGTCGAAGCGACCTCGAATCACGGGCGACTGCCGGAATCCCGTATAGTTACGAACGTTGGTGTGCACGAACTCGTAGAGCTCCTGCACGGTAACGATCTGGTCATCGTTGCGGTCGGCTTCTCCTTTGAGGCCGCGGATCAGGAAATGGCTGAACACACCCTGCCGCAAGCCGCTGGATTCCAGCGACGTCTCTTCGGATTTACTCGACAGGAGCAGCGCCGTTCCGGCCCCCGCACGAGCGAGCGCCTGGTAGTAGGAAAGGATCATGTTAGGAACGGTAGCGCTGCGCTCCGCCACCAGGCTGCCCGAATGGCAGGCGTCGGCGATACACAGTTTGTACTTGGCGGGGCTGCGCTTGAGGATGCGGCTGATCTCCTCGTGCTGGATGGCGTTGGCGAAGCCGTCGTAATCGATCGGCAGGAAAGCGCCTTTGAGGCCATGGCCCGAGAAGTAGAGCAGGACCATGTCATTGGAGCCCGCTTTGGAGAATACCTCTTCCAGCGTTTTCAGGATCTTATCGTGGGTGGCGTCGTCATCGATGAGGATGCGCACCTGTTCATCGCTCAGGGCGCCGCCTTCCGGGCTTTTGAGGAAAGCAAAGATCCGGTAGGCGTCGTCGTCGGTATACCGCAGGGCCGGCATGTGGCTGTAGGAGGAGATGCCTACGACTACCGCCCATATTTTGATATCGGCGCCGGCGGCGGGCGCTTCAAAATTATCCGTTGCGGTAGGGATAGGCGGTTCTTCCATTTGGGCGACGGCCTTTTTGTCGGGATCTTCCTCGCCCAGGTATTTTCCATTGCGCCAGTAGCCTTTTTTGATGGAGCCGTCGAGGCGGTACAAGGTGCCCAGGCCGTTAAATACGGCTTCCGACAGTTGTCCGACGTATTTTTCGCCGTTGGCGTAATAGACGGTGCCGTAGCCGTGCGGCAGTTTATTGCGGAAGTTCCCCACGTATTTGGCGCCGTTTTTATAGGCGTAAGTGCCGTAGCCGTTGATGCAGTCGCCTTCCAGGCAGCCGGTGCGGGCGACATCCGACTTGAAGTCGCGGCCCACGTATTCGCCGTCGCGCCATTCGCCGCTCACCGTGACGCCGTCCACTTTGGCGAGGGTGCCGCGGCCGTGGGGTACGCCGCTGCGGAAGGCCCCTTCGTAGCGGTCCTGGTTGGGATATTTAAACATGCCTTGCCCGTGTGGT
Source organism: uncultured Saprospiraceae bacterium (assembly GCA_964419545.1). Taxonomy (GTDB): domain Bacteria; phylum Bacteroidota; class Bacteroidia; order Chitinophagales; family Saprospiraceae; genus CAYQQU01. The sequence goes on along the minus strand of CAYQQU010000108.1, from coordinate 7,026 downwards.
TTTCCGTTGCGGAATTCGCCTTCGTAGCGGCTGCCGTCGGGGTAGGCGTAGATGCCGTTGCCGTTGCCGCAATCGCCGAACAGGCAGCCCGACTGCACCTCGTTGCTGTGCTGCTGGGTTTCGAGGTTAATGACCACGGCGTCGACGATCTCGCCGGTTTCGTCAACGGGTTGTCCGCGTTCCCAGAGGCCGGTGCGGGCGCTGCCGTCGGGATAGGTCTTGGTGCCGCGCCCGTCGGGGAATCGATGCCGCCATTCGCCCTGGTATTTGCTGCCGTCGGAATAGTAGCACACGCCGTAGCCGTGGATCTCTCCGTCGACAAACTCGCCGGTGTAGAGGGCGCCGCTGGGGAAGACGTACAGTCCTTTGCCGTTTTTGCAATTACCCGATATACAGCCGGTGGGTTTGTCCTCCCGGCCCCCTTTGGTGCGGATATCGGCGACGTCGCCGCCGAGGAACCTTCCCTTTTCCCAGAGACCTGCTTCCCGGCTGCCGTCGGCGTAGGTTTTCACCCCTTTACCATGCTGAAGGCCCTGCAGCCATTCGCCCTGATAGCGGCTGCCGTCGGAATAGACGCAGCTGCCGTAGCCCGTAATTTGCCCGTGGCGAAACTGCCCGATGTATTTGGCGCCGCTCGGGAAAATGAACACGCCATCTCCGTTTTGGCAGTCTCCCGACACGCACTGCGCCTGCAGGGAGAGGCCCAATGCGACGAATAAGGACAATAGAATAGAGGTTCTCCATTTCATGAAACATACGTTTTGACTGAGCATGTACCTGTATCCGGAACGGGTCCGGATACCCGATATCGAAAATAGCAGGGGGCAACGAAGTGATCAGGTGCTGGCGCAGCGACACCGCAATCCGATATTCTGGTCAGGCACGGCGTAATCAAGGCCACGATGGGGCAGTAGATGAGTGTTGCGAGATCATCCGATTGCGAGGGGGGGTGATGGCCCGGCAACCGCCCGGTCCGGATTTGTCCGGCGCCGGAATTGCAAAAATACGAATATAAACCCATTGTAGCCAGTAAATCCTTTTACCGTCGTTTTATTGCTACGGGCATTTGCTGGTCGAAGGCGCCCATCAAAACGGGCGTCTGCACTTTATCGGTATAGCCGCGCACGCGTTCGTAGACGTAATCGAACAACTCCTGGATGGTTACGATGTCGTTATAATCCCGGTCGGCTTCCCCTTTCAGCCCGCGCACCAGGAAGTGGCTGAATACGCCGGAGCGCAGCCCGCCGTCTTCGAGGGAGTACTCTTCCCCTTTGGAGGAAAGCAGCAGCGCGGTGCCGCCTCTGGTTTCTTCGAAGGCCTGATAATATTTTTCGAGGACGATGTTGAGGGGCGTCTTCATAGCCAGGATGCTGCCCGAGTGGCAGGCGTCGGCCAGTACGATCTTGTGTTTGGCGCGGCTGGCGTTGAGCATTTCGCGGATCTCGCCGTGGTTCAGGCGATTGTTGTAGCCGTCGAAGTCGACCGGCAGGAAAGCGCCTTTCAGTCCGTGGCCGGAGAAGTAGAACATAATGACGTCATTCTCATCGGCGCGCAAAAAAACCGAGCGCATGGCGTTGAGGATATTGGCCCGGGTTGCTTCCTCGTCGATGAGCAGGCGCAGCTGGTTGTCGGGCAGGGCGCCGCCTTCGGGGCTTTTCAGGAAAGCATAGATCTGGTAGGCGTCGTCGTCGGTATATCGCAGGGGCGGCATGTGAGAATAGCGGGCGGCGCCGATGATGACGGCCCAGATCTTCACTTCGCGGTCGTAATCGATCGCGACGCCGGGGCGGTTGAAATCTTCGTTTTCCGAGAAGAGGGTGCGAACCGAGCGGCCGCCTTCCCAAAGTGCGCCGACCACCCGGCCGTTGGCGTAGTACATCACGCCTTTGCCCTGGGGGGCGTCTTCCTGCCAGCCGCCGTCGTAGCGATCGCCGTTGCGGTAATAGACGGTGCCGTTGCCGCTGGGGACGCCGCGGCTGAACTCGCCCACGAATTTTGCGCCGTTCCGATAAGAAAATTTGCCGTTGCCGCCCTCGCAGTAGTTCAGGTTGCAGTTGCGGAGGCGGGCGGTATCCCCTTTAAAGCCCAGTTCCGCCCAGTCGGCTTTGTATTCTCCGTTGGCCCAATGCCCTTTGACGGACATGCCGTCGGGGTACACCAAGGCGCCCTGGCCGTGGCGCTGGTCGTCGCGCCATTCGCCGTCGTACTTCGACTGGTCGGCGTAGTACATGGCCCCGAGGCCGTGGCGCGCACCGTCTTTGAAGGTGCCTTCGTAGCGGTCGCCGTTAGCGTACTGCAAGAGGCCGTAGCCGTTGGGGTTATTGTTTTTCCAGTCGCCCTCGTAGCGATTGCCGTTGGCGTACCGCATCCGGCCCTGGCCGTGCAGTTGGTTTTTGTGGAAATAGCCTTCGTATTCGTCGCCGTTGGCAAAGTAGAAGCGCCCCTGCCCTTCCCGGTAGTGGTTTTTCCAGTTGCCGACGTAGCGGTCGCCATTGGTGAAGTAGAGGGTGCCTTCGCCGTGGCAGCGCCCGTCCAGGAAATGGCCTTCGTATTTGGCGCCGCTGGGGAAGACGCAGACGCTGTAGCCGTTATAACAGTTGCCGCGCAGGCATTCGATCTGGGCGGAAAGGGTGGCGAACAAAGGGTAGGCCGCTACAAGTAGACTCAGTAAAGCTCTCATGTTGTCCCGATTGATTTGGTTGGTTGGCAGATGTTCCAGAGCTAAAAAAAAGTGTAGCGGTTACGTGCATAAAACGGTTTTTGGTAATGCACCGCCGGGACGCACGTACAAAGCAGGTGGTGGTCAATTGAGCGTCGGTGGGGAGTGCAATAATCATTCCTGATCGCAAAGCCGGGGGGCGCCCACGACAAATGCGAACATCCTGTATATAACAGGACAAGGATATAACCCATTTTCGGGGTAATTATTGTCCGTGTTCTCCTCTTTTAAACCTTCCGCAACAGATGTTAAAAAAAAGGTTAATGAGTTATGCACATTCAATGCGCAGTTTAGGGTTCTTAGTGGGCGTCTTTATTTTTTGTGCTTAAATTTGCGAAAAAAATCAACTTATGATCACGAGAATCACTTTGTTTTGCGTCATGCTCATTGCGACGCTGGCCTGCAACAGCCAGACGCCGGCGGAAAACGCCCAGGCGGCGGCGCCGGAAGCGAAGCCGGTAGCGGTAGCGGATAAATTCGGCGAGTCGATAACGCCGAAAGGCGCGTTGGCCTATGCCGATCTGCAGCGGGAGATGGCGGGGAAAGACTCGCTTTGGGTGAAAGTATCCGGCACGGTAGCGGAAGTTTGCCAGGTGAAGGGTTGCTGGATGAACCTCACCGCCGGGTCGGAGGAGAGCGCCCCGTTATTTGTCCAGTTCAAGGATTACGGTTTTTTCATGCCCAAAGACATCGCCGGCCGGGAGGTGATCATGGAAGGGTATGCGTACCGCGACGTCACTTCGGTGGAAGACCAGCGCCATTTTGCCGAGGATGCCGGTAAAACGGCGGAAGAGATCGAAGCCATCACCGAGCCGAAAGAAGAGCTCAAGTTCCTGGCTTCGGGCGTGCTGCTGCTGGAAGAAGAATAGCGGCCCACGGCCTTCCTTACGTCTCTTTTCCTCATTTTGTGTTGAGGAAAAGAGGCGTAGGCATAATAAATCCGCCGCGTCAGACATTTATTAGGGTAACCATTCGCGTCAGCAACGCGTTGAAGAGATAGGAGTCAGGCTTCGACTATGAGAAAAACCGCGCTGCTTCCCGGCGGCGCCAAAAACGGGCGACATGAACTACCACGCGGTAAAAGCTTTCATTCTGGACAAGCTGGAGAGGGAATTATCGGACCGGTTGACCTACCACGGGATCCATCACACGCTGGATGTCCTTTACACGACCGAGGAGCTATGCTACCTCGAAAAGGTGTCGCCGTACGAACAGCTGCTATTGAAGACCGCCGCCTTGTTTCACGATTCCGGTTTTACCATCGACAACAAAGAGCACGAGCGTATGGGTTGCCAGATTGCGCGGCGCCATTTGCCGGCCTACGGTTTTTCGCCCGGAGAGATCCAGCTGATCTGCGGGATGATCATGGCGACGAAGATCCCGCAACAGCCGAAAAACTTTTTGGAAGCCATCATCTGCGACGCCGACCTCGACTATCTGGGCCGGGATGATTTTTACGACATCGGCGCCACCCTTTTTCAGGAGCTGCGCGCTTACCGGGTGCTTCAGACCGAAGAATCCTGGAACCGGCTGCAAGTCAGCTTTCTCGAACAGCATCACTTTTTCACCTCCACCAACCGCCGTCGGCGCGCCCCGCGCAAAGCGCTGTATTTGAGGGAATTGAAGCACGTGGTAGCGGAATACGAAAAAAAATAGCCCCGCCAGGCAGCGAAGCCCCGCGTTCGATCGTATTTTCTACAGTTTGATGATATAGGCGTTATCCGACAAAGTAGCCCCTGCTTTACACTCACTAGTTTAAATCACCATCATTTGCTAATGAAGTAGGGGCTGCTTGTTTTTCTCTTCTCCTTATTCTCCGGTAAGCGGTTTTTTCTGGAAATTTTGTTCTATCTTCGAATAGCGTATTATACGCCGGAGCTTTATCCATTACGGGACAGCCCCGGGCCTAGCATACTTGCCAACTTCAACTCATAAGAAAAGGCCGCCGCCACTCCCGGCCGCCCCGGTTCGTCGCCTTGTCCCGACGCACCTTCACCCTACACCAGCTTCAAAGGATTAATCACCGGCTCGGACAAAAAAAAACCCTTGATAGCAGAAGCTACCAAAGGCTTTTATTCGGAGATTGGTTAAACGTGGTATCCTGACATTGCCCGGTAAAAGAAGCAGCATACCACAGATCCCCAGACCTTACAGCGTTTTAACTACTCAAATATATGCCATCGACACCCCAAAAAAAGCAACAGTTTTTTGGGAATGGGACATAGGAGATTTGAGAGAGTTAAAGTTGACAATAATAACAACCCGCAGATAGCCAAGCTTTTAAAAAAGCAGACCAACAAAGGCCAACAGCATTTACTTGTAGGAATTAACATTCATTTACATCCCACTAGTATCGATCACAACGATTTTTTCTGTTGTTTTTTGTGGCTTTTGAAGTTGTATCGTTGTTTCTTCTAAAGAAACAGAGAATCCACCAAGAGAAATCAGGATAGCAATAATCGCAGCCATAGTTTTAATCAATTTTAAATTTGATTTAAAACTATGGAGTTTTTAGAGCTACTTTCTAAACTTTTTTTCCAGTTTTGAACACACCAGATTCGGCTTCTTTTTCTCTTTTATTTTTGCAATCTTCACATTTACAGTTAAGTTTAGCTGCTAAAAGTACTAAAAAATGCCTTTGGAACTTTTAAAAGAGTTGGTCGGAGTGGTTAACCGGAATAAAGTAAAAAGAATAGAAATCATTGGCGACGCCAATGATTCACCTTCACAACTGAATGAACTCTACAAAGGGATCACGGAAGGAAGATTTGATTCAACCGAAGACGTCGCCCGCTTCTTTTTTGACGATTCCCCCTACCGTATCAAATATGCCAATCGATTACAAAGGAAATTAAAGGACCGTTTACTGAATACCCTGTTTTTCGTTGACGTCAATCAAAAAGGATTTTCTGATATTCAGAAGGCTTATTACACCTGTCATAAAAACCTTGCTGCAGTCAAAATATTACTTGGGAGATATGCTAGGAAAAATGGGGCTGCTTTAGCAGAGGAGACTATTAAAATAGCTTTACATTTTGAATTTACCGATTTAATTCTTGAATTGGCCAGAGAGTTACGGATGCACTATGCTTATGTACCTGGCCGAAAGAAAAAATTCAATTACTATGATAACCTTGTAGGACTAAAATCTGAAATCCTTTTGGCGGAAATGGAAGCTGAAAAGTATTACACATTATTAACACGCGAACTAAATCAATCGAAGGTTTCAAAGAGTAATTTGATAGAATCAGCTGAAAAATACTCCCGTAAGCTGGAAAGCATGATGATGGAGTTTCAATCGTATAGATTCAGCTTTCATGCATACTTAGTTATATCTATGGCTTATGAACTAAAAAACGATTACAAAGGTAATTTAAGAATAAGCAAAGAAGCACTAAAATTTTTCAATAAAAAAAACCAAATAGCTTCCAATACTATTCTGATTGGATTTCAGATTAAAACCCTTGTAAGCAATATTTATTTAGGCAAATATGATGAAGCTAATCACAATACTAGAAAACTTGAAAGCTTAACGTTAGAAGGCTCAAACAACTGGTATCACGCATTAGACTACACAATGATTTTATTTTTCCATTCAAAAAAGTATAATGATGCGTTTGAGACACTTCAAAAAGCCATTAAACATCCAAATTTCAAAAATCAATACGGAAACATTTCAGAACATTGGCGAATTCACGAGGCTTTCATTTATTTACTCATACAATTAAAAAAAATAAACCCCTCAGAAGAAACTAATCTCAAAAAGTTCAGAGTCAAGAAGTTTTTAAATGAAGTTCCCACCTATACAAAAGATAAACTAGGAGCTAATATAAACATCCTCATTCTGCATGTTTTATTTTTACTACAACAAAAAAAATATGATGAAATAATAGATCGAATGGAATCGCTAAAGACCTATACTCATCGTTACCTAAGAAGGGATGAAACCTTCCGTAGTAATTGTTTTATAAAAATGCTTCTGACTCTGCCCCAAACTAGTTTTAATCGCAAGGCTGTAGTTCGTAGAGCTCAAAAATACTGGGCCTTGCTCCAAGAGGTGCCTTTAGACAAAGCAAAGCAAAGTGTTGAACTTGAGATAATTCCCTATGAAACGCTTTGGCAATTCACTTTAGAACTTTTGATTGACGATAGATATAAAAACGGGCGCGCCCCAAAAATGCCTAACCAACTCTGACGAGCTGATTAACACGTTACTGTGATGCTAATTTAAGGCTAAAAACTTTGTTAATAAGAAACGATTCTAATCAAAAAAATACATGAAAAATCCCACGTGAGTCCTAGTAGCT
>CAYQQU010000107.1:0-13579 GCA_964419545.1 uncultured Saprospiraceae bacterium | reverse complement strand
CGGAAAAGGGGCGCCTCTTTACCTGGCTGGCCCAGATTACCCGGCGCACCGCCATCGACAAGGTGCGATCGGGCGGGTATCGCAACAGCCAGAAAACCGGTGAGCTGGATGCTTCCGTATTTACTCTTGACGCATTGCGGGAACAGCCTTCCCCGGAAGACGCCGGCCTGCGGCGGGTAGTGAAAAACCTGGACGACAAGTACCGCGTGCTCATCGAATACGTCTATTTCAAAGGATTTACCCAGTCCGAACTGGCGGAAGAACTTTCTTTGCCGCTGGGTACGGTGAAGACGAGGATCCGTACGGCCATCTCCGAGCTGCGCAAAGTGCTCGGAAATGAAGAATTGCTCGTTCTTTTGTTGTTGCTGCTTAAATAATCGCGATATCGAAAACGAATGGATATTCAGGCATACATAGCATCCGGGGTCTTAGAGCAATACGTGCTCGGCGATCTGTCAGCCGCCGAACGGGCGGAGGTGGAGCAGTATGCCCGTCAGTACCCGGCGATCCGTTCGGAGATCGAAGCCATCGAAGCGGCCCTCGAAACCAGCGCCCGCCTCAACGCTATCGCGGCGCCCGCCGCCCTGGAGCAACAGATCCTGGAAAAGATCGACGCCCGCGAAAAGACCCAGGCTGCCACCGGCCCGCCTAAGCGCCGCCGCGTGGGCCCGGCCGTGCTCCTCCTGATGCTGGCGGCGGCCCTGGCCCTGTTGGTGTGGGGGCTTTCGCAAAACCAAAAAGCCCGGCAAACCGAAGCCGAACTGGACGCGCTCCAGGTTCGCTTCGACTCCCTCGCCGCCGACTGTGCGCAGCTGGAATCGGGGAGCGAGGCCTACCAGCGGCTGATCAATTTCCTGCTGGATCCCGATACCGAGCCGACCCTCATCAACGGCACGGACAAGGCGCCTTCCGCCAACGCCGTGGTCTATTGGAACCCGGCGGCAAGACAAGCTTCCCTGCAGGTGCTGGAATTGCCGGCGCCGCCCCCCGACCGGCAGTACCAGCTGTGGGCCATCGTCGACAACGGCCAGGAAAGCATGGGCGTCTTCGAAGTCGAGGCCGACGGCCGGGCCCTGATCGACCTGCCTTTCGAGGCCGAACCCAATGCCTTCGCCGTTACCCTCGAACCGCGGGGCGGCAGCCCGTCGCCGACCTTATCGGAAATGTACCTGCTGGGCGAGCGCAGCTGACGGGGTTTACCTTTTCGGTTTTTTGGGTTATCAGGGACAAAGCACAAGTGCACTGTGTAATAAGTACTTCCGGCACGGCAATCACTACGTACAAAATAGGCTACCGATAGCTCGTCCCGCTGAGACGTGAGCACAACAAGGTTTCCAAACCGAGAATCGCTGCCTCCCGAATGCAAAAGAATTTATTACACAGTTTCAGGGGCAGGTTATTTTTAGGAGCAAAATTTGTGTAATCTCGCTTTTGTTTCCATCATATCATAAAAAGATGCACTACCGACTTTTTATTGCTGTTTTGCTTTTGGCAGGAGGGCCGCTCGCCCATACGCAGGAATTATCGATTGCTTCGGAAATAGAAAACGTCACGGTCTTTCTGGACGGCGCCCAGGTTACCCGGCAGGCGCGGGCGGACCTTCCGGCCGGGCGGAGCACCCTGGTCTTCACGGGCCTGACCGACCAGGCTGATCCCAACAGTTTGCGGCTTTCCGCGTCGGAAGCCATCACTATCCTCTCGGTGGCTTTTCGCAAAGATTTCCTCAAGCCGCCGAAAGCTGACGAGGAGGTCGCCCGCCTGGAAGGGGAAATCGAACGGCTCGAAACCGAGATCAAACGGGAAGAAGCCGCCCTGAGGGTACATGCCGAAGAGGAAGCACTGCTGGAAGCCAACCGCCGGGTAGGCGGAAACACCCAGAACCTGACGGTCGATCAACTCCGGTCGATCACCGCCTTCTACCGGGAGCGACTGACGGAGATCAACCTGGATAAACTGGCCATCGCCGCACGCATCGATACGCTGCGCAAGGAACAGGAGGCTTTCCAAAAACAGCTCAGCGAATGGCGCACCCGCAATCAGGCCAAAGCGACCGGCCAGATGGTGGTGGCCGTAGAGGCGAACCGCCGTAGCGGGGTGGATTTCGAAATAACCTACCAGGTCGGTTCGGCCGGTTGGGAGCCGGTCTACGACTTGCGGGTCAGCGATATCGCCAGTCCGGTGCAGCTCGACTACCGCGCCCGGGTGCACCAGCAAACGGGCGAAGACTGGCCGGACGTCCGGCTCACCCTCTCCACCGGCAACCCCTCCCTGAACCAGCGCGCGCCGCAATGGCAGCCCTGGTGGCTCTACCCTCCGCAACCCGCGAAGATGCTGGAAGATTTCCAATACGATGCCGATCCGGAAGTCTACGAAGCCCAACCGGCGCCGGGGCGCAGCTACGCACCCGGGCCGGCCGTGACCCAGGAGAGCCGCGCCACTACCGTCGCTTTTGTAGTGTCCGAACCGTATGACGTACCCGCCGACGGCAAAAAATACGGGGTGAAGATCGCCGAGTACGAACTGCCGGCTACCTACGAATACTACGCTTTCCCCAAACCGGACCCCACGGCTTACCTGCGGGCCCATGTCACCGACTGGGAACAGTACAACCTGCTCGATGGTCAGGCCAGCCTCTTCCTGGAAGGCGCCTACCTCGGCCAGTCGTACCTGAGCCTGCAAAATACCGCCGACAGCCTCAGCCTGGAACTCGGACGCGATCCCGGCATCGTGATCCGGCGCACCAAAGAAAAGCAATACACGGACAAACAGTTTATCGGCGGGAAACAAACGCGCACGGTAGGCTGGCGCATCGAACTGCGCAACGCCAAAAAGCAACCCGTCAACATCCTGATCGAAGACCAGTACCCGGTGTCGACGACCGAAGAGATCGAAGTGGTGCTGGACAACGCTTCCGGCGCCCGGGTAGTGGAAGGACTGGGAAAACTGTCCTGGCTGGAAACCCTGGCGCCCGGTGCATCCAGAACCCTGACGTTCCGCTACTCGGTGAAGTATCCCAAAAAGATGAACCTCCGGTTGGAGTGATCCCGGCGCCCGCTCTTGGGAAATCGGAAGAAGGGCTACCCGGAAAAGGGATGGCGAAGACGGGTGAAAATCTTATAAGCCGGGCTAACTGTTTGTGAAAAGTTTAAATCCAACATCAAAGGCATTATCGATTTTGATCAGGAGATTCCTCAATGGAATTATGCCATTTGTAAGGAAGGGTATTGCATGGAGGGCAAAATAGGGGAATCTGTTATTTGTTTTGGGGGAAAATTTGGAGAAGATTGCGCCAGCTGAGGAGTTGGCCGTATTCCAATGCCCAGTCCTGGTCGCCACCATAAATGACATAGTTGCCGGACAGCGGGATTTGGGTTATTTTTTGGAACCAGGCCAACTGCTTGAAAAAGTCAGCGCTGAAGGTGCGGCCGGACTTAATTTCAATACAAGTCAAAGAAGCCCCGTAATCCAGCAGGAGGTCAATTTCGTGTTGATTGTGGTCTCGCCAATAATAAATTGGGGGGCGTTCACCTCGGTTAAAAAAATACCTGCAGATTTCGTTGATGATCAGGTTCTCGAATAACGCTCCTTTTTGGTAGTAATTTTCGAGAGCGGTTACATTATTTAATCTTAGTAAAGAACAGGCCAAACCGGTGTCGTAAAAGTACAATTTGGTGGCTTTAGTAATGCGCTTATTAAAGTTGCGGTAGTAGGGATTGAGTTGGTAAAGAATAAAAGACGTTTCCAGAATGGATAGCCAGCTACGGGCAGTCGAAACACTAACACCGGCATCGTTAGCAAGATTGCTGTAGTTGATCGTCTGGCCAATGTGACCGGCGCAGATGGCGAGGAAACGAGTGAAAAGGTTAAGGTTGCCTACGTTTTTTATCTGACGTACGTCGCGTTGTACATAAGTCTCAATGTAGTTGGGATAAAACTGCAAAGGGGTTAAATGACGGTCATATAGCCTTGGGTAATTTCCTTGGAAAATTAATGTTTCGTATTGTTCTGAAAAATAGTTTCCTGATTTTAGTTCGGTGAAGGAAAATGGAAGTAAGTAAAAGATGGCGGACCGCCCGGCAAGGGACTGGCTAATCTGCTCGAGCATTAGCAGATTGTGGGAACCGGATAATACGAATTCTGCTGTTGGGTCCTCATCTACAATGGTTTGGATGTAAGAGAGCATGTCGGGGGTACGCTGAACCTCATCTATAATTAAACGGTGGCCGAATTGGGCAAAAAGGCCGCGTGGGTTTTGCAACACCTGTTCTCTGATATCCGGCGTTTCCATGGAGAAATAGGGTAGGTCTGGAAAAAGAGATTTTATCAGGGTCGTTTTTCCACTTTGACGTGGACCGGTGATGGTCAGTACAGGATATTTTCCCCGCAGCGTTTTTATGGCATTTTTTATTTCTCTTTGGATCATGCTCGTGAGTAAGAGGGCTAATTTTTTAAGATAAATGACTTTTTAAAAATCAATTTACATAATTTTTTAGACATTTTGAGTGTTGGACTTTCGGAACTCCTATCTTTTTTTAAACTCCGGTGCGCCGCCACGGAAAAAATAAGAGCTTGTTTGGAGGTAGTGCTTTTGAAGCGAAAAACTCAGATTTTGGGTTCTCCCGAAGGGATTTTTCCGGCTCATAGCAGCGCTACGGGCCGGAAAAATGCCACAGGGAGGTTCCAAAAGCTGGGTTTTGCAGCCAAAATGACTACCTCCAAACAAGCTCTAAGAGGCCGGCATCAATGACACCGGCCTCCTAAAACTTTCTTAGAATATAGGGTTATGCAGGCAAGAAAATCAATTACAGGGATCCGCATCCGTGTCTACCTGGTTCCCACCAATAGCCACATTATTTTCTCCACAAACCTTAATGATCACATCCGGATAGGCTGTAGAAACGACGAGGTTGTCATAGGAGGTAGGGGAAGGGAAACCATTGCGTTCGGTGAATCCAACCATTTCGATTCCATAGTTGACCGGACCGATGACGTTGTTATTCACCAAAGTATTGTCGTGCGCGCCGTCGATGATGGTTATGCCGTTGCCGGAATAAGCATTTTCCACGGTGTTGTTAACGCATAACCACCGGTTGGCTGGTTCTGCTGTATTGCTGTAAGTGCCGTCAGTGAATTCAAGATAACCCGGACCGCCGGTCGGATCAGCCGCAGTACAAAAAAGAATCCCAAGAAAATCATTAAATAGGTTTTCAAAAATAAGCCCGCCTTTATCACTGACGAAGATCGGCCCGGAGATGTTATTGTAAAACCGGGTATAGTTTCCATTTACATTAATGAAACACCAGTCCCAGGCGGAGACCAAATTGTTGTTGTAAATGCGGGAATAATCAGCATAGTCCTGAATGATACAATAGGTATGTTCCAGGAAGGTATTATTCCGGATGTGGACCCGGCTGGTATTCTGGCACAAAATTGCCGTGCCGGCTAGCCCATCGGTACTTTTGAAGGTGATATTCTCAATGACCACCCGGCTGGTATTCAGAATATGTAAACCCGGGTCGATTAAGGATGGAAACTCATAATCCAGGTCTTCCGCAGTGTTAAACTTCAAGATCGCGCCTTCTTCCCCGCGGATATTCATACGATGCGTAATGGTAACCGTACTTTCTTCCGTATGTTCCCCGGCTGCTAATATTACCGTTCCATTGGGTCCGGCCTGATCCACCGCTGCTTGTAGCGCATCTTGCGAAACAGCCGGAACGGTTACCACATTTCCTCGAAATTCTAACTCCTCATCATCTTCCGCCAACATGTCTTCTGCCAGGTCGATATAATATTGAGCGTCGTTTTGGTTGGCGTCTTGTTGGGTTTCTTCCAGGTCGTCGTTATTACAGGCTACGAGGAACATGGACAAAACAAAGAGCGTAAAAAAACTTAAGTTTTTCATTTGAATTGGTTTGAATAGGTGGATAAATGTTCATCAGGGTATAATTTCCTGATGCTCAAATGTAACTTCCATCGGAGGGGACGGAATGGGACTTATGTTACAGGAAATAGGAGATTTGTAAAATAGAGGCGGGAAGGGCCGATTATTGCGGATTCGCTTTCCGGAAATTGGAAGGGGTGCGCCCAAATTCCTGCTTAAAAACCCGGGTAAAATAACCGGGGTCTGCATAGCCGGTTTGGTAAGCGATTTCAGCGATGGGAAGATCGGAGCGCTCAAGCAATTCCTTAGCCCGGCTCAATCGAATATTACGGATAAACTGACTAGCGGTTATGCCGAGCAAAACCGTGATTTTGCGATGCACCTGCACCCGGCTCATGGCCAGCTGGTCCGCCAGTTCGGATACGCCAAAAAGGTTGTCGTCCAGATGATCGACCACCAGCTGACGAGCCCGTTTTACAAATTCCGCTTCTCCAGGCTCCGCAGACGGTTCCGGCAGGGCCGCTGGCTTAGATATGAGCGATTGATAATAGGCTTGCAATCGATGCCGGACCTCCAATAACTTTTCTACCCGAATAGCTAGTTCCTCCTTCAGAAAAGGCTTGGCCAGGTAGGCGTCAGCACCCCGTTTTAGACCCGCTAACCTGGAATCTGTATCTGCTCTGGCGGTTAACAGGATTATTGGAATATGGCTGGTCCGGATATCTGTTTTTAATTGTTCGCATAGTTCGAAACCATCTATCCTGGGCATCATCACATCGCTAATGATTAGATCGGGCACCTGGGCGCGAGCCGCCTCCAAGCCTTCCTGACCGTCTCCGGCCTCCTCAAGTTGGTAGTCGCCGGATAAACAATATCGCAAGTAGCTTCGGACATCTGAATTGTCTTCTACGATTAAAACAGATGGGCGTTCGGTATCAGAAGGTGGAGGGTTTAATCCTATTTCCTTTTCTTTTTCCTGATGAATGGCATCCCTGAATTCCTGGGTGCTGAAAGTTGTCTCTTTTCTCTCCGGGGCCTGGTGGGTGACCGGCAACTCGACGGTAAAACAGGAACCTTTTCCTAATTCCGATTGAACAGCAATCCGACCGCCCATCAGGTGAACCAATTCCTTGGTAAGGGCCAAACCTATGCCTGCTCCCGCTCCTGCTACGTTATTTATGTGCGGACTAAAAAAACGATCGAAAATATGCGGCAGATCATGGGGCGCAATACCGATTCCGGTGTCCTCCACTTCTATTTGCAGGTGGTCCTTTTTCCTAACCATTGTCTTGACGGTAACCTTTCCCCCTTCCGGGGTAAACTTGAGGGCATTGGACAAAAGGTTTCCGACGACCTGCTGCAAATACTCAGGATCGTAATCCATGGTTAAAGCTTCCAGCCGAGATTCAAACGACAATGAAATTTGCTTAGCCGCGGCCATGGAATGAAAGGAATCAGTGAGGTACTTCAGGAAAATGATGACCTCATCGTGAACCAGGTTTAAAGTCAGATGACCGGATTCGATCCGGGCTAATCCCAGCATTTGGTTAACCAGTCGCAAAAGTTGTTTGCCATTGCGTTCCATTTGATTAAGGGTAGATTGCAAGGCTCCATTCGTTTTATTTCGCAATTCATCCACCCCGCCCAGGATAAGGGTTAGCGGCGTCCGAAATTCGTGGGTGATATTCGTAAAAAGGCGGCTTTTGGCTGCATCTAATTCACGGAGCCGCTTGCTTTCTGCCTCCTGCAGCCGCCGGCTCAACAGAAAACGATAAAACCAAACGGCAATTACCGAAAGCAGAACCGCATATAAGCAATAGGCCCACCAACTTCCCCACCACGGGTGCCGAACAATGATCTTTAACTGGACGCCGGTCTCATTCCAGATCCCATCGGCATTAGCCGCCTGCACCCACAGGGAATAACGGCCCGGCGCCAAGCCGGTAAAAAACACTTCATTCCGATTGCCAATTTCTTTCCAGGCGCCGTCACGAGGTTCCAATTTGTACCGGTATCGGTATTCATCCGGGTTTTTGTAGTGTAAGGCCGCAAACTGAACGGAAAGATCATTTTGCCAATGTTCTAGAATTACTTCTTTCGCGAAAGAAATATGAGATGGTAAAGGGCCTTCCTTACTGGGATTTAAGGGTTGATTGAACAACTTCAGCCCAGTGAATGCCATTCGGGGGGGAATGGAATCCTTTTTTAGACTGTCGGGGTGGAAATAGAGCACCCCGGATCGCTCCCCGAAAACCAAACCACCATCCTTCGTTTTTAGTTGAGGCAAGTTGATGCCATACCCCAAATCTCCTCTTCCCCGCCAATTGCCGGCGCTGATTTGCCTGAGGACTTTCCTTTGGAAAGGGTCAAACTGGACCAATCCGTGGGGGTTCATCATCCATAACATGCCATCCTTATCTTCAAGGATGCCCTGAACAAGGCTCAGTTTATTATTTGCCTCGGCATCCAAATGGATCAACTGCATAGACTCCGGCTCCACCCCTTTGAGTCCGCTGCTGTGGGTAGCCAGCCAGGTCGTTCCCTGTCGATCAAAATGAATATCCCAAACCCCGTACTTCGGGAAAAAGTGTTCAAGTCGCCCGGTCTCAGGTTCAAAAATGAATAGCCCCGATGAACTAGTGCCCAGCCAAATACGACCTTGATGATCTTCTGCCAGCGCCTGAATTTGGCGAATACTCCAATTTCCATCCTCTGCGGTATAACATTTCTTTATTTTAAGTTGATCCGGGTTGCTGGACATTTCACAAACTCCTGTCCCCCAACTGGAAAGCCAGAACTGCGCGCCCCTGGTTTCCCAAAGGGTGGGAAATCCCAATATTCTATCTTCCCAATAAAAGGGAAAGGATCTGGTATTACCACTTTCTGGAATAAATGAGATAACTCCCTGCGAAGTACCCAGCCGGAAAACCCCGGGCCGGGCTTCCTGAATAGAAAAAATGGCGGGTGACTTCCCCCGTAAAAATTGTTGGTTGGGTATGGGATATCGACGATAGCTGGAATTGTCTTTATTCCATTCAAAAAGGCCCAGATCCGATGTGCCGATCCATATCTTCCCATGCCGGTCTTCCCACAAAGACGTCGGCTCAGGGCGAACCAGCTCTTCAGAACCAAAAATATTAGGTTGCCATCGGTGAAAACGAGCGCTATTCGGATCGTATTGAAATACCCCTTTATGCCAGGTTCCAATCCAGAGGTTGCCGGCATAATCTAAGAAAAGCTCACTCAGATTTGTACTCTGCGCCACTCCGTCCTGTTTCCCTTTCAGACTGGACCAATGTCCTGTTTGCGGGTCAAAAACGGGAATGCAAATAGGTTGAATGGTATCCGCATCTCCAATAGCAAAGGCTATTTTACCGTCATGTAGTGTTGCAATATCATTGACGGTAAGCCGGCTGCCGGCCAGAGATCTTGGGACGGAATAAATATGATAAGTTTCCTGATCTACATCAAACCGGATCAAACCTCCATCTCGCGACCCAACCCAGATAGTTGCTGGTGATTCAAAATAGGTCGAATGACAAGCAGTCGTTTCCTGACCTTCCCTCCCTTGAATTCGAAAAAGGTGGAATTTCTCCGTTGCTGCATCCCATTTGCACAAACCCTTTGCGGTGGGAATCCAGATATTCCCTTTATCATCTTCCGTCATGTCGCCCAAAACATCTCCGGAAGGAAAGCCATTCGAGGGTTTGTAGTGTTGGTATTCTTCTCCATCCACTACCAACAAGCCAATGCCTTGGGTGCCGATCCATAGTCGGTCTTTACTATCCATAAACAAACTACTCACGCCATCGCTAAGCGGAATCAGGCTTTTCTGTTCCAGCGTATCGTACAAAAAGGGTTGGAAACGATCTTCTGATTTGTCATAGCGAAACAAACGACAGGGCCCGCCGGAATAGCCTACCCAAAGCCGGCCGTTGGGATCGTTATATAGTACGGGTGGATTACGGGCCGGCAAGGTATCCGGATCTCCGACGGCAGGCCGGTAGGTTTGCATGCGGTAACCATCATAACGTACGATACCACTCAGCGTACCCAACCACATAAACCCCTGGTCATCCTGAATGATACTAAGCACGGAAGGGTTGGGCAACCCATCCTCAACAGTGATGTTTTTGAATTGTCGTTCTGATGTCTGTGCAATCGTACTTTGTGTCCAGGCTCCTATTCCCAAGAATAGAAGCGTTTGCAAAAAGAATACCTTAATGCGATTGTTCACGGTATTATTCAATCTTTTAGAACCCCTCCATTTACCCTTGGCAACCAGGAAGCTGATGAGAGCGCAAGGGGTTGAGTTTATGAAAAGCTGGAAAATGGTTGGGCGCTTTTAAACGCGCAACGAGTTCTATAAAGAAAATACCCACACTCAAACGCAAACTCAAACTCAAACCCAAACTAATACAAAGCCATCTCAAACCGCCACCGATATTCCTTCGTAAGCGGATGTTCGCTGCCCCATAGCTGAAAGAGGGCGATAGCCGTTTTGCGGGGCAGGTCGTCCTGGAACGACTTGTCGGCCGTGACGGCTTCGATAATTTTGCGGACGGCGGCTTCCTCGTCGCCGTTGCGCAGGGCTTCGCGGGCGCTGCCCAGCATTTTGCCGGCGGCCGAGTCGTCCATCTCGAACGAAAAGAAGCGGGCCAGCGTGCGGACGTTCTCGGCCCGGTCGCTCAGCTTATCGCCCAGGCGGATGGGCTCGACGAGGGCCAGCGCCTGCTCCGGGTCTTCCGCTACGCGGTATTCCGCCAGCGCGAGGCGGCCTTCCGGCAGGTCGGGATTATTGTCGACCATAGCTTCCAGCCGGCGGGCGGCGTCGGCGCCGTTTTCGCCCGACCGTAGCTGCTGCACCAGCCCGGCCACTTCCGTCTTGCGTTCATCGGGAAGTTGCTCCTCCAGCCAGTTCAGGATAGACTGCCGGGGCAGGGCGCCCAGGAATTCGGCGATCACCGTGCCCCGGTGGAACATCTTCACGTTCGGGATGCTGCGGATCTCGTATTCCTGGGCGATATCGATATCTTCTTCGGTGTTGAGTTTGACCAGCTCCCAGCGGTCGGATTGTTCGGCCGCCAGTTGTTCGATCACCGGACCCAAAACGCGGCAGGGGCCGCACCAGGGGGCCCAGAAATCCACGACGACGGGCTTGTCGTAGCTGCGTTCGATCACTGCCGTTTGAAAATCCAGGTTTGCCATCGTTTCTTCTGCTTTTTGTGTTAACTTAGAATAGGGGTGTTACCAAGGATAATACATCTTTTGATCGTAGAAAGTTGATTCGCTTTTTTCCAAAAACAGTCTGCTCATGAGAACCCTCATTGCTTTGATAATGACCCTGGTGACCGGCGCCGGGCTAGTTGCGCAGGAAACCCTCTTCAGCGACCTCAGCGTGCTGGGCGCCTTCGGCGGCCCCTTTGTAGAGATCAGCGAAGTGAACGGCCAGACCGTCGCGGTAGTCGGCGGCGGCGGCGCGCTGGTGCTCGACAACTTTTACCTGGGCGGCTACGGCCAGGGCGGCGAATACGCCGAAGCGACCGTCGGCGAAGGTATGGAACTGGAGCGCTACGACGTCAAATTCGGGCACGGCGGCCTCTGGCTGGGCTACAGCAGCAATCCCTACAAGCTGGTTCACTTCTTTTCCAGCTTCAAGATCGGCTGGGGCCGCGCCCGCCTGCGCCAGAGCGGCGACACCGCTTTTCAGGACCGCATCTTCGCCCTGACGCCCGAGGTCGGACTGGAGATCAACCTCACCGATTTCTTCAAGCTGGCCTTCACCGGCGGCTACCGCTACGTGGACGGCATCGACCGCCTGCCCGGCCTCAGCGACAGCGATTTTCGGAGCCCCGTCGGTACGATTACCTTCCGCTTCGGCGGGTTTGGAGATGATGTGGATTGGGATTGGGACTAGGAAATATGCGGTAGCGAGTGCGCAAGACGAATGCGTGAGACTGGTTCAGCGCACTGATTTCATCAATTTGGGCTAACCCGGATTATTCATGGATCAATCTATTGCCGGCTGTCATTTTGCCCCGCTCACTCATCCTAACTGGGGATACCTGCCTGTGCGTGTCGCCCTCCTGCGCGAACGCAAGCCCGACAACCGTCATAACGAAGAACCCATGAATAATCCGGGTTAAACAAGGAGTCGCTTGGTTTTATCTTTTTACCAGTCGCATTTGTCCATATCGCCTTCCATTTAAATACCACGGGCACTTCTTCCGTTCCATCGTAAGCGGGCGGCAAATAAACGACATAGGTGCGCAGGGAATCCTCGTGCACAACTGCTCCGGGTACAATCTGGCCCCGGTCGGTCCGCACGGCGTTGAAAAAATCAAGGGTAATGAAGAGCGAAGGGCCGGCGCACTGAATATGATCCAGGTTGGGACCGCCATTGATGGCAGTCACCTCCGCTCCCGTGGCGCTGAGGATAGAATCGGCTCGCAAGGCATGCTCCGGATCGGTCACATTATCCTCCTCACAATAGGGTAAGATTATGGGCGCCTGCGGCGACCAGTCGAGTGGGCGGTTCTCCCTTAACGCTACCCGCAGCGGATGATTCTCATCCGCTTCCATGGCCTGCCGGTAATCGTCCTGTATCATTCTGGCCGGATAAAGCCCGCCTTCAATAGGAAACATAGCATTGGCCAATTGACCGCCGATGGAATTGATGTCTACTACTCCGGTTTCCCAATCCGCAGACAAAAATTGGCTGCAAATGCCCACATATGGTTCTTTAAACACTTCGTCGAGGGAAGTGTAAATATCCCCTTGAGATTCTTGCAATCCAATAATCACAAAGGGCGCCAGCGACAGAGAAGAAAATTCGGCATTCGCATCGAGCAAAAAGGATTCAATTAAAGGCAAATCGTAAGCTCCGGACATCGGCGCAGAACGGGTAACCGGCCAGTCGTCCTGATAGTTCGCCTGCAATTCCTGATGCGTAGCCATCGCAGCGTGCCCGCCTTGTGAATAGCCGGTTACAAAAAGCTGCCCGTTCCAGCCGATGTTTACCTGCGCGAGGAAGGCCTCCACGGCGTAGAGCATGTCAATGGCCACCGAAGCTTCGGTTTCTTTATCCAGATAGGGGTGGAAGCCCCGGGAGGCGCCCATTCCCAGGTAATCAGGCGAAAGGGTGATGATACCCTGGCCGGCCAGGGCCGAACCAAAAAATACCGCATCAGTCGCCGTCAGGTTGGAAGCTGCCGTGGCGCCGGACTCCGGCGTGCCCCGTTGATAGACCGCCATGGACATACCAATGTCTCCTCGCTGCGGCACGATCAACAAACCGGAAGCGGTATCCAAAACACCGGCGACGTCGGGGGTGGTGTACTGTATCTGGTAATAATCGGCTCCGGTATTGGCCGGTATATTTCCGGCCAATTCGGTTACCCGCAGGTGGTCGGCGCTAAAGATCGGAATGGCCGCTACCAGTTCCCCCGCACCAGGGGCGGTCTGTGTCCACAGATCAGGGAGGTAGAATAGGAGGGTTGCGAAAACAAGAAGTAATCTGGTTTTCATAAGGTGTAATTTATTGAGTGAATGAAAAATTTGGGTTTACTCCACAATTAGTAATCGAATGAAGCCTTAAGATCTATCCATCTTGAAAATTAAAAAGGTTGAGGCGCTTTGCACTCAATGGTGTGTAACAAAAATTTTTGCTGATCCTTTCTTGAAAGGAAACGCTTT
>CAYQQU010000106.1:0-13888 GCA_964419545.1 uncultured Saprospiraceae bacterium | reverse complement strand
TCCAAAAGCTGGGTTTTGCAGCCAAAATGACTACCTCCAAACAAGCTCTGAACCCATCGCGGGTTCAGCGGAAAATTTAACTCATGCCTCACCTCAACGTAGAAATTAAAGCCCGCTGCACAGACCCCAACCGGATACGGGCGCAGCTCCTGGCGCTGGGAGCTGACTTTATCGGCGAAGACCATCAGGTGGATACTTACTTCCGGGCGGCCCACGGGCGCCTCAAACTGCGGGAAGGCAACATCGAAAACGCACTGATCCACTACGCCCGGCCGGATCAGGCAGGACCGAAAGACTCGGCAGTGGCATTATATAATTGCCGACCGGATGACGGGCTGAAAGAAGTACTTCGACGCGGACTGGAAGTTATCGCCGTCGTCGATAAAAAAAGGGCCATCTTTTTTATCGACAACGTGAAATTTCACATCGACCGCCTCGCGGAAATGGGGACCTTCCTGGAGATCGAAGCCATCGACCGCACCGGTAAGCTGGGCCGGGAAAAGCTGCTGGCTCAGTGCCGGCATTATTTGCAGGTATTGGGCATTCGCTCCGAAGAGCTGCTCGAGCATTCCTATAGCGATATGGTCATAAACGCCCGGAGCAATGCCTGACGCCAAACAGTACTACGCCAAATTGTTGCTTTTCGGAGAGTACACCATCATTAAGGGGTCTGCCGCCCTTGCTGTTCCCTTCCGGGCTTTTTCCGGGTGCTGGGCGCAATTGCCCGACCCGAAAATGTCCGCTTTGCAGCAGCAATTGCTGGCTTTCGCCCGGTTTTTGTCCGACCTTCACCGATCCCGGGAGCTTCTGGCGCCTCTGGAGGTGGAACGGTTTCAAAAAGAACTGGAAGGCGGCCTTTTCTTCGAGGCGAACATTCCGGTGGGTTACGGCCTGGGCAGCTCCGGCGCTCTCTGCGCGGGGGTCTACGATCGCTTTACAGCTGCTGAAGATGCTGTTGAATTGCCGGTATTGCGTTCCCGACTGGCCCAGTTGGAACGCTTCTTCCACGGATCCAGTTCCGGTACGGATCCCTTGGTGTCCTACCTGGATCGCCCGCTGCAGATCGATAAGGAAGGGGGCATCCATCCTATCTCTTTACCGCCCGCCGGGTCTGCCACGCTTTTTCTGTTGGACACCAAAATTCCCCGGCAAACCGAACCGTTGGTGGCGTATTTCTTGGAACAATGTGAAAAAAAAGCATTCCAGACGTGGCTGCAGTCTAGGCTGATCCCGGCCACCGATACCGCTGTCGAGGCCCTCTTGGCGGGGGATTGGGCGGGCCTCACTATCTCTTTTTCCGACATCAGCCGGTTGCAGTTGGATCACCTGTCCCGACTGATTCCCGAAGCTCTGCAAACCGTTTGGCGCAAAGGGCTCACCGGCGGCGAATACGCCCTTAAACTGTGCGGAGCCGGCGGCGGCGGTTTTTTGCTGGGCCTGACCAATAACTGGCAAGCGACTGCCGGGCAACTGCAATCCTGGCCCTTGTACCGGTTTATTCCCGCAAACGCTGAAGCCGAAAATTAACCTGGATGATTCATGGATTCTCATGATCAAGAACCTATGAATCATCCGGGTCAATTACTTCACCACAACAAAGCGCTGGGTAAACCGCTGATCGCCGGTTTCGATCAGCAGCAGATAAGCGCCGGCTTCCAGGTCAGAAACATCGAGCGACTCTTGATTTTTGCCTGCAATAACCGGCCATTCCTGCATACGCACCGTACGACCAAAGAGGTCGGCCAATCGCATCCGGACCAGGCCTTCTGCTTTTGCCGCAAAGCTTACCGTGAGCTGATTGCGCGTCGGATTGGGGAAGCAGGCCAGCACCGGCTCGGCATCGAGTCGGCGGGTGGTCTGCGCGGTCGTACCGGCATTGGCGATACGCACGCCACCCGAGACGCAGAAGTTGGTCGTTTCGGAACTGCCGAAGCGGGCGCCGCTGGCGAGCAGATTATTGGCGCCGTCGCGAACTTCATAGCTGCCGAAGCCATAGGCGCAGCAGATACCATCGCCGTAGCTGTCGAAGATGGTAAAGTCGTAACACCCGTCCGGCAAACACGCGTTTTCCACTACCGTCGAGCCGTCCGGCTGGGAGCCGTAAGCGCCTCCTGCGGCCAGTACGGTGCCTAGTGGGTCAGTGATTTCCCAGCTCGTTTCTTCCGGGTAGTTGTCGAGGTTGATCGTCACGGTCACGGTATTACATCCGCCGTCGCTGCCGCCTTCCGACAGGCTGATGGCGTCGACGGCCATATCCCCTTGCCAGGTCGTGCCGGTTAGGCCGCGGAAACGCAATTGTACGGTGCTGCCGGCATAAGCGCTCAGGTCAATGCTCGCGTTCAGCCAGCTGGCGCCCTGGTTGCCGCTTCGCGACCACAGGGAGGTCCAGGTACTGCCGTCGGTAGTGATCTCCAGGTCGAGGCCGCCCATGTTGGAAGATCCGAATAAATGGTACGCAAAACCAAAGCTCGGATTGCTTAGTCCGGAAAGGTCGAAACAAGGACTATTCAGGATGGCGGTCAGGCCTGGATAATTGGGGTTGGAAGATTCGACATAGGCATACCATTCGCCCGCGGCGGCGCCGTTCGGACCGGTGCTGCTGGAGGGCGTGCCTCCGGAGTTGCGGGTCCAGTCGAAGTTGTCGGTATTATCCTGCAGCCAGTTGCCGAAACCGCCTTCGAAACTTTCGTTGTAGGGAAAGGCGCTCACGGTGGTGCTGCAGGAGAGGTTGCCGCCGCCGCCGCTGCTGCTTTCCGACAGGTTGAAGTTATCGATGGCCATGTCGCCCTGCCAGGTGCTGCCGGTAAGTCCGCGGAAGCGCAATTGCACGGTGGCGCCGGCGTAGTCGGAGAGGTCTACTTCGTCATTCAGCCAGCTGTTGCCCTGGTTGCCGCTTTTCGACCAGATGGTTGTCCAGGCGCTGCCGTCCGTAGTCGCATCCAGGTAAAGGCTGCCCATGTTCGAGGAGCCCAACATGTGGTAGGAAAAAGAAAAGCCGGCGCTGCTCAGCCCGGAGAGGTCAAAGCAAGGGCTATTCAGTATGGTCGTCAGGCTGGGGTAGTTGGGGTTGGAAGATTCGACATAAGCGTACCAGTTGCCGGAGGCTGCGCTGGAAGGGCCGGTATTGCTGGAGGGGGTGCCTCCGGAATTGCGAGACCAGTTAAAATCATCATTGTTGTCCTGTGACCAGTCGCCCAACCCACCTTCGAATCCTTCGTCATAGGGGAAGCTGGAAATAGTTGTATTACAACTGAGATCGTCGTCGCCGCCGCCCCCGCCGGAGGTGGTGCTCAGGCCGAGGTCATCGACGGCCATATCCCCCTGCCAGGTGGTGCCGGTGACGCCGCGGAAGCGCAGCTGCACCGTTTCGCCGAGGTAGGCGCTCAGGTCGACGGAAGTGCTTTGCCAGAGGTCTCCCTGGTTGCCGGACTGTGACCATACCGTATTCCAGGAACTGCCGTCCGTACGGGCTTCCAGGTAAAGGCTGCCCATATCGGAGGCGCCGTACATATGGTAGGAGAAGGAAAAGTCGGCAACGGTCTGGCCGGCCAGGTCGAAACAGGGGCTGTTCAGGATGGTGGTCAGGTTGGAATAATTGGGGCTTGAAGACTCCACGTAAACGTACCAGCTGCCGTCGACGGCGCCGCCGGGGCCGGTATCGCCGGAGGGCGTGCCGCCGGAGTTGCGCGACCAGTCGAAGTCGTCGCCGCCGTCTTGCGTCCAGTCGCCCAGGCTGCTTTCGAAGCTTTCAGCATAAGGGAAGGTGCTGACGGTGGTGTTGCAGGCGAGTCCACCGCCGCCGCCGCCGCCGCTGCAGGCCGTGGAAGCATTGAGCGTATTGCGGCGCGGGCTATTGGATAATACCGCCTGGATGCGCGATTTCTGATCGCCGGTAAAGATGTTCATACAGGCGTCGCTGGAATAGTCCATGTAGTTTTCGACCATATCCTGCTGCCCGTCGCAAGTCGTATTATTGGGGCATCCGCTGGCGGGCCCCTGTGCTTCGGGCGTATCGGAGCAGTAGTCGTTGCCGCAGGTGGCGTCGCCCCAGATGTGGCGCAGGCCGAAGAAGTGCCCCAGCTCGTGGGTCAGGGTGCGGCCCAGGTTAAAAGGCGACCCCCCTGGGAAGGGCGCGTCCGTGCTGCCCACGGAAGAATAAAGCACCACCACGCCGTCGGTGCTGGCGGGGCCGCCGTTAGCGTTAATGCCCGGAAGGCCCGATTGGCTGGGGAATTGCGCATAGCCCAGCAGGCCGCCTGAGAGCTGCATAACCCAAACATTGACGTAGTCATCGGGATTCCAGATCGATTGCGGTTTGATGGCGCCGTCGATATAGCCGGTATTGTAGGGTGGGGCATTCCATCCCTGGCTGTTGCGGTCGATGCGATTGATACCCGGTTCGGCCAGCGTGTTGCCGTTGGGGTCGACCGTAGCGGGGCAGAACTCCAGCTCGGTGTCGGCGCCGCGGGGGTCCGAATTGTAGCCGGAGGTGCCGAGAATGCGGCGAAAATCGTTATTGAGCTGGTCGATCTGCGCATCCACGTAGGTAGCGCTGATGTTGGTTCCCGTGCCGACCGAAGTGCCGTTGTGGATGATGTGAAAAATGATCGGCACCGTAGTAACGACTCTTTCCTGGGGCGATTGTTCATAAGCCCGCACCCGGGGCGCCAGCCATTCTTCAAAATCTTCCAGGGTGCCGAGTTCCGGGTATCTGTCTCGAAGGGCCTGGTCGGCCTCCATGGTGTAACACCGGACGACGTCCTGCGATTGGGCAAATCCGACGAAGCTCAACAGGAATAAGAAGAGGGGTAAAATCGGTTTAACTCTCGTCATTACTAATCCAGTTTAAATTTTTGGGAAATGGAATATTTTGTTAATTAATGGTGTGTAACAAAAATTTTTGCTGATCCTTTCTTGAAAGAAAACGCTTCTAATTACTGAAAATCAATTTTTTAAGTTGAGCCCTCAGCAAAAATTTTTACAAGGAACTTGTGTTACACACCATTAATGAATTGGCCGAAAAAAGGAAAACGTTTCGAAATCACAACTCGAAACAACGGCAGTGGGAAGGAGCAAAGGCGAAATCCGAAGCGGCGAAATGCGGTCGCTCGGAGGGGGCATGCCTTCCCGAAACCTGCTGGGTCGTCAAATGAAACATGAGATCTTTCGCCCCCGGCAGAGAGCGTTCAGCGTGAAGTTGCTTTTCATTGTTGAGTCTGGGGAGTCGTCGTTAGCGACCGGTTTTTCGCCGCTTTTTAACAATAAGGTATGAATCGAATGCAAATATAAAACTTTTTCCCAACTGAAAAAGGTGTGGGTTGGGAATAATCCGGGTTAACCTTCCAAGGACGCTACAACGATAAAAATATCTTTCATTGTATACACTTTTTCAGTTGCCGTCAAACTTTCCAATAGCAGCTCATCCGGAGCTGCGCAGGTTCATCGACCTGATCGTCAGCAAAAAGGAGGAGCCGGTAGTATTGCGGCGCCGGCGTTGAATCTGAGACGGTTTGCTAACTATGGGGGGATTAGGTACTTTTATCTTCGATGAAGATCCTCCTTGTTGAAGACGAACCCGCCATTTCCAGCTTCATCAAAAAAGGGCTGGAGGAGAACGGCTTTGAGGTTGCCCAGGCCTTCGACGGCGAGATGGGCCTGCGCCTCGCCGAACGGGGAGATTATGAAGTTATTATCCTCGACCTTATCCTTCCCGGCATGAACGGCTTGGAACTCTGTAAGCACCTGCGTACGGAGCGCGATCTGAAAACGCCCATCCTGATGCTCACCGCCCTGAACGAAACCGACGATATCGTGGCGGGCCTCGAAACCGGCGCCGACGACTATCTGGGCAAGCCCTTTAAATTCAAAGAACTACTTGCCCGGGTAAAGGCATTGGCCCGTCGCGGGGGCGAAGCGGAGCGGCCTTCGAGCCTCTTGCGGATCGCTGACCTGGAGATCGATCTCGATCAAAAAAAGGTGAGGCGGGCCGGGAAAGAGATCAAACTAACGCCTAAAGAGTTCTTCCTGCTGGAATATCTGGTGCGCAATAAAAACCGGGTGGTCAGCCGGGTGGATATCCTGGAAACGGTATGGGAGGTCCAGTTTGACCTCGGCACCAACGTGGTGGACGTCTACATGAATTACCTGCGCAATAAGATCGACAAGCCGTTCGAACGAAAACTTATCCAAACGGTGGTGGGAATGGGGTATATGATAAAAGGATGACGGGAACGCATTTTTGATAAAAATTTCGTGTTATGAAAATCCGCGACCGGTTGACCTGGCTGCTTTCGATCACCGCGGTAGCGGCCATCGCTACGGTAGGAATACTGGTGTATATTTTCACTTCCCGTTTTCACGAGCGCGAATTTTTCAACCGGCTGGAAAAGCGGGTGGCGCTGACCGAGCTCATCTTCCTGGAAAAAAACCAGGCCATCGAGCAGGCCGTCCGCGATAAGTTCCTGCAAACGCTGGATGCCGAAAAGGAATTTGCTATTACCCTCCATCCGTCGGGTATCGATTCCCTGCACCGGTTGTTTCCCGAAGGCTTGGCCGGGAGGATCAAACAGGAAGAGGTCGTTAAGTTCTGGCAGGGCGAGCGGCAGGGGGTAGGCCGGTTGTATCACCTGCCGGCCGGCGATTACGCAGTGATCGTCACCGCTGTCGATACCTTCGGGCGCTCCAAGCTCAACTTCCTGAGAAAAATCCTTCTGATAGGCGGAGTGACGGCGGTTTTGTTGCTCGTGGTCGTCGATCGCCTGGGTATTGCTGCGGCGCTTCGTCCACTGGAAGATAAGATCCACCGCGCCAGCGATATCAGCGCCGACCGCCTGGACCTAAGGCTGGAAGTGAACAACCCCGATGACGAGATCGGCGAAGTGGCCATCGCTTTCAACCGGATGCTCGACCGCCTGCAAGCATCTTTCGAGGCGCAGCGGCAGTTTGTGCGCAACGCCAGCCACGAGATGCGCAACCCCCTTACCGCCATCAGCGGCCAGATCGAGGTGCTTTTGGGAAAAACCCGATCCCCGGAGGAATACCAGGCTACGCTCCAGATCATCCAGGCCGAAGCCGACCGCCTGCAATTGCTCATGCGGCAGCTGCTCGACCTGGAAAAGACCGAGGCGCTTTCTCAACTGCCCGAACCCAAGGTATTCCCCCTGGATCAGTGTTTGCTGGAAGCAATCGAGCCGTTTCCACCCCAGCGAATCCAGCTGGACCTTGCACTGGATGACGGGCAACATAATGTAAAAGGCAGCTTTCCACTGCTCCGCACCGCTTTGCAGAACATTGTCGACAATGCCTTGAAATACTCCTCTGACCAGCCCGTAAAAGTCAGTTGTCATCGCCGGGGGCAATGCTTCGAGATAATGGTGGAAGATCGGGGCATCGGCATTCCCCAAGCCGATCTGGAGCAGATTTTTCAACCGCTGTTCCGATCTTCCAACGCCCGCCGCAAACAAGGGCACGGTATCGGCCTGACGCTAGTCAAAAAGATCGCCGACCTCCATAACGGAACCCTCAAAATTGCTTCCGAAACGGGAGAAGGCACCACGGTTACGCTGCGCTTACCCACATTCTAATGAGATTTTAATCTTGCTTTAACCCGGCTCTAATGACGGGCTTGGATCTTTGTAATGGCTAATACTCCTCAGTCACAAGCAAAGTTACCATGGTAAAGCAACCAGATTTCCAGGCTGATAAGCCTGTGAACAATTTTTTTTCCAATCTGAAAAGTGATTTTCCCGCCAGTATCGTCGTCTTTCTCGTAGCCACCCCGCTTTGTCTGGGCATTGCTCTGGCATCCGGGGCCCCCCTGTTTTCCGGCATCATCGCCGGCATCGTAGGCGGTATCGTCGTGGGGTTGCTGAGCGGTTCCCCGCTTGGGGTGAGCGGTCCGGCGGCGGGACTGGCTGTCATTGTACTTAACGCCATCGCCACCCTGGGGGCATGGGAAACCTTTCTCATGGCCGTGGTGTTGGCCGGCGTCATTCAACTGGCCCTGGGCTTTCTGCGGGCGGGGATCATCGGGTACTACTTCCCGTCATCCGTCATTAAAGGCATGCTCTCCGGCATCGGGATCATCATTATCCTGAAGCAGATCCCGCATGCTTTTGGCTATGACAAGGTTCCCGAAGGCAGCTTTCAGTTTCTTCAGACCGACTCGGAAAATACGTTCACCGAGTTGTTAAATATGCTCAACTTCATTCAGCCCGGCGCACTGGTTGTCACTCTGGTTTCCCTGTTCATTCTCATTTTATGGGAGCGCCCGTTCATGAAGCGGATCAGGCTTTTTCAACTCATCCAGGGGCCGCTCGTAGCGGTGGTGGCGGGTATCATGCTGAATCAGCTCTTCATCGCTGCGGCGCCCGCTCTGGCCATCGACCCCAGGCACCTGGTGCAAATTCCGGTAGCGGAAGGTTTTGCCGGTTTCCTGGGGCTGTTCACCCTGCCCGACTTCAGCCAGATCACCAATGCTGCGGTATACACTACGGCTTTGACTATCGCGATTGTCGCCAGTCTGGAAACCTTATTGTGTGTTGAAGCCACCGACAAGCTCGACCCTCAGAAGCGCATTACGCCGACCAACCGGGAGTTGAAAGCGCAGGGCGTCGGCAACATAATTTCCGGCCTGATCGGCGGCTTGCCCGTTACGCAGGTCATCGTGCGCAGTTCAGCCAATATCCAGTCGGGCGGCCGCACCAAGATGTCGGCGATCATCCACGGTTTCCTGCTGCTCTTCGCCGCCATGTTGATTCCCAGCCTCCTCAACCTGATTCCTCTGGCTACCCTGGCCGCCATCCTCTTTGTGGTTGGGTTTAAACTGGCCAAACCGTCGCTTTTCCAGCAGATGTACCGCCTGGGCTGGTATCAGTTTGTGCCCTTTATAGTGACTATCCTGGGCATCATCTTCACCGACCTGCTGGTCGGTATCGGCATGGGCATGGCTGTCGCCATCTTCTATATTCTGCGCAACAACTACCGCAACCCGTACTTCTTTACGGAAGAAGAACACAAGGCGGACGAAGCGATCGTGATCAATTTGTCAGAGGACGTTTCCTTCCTCAATCGCGCCAGCATCATGCGGACCCTGAATGAAGTGCCCGCAAATACCAAAGTGATTATCGACGCCACCCGCTCGATCAACATCGATTATGATGTCTATGAAGTGATCCGCGACTTTGAGGAACACGCCCCTTACGACAATATCGACCTGACCATCCGGGGCCTTGGCAAAGGGCTCGGACCGCCCCAGAAAAATGAATCGGTAAAAAAAGTGCAGAAGGTGCTGCAGGGAAAACAAAAAGAACTATCCGACCTGCAATCCGTTGAAGCGCAATCCAATTAATGGGGGGACAGGTCGACGTGCTATAAAACGTTTTCCGGCCGGGAGGCGCCTCAAAAGTACAGGCCTTCCGGCCGGAGCAGTTCGATTTTCGCATTGGGTTCATTAGTAAACACCAACCGTCATGAAAAAAATCCTGCAATCGCTATTATCCAAACCCCTGAAGGAAAGGGGATCAGATGAACCAAGCGCTAATTCCGTCCGACGTAAGCCGTCAAAACCGAAAGACTATGCCATCCACGCCGAGATGATGCCCGGGCAGTTGTTCGAACACTATCGCAAGGTGCTGATCAGCTCGGATCAGATTATCGGAAAGCTCAAATAAGGGTTGGCCGGGAAGTTTATCCGGGAGAGCGATACCGAAGCCGTGCGGAACCCAGCCCGGGCCATTCATGGGTTAACCCGGATTCTTCATGGGTTCTTCGTCATGACGGTTGTCAGGCGGGCGACACGCAGGCGATTTCCCCAGATACGATGAGTATCGACCAAAGAGCAAACGCAAGAATGGCGGCAGGCAATAGATGAATCCATGAATAATCCGGGCCGGATAGCGTTCGCTCTGCGAGGCAGGAAAATTTTACTCCAATAATTTCCAGGTGTTCAGTTAAAAATCGTAATCATACACCTCATCAATCAGGCTGGTGTTGTTCATGGTACAATCCAGCTCATTGATCTTTCCCGTCTTCAAGTTATAGACCCAGCCGTGGATATACGGAAACTCGCTGTTTTCCCACTCTTCCTGAATAAAAGGCACGCTGGCCAGGTTTTTCACTTGTTCGATCACATTTAGTTCTACGAGCCGGTCGAAGCGCGTCTTTTCGTCCAAGTTTTTCAGCTCTTGCTGGTGCAGGCGGTAAACATCTTTGATGTGGCCCAGCCAGCTGTCGATAAAACCGTAGCGCTTGTGGGTCAGAGCAGCCTGCACCCCGCCGCAGCCGTAGTGGCCGCAGACGATGACGTGTCTTACTTTCAGCACCTTAATAGCGTAATAAGCAACGCTGAGCAGGTTGGAGTCGGTGTGGACGACGACGTTGGCGATATTGCGATGCACGAAGATGGCGCCGGGTTTCACGTTGGTTACTTCGGAAGCAGGCACGCGGCTGTCGGCGCAGCCGATCCAGAGGAACTTGGGCGTTTGTCCTTTGGAAAGTTCTTCAAAAAATCTTGGATCTTCCTTTTTAATGGCGTCGGCAAACTGCGAATTGCCTTCCAGTAATTCGAGATAAGACTGAGGCATGGGTGAAAAAATTTTTTATGTTTAATACATGGATGTAGGTGCAAAATAAGAAAAGGGCCGGTGAAGCGTAAGTTTTTGAAAAAGAAAGATTACCGGAAACACCGGGATGTATACATTCAAGTATTATTTACTACCTTAGGGAATGCCTGTTTCCGGCGCTCATGGCCTTGAACGCTTATTTCAGAAGATTGAGAGCATGTTTGGAGCGAGCGGATCCGGTCGTTTACCTCGAATTTAAACTGCACCTAAATCATGAGCGTCGAGAATCAATCCCTGCAAGAGCTTCTTACCTGGAAGGCACTGCTTTCTTCAGCTGAAAACTCCCTGGGAAAAAACTGGGATTTTTATCAGGAGCCCGAGCCTTCGATCTGCGACCGGCTACTCAGAAAATATGAGGACAATAAAAAAATGCTGGTCAAAGCAACGATTCTGCTCATGGAAACGGCCGTCCGGCCGGGAGGCGACTCTCCGGAATACCCAGCCTGGGCGGTTTTGAAAGAAGGCGCCACCCTGTTGCACCACCTGCGCATCAAAGGCTATAAATCAGGCGATAACTGGGAGGCGATCAGCGGATCGTTATGGAAAATACTAGGAGAGTACGCTCAAGGTTCCTGGTCGGATTTTTACGTCGCC
This sequence comes from uncultured Saprospiraceae bacterium, assembly GCA_964419545.1. Lineage (GTDB taxonomy): Bacteria > Bacteroidota > Bacteroidia > Chitinophagales > Saprospiraceae > CAYQQU01. The sequence continues at coordinate 2,672 of CAYQQU010000106.1, read as the reverse complement.
GACGACCCTGCGGGCATCCCTGTCGGCTGGAAACAACGAAAATTCGTTATCGACGCTTTTCTGTGCACCATTGACGGCCTGCCCCGCTCCTCGGAAGATCAGATCGAACGTTTTTTTAATTCCAAAATGAGCGATTATTGGAAATCGTACTATTTATTGTCCAAAGAGATCTGGGGAGAATTCCAGCAAGACCGGGAGACCTATTACAGTAAACAGGGCTATCGCAGCGGCCACAAATTAACAACCTATCGCCTCATCGCCTATCGCCTTCGCAATTGCCATACTGAATTTAACGTCCATCCCTACAAGGCAACCGAAGCCTTCAACTATCTGAAAAACTTTTCTGAGGAGATCCCGGCACAGCGGGGAGTGCGACTGGAGATTTATTACGCGCTATTCAAATATCTGTGCGAAGGGGATGAACAGCATACCCTTGAGGAAGATTTTAGCGCTATTCGCAGCATCCTGGGAGATGATGACGCTTTTCGTTTTCTGACTACCCATGACAATAGCCTGACGATCGCCGACCGCGGCCGGCTGCTGTTGAGTTTTAAAGACCTCGACGACCGCTGGAAAAGCGATCATAAATTGGGCAGAAGCCTCCTGCCGGCTCTCCTCGCTGCCCTAAAACACAACGACGGCGATGTGCGGGAACTGGCGAGCGTTTTTTTGAAAGACTACGAAACGGAACTCTTCAAACACCTGCGGGCGATCGAGCGCAATGAAGATCGTTTGATGGAGGAAGACAGCACCGAAGTGTTCAAGAAGATCGCACGGGTATTTCCGGGAGAAGTGGCGGAAAAACTGCTCAACAATATCTTTTTTAATACCCAGGAAAAAGGAAAATTCCTGTTATCGACACCGCGGATACTCGAAGCGCGGTGGGAAGCAAAAGACTTTCCCAACCACGACGACCTGTTGCCCTTTATTCTCGCGGCAGTCGATAACGACCAGGAACCGGAGGTTGCGGAAAAAGCGACGGTTTTCCTCAAGCGGAAATCCTCGGTTATTCAAAAACGATTAAATGAGCTGATCAAGGATCTGAGCCAGGAAGAAAAAGCCAGTGAATTGATCTCCAGTGCAATAAAATACGGCAGCGATGGCTCGCTTAAGTTTATCCTTGAACAGTGTGTCATTTGGGTAGCCAGTGACAAAAACGCTACCCTTGTCGACCAGGCTTCCCAAAAAGCGCGCTACCTGCCCGGCGCGGTGCTGGCGCTGGTCGACCTGCTCAATAACCGCAAGGACCTGAGCAAAGTGGCGGAAGTGCGGGAATACGTGTTGCAGAAAGTGTTGGAAGAACAAAAAAACCCGGCCGTGAGCCGGGTCTTTAGAGAGCCGGAATTTGCAAAAGCCGAAATGGACCCACACACCAGCAAAGAGCTGGAAAAGTGGTGCTGGACCCTGAAAGAAAAAGATAAAGGCTTTGCGGACCTGGTGGTGAGCCACGAAAACCTGATTCGCAAACCAAATGGCGAGCTGCTCCCCGTGCCGACCTACGAGCTGGCCAAGCTGCTGCTCAATAGGTTAATGGATATCGAATTGGACGAACGGGAGCTCGTGGTGCAAAAGTGGATCACGAAGTTGCTGGGAGAAATGAGCGACCGTTGGTTTTTCGAAGATAAAATGGAGACTTACAACCGGATCAAAGTTCAGCTGGAACGCTTAGCCATCGAGCCGCTCAGCAAACGCCTGCCCAAAGAGGAAAACATCGACATTCGCGAAAACCTGGTTAAAATTTTGGGCAACATCGGCGGCCGCGTCGCCGTAGACGCCCTCGTGCGCACCGTGACCGGAGAAGAACGGGAGCGGGCGGCCAGGCAGGAGTTGCTCTCGGAGTATTACCTCAAGCCTTCCAAAGCGCGGAGCGAAGAAGCGGCCCACCTCCTGAACGAAGCCGTGAACAACGCCAAAAAGACGATGCAGCTACTGCAGACTTTGAACGTCGCTACCTTCGTCATGGGGGCAATACTCATCATGGGTGGGGTGACAATTGCCGTAGTAAGCGAAGAGCTCGGCGGCCGCCTGACGGGAGTATTGGCCGGCCTCGGCGGATTGGCGGCCATTCTTACGCAGTTTCTCAAGGACCCGCTGGAACGCATCCAGCGCGCCATGGCCGACCTGGTGCAGGTGCAAACGGCATTTACCAGCTTCGTCTGGGAACTCAACCTCAACGGCACCTATATCCAAAGCCAATACGTGGCCGAAGGGGTGCTCACTGATTTCGACCTGCGGCGCACCATCGACCGGGTCGACCAGGCCATGGAACGCACGATGCACCTCATTCAGGTGTACGCCGACGGAAGCACGAACCTCCAGCCGCCCAGGGTGGAATACCTCATTCCTTCCTTCGATAGTGCGGGCATGTCGATCACCCTCTTCGGTCAAAGCTTAAAAAGCTTCAAAACGGACAAGGAAAAATTTTTACTGGCGATCAATCACCTACCAGTCGAAGCGACCCTGCAAATGTGGTCGGACCAGCACGCGACGTTCAATTTGGACGCGGCGCGCTTGCAGAGCTATGACCCCAATGCCCGTCTGTGGGTCAGCCTGCTGGTCAATGGCGAAGAGACGAATGCGCTTCCCCTCACCCTGCCTTCAAACGGAAAAGCAGCGCCTAGTTGATATCTTCTTTATTTTTCAGCTTCTCGATCGCTTGTTGCAGGCTGTTG
>CAYQQU010000105.1:0-14207 GCA_964419545.1 uncultured Saprospiraceae bacterium | reverse complement strand
GTCTGATAAATACAGAGAAGATGTGTTGGCCATTTAATGCGTCTGCCCTTGGGTGGGCGCGTAGTTCCTGAATCGGGGCAAAAGGAGGTTCGGCCAGGTTGGATACCGGGTCGCAATCCAGGTCCACATCCTGGCAATAGGAGCGGGCCGGCAGGGTGCAATCGAGTACGAAGGGATTCGGCTTGCCGTCCTGGTACTGAGCGATGAGCCAGGTGCGGTCCCATTCCAGTTGATCTACCGGGTCCTGGTGATGCCATTCGCAGAGGGTGATGCGCTGCGGTTCGAAATAGTCGGGATCGGCCAGGTCGGCTTCGTTGCGGTAGACGGTGTAAAAGTAGAACATGGCGCGCGCGACGTTGCCTTTGTGGTCTTCGCGCGGTTCGAAGCCCTGGTTGTTGGCTTCGCTATACCCGTCGATATTTTCGTTGGGGATGGAAGACTGGGTCATGGTCAGATAAAACCAACTGTCGGCCTCTGTGTCGGCGATTTCGGCGAACGGCAGGTTGGCGCGGGCGGCGTTGACGGCGATGCGCGTAGGGTGAAGGTGGTGCATATCGGCGCGCGGATTGCCGGCGTCGGCCCCTTTGGCGCGCGGCCAGGTGTGTTCGGTATTGATGCCCCAGAGGGCGTTGTTCTGGAAAGCCCACATGGTCGGGTCGGCGGTGGGGTCCATGTAGAGCGGATGCCCGGTGTATACGCAAGTGAGGGTGTCGTTGCGCGTGTAGATGCGGCTGAACAGGGTGTCGCGGGCGTCGCTAAAGGGCAGAACAAAAGCGGGGCGATAAGCCTGACGAAGATTGTCGATCAGGGTCGCGCCTTCCTGATCGGGAAATACGGGTTGATGGCCCTGCGCCTGGCCGGCGATCGCAAACAGGCCAATTACCGAACCGAGAATCAGTTTTTTCATGAGACGACAGCTATTGAAAGCTCATTTTCCGGTGTGGAGGGAGGTGACTTTTGCAGGATAAAAGTACGGATTTTTGGTCGGTTCAAGGGGTAAATTCCCGGCGATCCGCGTCGGGCTCGGTACAGAAAACGGCGAAGTCGAAAGCGAGCAGCAGGCTGTCGCCGGCGTAGTCTTTCCCCGGTCGCAGGCGTTTCTGGTGCGCAGTGAGGAGGGCTTCATCTTTTTGCATCATTTTATAGAGCGTCCGCATCACCTTGAAATAGCGTTCCAGGTCATTAGCCGCGGGCAGGTCGGGACGGCCCAGCCGGCGCAGGAGGTCGACGAACACGTCGAAGTCGTAAGGCGCGTAGCGATCGGGGTAGCGAAAGGCGAGATACAGGGAGATCATGCCGTAATCGTCGTCGTGGAAGTGGTTGTTCTCGATGCGGGCCGGGTATTTGTCCTTGTACATGCGCAGCAGCTCGTCACAGTAGAAGACGAAGCGCTGGGCGCGGCCGGTCACTTCTTTATCTTCGTTGAACAGGTCGGTAAACAGATGGCGGACATAATCGGGCTCCAGTTCGAAAAACTTCAGCAGCATGGCTTTCGGCGCGTAGTTTTCGCGGTTCCAGAGGCGGCGCGTCCGGCTGTTTTGCAGGCTGCGATCGTATACGGCGGCGAGGTCCTCGGCGCGCAGATCCCAGTTTTCCTGAAAGCAGCGCTGCGACTCCCAGTAGTACAGACGGGTTTCAGCACGCGGGCCGTTCAGGAAGCGGCGGTATTCGCCGAGATAGTGTTGGATGCGCTTGAGCTGCATGGCGGGAGCTTTGGCGCAAAAGAAGGGAAAAAAAATGAATGTGAAAAACTTTTTGTTTTAGAACTGGTCATTCTTGAGCCAAATATGGTATCTTGTTGAAAAAATATAACCAAATAGTTGAATCAGATGTCCAGTTACACTTTCTATGAATTTTTTGCTGGAGGCGGGATGGTTCGTGCAGGACTTTCAGGGTCTTGGAAATGCACTTTTGCCAATGACATCAATGAAAAAAAAGCAAAAGTATACGCAGAGAATTGGGGAAACGACCATCTTACCGTCAAAGACATAAATAGTATAAAAGCTGAAGCGCTTCCTGGCCAGGTGAACCTTGCTTGGGCTTCTTTTCCTTGTCAGGATCTATCATTAGCTGGTCGAAGAAATGGACTCGAAGGAGAACGAAGTGGAACGTTTTGGGCTTTTTGGTCTCTGATTACTGATTTATTCCAAGAAAATCGTGCGCCAGATATTATTACGCTTGAAAATGTTTATGGGACTCTCACTAGTAACCAAGGCAGGGATTTTACCGAAATCTGTAAAGCCTTTACAGCACTCAATTATCAAGTAGGCGCTGCTGTAATTGACGGCGTTCATTTTTTGCCTCAAAGTCGTCCTCGTTTATTTATAGTTGGGATAAAAAGCGGGTTTTTGATACCTCCGGTGCTAAAGCTGGATCGACCTTCATCCCTATGGCATCCTGATTCCTTAATTAAAAATTTCAGGCTCTTTTCAGATAAAGTAAAGAAATCTTGGATTTGGTGGAACATTCCCCGGCCTCAGCGTAAAAATAAACCTAGTTTAACCGACCTGATGGAGGCGTTGCCAGAGGCCGTTGAATGGCATACGCCGGAATATACTGCTAAGTTATTAGCAAGCATGACGCCCAGGAATTTTCAAAAAGTCGAACAGGCCATGTTGCTCAATCGAGAGATAGCAGGAGCGCTGTATCGCCGAACAAGAAATGGAAAAGTCCGGGCGGAAGTAAGATTTGATGGAACAGCAGGATGCCTGCGCACACCTTCCGGAGGTTCGAGTCGGCAGTTTATTCTAATAGTACATGGGAAGGAGGTTAAAAGTAGATTATTGTCTGCAAGAGAAGCTGCTCGTTTAATGGGACTTCCTGATAATTACAGGCTTCCTGCGAATTATAATGAAGCATATCATTTAGCAGGGGACGGCGTAGTGGTGCCAATAGTCAACCACCTTCGAGAATTCATTTTTGAGCCGATCATTGATTTTAACCTTTTCAATAAACCGGTTTCTGCAGACGGATATGAACGAAAAACTCAGGGAGCGCTTCTTTGATTTCGTGTGGCGAGAAAAATTCACTACTAAAGGCAAATTGTCTCTCGGGCTGGTGATAACTCGTTTGGCGAAGGATGCAAAAAAGCCGCTTGACGCCGATCAGTTTTTGACGAAAAGAGGCGGACAAGTACTCGGCTTAGGAGGGCCTGCTGTGCAAAAGATCCTTGGTGAATATGGTATTGATCGAATACTAGCTCGTGAAGGCGGACGAACCAGTCGGGGGAATATTGAAAACATGAGAAAGTACGTCGATTTTTTAAACCAATTAGATGATGAAAATTTGTGTATTTGGAAGGATGTAGAAAAACTTTGGATTGACCAGGTGAAGGTCTTTTTTGCAGGGAAACCATTTAAACTAAATCTGGATGAATCTTTAAGTGTAAGAACTATCGTTAAAGATATTTTGCAGCAGGCTAAAAAAAGACAAGAGGACAATCCGCATATGCAAGTCGTAGGTGCTGTCTTGCAACATTTGGTTGGTGCTAAGCTACAAGAAGTCATGGAAGAAAAACTTGACCATCACAGTTTTTCCACTTCAGATTCCCAGAAGGACCGTCCTGGTGATTTTTTTATTAATGATGTGGTTATTCATGTCACAACCGCCCCGTCCGAGCACTTAATTGAAAAGTGTCTATCAAACTTAACAAAAAACTTAAAGCCCATAATTATTACAACCGAGAGAGGCGCTGGTCTTGCCAAAGGGTTGGCTGAAAATAAAGATTCTGAAGATCGAATTGATGTTTTTGAGATAGAACAGTTCCTTGCATCTAATATTTATGAACTGGGTGATTTTGAGAGGAAAAAACGGGAAACAACTTTGCACCGATTGATCAAGACTTACAATGAAATAATTTCATCAGTTGAAACAGATCCGAGTTTGAAAATTGAACTGTCCTGAGTAGTGTCTGACGTATTTAATCCAAAGAAAAGGAGTGAAGTAATGCGAAAAGTCAGGTCTGAGAACACCAGTCCTGAAATGAAAGTCCGGCGGTTAGTTTATTCCATGGGGTACCGTTATCGTCTTCACCGGAAAGAACTGCCAGGTAAGCCAGATCTCACGTTTTTTTCTAGAAAAAAAGTGATTTTTATTCATGGTTGCTTTTGGCACGGTCATTCCTGCAAAAGGGGGGCGCGAATTCCTAAGACAAATACTGAATATTGGATTCAGAAAATTGAAAAGAACAAAGTGCGAGATGAAAAGAACATCCGTTCTCTTCATGAGAAGGGGTTCCAAGTTTTAATTTTGTGGGAATGCGAAATTAAGGAGGAAAGCCAGCTTAAAGGTAAAATCCTCGCTTTCCTCGGAGAGTAAAAAAAGTTTAACCTTCTCAATGGTAATAAAAAAATCCCAGCGCACCCCTCCGGGCCGCTGGGCGAAAATCACCAATAAAAATCGAGTCTTAGTTTTTTGGTCTTTGGTCTTTGGGACTGTCAAAACGCCAAAGACCAAAGACCAAAAACTAAAGACCAAAATCACCTCACAATCTCATTATCAATCACCGGCACCGTTCGCAGGTACTTCCACAAGGCATTAACTTCCGCATCGGTCAGGCTGGTGAAGAGGGGCATGGCGTGGTCCAGGTAGCCGCCGTCGGGCCGTTTGCCGTTGCGGATAGCCTGGCCCAGCTCTGCGGCCGTCCACTTGCCGATGCCGTATTCGGGATGTGGGGTCAGGTTGGGGGCGGGTATTTTTCCAGGCTGCTCTTTGCTCGGGATCAGGTTGCCGCCGCCGAAGTAGCCTTCCGATCGTTCCGGCTCCAGTTCATTCGCCGTAGCAAAATCGGCGGAATGGCACAGGAAACAGGAAAGGTTATGCGCCAGGTAGCGGCCCTGGGCGATCTCGTCATTCGGGTCGGGATCGGCGATGGAGCCTTCCCGGTAGGGATAGGGTTTGAAAGCGACGCGTTGCAGCGTCTTGGCTAGAAAGTTCTTCTGATGCGGCGGCCAATGCTGGTCAGAGGCCTGTACGGGCGGCGCATCCGACCGCAAATAGGCGATGACGGCGGCCAGGTCGCGGTCCGACAAGGTGGTGTAGCGCGGCATCACCAGAGCCAGCTCGCCGTTGCGCTTCACTCCGGTGCGCAGCAGGCGGGCCAGCTCGCCGTCAGAGTAGGTCCCCAGCGCATCCGGCGCGTTGGTGATGTTGGCGGTGTAAAGCGTGCCGAAGTCTTTTTCGTGCCAGAGCCGGCCGTCGAGCTTACCGCTGTTCTTGCCGCGGTGGCACAGGGCGCAGGAAAGGCTCACCAGTTTTTCACCGCGGGCGATCATCGCGGAATCCGCGCTTACCTGCAAATCGGGGATTGCCACCTCGTAGGTTGGGGTAGGGCCCCAGTTGATGTAGGCGCCGCCGGCCAGAAGCACGACCAACAGACCGGCAACCGCCAGTCCGACGAATTTCAAAACTCGTTTCATAGTCAATGTGGGTTTTTGTCGGATAAAGCAAAATTCCGAAAAAGTGAACGCATGCCCCTCTATGAATTCCGGTAGGAACAAAAAATACCGGAATTCATAGAGGGCGTTTTGCACGGCCTTCGTCAAAAATCTGGAAGCCGGCCTTTGGCTTGTCCGGTAATTCCTTTATTTTGTTAGAAAGCAAACCAAAAAGCGGTATGGGTTTTTTAAATGAAATGAAGAAGGCGCTGTTCGGCGCCAAATCGGTCGCCAAGTCGACAGGCCGCAAAGTAGCGGAAAAAGGTCGCGAAACCGGTGAGGAACTGGCCGACCGCTCCGAAGAATGGATCAACCAAACAAAAGATAAAGCTCAGGAAATGGGAAAGAAGAAGAAAAAGAAGAACATTTTTGACGACGTCACGGATTTTGCGGAAGAGATGTGGCAAAAAACGGAACCTTGTCAATCGGAAGAATCCGCCTCGGAAGATCCGATGGACGACGTACTGCGCGACCAGTCGGCAGACGAAGAAACGCCGGAAAAAGAGGGCGAAAAATCATCACCGCCGCCACCCGAGGAGCCCAGCCAGATTGAACGCGTCGGCGGCAAGGTCATCGACACGGCCGAAAAACTGGGCGATGAACTGCTCAACCAGGGCGAGAAATTCATGAAGAAATTCAGGGATACCTCCGAAAAAGTGGGCGATCGCTTCATGGAAGAAACGGAAGAGCCCCGGCGTCGCGTACGGGAAGAGTCGGGACGGCTGTTCGATAAAGCGAAAAGCTACGGCGAAGAGCTGTTTCGCAAAGCTCAGGAAGAAGCGGAGAAGGACAAGGAGAAGAATATCGACGAACTGACGGAAGAGGCCAAACGCCGCTCGGAAGAACTGGAGAAAAAGGTCAAAGAACGCAACCAGCGCATGAATTACGAGAACCTGGAGCGCGACCGCAAAGAAAAACCCCTGGGCGGCGCCGACAGCTTCTTCGAACGGGCCAAACGCTTCGCGGAAGGCGACTACCACAATACCGGGGCGGAAGAGGAAGATATGAAAATCTCACCCGATCCGGAATACAAACCCAAAGACAAACAAGGCAAAGTACCCGGATTCGAAGACCTTGACGGCGATGGCGATGAGATCATCGACGATGCGATTATTGATGATGACGAAAAGCCGGATAAGGAATAGTAAAAAGGCCGGCGGCCACCTTCCGGTGGCGCCGGCTTCAACCTTGCAAATCTGTTCCAAAAAATGTTCCCCTTACTTAATCCTTTCTGCCTGACGACAAAACCGTCGCCTTTTCGCTAAATCCATTTTGATCTCGTCCTATTGAATCATCAGCATTTGCGTGGTGGGTTGGCCATCCACGACGATCTCCAGGAAGTACATCCCCGGGATCAGGTTGCCGGGAAGCTGGACCAGCATCTACTTGCCGTTCGGCTGAAACGACAATCCGAGTCGCTGACCGGCGCCTGAAATCAGGGTAACGCTGATTTCTTCCGCACGCTGGGGCAGCGTGATCGAGAAGTGATCACGGGCCGGGTTGGGAAATACCGGCAATTCGGTCAGCTCGGCCCCGTCTTCAGCAGCTACGACTACCACCGGCGAATATTCAAAAGCGCCGTCGAAGTCTACCTGGCGCAAGCGGTAGTAGTGGTTGCGGGCAGGAGCCGGGCTGGTGTGTACGTAGGTGTAATTTTGTTCTTCGTAAGTGGTGCCGTGTCCCTTCACAACATCCAGCACTGTGTAGTTAACCCCGTCCGTACTGTGCTGCACCTCAAAATAATCGTTGTTGAGCTCGCTGGCCGTACGCCAGGTCAACTGATTGCCGCGATTGGAGCGCCGGGCGGTGAAACGGATAAGTTCGACCGGCAGGGAAGCGGAAGCGCCTTTTAGGTCGGTCGGCGAGGTTAAGGTGGCGGCGTCTGCAGCGGCAAAGGTCGTTCCGTCGGCGAGCTCGATCCTGGAGCTGCCCGTCATGGTCAGGCTGTTGAAATAGAGCATACCCGCTTCATTCACGCCTTTGATGGCGCCGGAACTATTGTTGTTGCCATTATCCCCATCGTCATCGTCGTCATCATCCCCGTCATCGTCGTCATCATCATCCCCGTCGTCATCGTCATCGTCGTCCCCGCCGTCGTCGTCATCATCCCCGTCGTCATCGTCGTCATCATCGTCCCCGTCATCATCGTCGTCATCATCCCCGTCATCATCGTCATCATCATCCCCGTCATCATCGCCTTCGTCCACATCGCTGAGGTTGATTTCATCGGCCATGACGGTAGAGCTGCCGTGAACCATCAACATGCCGCCGGGTATTGCCAGTTTCTGGTCGATGGTCAGGCTGGAGTTGCCATTGATATTCAATTCCGTACCGCCGGGAATGTTCAGTTCTTCACCAATGGTTGTGGTGCAGTTGCCGTCGAAGTTGAGTACGGCCTGGCAGGACATCATCATTTTTTCTCCGATCGCCAGGCTGACGTTGTCGAAAGAAGCGTTGCAGCCGGCCTCGAAGTTGTGGGCGATGTCGACGTCCGTATCCCAGATGGTGACGGTGCTGCCCTCGGCGGCCTGGAAATCCTCCGCCGGCGTAATTTGGCCCCCGGTGGAGAAGAAGGTAGCGCCCTGCGCCAAGGTAATCTTTTCAAAATCAAGCGTTCCGGTAGTAATGAAAGCGGCGTTGGCGGTCAGCTCCAGGGTCTCGCCCGTTACGTCTCCGTTCAGGGTGACGGTAGCGTCGTCGGATTTAATGCGTAGTTTATCGCATTGTAGCTGTCCGCCGAAATCGACCAGGAGGTGGCCGGTGCTGTTGTTGTGAACGTCGAAATGGCCGTTGACGTGCAGTGCGCCGCCGTTCAGTACCTGCAGGGTGGCCTGCTTCTTCAGTTTTAAGCTTCCGTAGTAGACCACCTCGTGCTGGATGGAGACCTGGTCTTTCCGCAGGTTGGGAACGCCGGAAGGCGACCAGGTGTCGGGATCGTTCCAATTGCCGTTGCTGACAGAAGTGAAGGACGTGGCAAACGTCAGGAGCGGGAATAGCATGCCCAGAAGCAAGCCGATGTATTGCTTTCTCATTGTAGTGTTGTTGAGTGTTGTGTTTGTTTAACCCGGATCCATCCTTCAGCGGTCCGGAGAAATTTCATAGTTGCTGCGATTGAAAGCAATTTCGGAGGAGTCGGCTGGGGAGGGGAAAATTTGGAAAAAGGCCGGCGTCTTCTAGCAGAGACGCCGGCGTTAACGTCTCAAATCTGTTCCAAAAAATAATTCCCCTTACTTAATTCTTTCATGCAATTGGAGGAGGTGGCGGCAGCCCTGGATCGGGAAAAAGCGGGCTGCCGCGTTCAACTTTCGGGATTTCAGTTCGTGGTGATAATGATTGGGTTTAAAGTTGGGCCGGGGTTTTTGTATTTATCGAACCATCAGCGATTGCACCCGGCTTGCGCCCTCGGTATTGACTTCGAGATAGTACATGCCCGGAGTCAGGCCGAAGGGAAGCTGCGCCTGTATCTTTTTTCCGCTGGTCTGGAAAGACAGGCTGATGCGCTGGCCGGTAACCGCAATCAGCTGCAGGGTGAGGTTTTCACTGTAATCGGGTAGTTCGACCTGTATCTGGTCGCGGGCCGGGTTGGGAAAAACCGGCAGCTGGTCCGCTTGGAAGTCGTTTTCGGCTGCGACGACCACCACCGGCGAAAATTCGAAGGCGCCGTCGAAGTCGACCTGGCGCAGCCGGTAGTAATGGGTGCGGGCCTGCGCCGGATCGGCGTGCAGGTAACTGTAGTTTTGCGGCTCGTAGGTAGTGCCGTTGCCTTCGATGTAAGCGATCACGGCGTAGTTGACGCCGTCGGTGCTATGCTGTACCTCGAAGTGGTCGTTGTTGAGCTCGCTGGCCGTGCTCCAGGTCAGCATGTTGCCGCGGTCGGAGCGGCGGGCGTTGAAGGCGGTCAGTTCTACGGGCAGTGAAGGCGAAGCGCCGCGCAGATCGATCGGCGAAGGCAGGGGCGGTTCGCCGGCGCCGAAAGAGGTCCCGTCGGCGGCGACGACCTGAGCGCCGCCCGAGAGGGAGATTTGATTGTAATAGAGCATGCCGGCGTCGCTGACGCCCTGGATATTGCCGGAACCGCTCAGGGTAATCACATCTGCGGAGAGATTGGAGCCGCCGTCGATGGTTACGCCCGCGCCTCCGGTTACGCTCAGCTCCTGGCTGACCGTGATGAAGGAAAAGCCGTCAATATTCAGCTGCGTGCCGCCTGAGAGGTCCAGATCCCCGCCGATGTCGGCTTGTGATGATCCGGTGATGGTCAGGCTGGCACCGCCCGACAGGACCAGGTCCTCGGCGATGTCCAGGTTGACGTTTTCCATGCTGACGGTGCTCGCGTTTTCAAAGCTGCCGCCGATGATCAGGTCGGTATCTCTGATCGTAACCGTAGCGCCGCCGGACACCGTAAAGTCTTCGTCCAGTGTTATTTGTCCGCCGGTCGAAAAGAAATTGCTCCCGCCGGAGACGTTTATTTCTTCAAAGGTCAAAAAGCCGTAAGTAATCAGTTCGGCGCCGCTGGTGACTTCCAGCTGGTCGCCGCTGACGTCGCCGGCAAAGGTGATGGTCGCTGATCCGGATTGCAGGCGGATAATGGGGCAGTTCAACTCGCCGCCGGCCTCCACCAGATAGTTGCCGTTGGCTCCGCCGTCGATAGAAATGGAGCTGCTTACGGTGAGCGAGCCGCCGGCCAGGATCTGCAGGCCGGAACCGTGGCGGAAACGCAGGTTGCCGCTAAATGTGATATCGTGCTGGATGATCACCTGATCGCCGGGCCAGTTCTGTACCTTGGGTACGCCATTGGGCGACCAGTTGTTCGGATCGTTCCAATCGCCGTCGCCGATCGAGGTATAGGTGGTTGCGGAGAGCAAAAGCGGGAATAGCATGCTCAGGAGCAAGGTGTAGTTTTGCTTTCTCATAATAGTGTTGTTAAGTAAGGTGTTTGTTGTGTTAAGTGTTGTTTATCGTCACCGGTCTGCCCCTGAGCGATCGTTGCAAAAAATTGCCCATAGCAACGAACCGCCCGGTGGTCAGCCGGAATAGCGCCAGATCGAGATCACCGGTTTTTCCGGCAATTCATTCATTTTTTGTGCAAGGAAAGTTTCGTAGCGACCGTAACCATACTATGAATCGGGAGGAGGTAATCGAATGCCGATTAATTTGGGACAATGATCTGATTCCGTTTTGGGAATCGAAGTTAGGAGGAGATTATTACTGCTTTCAAGTACAAATATAGACTGTCGCGGTTCACCAATCAAGCGTTTTCGTTATTTTCTGGTTTTGTGATGGAGTTTGGGGCGTTTGTTTCGTTTTTTGGAGCGCGGCAGGGACGTCGACTTCTGGTAAAGGCGGAGGAATGATTTTTCGGGGAAGCCGACGGCCCTTGGTGCGCTCAATCCTGTGTTGGTTTTTCGCTTGTGTATGAGAACGGAAACACCGATTGGTGGTTCTTAACCTGAAAAATCCGGGTTAAAAAAAGCTGCGGCATCTCGCCGCAGCCGAAAAACGATTTAGTAATCGTTCCCTCTGTTGTGCTACCTTTACGACGGCGCTGCGGCGGGCGGGTCACAATTTTGAGGAAGAAACAATAAAGAACAAGAACGACAATTATTCTCCATGGAGAAAAACCAATGGCGCCGGGAGCATTTCGAAACCGGCCCCGACCTTAAGCTTTTCCAGGCGCGGTACGACCATATGCGCAACCCCCGCAACGGCAAAGTGGAACGCATGGTCATCCTGGAAGCCAAAGACGCCGTCAATGTGGTGGCCCTCACGCCCCGGGAGGAAATGCTCTTCGTCCGGCAATATCGCTTCGGCACCCAGTCGTATACCCTCGAGCTGCCCGGCGGACTGGTAGACGAGGGGGAAGACCACGGCGCTGCCGCCCGCCGGGAATTGCGCGAAGAGACGGGCGCTACCGCCGAAGAATGGCAGTTTTTGGGCAGCATCGCATCCAATCCGGTTTATATGGACAATTACATCCACCATTGGCTGGCCCGAAGGGTTGCTTTCGAATTTGAGCTCCAGCTCGACGATGGAGAGGATATCGAGCTGGTGCGCCTGCCAGTAGCCGAAGTCCGCCGACGCTGGTGGGCGGGTGAATTCCAGCATCCACATACGGTAAGTGCGCTGCTCCGGTTTTTTGCACTGGCCGAAGCACCCGCGACTGAATAGTCTTTTTCGCAATTCCGGGTTAAGGGTAAATTTTATATATTTCTACCCGTTATGCGGTAAGAGCTTGTTTGGAGGTAGTGCTTTTGAAGCGAAAAACTCAGATTTTGGGTTCTCCCGAAGGGATTTTTCCGGCTCATAGCAGCGCTACGGGCCGGAAAAATGCCACAGGGAGGTTCCAAAAGCTGGGTTTTGCAGCCAAAATGACTACCTCCAAACAAGCTCTAAGCCTGTCTTACTGATTCAGGAGAATTGCACTTTTCTTAATATGAAGAGCGCACACAACAGGGCGCTTTTCTCCCTTGTTATCTTGTAAGGATAGCATACTTTTCTCCAAATCGGAAACAATGGCAAAAATGCTACACCGTAGTATAAGGATGCTGATAATCATACTATTGCATTGCAATTGGGGCGCCGCACAAACGCCCTTCGACTGCAACGGCCGCATGTACCGCGTGCTGGAAGAACAGGGTGGCACTACCTTCCAGGAAGTGACGATCGACCTGGACGAGCAGGAGGCGACCTTCGAAGACCGCCACTTCTTTCGCGCTACCCGCATCAACGGCATCGCCTACCGGCCGGCCGACAACCTCATCTACGGGGTGCTGCTGGAAGCACCCTACGTGCTCTGCCGCATCGACGCGGAGTACAACCTGGAGCGACTGGCGGAATTGCCGCTGCCCAACAACCTGCTCTTTGTCTCCGGCGACGTCTCGCCCAACGAGCGCTACCTGGTGCTGCTCGGTTTCAGCCCCGAAGAAACGGGCAACCTGCTGGCGCTGGTCGACCTGGAATCGCCCAACTACCCCACTACCGTCATTCCCGTCTCCAAAACCAATCCCGACGCTGCACTCTATTGCGCCGATATCGCTTTCCATCCGACACTCGATAAGCTCTACGGCTTCGAGCATTCGGAACGCCGGCTGATCACCATCGAACTGCATACCGGACTGGTGGATAACACGACTTTTCCGGTGACTGACGTCATCCGGGGTAATGTGCCCACCATCTTTTTCGACGCTTTCGGCAACCTGTTCGGGGTAGGGGCCTCGGAAGGGACCTATTCCAACCGGAACCTCTACCGCATGGACGCCGAGACGGGCGAAGTGGCGCTCTTCGACGAGATGGGCTTCGAGCGCAACCAGGACGGCTGCTCCTGCCCTTTTAAGGTGGAACTGCTCAACCGCGTCTCCGACCGCTTCGCGGCGCCCTGTACGATGCTGGACTTCGAGTTTACCCTCATCAACCGCACCGACCGCGCGCAGGTGGAACTGCGCATGACCGATACGCTGCCCCCGGGCGCCATCATCACTCATATCGATGAACTGCCTTTCGCAGGAGCAATCGTCAGCGGAGTAGGAACCGGCCGGCTGGATATCCGCGACATCCAACTGCCCATCGGACGGGAAGCCTTCGGGATCACCGTAGCGATCCAGGAAGAAACGCCGCCTACCGTCGTCTACAACCGGGCGTACCTCGACAACGTGCTCCTCACCTCCCTCTCCGAAACCGAGCGCATCCTCTCCGACGACCCGGAGACGGCCGTGCCGGACGATCCGACTTTCTTCGCTATCATTCCCCTCGATGTGGATTTCGATAATATCGAACCCGTGCTCTGCCCCGACGATACCCTCTGGCTGGGCTCGGGCGTGCCGGGCGCAGAAACCTACCTGTGGAGCACCGGCGACACCACCGACCGGATCGCGGTAACGGAAGTGGGCGATTACCAGGTGACGGTCACCTCCGGCTGTGAGGAGGCGACGGGCTTCATCGCCGTACGCCCCGCCGAGATCGGCGTCGACCTGGGCGACGATCTCGTCATCGAGCGGGGCGAAATGGTGGCGCTCGTGCCCAGCATCCAATCCGAAGCGCCCATCCGCTCTTATTTCTGGGAAGAATCGGCGGAAAATACCCTGGATTGCCTCACCTGCTCCGAGACTTCCGCCCAGCCTACTGAAGACGTTTCGTATCAGCTGCTGGTGGAAAACGAATTCGGCTGCCATGCCACCGACGTCCTGCAAGTGGTGGTGCGCGACTTCCGGGTGTACGCTCCCACCGGCTTCAGCCCCAACGGCGATCGCTTCAACGACCGCTTTTACCTGCAGAGCCGCACCGACTACCGCATCGACTCCTGGCGCATCTTCGACCGCTGGGGCAACCTGGTCTTCGAACGGGAAAACGTCTTCTCCAACGACCCCGCCGCGGGCTGGGACGGCTTGGCAAAAGGCGAGCCGATGCACCAGGGGGTGTTTGCATGGTTTGCCCGGGTGACGGGGCTGGATGGGGTGGCGCGGCTGGTGAAGGGAGAGGTGACGCTGGTGCGGTAAACTGTTGAACAGAAGAACTGAAGAAGTGGCGCAAATAGGTGGCCCGTACACAGGAGCAGGATCGTTCTCATTATCAAGTACTTTTCTTAGCAATCGGGAGCCTGCCGCTCGGAGCCCCGACTTTAGTCGGGCCCGGACCAGCCGCTTTAGCGGCCCTTTATTTCCTAACATAGCGACTGCTTATAACCACAGGTGACAGCTTTGGAGAGGCTTGGTAACGGAAGAACAGAAGAACAGAAGAACAGAAGAACAGAAGAACAGAAGAACAGAAGAACAGAAGAAC
>CAYQQU010000104.1:1657-14285 GCA_964419545.1 uncultured Saprospiraceae bacterium | reverse complement strand
CCCCTGCCAATGTCATCTACGCCAGCGGGGGGATGGCTTTCCTGCTCGCACCGAATATTGCCTGCGTCCGTGATGCGATGACAACTGCTGTAGATCAGCTGAATAAGGAACTATGGGAGGAGCATTTTGGCAACCTGTTCGTCGCACTGGGTTGGACGCCATTTCGGTATAACTTTGAAAAAGCAGATCATTTCGGTCAGCTGAGGTCCAGTGAAGTCCTGGACGACGGGCAACCTATTCATAACCTCGGCGACCTTTGGCGGGCTGCTACCGAACGCACCGCCCGGCAAAAACAACGCAAATTTGTCACCTTGCTGCAGGAAGAATTGTTTGAGCCGAAAGATGCAGGAGATGTGGATAAATTCTGCGCGGTCACCGGCGAAGGCATCCCTAAAAACACAGCAAAAAATATCGGCCGCAACGAAGACATTCCGGTCTTGCCGTCGGTATACGAACAAGTGGAGCTGGGCAACCGCCTGCGGCGCGCCCGGCTCCTGGCTGCTGCCTCCTTTGCCGACGGGCGGGCATCCGACGCTTCTTTTTCCGCGCTGGGACAGGCGTATCATCTGCTTCGCGAGCTGCCGGCGCCGGCCGACCCTAATCCCTACACCCTCTACTCCATAAATGAAACCGACTTCCTTCCAGCCGCCGGAGCACCCGCCAACCGGGCTTACGGCTTCCTCTTCTACGGCGGCAGCACCCAGCCAATGATCCAGGAAAAGGGTATAGACCGATCGAAGACACTGGAAGAACTCTGTGAAATAAAGCCCGGGGTCACCGCCAAAATGGGCCTCCTGCGTATGGACGTCGACAACCTGGGCAAGGTGTTCATCCGCGGGCTGCCGGTGCAGCAACGTTCCTTCGCCGCACTGGCTACCCTGTCTTTTCACCTCGACTACTTTTTCAGCGGCTGGCTCAATAGGCTGCGCGAAAAACTGGGCGACGACCAGGAACACCTGGTGATCCTCTACTCCGGCGGCGATGACGTCTTCGCCCTGGGGCGCTGGGATGTGGTGCTGCGCTTCGCCGGATGCGTACGCAAAGGGTTCCGCCAACTGGTCAACGACCATCCCGACCTCACCCTCTCGGCCGGCATCGCCGTCGTCAGCCCCAAATTCCCCATCTACAAAGCCGCCGAACTGGCCGGCGATGCGGAAAAAAAAGCGAAACAATTTCGCAACGGTGAAAAAAATGCCGTCTGCCTGTTCGGCGAAGCGCTCTCGTGGAAGGAGGAATGGGAATTGGTTAAGAAATTGCAAGAAAAACTCTTCAACCTGGTGGAAAACCACCGCATGAACCGCGCTCTCCTCCACCAACTGCAACGCTACCGGGCAGTGGTGCAGCAGAACGATCAGCGCCGCCGCGAAGGCCACGCACCCGACTTCAGCTATAAATGGCATCAGGCCTATTACCTCAAACGCTTCGAAGAGCGGCACCAAAGTAAAAAAGAAGTGGTCGAATTTGTGCGCGAACTGCTCGCCAACCTCACCCACTACCCCAAACTCGAGGGCCCCGACCGCTACCTGCAACTGGCCGCCGTGGCGGCCCGGTGGGCGGAATATCGATTGAAAATGTCAACTAAATAAAAAACAAAAAAATGGAATACGAATATCCGAAACCGTTAAAACCCGAGTGGATCACCCAAAAAGATGGTATCGATGACCTGGTTGTGGGTTGGGCTAAAAGCTTCGGTAAGTATTTGGCAACAAAAGAGAATATTAAAATAAAAGCAAAACAAAAAGAATACTCCCGTACTTACCAAGGGCTTTCCACCTCCCAATTGCGCAAGTTTTTTGGGGAAATGAAACAAATTCAATCTGACTTTCAGAAATACCAGGCTAATGTTCCTTTACTCAAAGCAAAATTAGCTTATGCCGTAGGCCGGGATTTTGATACTAAAAGTAAAACCTACAGTTCGAAAATCGACAAGTTCTACGAGCAGATGGAATTGGGCATTAATGCCATTCAAGGGGAAGAAGCGAACTTCAAACGCTTCGTTCAAATTGTCGAAGCGGTCGTTGCTTTTCACAAATATTTTGATGCGGAACTCAATAAAAAAACTGCAGAATGAAACTGGTCAAAAAAGTCATCGCTAAAGCTAAACTTAACTTAATCACCGGATTACACATCGGGGACAGTTCGGATAGCGTGGAAATCGGAGGGGTGGACTTACCGGTTGTCCGCGTAAGGTTTATGGAAGGACGAACCAGACAACCCTACATTCCCGGTAGTTCTTTGAAAGGCAAAATGCGGTGCCTGCTGGAGCAAACCCGCGGCGCGACCCAAATCGGCGGCGCCCCGGAGGTAAACCACCTGTTTGGCATTACGGAAAACAAAAAAAAGAACCTGAAGAATATTCCCTCTCGTTTGATTGTCCGGGATGCCTATTTAACCGAGGAAACGGCAAAAAAACTGGAAAAATCAGAATTTACAGACCTACCGTTTACCGAAATCAAGTGGGAAAACTCCATTAAGCGGGTAGAAGGCGCCGCCGAACACCCGCGCCAAATTGAACGCGTGCCGGCGGGTGCAGCCTTTGACCTCCAATTCATCATTAATGTTTTTCAAAATCCGGCTATCGAAAATTGGGAGGAAGCATCGGAAACCCAAAAGCTGAAAGGCCTGCTGGAAGAAGGAATCAAACTACTCAACCACGACTACCTGGGAGGCAGCGGCTCCCGTGGTTACGGCCAGGTTGAAATCAGCAATTTAACTTACGAAGAGATCGTATTTAACCATGCCTGACCTCACCCTCACCACCTACCGCCTCTACTTCCAAACCCCGCTGCACATCGGCGACCGGCGGCCGGACGATTACGGGCGTTCGGAAGACTTTATCCGGTCGGACGTGTTGCAGGCGGCCGTACTGGCGACCTGGGCGAAAACCGGACGCCCCCTGCCTCCCGACGGCGACACCGGCTTCACCATCAGCTCCCTGTTTCCTTTTTCGGAAACGGACAAGGGCGAGGTCTCCTATTTCTTTCCCCGCATCAAAACCCGCCTCCCGCTGAGCGAAGCCCTGCTCGAACGGCGCCTGGAATTCGCCAAACAACTGAAAAAACTGCGCTGGCTCGATCAAACGCATTTCGAAAAACAATTGCACCAGGAACCCATCGAGGACGAGGGCTTCCTGGCCGGCCCTCCCCGGCTGCTGGAACGCCAAACCCTGCAGCGCGTTACGGTGCCCCGAGACTGGGAAGCCTGGCGCAAAGGCGGCGAAGATCCGGCCGAACGCAACACTTTCTATACGGAACGCCTCCTTTTCCAACCTTCCGCCGGCCTCTATTTTCTGGTCCAGTTTCATGACGACGCTCAAGAGAAAGCGCTGCAGGAAGCCTTCGATCTGCTGCAATACGAAGGCCTAGGCACCGATCGTTCGGTGGGCAACGGACAGTTTACCTACCAGACCGACCGGCTCACCCTACGCGTGCCCGAGGCCGCCGGCTACCGCACCAACCTGTCGTTACTCTGCCCGGACCCCAAAACCCTGGACAGGCTGCTCGGCCGCCAAAACGGCCAAATCGACGAGAAAATCACTTTCGAACTGATCCGGCGCGGCGGCTGGATCACCCTGCCGGCATACCAGGGCCTCCGCAAGAAAAATATCAATATGTTCGCCGAAGGCAGCGTCTTTCGCGGCGACGATCCCATCGCCGGCCGCCCGGGTATCGACCTGACGCCGGATATCCTGGCCGACACGCCCGGTTTTCGCATCTGGCGCTGCGGCCGCAGCCTGATGTTGCCCGTCAAAACCAAGCGCCATGAAGGATAAATCAACCGTTCACGCTTTATACCTGCGCGCCCTCACCCCTGTGCACGTGGGCGCAGCTTCCGAGAAACACCTCAAGGAAGGAATCGACTACCTGCAGCGGGGCGACACGCTCTACTTGTTCGACCACGACCGGCTGGCGCGCCATCCCCAGATCGGCGTCGACGCTTTCGCCAACGCCCTGGTGCAGGGCGGTAAAGACGCAATCGCGGAATTGCTGAAAATACAGCGCGTCGACCCCGCCCAGGTCAGCCGCACCCTCCCCGCGTTCAGCGGCCAGGCCGATGACCTGCGCGCACACATCCGCGAAGGACTGCAAGGCCGGCTCATCCTGCCCGGCAGCTCCGTTAAAGGCGCCCTGCGGTCGATCCTGTTCCGGTATTTCTATTTGCAGGAACCATTGCCCGGCGACAAAGGGATAGACAATAAAATACTGGGCGCTTTCGACCGAAGCCTGATGCGCTTCATCCATTGCTCCGACGTGGTCTTCGCCGAACGGGCGGTGTACAATTCCAAAATTTTCAACCTCACCGGTGGGCCGGGCCACTGGCAGGGCGGCTGGAAACACCAGGGCAGCACCGGCGCCACAGCCCGGTTTCGGCCCCAGGGCTTCACCACGGCCTACGAATGCGTCCCTCCGGAGGCCGTGGGCGCTTTCCGGCTCACTTTTGACCATACCGGATTTGAGCAAAATAAAACAAGATTGCCCAAAAGCGTACAAAGCTTCCCGGCCGGGAAAACCTTCCTGGCCTTCCTCAACGAGCTGATTAGCAAACATTCGCAAACTTATCTCGACAAGGAGATCGCTTTCTTTAGTCGACACGAACTGGCGGAAACCACGCGCATCCGGTCTGCTTTCGAAGCCCTCAAGTCCGCCAACCAGGAGGAAACGCCCGTCTTTCGCATGGCCGCCGGCTCGGGCTTCTTCTCCATCACCGGCGACTGGCAACACGACGATCACCTCAGGACGCTGGAACAGGAGAGCAACAATAGGGGCGACCACAAAAAATCGCGGCGCCTCGCTTTTCTGGCCGATGAGAACGGCGACTACCGCTTCTATCCCATGGGCTTCGTGCAGTTGGTAACGGAAGATGACTACCAAAAGCGCCTGTTGCCCGCCATCGAAGCCCGCCGGAAGGAAGAAGCCGAACGCCGCGCCGCCGAAGCGCGTCGCGCCGAAGAAGAACGCCGCCGTGCGGAAGCCGCCGCCGAAGCCGCCCGCCGACCGCGCACTCGAACCCTGAAAGAAGTGAAAAAAGAAAATAAAATCGACGGCGAGGTGGTCGGCAAGGTGGGCAAACAAGTGCAGATCCGCCCCTTCGTAGAAGGCTACGAATCCCAAACCCTGGAGGTACGCTACCCCGCCGGTTTTCCAAAAGGAACCATTGTCGAAGTTAAGGCTAGCTTGCAGGGCAAAACGCTGGTCCTGCATCCGCCGGTGAAAGAAAAAAAATAGTTATGAAAATAGGACTCATCATCACTCTCGGAACCCGTGATGTCAAAATTGATCGCAGCTACCTCGAATCAAAATTCGGCCCGGAAAAAATGGTCGATCTGTATACCCAGGGAGAAAAACCCCTATTCCTCGCCCGGCCAGGAGGGGCTTTCTTGTTTAAGCAGAAAAAGCACCTCAAAACAGAGATGATTAAAATGCCAATCATAGCGCCGGCGATAGATTGGCTCTACCGCAATCACCGCGGCGAAACGATAGATCAGATTATTCTGGTGGCGACCGACCAGGAAGCAGAACCGGTTAAAGAACGATTTAAAAACAATGACTCCCTCCATTTTGCCGAATTGATCGCCTATTTTATTCCGAAGTTGTTTAAAGACTGGCAACAGCAATTCGCTATCCACACGCAGCTAATCCGGAAGGACGTAGTATTTTTAGATGCGATGTACGACCAATTTTCCCGTTTGCTCCGGGACAGACCTTTTAACAAACTTTGGGGTTTTGACCGCATTTATCTGTTGAATCAGGGAGGCATCGACGCCATCAATACCGCATTACTGCTCAATGGGTTGAATATATTTGTAAATCGCATGCATCTACTGTCGGTAGATGAAGGCAGCCAATCGTGCAGCGAACTTCATTTTCCGGAGAAGTATCTTATGGAATTTACTAAAAGCCAGCTGGATGGCTTTTTGGAAACCTACAACTATGCAGCGATCAAAAATCTGGAGGTCAGTGACGACGTCAAAGCGCTGGCAGCTTATGCCGAGCACCGGCTGAACTTCGATTTTGAAGAAGCGAAATTCGCCATCAGCAAATTGACAGATTACACCCTCAAAAACCAATTGATCGAAGCAATGCAAATGATCGAAACCGACGAATTCGAAAAACTCCGGGAGGTATACCGCAATGCCAAGATCAAATACCGGCAAGAAGCCTACGTCGATTTTTTGTTTCGCCTGTTCCGTCTTGTGGAAGGGATCGCTAAATTCTATGCCTGCAAACATCTCGGCCTGCACCTCAATATACATACCTGGGCGAGAGACATTAAAAAGCTGCTGGAAAAAGCAGAAAACAGGGAATTGAAAAAACACCTGGAAGGCTGGAAGGTCGGTAACGGCCAATCGCTGGACCTGGCGCGCGCCCCTACTATTGCCGTATGGCTGGCGATACTGAACTACTACGATCCGAACACCCAAGGAGCTCTACAAAAAATTGTTCCCCTAACCGCTTTACGCAACAATTCTATCGGCGCCCACAATTTCGATCCGGTGTCGATCTTTTTGATTGACCAAGCGCTGGAAAAGGAAAACCTTGATAGAAACTTTTTATTCGAACAACTCGATAACCTTTTCCAACCGGACACCCCCTTTTCAGCGATTAACGAAAAAATCAAAAAAATAGCTAGGGGTGGTGAAAAAACATGAGGAAACATTAAAGCTTACCGACAGCCAGACTAAGGCATTTGAGCAACTCGTTTCGTTCCTACAACACCGCACCGCCCCCCTCTTCCTCCTGCGGGGCTACGCCGGTACCGGCAAAACCACTTTGATCGGCCGGGTGGCCGATTGGCTGGAGGCGCGCGACCGCCCTTTCGAGCTGCTGGCCACCACCGGGCGGGCGGCCAAAGTGCTGCAGCAGAAAACCGGGCGGGCGGTGCGCACCGTCCACGGCTGCATCTATGCTTTTGATGAGGTGCTGGGGCAGGACGGCGGGCAGTTGCAGCTCAACTTCAACCTGCGCGAGAACAACGCTCTGGCCGACGACCTCGTCTTTATCGTCGACGAAGCTTCCATGGTCGGCCACCTGCCCGGCCCCGAAGGCCATACCGCCCGCTTCGGCTCGGGCAGCCTGCTGGCCGACCTCCTGGCTTTCGCCGCCGGGCGCCAGCTCATCTTCGTGGGCGACCCCTGCCAGCTGCCGCCGGTGGGCGACGATCCCTTCTCGGCAGCCCTGAGTACGGCCTACCTTTCCCGGGCCGGCCATACCGTGCACGAGATCGAGCTGCAGGAGATCGTCCGGCAGTCGGCCGGCAGCGCCATCCTCGACCTCGCCGCCCGCTTCCGCCGGCCGGTATTGGAAGAGCGCTTCGAAAAATACCCCAAACTGCCCGCCCCCGCCGGAGCCGGCGCGCTGACCCTGCACGACGACCACCACCGCCTCCTCGACGCCTACGTCCGGCAGCTGCAGCGCCACGGGGTCGACAGCGCCCTGATGATCTGCCACGCCAACTGGCTGGCCGGCGCCCTCAACCGCAACGTGCGTAAGATCCTGTTCCCCGACTGGGAGCTGCAGCGCGACGAACTGCTCATGGTCGTCCAGAACAGCTACGACGTCCACCTGGCCAACGGCGACCAGGTGCTGCTCGAACACGCCGCTTTCGACAGCAAACGCGCCGGATTCACCTTCCTCAAGGTCAGCGTGCGCGCCCTCTTCGACGGCGCCCGCTACGAGACGCTCCTCATCCGCGACCTGTTGTATAACGACCGGCCCGGGCTGACCCGCGAGGAGGTGCAGCGCCTCATCATCGACTTCGATAAGCGCATGCGCCGCGCCGGCCTCAAACGCAGCGCCCCGGCTTACCGCGAAAAAATGCTCACCGACCCGTATCTAAACGCACTGCGCGCCAAGTTCGGCTACGCCGTCACCTGCCACAAAGCACAGGGCGGCGAATGGCCCGAAGTGTTTCTCAACGTTCACAAATCCATCTACGGCATGCCCGGGCCCCAGCTCTACCGCTGGTACTACACCGCCCTGACTCGCGCCGGCCGCCGCCTCCATTACAACGACGGCTGGTGGGTCGAGCAGTTTAACCGCCGGCGGCCCGACGCCGCCCGCAATATGTACCGGGCCCGCCAAAACCGCAGGAAATAATCTGGCTATGCATATCGTACTCAACTCCTATGGCGCCTCCCTCCAGCAAAAAGACGGCCGCTTCGTGATCTACACGCAGGAAGGCCGCGACTATATCATCCCCGGCAAAGTCAAATCGATATCCGTCAGCAAAGGCGCCCGGGTAAGCTCCGACGCCGTCCTCCTCGCCATCGAAAACGAGATCGACCTGCTGTTCGTCGACGGCAAAGGCATGCCCCGCGGACGGGTGTGGAGCGTACAGTACGGCTCTATCGCCACCATCCGCAAAAACCAGCTCGAATTTATCTTCAGCCCGGCTTCGGTGCAATGGGTGAAAGACCTACTGGCTTATAAGCTGGATACCCAGCTCGCCCTCCTGCTCACCCTCGAACCGCCCGACGACCAGGCCGGCCGCCTGCTCCGGCGCGCGATCAACGCCCTGGAAGATCACCAGCGAAAGATCCGGAAAACCGAAGGCGAAGTAGTCGCTGATATCGCACCCTCCCTGCGCGGCTGGGAAGGGGCCGCCTCCCGGCGCTACTTCGAAGCGCTCTCGGCCGCCCTGCCGCCGCCTTACCGGTTCGCCGCCCGCAGCAAACACCCGGCGCAAGACCCCTTCAACGCCCTGATCAACTACGGCTACGGCATGTTGTACGGCAAAATCGAAGGCGCCCTGATCAAAGCAGGCATCGACCCTTACGTCGGCGTTTTCCATCGCGACGACTACAACCGGCCGGTGCTGGTGTACGACGTCATCGAGCGCTACCGCGTCTGGATCGATTACGTCGTCTTCCAGCTGTGCCGCCAGGAAGCCTTCCCGGAGGAATGCTTCGTCAAACAGAACGGCGGCGTCTGGCTCGAAGGCCTGGGCAAACGCATCCTCATCCAATCGGTAAACGACTACCTCGCCGAGGTGATCTCCCTGCAGGGCGTGGAGCGCTCCCGCGCCGTACACATCCAGCGGTACGCCCATCGCCTCGCTCGTTTCTTTCAAAAAAACAACCCGGCATGATCACTCTGCAATACGGCAGCCGGATCACCCGGCCCGACGACCCACTGCAAAAAGTAAGCCTCGAGCGGCTCCACCAGGGCCTCACCCGCCCCAAGGCAGCGCTGCGCACCCAGATCGAACGCCTGCGACTGGTGCGCAGCGTGGACGCGCGCCAGTACGCCCGCCTGAAACGGGAACTCCCCTATTTTGTCGCAGCCCATTTTTACCCGCCCTATCGCCGGCGGGAAAACTTCTCGGCCATCCGGCACTTCGTCGTCGACCTCGACCACTTCGAGTCGGCCGGCCTCGACCGCCAGACGGTCCGCGAGCGGCTGCAAAAGGACGCCCGAACCCTGCTGCTGTTCACCTCGCCCGGCGGCGACGGCCTCAAGCTGCTCTTCCAGCTGACCGAAAAATGCTTCGACCCTGGCATCTACAGCTTGTTTTACAAGGCCTTCCTCCAGCAGCTCGCCCTGGAGTACGGCCTGGAAAAAGTGGTGGACGCCGCCACCCACGACGTGGCCCGCGCCTGCTTCCTGAGCTACGATCCCCGGGCCTACCTCAACCTCACCGCCGAACCTGTCGTGCTCGACGCTTACTTCGACCGCCAGGATCCCGACGCGACGGCGCGCATCCACCGGGCCCACCAGGCGCTGGCCGGCGAAAAGCCCGGAGCCGCCAGGCCAACCCGCGAACCGCCGGCCGACGAGGTGCTCACCGCCATCAAAAAACGCCTCAACCCCAACTTCCGGCCCCGCAAAAAGCGCGACGCCTACACGCCGCCGGAACTGGAATCCATCATCCCCCGCATCCGGGAACGGCTGGCCGAGGCCGGGATCAGCCTGCGATCAGCCGAACCCATCCACTACGGTAAAAAGCTGGTCGTCGCCGCCGGCGACCACTGGGCGGAAATCAATATCTTCTTCGGCAAACGGGGCTTCTCGGTGGTCAAAACCACCAAAAGCGGCAGCCGCGAAGAACTGGCCGAACTGGCCTACCAGCTCCTGCACGAACTCTTAATAGCATAACCCATGGCGCGCCCCAAAAAGGTAACTTACAACCTGCCGGAAAAACTGGCGAAAATCAAAGCCGCCGGCCTGCAATCCCCCCCCGCGCCGCCGGCGGATCAACCGCCCGTCGATGCGCTGCCGGCCCTCAACGACCGCATCCGACGCATCCTGCAATTGGTGCGCACGCCTTCCGAAAATATCTACGATATGCTCTATCTCGTAATGTATGACATCGAAGACGACCGGGTGCGCACCCACATCGCTAAGTACCTGCTCAGCAAAGGCTGCATCCGCATCCAGAAATCCGTCTACCTCGCCCGCTCCGAACCCAAAGTGTTCGAAGAGATCAACACCACCCTGCGCGAAGTGCAGGCCGCCTACGATAACGACGACAGCATCCTGCTCGTTCCCGTACAATCGGCAGCCGTCGGCAGCATGAAGATCATCGGCAAAGACATCCAGATCCAGTCCCTCACCGATCCCCCCAATACCTTGTTCTACTAATGCCTTGGACCATTCGTTTTTTAACCGTATCTTCCGAAAACATGCAAAAACCTATGTTAAAAAGTGTTAAAATTTTTAGCGCCAGACAGATAACCCAATGGTTAGCAATGGGTTATTCAAAGGTGCTGTCAGAGTGGTACTTCCAGTAGAATAGGGATTAAGACTCTATAAAATAATTTCGGTAAATGTGGCAGCCAACCAAGTCAGAGTGGTACTTCCAGTAGAATAGGGATTAAGACAGCATTTTGCCATCACTTGAAGGGGCGAAACCCTTCGGTGTCAGAGTGGTACTTCCAGTAGAATAGGGATTAAGACTTTTTCATGGCTTTATTTTTCAGTTAAGAAATACCCCGGGTCAGAGTGGTACTTCCAGTAGAATAGGGATTAAGACCGTATATATCTTCACGTATGCCTAACAGGATAACGCGGTCAGAGTGGTACTTCCAGTAGAATAGGGATTAAGACTAGTAGTTTTTTGGAATCTATCTTAATTTTGAAAAAAAGTCAGAGTGGTACTTCCAGTAGAATAGGGATTAAGACCCGGAGGGCGTTTCGGCTATACATCAAAAGGTATTGCGAGTCAGAGTGGTACTTCCAGTAGAATAGGGATTAAGACATTTACAATCAAGACCGGTAAGTTCTTGTACGATACGTCAGAGTGGTACTTCCAGTAGAATAGGGATTAAGACCAATCTCGTCCATTGCTGGAACGGGCCGTTGAGCTTCGGGTCAGAGTGGTACTTCCAGTAGAATAGGGATTAAGACCTAAGGTCTATCAATGCGCAACAGTTGATTGTGTCAACTAGTCAGAGTGGTACTTCCAGTAGAATAGGGATTAAGACTCGAGATCATCCCCGTCGGCCGGATACTCGGCCAACACCGTCAGAGTGGTACTTCCAGTAGAATAGGGATTAAGACTCTCCGCAGATATGCGGGCCGGATAAGGCGATCTCGTCAGAGTGGTACTTCCAGTAGAATAGGGATTAAGACGCGAATTTCGCCTTTTGCTGATTTGATTTTCATGTTGGTCAGAGTGGTACTTCCAGTAGAATAGGGATTAAGACGTCATGGTTTTATTTTTCAAGTTAAGAAATACCCCGGGTCAGAGTGGTACTTCCAGTAGAATAGGGATTAAGACCTTCGCCGTTCACTTCTAACGCGTATGTAACGCGAGGTCAGAGTGGTACTTCCAGTAGAATAGGGATTAAGACGGGTCCTTGGAGTATTCGGTAATTACCACTTCTCCTAAGTCAGAGTGGTACTTCCAGTAGAATAGGGATTAAGACTTTTAAAAATTCTTTTTTCTCATCTTTATCTTTTTTGTCAGAGTGGTACTTCCAGTAGAATAGGGATTAAGACCAATTTTTTCGGGAACCTGCCTCGTCAGTGCCGGGAGGGTCAGAGTGGTACTTCCAGTAGAATAGGGATTAAGACCAGTACCTTTTTACCGGCATAGCTCTTTAAATTCCCTGTCAGAGTGGTACTTCCAGTAGAATAGGGATTAAGACGCTTAAATCTTTCATGGTTGTTGTTTTTGTTGTTTGGTGGTCAGAGTGGTACTTCCAGTAGAATAGGGATTAAGACTTCATAAAAACTCTCCTCTCCGCAGATATGCGGGCCGGGTCAGAGTGGTACTTCCAGTAGAATAGGGATTAAGACAGCCTTGCGGCACATGGAAGGGTCTATCAATGCGCAAGTCAGAGTGGTACTTCCAGTAGAATAGGGATTAAGACCCTACGTATCACCCCGTTCGGTGTGATGTTCCGGAGGAACTCGTCGTTGTCAGAGTGGTACTTCCAGTAGAATAGGGATTAAGACACAGTCAGTTCTAAATTTTAGCTCGCTCTTTCCGTCTGTCAGAGTGGTACTTCCAGTAGAATAGGGATTAAGACCTCAATTATTATCATTGCCCTCTTTTAATATTTGGATTGGTCAGAGTGGTACTTCCAGTAGAATAGGGATTAAGACCCTGAGAGTCCTGTTGTCGACGATCTTTTTTCGACCGTCTAGTCAGAGTGGTACTTCCAGTAGAATAGGGATTAAGACCC
>CAYQQU010000104.1:0-1557 GCA_964419545.1 uncultured Saprospiraceae bacterium | reverse complement strand
GTCAGAGTGGTACTTCCAGTAGAATAGGGATTAAGACCCACTGGGCGGTGTAAGACTTGGTTTCGCGGTCGAAGTGTCAGAGTGGTACTTCCAGTAGAATAGGGATTAAGACAAATAGCCCCGGCGTTTTCCGGCAGCTTATGCCGGGTCAGAGTGGTACTTCCAGTAGAATAGGGATTAAGACGCCCGAAATAATTTCGTTCGGGGTGAAAGGAGTGCGTCAGCGTGGTGCTTCCAGTAGAATAGGAATTACGGGCGCCACGTAGCCGGCGTCTGCCACGTTACGGAAATACCGCTGCCTTACCCGGGGAGGGAGTAGCGCCGGTAGAGGGCGGAGATGCGTTCGCGGAGGCGTTGGCGCAGGGAAGCGGGTTCGAGCACTTCCACGTGTTCGCCGTAGGAGAGCAGGCAGTTTTCGAGTTCGATATTGTGGATGACGAAAAGGCGCAGCACCGGGCCGTCGGCCGTTTCCAATTCGACGGTCTGGCTGGGGTGCAGGGGTTTGGTGCGCAGGTAGGGCGCGTGTTCGGCGGCGACGCGCAGGCGGACGGTCTGCGGCGACGCGCCGTCGGGGATCGATACGCCCACCACGTGCCGGTAGCGATGGGCGGCGTCGAAAGCCGGCGACCGGTAGAACGGCTGCAGCAGGTAGGGCTCCGCTTCCCGGATGCGGTCGAGCGCGAAGGTGCGCACCAACGATTCGTGGTGGTCGTAGCCGATCAGGAACCAGCGGTTGTTGTACTCGCGCAGCAAATACGGGCTCACCACCCGCCGGTAAGGCGCCGGCTCGGTAAACGGCTGATAGGTAAGCTGCACCGCGCGCGCTTCCCGCACATACCCGTAAAGCGGCGCCAGCCAGTCGAGACCGTGCGCCACCGGATTGTACTCGAACTGAGCGATGGCGGGCGCCTCGCGGGACGGATGGCGCAGCGCCCGCTCCAGGCCGACGACCATCCCGTCGACACCGGCGGCTACGGGCAGCCCGGCAAACTGCCGCAGCAAAGCACGCACCTCCCGCAAACGCTCCAGATCAGCAGCCGAAAACACCGACGGCTGAATGCTGAAGTCCGGATCAGCGTATCGGTAACCGCGCTCGCGGGCGTCCCAAACGATCGGCGCACCGTAACCCGGCCCCTCTCCCCGCATGAAATGTATATCGCCTAAAACCGTGCGCCGGCTCGGATCCGCCAAGTTGTTGTCTACCTCCCGCCGCAACGCCTCCCCGCAACGGGCCGACAACTCGCGCCACGACCAACACCGCCCTCGCTGCTGAAAACAACGGTCAATACACGCATAACGCACCATCGCCTGCCAGTTCATCGACATCTTCGCTCCCTTTTTTGCTCTTTCATGGATTCTTCGTTAGACCGACCGCCCGGCCTGCGTTCGCTCAAGCCTATCCCAACGGTACGGTGATTGTGGCGGCCAATTTGGCTTCGCAATAGCTGAATCCTTGAATAATACGGGTTAACCCTTGTCTGACATTCCTTTCCATCGTACCTTCACTTGAAAATAATAGGTTTTGGAAAAACCCTTGTTAAAAAGTGTTAATTTTTT
>CAYQQU010000103.1:13467-14864 GCA_964419545.1 uncultured Saprospiraceae bacterium | reverse complement strand
ACCCAAAATCTGAGTTTTTCGCTTCAAAAGCACTACCTCCAAACAAGCTCTTAAACAATAAAGGCAGCCTGCTGCCATGCGTTCATGGGATTCCAAACGCTGAAGCGTTTGGGACGGTCCCTTCAAAAGAAGGGGCTAGGCGGAGGCGAACTGCCGCAGAAACCGCACGTCGTTCTCGAAGAAGAGGCGGATATCGCCGATCTCGAAGAGGCGCAGGGCCTGCCGTTCGATGCCCATGCCGAAGGCGAAACCGGTATACTTTTCCGGGTCGATGCCGCAGTTGCTCAGCACGGCGGGGTCGACCATGCCGCAGCCCAGGATCTCCAGCCAGCCGGTGCCTTTGGTGAGGCGGTAGTCTTTTTCCGTTTCCGTACCGAGGTAGACGTCCATCTCGGCGCTCGGCTCGGTGAAGGGGAAATAGGACGGCCGCAAGCGGATATCGACGTCGGGGCCGAACATCTCACGCGCGAAGTACAGCAGCGTCTGTTTGAGGTCGGCGAAGGATACGTCCGTATCGATATACAGGCCTTCCACCTGGTGGAACTGGCAGTGCGAGCGGGCGCTGATCGTCTCGTTGCGGTACACGCGTCCGGGCGCGATGATGCGGATGGGCGGCTGCTGGTGCGTCATCACGCGGGCCTGCACCGAGGAGGTGTGCGTACGCAGCAGCATCTCGGTGCTGTTTTGCAGGTAGAAGGTATCCTGCATATCGCGCGCCGGGTGGTCTTCCGGCGTATTCATGGCGGTGAAGTTGTGCCAGTCGTCTTCAATTTCGCGCTCTTCCGCCACTACGAAGCCGATGCGTTCGAAGATGCGGATGATGCGCTCCATGGTGATGGCGACGGGATGGCGGGCGCCGACGGGCAGCGGCTCGGCGGGCGCCGTGAGGTCGAGCTGCTGGGCGCTGCTTTCTTCGGCGGCGGCGGTGAGCTCGTCTTTCAGCCGGCTGTACTTGGCTTCGGCCGTTTCTTTGGCCTGGTTGATCAGCTGCCCGTAGTCGCGCTTCTGCTCGTTGGGAATATTGCGGATCTCGCCCATCAGCCCTTTGAGTACGTTCTTGGAGCCCAGGTATTTGATGCGAAACTGCTCTAGCGCTTCGGCATCGGCGGGTCGGGCCGTTTCGATTTCGGTGATCAGCTGGCGGACATTGTCGAAGTGTTCGGCGGACATGGTTCTTTCAAAATTTGAAATGCGATGCCAAAAATCGGATCTGTTTCTGCATTCCGACTTTTTAATTGCGGGACAAATGTAAGTATTTTTGCTTTTTGGGGGGAGGGAGTCTTTGGTCTTTGGTGACTGTGTGCTACTAAAGGTTAGTAGGTTGAGGTTAAGGTTGAGGTTGAGGTTGAGGGCTCCGCGGGTGCTTATAACGAAGGTGAAGTGCTTGCCGGTTTGTC
>CAYQQU010000103.1:0-13367 GCA_964419545.1 uncultured Saprospiraceae bacterium | reverse complement strand
AATTTACGATGCCAAGGACCAAGGACCAAAGACCAACGACCAATAGGTTGAGGTTTAGGTTGAGGGCTCCGCGGGTGCTTATAACGAAGGTGAAGTGCTTGCCGGTTTGTCCTTTATGAATTTACGATGCCAAGGACCAAGGACCAAAGACCAACGACCAATAGGTTGAGGTTGAGGTTGAGGGCTCCGCGGGTGCTTATGACGAAGGTGAAGTGCTTGCCGGTTTGTCCTTTATAAATTTACGATGCCAAAGACCAAAGACCAAAGACCAACGACCAATAGGTTGAGGTTGAGGGCTCCGCGAGTTTTTACAAAGGAACTATAGTGCTTGCCGGTTTGTCCTTTATAAATTTACGATGCCAAGGACCAAAGACCAAAGACCAACGACCAATAGGTTGAGGTTGAGGTTGAGGGCTCCGCGGGTGCTTATGACGAAGGTGAAGTGCTTGCCGGTTTATCCTTTATAAATTTACGATGCCAAAGACCAAAGACCAAAGACCAAAGACCAAAGACCAAAGACCGATCTACTACTAAGTGAACCATGAAAAAACTGCTCCATCCATTCAACCGGCAGAACCTCACGCGCTTTTTCATTGCGGCGCTGATCACCTCGCTGGTGTATTCGCCCTTCACCTTGTCGGTGAGTATGATCGCGTTGATGGTGCTGAGCTTTTTCAACTGGCAATGGCGGGCGCCCTGGCTTGGGTTGAACCGCGACTTTTGGCGGTCGATCGGCCGCTTTCCCCGCCATCCCGATTTTGCGGCTGTGTTGCTGTTCTTTTTCATCGTGTTGCTGAGCGCTCCGTTTACCGACGACTGGGAATACTGGTTCAGTCGCTTGCGGCTGAAGCTGCCTTTCCTGATGTTGCCCATTGCTTTTCTCACCTTTCGCTCCCTCAGCCGGCGGCAATACTACGGCCTGTACTACTTTACGGTCTGGATGCTGGTGGCGACCTGCATCGGTATCGGTGTCAATTACCTGTTGCATTTCGAGGCCGTCAACGCCATGATCGAAAAGGGGCAGCCGATGCCGGTGCCGCGCAACCACATCCGCTTCAGCCTGGTGCTGGCCTTGGGGGTCATCGCCGGAGGGGTGTTGTATCTCAACGGCTACTATTGGCGCTACCGCCGGGAGCGTCCCCTGCTGGCGGCGGCGACGGTATTTTTGTTCTTTTTCATTCACCTGCTTTCCGTGCGGAGCGGGCTACTGGCGCTGTATGCAGCCATTGCAGTGTTGACGGTGCAATACATCGTCCGCACCCGGCGCTGGCTTATCGGACTGGTGGCCCTAGGCGGGCTGCTTTTGCTGCCGGTTTTGTCGTACCTGCTGCTGCCCAGTTTTCGCACCAAGGTCGACTACGTTCGTTGGGACCTGTTGCAGTACCAGGAAGGGAAGGGCGCGCAGTACTCCGATTCCGAGCGGCTGCTCTCGTTGCAGGTCGGCATGGAACTCGGCAACCAAAACCCCTGGCTGGGCGTGGGGCTCGGCAATTTGCGGCAAGAGGTGCTGAGCGTTTACGCCGCCGAGCATCCCGAGATCGCCCAGCCCAAAATGCCGCACAACCAGTTCGTCTCCCTATACGCCGGCGCGGGGGTGGTGGGGCTGGCGATATTCGGTTTTGCTTTTTGCTTTCCCCTGTTTTACCGAAAGCATTACCGGGAGCCCTTGTTCCTGGCTTTTTACGTCATCGTTTTCATTTCATTTTTGGTGGAAAACACCATAGAGAACGCTATCGGCATCGGATTCTTTGCGGTCTTTTTGCTGATGGGCCTGAACCATGCGAGGTCGGAGGATGGACGCGGGTAAATAAACCCAAGTTATTCATAACTATTTAGAGAGGCTAAGTGGTGTGTAACACAAGTTCCTTGTAAAAATTTTTGCTGAGTGCTCAATTTAAAAAGTTGATTTTCAGTAATTAAAAGCGTTTCCTTTCAAGAAAGGATCAGCAAAAATTTTTGTTACACACCACTAAGTTAGCCTCTCTAAACGTATTCATCCCGTTCCGATCTTTGCCGCACCTGGTTTTTTCCGAGGAATCGCAGCCGGTAGAACAGGCCCAGCGCCATGCCGAATACAAAGCCGCCGATGTGCGCCCACCAGGCCACGCCCGTGCCCGTGGTGTTCTGCAGCGCTGCGATACCCGATTGCCACTGCATCCAGAACCAGAGCCCCAGGAAGATGACGGCCGGCAGGCGAAACGGGAAGATGATAAACAGCAGCTTGATGCGGGAGGTCGGAAACATGACCAGGTAGGCGCCGAGCACGGCCGAGAGGGCGCCGCTGGCGCCGACCGTCGGGATCGGGCTGCCGTAGTTGAAGTAGATGTGCAGGGCGTGGGCCGCCAGTCCGCCCAGCAGGTAGAAAACGAAGAAGCGCATATTGCCGATCACGGCCTCTACGTTGTCGGCGAAGATCCACAGGAAGAGCATGTTGCCGAGGAGGTGATAGATGTCGCCATGCAGGAACATGCTGGTGAACAGGGTAAAGAGGTCTTCCCCGCGGATCGTCTCCGCCGGGATCGAGCCGTAGGTATTCAGGAAAGCGGCGTACTGCCCTTCGGGAAGGTTGGCCTGGAAGAAAAAGACGACGCAGTTGATCAGGATAAAACCGTAGCTGAATAGCGGGAAATAGCCTCCTTTCACCTGATCGTCGCCAAATGGAATGATCATTGGGTTGCGGTTGTTTATTACAAAATAACCATAAATCCCCTATTCCGTTGCAGCTTTCGATAAAAGAATCGGTAGGATCGATCTACAGCCGGATAAAGCTGCGCAGCAGTCGGCCCGCGTTGGTGGCGAAAGACAACCAGTATTGGCCGGGAGGCAGACCGGACACATCCAGCGCCGCCCCGGGGTAGCTGGGTAGGGGCAGCACCTGCCCGGCAGCGGTGAAGAGCGTGACCTTCGACACTTCCAGGTTGCGGTTCACCAGAAAGAGGGCGTTGCCGGCTACCGGATTGGGAAAGATGCGCAGCTGCCGGTCGGCCGCTATCGTTTCCGCCGCCGTAACCTCTTCCAGGGCGATGCCGTCGAAAAAAGCGAGGTCGCCGGCCTGCTGCGGGCCCGTAGTGCTGCCGGGGTCGAGGAGGACGGCCGCCGTATCGCCGGGCGTTAGGCTGACAACGCCCTGGATGGAAAGCTTTTGCCATTCCGCAGCGCTGCTGGTATCCTGTGCGATGACGGTCCACGCTCCGCCGGCGCTGCGCACCCCCAGGGCCAGGGTGCGGGGCCGCTGGTCGTTGCTGCCGCGCACCCACCCGGTGAGCTGATAAGCGCCGTCGGCAGCCGGGATATCCTGATAGTAGAAACCCGGAAAACACCCCTGGAAGTTGCCCGGCGGCAGCTGCAGCAACCAGTCGCCCGCGCCGGGCGCGCCGCCTTCCGCGACGGCGCCCAGGTTGCAGGGGCCGGACCAGTGTTCGAGCGACGGGCCCGCGGGCGTTTCGAAGCTGCCGTTGAGCAGCTGAGCCGCAAGCAGGGTGGGGCAGAGGAAGAAGATGGGAAGCCAGAATTTCATGACATTGTTTTTATCAGTAGACTCTGCTCGCCGGGAAAGGGTTAGCGCCGCGCCACGGGTTTGAGATTTTTTTAACGAAAAGCGATCCGGCCCCGTCGCCCGCCCGCCATTTTACCGGAAGACCAGGTGATTTTGATCCCAAAACTTCCGATATTTGTCCCGAATTTCGACTTTTCTGAGGGCTGCGCCTTTCATTCCCCCCTTTCGTCCCGCAGCCGAAAAGGTGACATCGGTTTACCCAAACGAATAGCTATGAGAATTAGGACTAGCCTCTTCCTCCTTTTTGCCCTGCTCTCTTCGTCCCTCGCCGCCCAGATGGTGAACGGCACGGATACGCTCTATGGGAATGAATGGATCGATTACGATAAGACCTATTTTAAGATCGAGGTGGCCGAAGACGGCGTCTACCGCATTCCCTTCGCCACCCTGCAGAGCGCCGGCCTCCCCGCGGGCCTCCTCACGGCCGACCAGTACCAACTCTGGCGCCTGGGCAAGGAAGCTCCCCTCTACGTCAGCACCGACGGCATCCTCAGTGACGGCGACTTTCTGGAGTTCTACGGCCAAAAAAACCGCTCGGAACTGGACCGCTACCTCTTCGAAGACCCGGATAACCAGATGCTGAACCCCTACTACAGCCTGATCACGGATACGGCGGCGTACTACCTGACCTGGGTGGAACCAGGGGAAACGACTTTGCGGTATGCGGAGGTGGAGAATGATTTGACGGAGCTAACAGCTGTGGAGAGCTGGTGCTGGGGACAAGAGCAGAAAATATTTACCGAAGAAGCGCAGAAGCTGTATACCCGGGTGACAAATATCTCGGTTTACACCAGTCTTTTCGAAGGAGAAGGCTTTGGCACCAGTATAAAAAAAAATCACAACGTTACGCTCGCTCCTGGGCAGGTTTTTGCCGGGGGATCTTCAGCTACCTTGGAAGTAAGGGTGTTATCCAACCACGGCAAAGATGGGCACAATCTGAGTATTCAACTCGATGGAACGGAAGTTCTCAACGAGGCATGGAACGGGAATGAGCTCCGGTTACGAGAGTTCAACCTTTCACCGGATATCCTTTCCGGTGGTCTGGATGTTAAGCTGGAAGGCTTAGTAAATAACCAGGACCGCTATTCGATCGGGGCGCTGGTATTGAACTACCCACGAACCTTTGATTTTTCGGGCGCTTCCTTTCTTCCATTTCGATTGCCGGCAGCTTTTGGCGACCGCTATTTGGAAATTAGTGACGATGCAACGGGAAAAGCTTATCTGCTCGATTTGGATAACCGCGGGCGCCTGGAAGCGGTACGGGAAGACGGGATAGTCAAAGTAAATTTGCCGGCCGGCGCGAGCGAGCGCAGTCTCATTTTTTTTCAAGAGGAAGGGGTCAGGCCCGTTGTCAATCTCCAGCCAGTCACGTTCACTAATTTTTCAGAGTTCAACGCCGATTATTTGATCCTCACCTCCCAAATGCTTAGCGAAGGAGCGGCAGCAGAACAAATGCAGGCTTATGTCGATTACCGCAGTTCAGCATCAGGAGGGGAGTATCAAACCGCGGTGGTGGAAGTGGAAGATCTTTATGAGACCTTCGGTTACGGAATTAAGCGTCACTTCATTGCAATTAAGAACTTTGCCAACTATCTGGAAAAAGCAGAACTGGGGCCGAATTACGTTTTCATCATCGGAAAAGGCCTGGAGTACGGTTCAGTGCGCACTTCAGAGCAACTGGCGGCCCAGCAAGGCGTCAACTTCTTTGTTCCTTCTTTCGGCCTTCCGGCCAGTGATCACCTTTTGCTGAGCGAAGGGAACAGCCCGGTGCCTCATTTCCCGGTAGGGCGATTGGCCGTCACCAATCCGGATAAGTTGCGCATTTACCTGGATAAAATCATAGCTCTGGAAGCCCAAGTTTCCTCTCCCCATTCCGAGACCACCAAACTCTGGCGAAAAGAAGTCATTCACCTGGGAGGCGGAGGAACTGCTGCCGAGCGGGAAGCTATACGTAATAATCTGGAAGATATGGGGAGGCGGCTGGAAACCAATTTATTCGGGGCGCATATTAATGGATTTTACAAAAACAACACCGACCCTTTTGAGCAATCCTTGAACGATCAGATTTTTGACCGCATCAATGAAGGAACTTCGCTTATCACCTTTTTTGGGCATTCCAGTCCTAATACTTTTGACTTTAATATTGATAATCCGAATAACTATCAGAATGCCGGTAAGACGCCTCTGATGATCTCCCTGGGTTGTTATTCGGGTAATTTATTTACAAGCGGCGAAAGTATCGGTGAGCGTTTTGTTTTTTACGAAAATAAGGGCGCGATTGCTTTTGGCGCTTCCCGTGGGGTAGGATTTTTAACTTCCCTCACTTGGTTCGCCCGTTCCTTTTACGAGCACTTAGGAGAGACCTTTTACGGCGCGGGCATCGGGGACATTTTTCGGCAGGTGGTTGCCGATCAAGAGTCTTCCTTGGCGCTTGGTACCCGTATCCTGACGCAGCAGTTTGTCTTACATGGCGATCCGGCAATCCGCCTGAATCCGGCTCCCGGTCCAGACTTCAAACCTGATCCCACGAGTGTGATCTTTGAACCCCGGGTGGTAAACGCGCAGCAAGACACCTTTATCTTCCAACTGGACCTGCTTAACCTTGGGCGCAACGATCAGGACAGCCTTTCCGTAACTATCAGCCGGCGGCTACCGGGAGGCCAGACTGTTACCCACATTACCGAACAAAAGGTAGCAGCACCAGGTTTTCGTAAGACTTATCGCTTCCGCTTGCCAAGTTTAGGCAAAATGGCCATTGGCGAAAATACTTTGTTCGTTGTACTCGATGCTGAAAACGCCGTTGCCGAATTTCCTGCTCCCGATGCCGAGGCTAATAATGTATTAGAAAGCACTAATGGAAGCCTGGGGGCCCCAGTCTATGTTGTGGATAATACTGCTCGTCCGGTCTACCCACCGGATTTCGCACTTTTGGGTGAAGCGCCAGTGACGCTTAAAGCTTCAACCACTGACGTTTCCGCCCCGGAACGCATTTATCTGTTAGAGGTAGATACTACGGTTTTATTTAACAGCCCTTTCAAGCGGCGGCACTCGATCAATCAGCGAGGCGGCGTTATCCGTTGGACGCCTGATTTTGAATGGCGGGATAGTACTGTTTATTATTGGCGCATTAGTCCGGACAGCACCGATGCAGAACTAGGCTTCGTATGGGAAAACCATTCATTTACTTACATTGAGGGGAGTCCGTTCGGGTGGAGTCAGGGACATTATTGGCAGTGGTTGGAAGGGGAGGACCGTAATATTCGGATATTACCGGGAGGAGCGTTTGAGTTTAGGACTATCCTAGCTGATTTTAGGGTGAAAAACCACGCATTAGCAGCGAACATACCCAATGGTGCAACATGGTTTACGGATGGAAATGGCTGGTTAAATATGTGGATATGGGAAGTAAGTAATTATGAAGCAGGTGTTCAGGTTGTGGTATTAGACCCAGCTGATCCATTGCATTTCTGGATCAACCATCCTCCGGGAGAATACGGCAGCGTCAATGACAAGAGTTTTTGGGTGCCGCAGTTTTCTTTTCCAACAGAAACACCAGAGCAACGTTTTTCGTTAATGCGGTTTTTGAATGACACGATTCCCGACGGACTTTTCGTTGGGATTTACACCGGACAAACCAACCCAGGTGCCAGTTTTTCATCTTCCGAATGGGTTGTCGATTCAGTGACATTTGGGGAGAACATTTTTTCAGTACTGGAAGCACAAGGGGCGACGAAAGTAAGGTCTTTAGAAAATGGCTCTAAGCCGTATACTTTTTTTTATCAAAAAGGAGTAGAACCACTCAATGAACTGGTTGCTGTTGACGCAACGGACACGATTGATCTGAACCAGGCTATTCCCCGCTTTCTGACAGAAGGAGACAAATATTCGCCGCCCATAAGCGGCAGCAGTTCTTGGAATCAATTGGTATTCGATTGGTCGGAAATCGGTCCGAATGATACGACTGGGATTGCCTTGCTGGGCAAAAACTCCAATGGGAACTGGAATGTCATTTCAGAACATTTGCATGAATTCCCTAAATTGATCAAGAATGCTGATCCTGATTTTTACGAAAGCATCCAATTGCGTTTCTCGGCTATTGATCGGGAAGAAAGATCTCCGGGTCAGCTAAAATACTGGCGGATCTTCCACGACGGGCTGCCCGATTTTGCTATCAACAATAGTGGCCTTGCGGTTAATTACAATAGCGTAGACACACTGAAGCAAGGAGAGAGTTATCGCCTTGTATTTCAAATAGAGAATACCTCTCTATTTAATGCTCCCAGCGACTCCATGCAAGTATTGGCCCGGTTAGTAGACGGAGTTGGAGTAGAATATCTGGATACTTTGTCGGTACCTGCTCCTAAGGCGTCGGACTCTCTAGTGCTTGAACTTGATCTACCAACTCGCTCCTATCAGGGACTCTCACAGGTAGCTATTCGTATTAACCCGAACCAATCTATTAAAGAGCTGCACTATTTTAACAATATTTTTACTCGGAACATCTACATTCAACAAGATGAATTCAATCCTCTAATTGACGTTACTTTTGATGGGGTTAGGATACTTAGAGGCGACCTAGTGCGCTCACAGCCGGAGATTCAAATTACAATGGTAGATGAAAACGAGTATTTCCTATTAAACGATTCCACTTTATTTACTATTGAGGTGCTTTATCCTGGAGAATCTAGTGTCAGGCGCTTAGACCTGAATGCAACTGGAGTACGTTTTATGCCGGCGGAAGAAGGAAGTGAAGAGAACAGGGCTCAGGTTTTCTGGACGCCTGTCTTTGAAAGAAGCGGAACGTACAGATTGGAGGTTTCGGCTCAAGATCGTTCCGGGAACAGTGCCGGAAGGTTGCGATATATAACCGAGTTCGAAGTGATGGTTGAAAGTCGAGTGTCCCGATTTCTGAATTATCCAAATCCTTTTACCGAGTCTACCCGTTTCGTTTATACTTTGACGGGGAATGACGATGTTGAAGATTACCAAATCACCATTATGACGGCTTCCGGGCGGATTGTAAGGCAATTAACGGGCGTCGATTTAGGCCCACTAAAAGTTGGCACACACCAAACGGAAGGGGCTTGGGATGGAAGGGATGAATACGGAGATCAATTGGCCAACGGGGTCTACTTCTATCGCTTGGAGTTGTCAGATGATTATGAGTTGCTGAAAAACGATAAAACCGAAAAGTTTTTCAAAAATGGGCTAGGTAAATTGGTTATTCTGAGATAGACGCTTCCAAAGTTGATGGATTATCGTTTTGACGCTTTTTAAAAAGATACGAAAGAAATATTGGGTCTTTTTTTCTGCGAATAAGCGCTCAGCCACCTTTGCCGCTTTACCAGATTGGCGAATCACTGGCAAGGGGGGATGATTAAATAGCGATCGGAAAAAATGTGTTTCCAGGGCTGCGTTCATTTTTTTTTCCGAAATGAAGGTATGGTAAGTGCGTTGCTGACTGTAAATATTTTGAATCCATTCGGAATATTGAAATAACGCATGGATTTTTTGGGTTGTATATTCCAATGAATTGGAAATATTTTTTCTGCTGGATCGATGGGCAACCAAAGGTCCGGAGATCAGCCTTATGCCACTTTCCGAGCCATATCTGATCCATGTACACCAATCGCTTCCCCACGCCGCGGGAAATGAAACAAATCCCCGATTATTTAAATATACCTGCCTCGAGAAAACGTATTCTACCAAAGTGCTTTTCCTTGTTCCTGATAATAAATCATAACAAAACTCCCAAGCGGTCTCTTCTTTTGGATGAACTGGGGATTGACTCAAAACTTCGCCTTTTTCATTTATGGTTTTTGTATTAAAACGATATAGGTCATATTGGCCTTTTGTTTCAGCCAGAGTTCGGTAAAAGCCATCAACGCAACTAGGTTCCATTAGGTCGTCATCTGAAAAAAGCCAGATCCAAGGTTCTTCTCTGGAAAGGGCAATACAGCGTTCCCATTGTTGGGTTAAAGAAATACGGCCGAGGTTATGATCAAAGACCTGCCAGTATACTTGGATTCCTCTCGCTATGAGTGCTTTAAGGTGCGGTTGTAATTCGTATTGAATTCCGTCAACACCAATGTAAAGGTTGAAGTTCCGGTTGGTTTGGGCGAATATGGAATATAGTGTTTCTTTAATGAAATCAGGTTTAACGAAGGGAATGACGATGGCAAGTTCTTTTTTGATGCTAAATCAGTTTTGAGCGTCAGGGTGCTTTTCTTGCGACAACTGCATATTGTGGGAATCGAAGTTCTTGGAATACAGAAGGGAATAAGTACCCCAGCAACTTCAGCTTTCTTGAAGGAGTGGGGTTGATCCCGGTCATGTTCTTCACGAGAAACCCAGACGTCTTAAACATCCGGACTATACTTCTGGGCGTAAAAAAACGGATATGTGTTAAGTCCAGGATGCCACTTTCGCGGTATTTCCAGTCTTTCTGAAATATTAGCTCATAAAGGTGGTCTGCGAAAAGGACATTGGGAATAGAGGCAACGACGACCCCTTCATTGGATAATAATCCTTTTGCCTTTTTTAACGCAGCCCAGGGGTCATAGAGATGTTCGAGCACGTCATTGAAAAAAATGCAGTCAAAACGTTCTTCGTAAGTTTCCGGCATTATAAATTCCTCGAAAGTCTCGCAGAAAATACGGTCTAAATGCTGACAAGCTTTTGCACATGCTTTTTGATTTGGTTCAATTCCCCAGATTTGACTACCGGTTTTACATTTTACCATTCGGCCAAAGGCGCCTTCTCCGCATCCAACATCCAGGCAAAAGTGAACATTTACGGGAAGGAACTTTAGCATCTCTTTTCTGTCGTGTTGGTAATAAGTGGCTGCCGGACACATGTCAGATTAATTTATTTCAACAACGGACAAAAATCGACAACTGCCCCAGGATGGGTTCCAATAAAAAACATCTTCTTGGTTTCGGGGCGTAATTTCAATTTCAGGATAGCCGACAATAAGGTCGAAATCATAACGATTAGAAAAGGTTCCTTTCCCGACACTGAAGCCGAAATGGTATTTTCCAGGTGATAAGTTGGGAGCGACGAGTCGAAAAAGTAAAGCGATTTGGCCGGTGGATAAAACAGGAAATGGGTTGGATAATGAAACTCCGATGGGTTTCCCGCTTGCAGAAAAGATAGTACAGCCTATTGAGATTTTTTCCATTACTTTGTTGGAAATAAGTCCTATAGAAAAGACTAAATCTTCTCCTTCCATAAACAAAAGACGATCATTTTCAATTTTTATTTCTTGAAAAAGAATATTCTTACTAAGGCCGTTTTGACGATAGTAGTCTATTGATTTACTGTTGGTTATCCCGAGTTGCAGATATCGATTGATGGCTTTTATTGGGTGCTCGGGCGGCTGGATCAGTTCGCCATTAACTATCACCATCGCTACGGAACAAATTTTCTGAATGATCTCCAGGTCATGGCTCACAAAAAGTACTGTTTTCCCCATTTCATGGAGGCTTTCGATCTTTTTGATGCTTTTTTGTTTAAAACGCTGATCACCGACTGCTAGAACCTCATCAATTAAAGTGATTTCTGTTTCTGTGTACGCCGCCACCGAAAACGCCAGCCGT
The DNA here is from genome assembly GCA_964419545.1 of uncultured Saprospiraceae bacterium. GTDB lineage: Bacteria > Bacteroidota > Bacteroidia > Chitinophagales > Saprospiraceae > CAYQQU01. Next base: position 2,213 of record CAYQQU010000103.1, on the reverse strand, counting down.
ACATACATTCCTGAAGAATAATGTTTTACCGGCGTGTCGATAAACGCTTCCACGCCCGAAAAATCGACAATTTCATCAAACTTACGGCGGATCTCGGCTCGCGACATACCCAGGATCGCACCGTTCATGAAGATATTCTCCCGGCCCGTCAGTTCGGGATGAAAGCCGGTACCCACCTCCAACAACGAAGCTATTCTTCCGTTGAGTGCCACCCGTCCGGTGGTCGGTGGGGTAATGCGGGAAAGGATCTTGAGCAAAGTAGATTTTCCGGCGCCGTTGCGTCCGATGATGCCGAGGACTTCTCCCTGTGGGACTTCAAAAGAAACTTCCTTTAACGCCCAGAATGCCTCACTTTGTTGCCGGCCGACCGAGGCCCAAGCACCAGCCAGCGTATCCCGCAGCGTTCCCGCCCTTTTCCGGCGCCGATAATATAGCTTACCTATATTTTCTGCTTTGATCGCAAAATCACTCATATCACATCAGCAATGGTTGCTTCTATGCGGTAAAAATAAAACAGACTCCCGGTAAACAGCAAGAGCAGCAGCCCTATGCCGAGCCAGGCGACTACCGGCGGCGCAGGGGCGCCAAGTAAACACCAGCGAAACCCTTCGATGATACCGGCCAGCGGATTGAGAAAATAGAGAAATTGATACGAAGCCGGCACCTCTCCCGCCGGATAGGCGATCGGGCTGATGAACAAACCGACCCGCAGGAAGACCGGACTGATGTAGCGGAAATCGCGAAATCGAACCGTAAGCGCGCTGAGCCAGATGCCGCCGGTCAGTCCGGCCAGCATTGCCGCCATTAGGAAGGCGGGAAAAAAGATCAGCTGCCAAGATAGCGGATGTCGGTAGAAGAGTAGTAGCACCCCCAGCAGCAATAACGTGATTCCCAGGTCGATCAATCCGGTAATGGCTTTCGATAATGGGATGATCAGCCTGGGAAAGTAGATTTTTTTGACCATATTCTGGGCTCCCAGAATGGAATCCCCGGCATTTCCAAAGACCTCCGCAAAGTAAGTCCAGCCGGCCAGTCCGGTCATTGTAAAAAGCAAGGGCGCAACCTCTCCGGTTTCCACCTGCGCCACCCGGTGAAAGACAAAAGACAACAAGACCAGGTTGATCAAGGGGTTGAGCAAAGCCCAAGAAAACCCGAGAAACGCCTGGGCGTAACGCACCCGGAAGTCGCGGTAAGCCAGCATCCACAGCAGCTCCCGGTAGCGCCACACTTCGGCCAGCTGCTTACCCAGGGAAAACCGCTGCGGCTCGATGATTGTGGTTCGGTTCATCGGGGTAAGGTAAGTATCTTTGAGGAAAATGGTAGAAAGTGCAAGTATCGGTTATCATTCCCGTTTATAATTCGGCTCCTTTTTTGGAGGAAGCCATTCGTTCTGCTTTGGCTCAGCCCGAAGTGGCAGAAGTGTTGCTCATTGACGACGGTTCAACGGATTGTTCGCTCGTCATTGCCCAGGGAATAGCAGCGGAGGACAACCGACTGGTAGTACTACAACACCCGGATAAAGGCAATCACGGTCCAGGTGCAAGTCGAAACTTGGGGCTGGAGAAGGCTACGACGCCATACATATCTTTTCTGGATGCCGACGACTACTACTTGCCCGGCCGCTTCCGAAAAACCAAGGCTGCTTTTGCTGCGCACCCTGATGCGGACGGGGTCTATGAGTGTCTGGAGAATTTTTTTGAGAATGAAGCAGTAAAGACCACATTTACCGCGTCCGTCAAAGAAGTGGAAAAAATAACTTTCGCGACCTCAGGCCTTGATCCAGAACAAGTTTTTAATCAAATAATCAACTCACCCGTTGATTTCATTTCCATTTGCGGCCTAACGTTGAAGAACTGCTCTCTAAATCGGTTGAACCTGAGATTTGAAACCCATTTGCTCACCGGCGAAGAAAACACGCTCATTTTTAACGCTGCCTGGCGCGGCAGGCTTTATCCCGGCGAGATTGAAAAGCCCGTTGTCATGCGACGGGTTCACGGTGCAAATTCTGTTTTCAAGCTTGATCAGTTGTATGATGACCGAACTTTGTTTTATGAGCAATGGTTTAAAATCATGCTGGAACAACAGTTTCCGAAAAGGATTAACCGCTATTTTTTGAAAAACCGACTGCATTACCACAAACGAATCCGGCCCCTGAGGGCGTTTGCTCCTGCTCGTTATCTGGTAAAAGGAGGCTTACTGCTCTATTTCCTTAT
>CAYQQU010000102.1:0-15225 GCA_964419545.1 uncultured Saprospiraceae bacterium | reverse complement strand
CAAAGCTAATGCTTTGTTTTTATTTGGCGGTTTTATGCGTCTGCCCTTGGGGGCGGCCGGTTTGGTCTTTCTCCAGGGTTTCGGCGGACTCGATCTTATAACCGTTCTCCGCCATGGCGATAAAAGAGCGGGCGTTTTCCTCAAAGTGGTCGCCGGCGTGGGCGTCGTATACTTTCATGCCCACCACGGCTTCGGTGCGATCGAAACCGTACATGCTTGCGAAGGCGATGTTGCATTCTTCGACATAAGCGTGATCGTAGTATTGGCGGACCTGTTCTGCGGGCGGCAGGTCGATCGGTATGGGCCGGCCGCAATTGACGTAATAGATGCCTTCCGTGCTGTAGCGGATAAAGTTGCGGTATCTTCTTTCACTGGTGATCAGTTGCTGCCGGGCCAACTTGCGGGGCGTCACGTCTTGCAATAAAGCCAAAAACTCCTTGACCTCCCCACTGGGATGGCGCTTGAATACTTTGGCGCGTGCGGAGAGCCACCGCCAGCTGCCGTCGGGCGACTGCAACCGGAATTCCAGCCGGGTAACCGCGTCGTCGCCGGCCCGGCCGATGGCGGTGATGAAAGAATAGGCCGGCGGGCGCAGATCATCGGGATGAATATGCGTTTTGAAAAACGCGACCGGGTCGTTCGGGGCGGCAACCGGGTGCCCGAAGAACGGCTCTTTCAGGCGCCGGTTCAGGTAAGAGAACGCCAGCGTCTGGTAATCGACTACCAGGATGGCCTCGGGGATGGTGGCCAAAATATCCTGATTGAGGCGCTGTTCGGCCCGGATCTGTTCTTCGACTTTTTTCTGATGGGTGATATCGGTGACGGTGGTCAATACTTCCTGGGGTGCGCCCTGCTCGTCGCAGAGCGGCGTTTTCAGTATCTGCACTACGTATGGATTGCCGTCCGGATCGTGGATGGTGCGCGAGCGGATGAATTTGGTTTTTCCTGTAGCGATCACCTCTTCGTTAGCGCGCTGCAGGAAAGCGGTCTCTTCCAGGTTGGGGTTGAAGTCGTTATCATTTTTGCCGAGGAGGTCCTCGAAGGTGGTGCGGTAGATCCGGATGAGGGCTTTGTTGGCCATGGTGTACCGCCCTGCGCGATCTTTGGCGAAAATGAGGTTGGGGCTTGAGTCGATGATCCGGTGCAGATAATCGCGTTGTTGCTGCAGGGCGAGCTGCGATTTTTTCTGTTCTGTAATATCCTGCACCAGGGCGATGAATTCGGACACCCGGCCCTGCTCGTCCCGGGAGAAAACGCGGTTGCGCACCCAAATCCAGCGCCAGTTGTCTTCCGCATCGAGGAGGCATAGTTCTCTTTCCATGAACCGGCCGTCCGGAAGCTCGGCGATCTGTGCAATCATTAGCTGGTGAGCTTCCCGGTGATCGGGATGAATGCGGCTCTTGAAGTATTGATAGGGATCCCGGATTTGTGATAATTGGTAGCCTAAAATTTGACCGTCGGGATCGATATTCAGGTATTTAAATGCGAGATTTGAATAATCGACGACTACGATCCATTCCGGAATGGTGGCGAGGATGCTGGTACGGAGCCGGTGTTCCGTCATGAAGTTGCGGTCCTGTTGTTCGATCAGGCTTTTTTCCGCTGCTTTACGGGCAAGGAAGTTGCTGAGGCTCAGGAGAAACGGAGTAAGCAATCCGGCTTCTTCCCGCCGCCAGGTCCGGTTCTCGTCTTGGCTGGTCAGTCCCAGAAAACCCCAGCACCGGTCGTCGATCCACAGGGGGAACAGCCAGGCGGAGCCCATGGCGTGCTGCCGGAGAAAAGCCGGTGTTTGCGGTGTGAAATCCCGTGGAGTGGCGAACAGCGCCTCACCGGGCGGCAGCTGTTTCAATTTTTCCGATAGCGGGAGGCTGCCGGCGAGGGGAGAGGAAGAGGCCCGCCAGTAGCCGCTTTCCCGAAGCAGCGCGTAGCGCCGCCGCAAAGGCAAACCGGCCGGCCCCGAATCGTCCAACGGCCCGTACAGCAGGCCGTCGGCATCCATCACTTCGCCTATCCGTTGCAAAGCGTGAACAAGGCCCCGATGGCCATCGGCCTGGTTTTCCAGCAGCAATACCAATGCTTCGTTAATCTGCCGGAGTACGGCCAATTCCCGGGCGGGAGGGGTAATGACTTCTTTCTCGGACCCCGTGTGCTCGTTTTCGGCCTTCATCTTCTAGATTAATTGAAAAATTTAAGGGTAGTCGGGTGGTGTTGGGTGGTGTTGGCGATTGGTTAGTTAATACCTGGTTTTTTACGAAAAGCGCCGGCAAAGACCTGCTGCTTTCAAGGAAATAACTCAAAAATACAAATATTTTCAACTTTTATCGAACCACTAACGGCCGGCGGCGAATGGCAAAAAGGGAAATTACGGTAAGGGCGTGCAATCGGAACGGTTAGGACAATTCTCAGCCTATCCGGCGGCGAAAAGCCTGAAAGTACAGGAAAATAAAGGCAGCGATGGAAAGCACCAATCCCAGGAATTCCCGCGTCAGTTCAATATGCGGCTCTTTTACTTTCATGGACCCCGTAATGGTGGGCATGCCCATTTTTATCCAGTTGATGAAATCCGGCAACAGATCTATCATCAGGATGGTGCATACGGCCAGGCCGGCCAGGATAACGTAGCGATTGTACCGCCCGAAAGCGGCGAAGGCGGCCACTACGGCGATAAAACCGTAAAGGCTTACCCAAAGCCAGGGATCGACGTCGTTGAACTGGACGATCGCAAAGAGGGCGAAAAGGACGGCAATGACCAGATTAGCTGCTTTCATACTGCAATATAGTAGCAAAAGGGGGTTAAATGCAAATACCTGCTACCCTAACCCGGATTATTCACGGGTCCATCTATTGCCGCCCGCCATTCTGCCCCGCTCACTCACCGTATCTGGGGATAGCTGCCTGCTGCAGGTGTCGCCCTCCGGCGCGAACGCAAGCCTGATAACCGTCATGACGAAGAACCTATGAATAATCCGGGCTAAGGACTGCCCGGCTTTTTTCGGGGCCGAAAACAGTAGAACTGCGAAAGAATCCGGAAGGCGTTTCGCTTCATACCCGAATATTCTCTACCTTTATTAGTGAACCCGCAATGGGTTCAGCAAAAGCCCGGATCTTTGTTCCCGGCTTTTTATTGCACAGAAGATCACAAAAACGGGTAAACTATGGGGGAACAAAAAGTTTCCATCGTATCAGACCACGAATCGCGGCAGCGGTTCGTCAAGAAACTGTTGCGGGACGTCCAGGCCCTGGAGCACATGCTGGAAAATGATTGGTTCGAAACCGATCAGCTCCGCATCGGCGCCGAACAGGAACTCTGCCTGGTGGATGGCCGTACTTACAAACCGGCCTGCATCGCCATGGAGGTGCTCGATAAAATGCCGGGAAAAGAATGGCTGGAAACCGAGCTGGCGCGATTTAACCTGGAAACCAATCTCACCCCCCGCCTGTTTACCGGCGATTGCCTGTCGAAAGTCGAAGCCGAACTCAACGACAACCTCGGACAGGTAAGGGCCGTACTGCACGGCATGAAGGCCGACCTGATCCTCACCGGCATCCTGCCCACCTTGCGGAAGTACGACCTGGAATTGCACAACCTCACCCCCAAAAAGCGCTACCGGGCCCTCATCGAAGCCATCAACAGTCAGCTTATCGGGCCGGCCTACGAACTGCGGCTCATGGGCATCGATGAGCTGCTCGTACGCCACAACTCCCCCTTGCTCGAAGCCTGCAACACCAGTTTTCAGGTGCATCTGCAGGTGACGCCCGCTACTTTCGCGCCGCTGTACAATATCGCCCAGACGCTCGCCGCACCGGTGATGGCCATTGCCGCCAATTCGCCCATCGTCTTCGGCAAACGGCTCTGGCACGAAAGCCGCATCGCCCTTTTCCAGCAGGCGCTCGATATCCGCACTACGCACGATCACCTGCGCGAGCGCAGCCCCCGCGTGAGCTTCGGCTCCGGCTGGCTCGACGGCTCGATCCTGGAAATCTACCGCGAAGATATCGCCCGCTTCCGGGTGCTCCTCAGCGCCGACGTCGAGGAAGACTCCATACAGCTGATCCAGGAAAACCGGGCGCCCAAATTGCGGGCCTTGCAGGTGCACAACTCCACCGTCTACCGCTGGAACCGGCCGTGCTACGGCATCAGCGACAACGGGAAACCCCACCTGCGCATCGAAAACCGCGTGCTGCCCGCCGGCCCCTCCGTCATCGACGAAGTCGCCAACGCCGCCTTCTGGCTCGGCGCCATGACCGGGCTGGGTGAACAATACGACGACATCCGTAAAGTCATCGCCTGGGAGGACGTGCGCGACAATTTCGCCAAAGCCGCCAAATTCGGTATGGACACCAAGTTTACCTGGTTCGGCGATAAAAAGATCTCGGCCGTCGACCTCGTCCAAAAAGAACTGCTGCCCCTGGCGCGCGCCGGCCTCAACAGCCGGAAAGTCAACCCCGCCGATATCGACCGCTACCTGGGGGTCATCGAAGAACGGGCCCGCTGCCACATGAACGGCGCCCGCTGGCAGCTGCGCGCCTTCACCAAACTCGCCAAAGAATGCTCGCGCGACGAAGCGCTCACCATCGTCACTGCCAACATCATCAAAAACCAGACCGCCGGCAAACCCGTCCACGAATGGGGCCAGCTCCAGATCGAAGACCTCGAAGAATATCGCCCCGCCGGCCTCAAAGTCGACGAATTTATGGAAACCGACCTCTTTACCGTACAACCGGACGACCTGATCGAGCTGGTGGCCGAACTGATGGACTGGCGCAAGATCCGATATATGCCCGTTGAAGACCAGAAGGGGCGCCTCGTGGGGCTGATTACTTCCCGCCTGCTGCTGCGCTACTATACCGACCGCAGCCGCTTCAACGGCAAATCAGCGATCACCGTCAAAGACATCATGATCAGCAACCCCATCACCATCGATCCCAACGAGACGATCGTCAAAGCCATGCACACCATGCGCGACAATAAGATCGGCTGCCTGCCCGTAGTGAAGGGCGGCGAACTCACCGGCATGATCACCGAGATGGACTTCTTGCGGATATCGGGGCGCTTGATCGAGCGGTTGGAACGAGAGGAGGGGTGACTTGTTCTCTTTGGCGACTTCGACTAATCCAAGTTAAGCGCTTTGTGATCCTGGTTTTCGAGGATGACCGGAAGCGCCCTTGGAAAGATCCAAATTCACCAACACCGCCATCGCCATAAAAAAGAAGGGCCCGATCTTATCCGTCTCGATCAGGTCGTTGATAATGAGGAGGGTGAGAATGATGATGAACGACAGCAGGAACATCATCGCCGTATCGCGCTGCCGCGGGTCGGTGAGGCGGTGATAGACGGCTTCGCCCCGCAGCAGCACCACCGCGATCAGGAGGAGGAAGATGGCCAGCCCTGGGTACCCCTGGTCGGTCATCGTCATCAGGTAATAGCTGTGAATGCCCGATTTCTCGGGGTTGTCGCTGACGTAGGTCTGGAAGCTGGTGACGGTGTACGGACGGTAGAAATTGTAGAAATTGCCGGGGCCCCAGCCGAAAAGAGGACGGTCCTGGCTCATGTAAAAACCGGCGATCCAGCGGTAGACGCGCTCCATAGTGGAGATGTCCTCGCCCTGGTAGGTGGCTTCCAGCAAATTGTTGAAGTCGGTATGGGAAACGACCTGCTCGTATCTGGGCGCGTAGTCGAGGTAGGTGTTGTCGTAAGCGAAATACACCACTACGCCCAGCGCGCCGGCCAGCGCCAGCAACAACGCATAGCGCGTGAGGCGATAGCGGATCACGTAGTAGGCGCCGATGGCGATGACGAGCGATACGTACGCCGCCCGGGTGTAGGAAAGCTGAATGGCGACCAGCAATACCACCAGCGCTGCTGTGAGCAGATACCATCGCCTGCCGCCGCGCGGATACCAGCGCCGGAGGTACCAGACGAAGGGCAGGAAAACGCTGATGATGGAAGCATAGGCTACGTGGTTGCGGTAGAAAGGGTGCAGCACCTTGTGCACGAATTCGAAAGAGAAGCCGTAGCCCGCGTGCCGGACGATGGCCACCAGCACCGTAAAGAGCAAAGGAATAAAGACAAACCAGAAATACCTGCGAAAATCGACTTCCTCCCGCAACAATAAGATCGCCAGGAAGTAAAAAGTGAAGACGTACCACAGCTTGGCCAGGAAGAACTTAAGCGAAACGACCGGTGCATCCGACATCAGAGTGGTGACGAAAATCCACCCAAGGTGCAGCAGCAGCACCAGCGTAATGGGGTGTCGCAGGAGGTCTGCCCCCAACGCCCGGCCGTGGCGAATGACGTAAAGCACGTAAACCAGCATCAGCCCGATCATCAGCGGCTCGCTGGGCAGATCGGTGCCGAAACCGTTGGGCAGGGTGACCTCAGTGGAGAGCGGGAGCGTGGCCAGCAGTAAAAAGAAGACGAGCTTAAAATCGACCACTACCAGATAGCCAAATAGCAGCAGCGCCGGCGCCCCGAACAAAACCCATTCCTGCAGGGCGACGCCCAGCAAAATACTCAGCAGCACCACGGCGCCGAAAACCCAGAACAGGGTCTCCTCGGTAGTGCGAAACGCCGTTTTCAGGCTCTTTACCGGCCAGGTCGATGGTTTCACGGCAGCAAAGTTAGGAATGAAAGTCTTGTAAACAAAACCGGACTTCGTACACTTCAAATAGTAAGAGGAAATCCGCTAAATATTGTAGATTTGTCTCCTTTCAAGGCACAAAAAATAAAAATTTAAACCTGAACCTATGGCATTTGATATTGATATGATCCGGGCTCATTACGAGTCTTTCCCCAAACGGGTGGACGAGGCCCGCGAAAAGCTGGGGCGCCCGCTGCCCCTCGCCGAGAAAATCCTCTACGCCCACCTGCACCCCGAATCGCCGCTGCAAAATTACGGCCGCGGCAAAGATTATGTCTTTTTCGCACCCGATCGCGTCGCCATGCAGGACGCTACCGCTCAGATGGCGCTCCTCCAGTTTATGATGGCCGGCCGCGACAACGTCGCTGTTCCCTCCACCGTGCACTGCGACCACCTCATCCAGGCGGAAGTCGGCGCGGAGCAAGATATGGAGAAAGCCCTCGACGTCAACAAGGAGGTTTACGACTTTTTGTCTTCCGTTTCCAATAAATACGGCATCGGCTTCTGGAAGCCAGGCGCCGGCATCATCCATCAAACCGTTCTCGAAAACTACGCCTTCCCGGGCGGCATGATGATCGGCACCGACTCGCACACCCCCAACGCCGGCGGCCTCGGCATGGTCGCCATCGGCGTGGGCGGCGCCGACGCAGTCGACGTCATGGCCGGCATGCCCTGGGAACTGAAGATGCCCAAACTCATCGGCGTCAAACTCACCGGTAAGATGAGCGGCTGGACGTCGCCCAAAGACGTCATCCTGAAAGTGGCCGGCATCCTCACCGTGAAAGGGGGCACCGGCGCGATCGTCGAATACTTCGGCGACGGCGCCCGCTCCATGTCCTGTACCGGTAAAGGCACCATCTGCAATATGGGCGCCGAGATCGGGGCCACCACCTCCACTTTCGGCTACGACGAATCGATGAGCCGCTATCTGCGCGCTACCGAACGCGCCGATGTGGCCGAACTGGCCGACGGCGTCCGGGAATACCTCACCGGCGATCCCGAATGCTATGCGGATCCCGAAAAGTACTTCGACCAGGTCATCGAGATCGACCTGAGCACCCTGGAGCCGCACGTCAACGGCCCGTATACGCCCGACCTGGCCTGGCCGATCTCCAAATTCGCCCAGGCGGTCAAAGAGAACGGCTACCCGCAAAAGCTGGAAGTCGGCCTGATCGGATCGTGCACCAACTCTTCTTACGAAGACCTCGACCGCGCCGCTTCGCTGGCCCGCCAGGCGGTCGCCAAAAAGCTCAAGGTGAAGTCGGAGTTCACCGTCACACCGGGCTCCGAGCAGATCCGGTATACGGTAGACCGCGACGGTCAGCTCAAAGATTTCGAAGCGATGGGCGGCGTGGTGCTCGCCAACGCCTGCGGCCCTTGCATTGGCCAGTGGGCGCGCCATACCGACGATCCGAGCCGCGCCAATTCGATCATCACCTCGTTTAACCGCAATTTCTCGAAACGCAACGACGGCAACCCCCAGACGCGCTCCTTCGTGGCTTCACCGGAGCTGGTTACAGCGATGGCGATCGCCGGCGACCTGACCTTCAACCCGCTGACCGATACGCTGGTGAACGAAGAAGGGGAGGAGGTGAAGCTGGACCCGCCCTCCGGCGTGGAACTGCCGGCCAACGGTTTCGACGTCAAAGACCCGGGCTACCAGCCGCCCGCCGAAAACGGCCACGAGGTGGAAGTAAAGGTCGATCCCAACTCGAACCGCCTGCAACTGCTTACGCCCTTCGAACCGATCACCCAGGAACAGCTCACGGGCATGCGCCTGCTGATCAAAACCAAGGGCAAGTGCACCACCGACCACATCTCGATGGCCGGCCCCTGGCTGAAATACCGCGGCCACCTGGAAAATATTTCCAATAATATGCTGATCGGTGCGGTCAACTATTTCAACGACGAAATGAACAACGTCGCCAACTACGTCGATAACGAAAATAACGCCACCTTCCACACCGTGCCCGACTCGGCCCGCAAGTACAAGGAGGCCGGCATCGGCACCGTGGTGTTCGGCGAAGACAACTACGGCGAAGGCTCTTCGCGCGAGCACGCGGCCATGGAGCCCCGCTTCATGGGCGTCCACGCCGTTATCGTCAAATCGTTCGCCCGCATCCACGAAACCAACCTCAAGAAGCAGGGCATGCTGGCGCTGACCTTCGTCGACCCCGACGATTACGAAAAAGTGCGCCAGGACGATAAGATCGACATCCTCGACTTCAACGCAATGGCGCCGGACAAAAACCTGACCGTCAAGCTGCACCACTCCGACGGGACGACCGACGAGTTCGAAGTAGCTCATACCTACAACCAGGCCCAGATCGACTGGGTGACCGCCGGCTCGGCCCTGAATAAGATCCGCAAGGAACTGGCGGCCGGCTAGTTCGAGCGGTTGAAAAGGGTAGAACCCGCAATGGGTTCGTATAAAAAGCGACTCCGAAGACTTTTTTCCGGAGTCGCTTTTTTGTTCGGTTGAAAATTTGCTTAACTTGATTGTTATAAAATAAAACACCCAATTAGCGCCCGTTTTTGGACCTGCAACTGCACCACAATTGGGCGCAGAACCAAAAAAACGCCATGAAACCCATAAAATACATCGACTCGCTCACCCCGATGCGTGGCATTGCTGCCATGATGGTGATGTTTTTCCATTTCAATGAAGGCATCCGGTTCAGCTCCGACTTTCAGAAAAGTTTGTTGCCGACCGAAATCGAGGGGCTGCTGACCAAGAGCTACCTGTGGGTGGATTTTTTTTTTCTGCTTAGCGGCTTCGTCATTTACCACGTCTACGGACAGCGCTATTTTGGAAAAAAAGTGGCGCGCGACAATTACAAGAATTTCATTGTGGCCCGTCTGGCGCGTATCTATCCCTTGCACTTCGCGATACTGCTGTTATTGGTGGTTTTTCAGCTGCTGCTCCTGCTCGTTCAGCCTGAGCAGGCATTCAAGAATTGGAATACCCTTATGGCGCTGCCCGCCGAGCTGCTGATGCTGGACTCTATCGGCCTTTTCGACCACCTGACCTGGAACGCCGTCTCCTGGTCGATCAGTGCGGAATGGATTGCGTATCTGGTTTTTCCCTTTCTTTTCCCGTTTTTCGTTTCCAAAAAGCAATGGCGCTACGGCCTCCTGCTGGTCCTTTCCTGGGTTGGCCTGACCCTCATCACCCTGATGACCAAGAACCAAAACCTGGATGCCACCCACACCTGGGGTTTTCTGCGCGGCGGCCTGGGTTTCCTGGGAGGCGTGGCGCTGTATAAGCTTTACGAACAAGGTTTTTTGCGTACCCTCTTTGCGCGCAACGGGGCATTTCTCTTGTCGCTGCTGTGGGTGCTGGTCTTTTTGATCCTGGATATCCACGACGTCTTGATCGTGATGGGATTCACGCCCCTGCTCCTGGCTACTGCCTACAATGAAAGCCATGCCGGGCAGGTGCTCAACCAACGTCCGTTTAAGGTGCTGGGCGACATCTCCTACTCTTTGTACATGTGGCAGGGGCCGGCCATGTTTATCTACTTCACCGTCATTTTCGGAGCCATTACGCCCGAAGTCTACGGCCAGGACTACGGCACGCCCCAGTACCTGCTGGGTATGCTGATCTTCTGCGGGGCTATTTTTCTGCTCTCTTTACTGACGTATCACCGCATCGAAGTACCCTGGCGGCGGCGGGTCCGGCAGTGGTGGGTGAGCCGGCAGGCAGTGGCTTAACCCGGATTTTTCATGAATAATCCGGGTTGGGGGCGGCGCCCGCTATCGGTAGAGGGTATTTACCGGTCCAAAAAAAACCGCAACTTATTTAACACCTCTTTGCTGCGCGAACGCGAAACCGGCACTTCGGTCTTGCCTTCCCCGAGGTGGAGCCGGTAACCCTGGGCGTTGCCGGATACCCGTTGCACCTGGTTCAGGTTGACGATATAGGAGCGATGGCTGCGTACGAAGGGCGGCGTCGCCAGTTGGGCCTCCAGCGCTTTGAGGGGGCTGCGCAACAATTCCCTTTCTAGGGCGCCGCCACGCCATAGAAAAACTTCCACGTAATTATCGGCCGCCTGCAGGTACAAAAGCTCGTCGTCGCGGCAATTCAGCTGCACCCTGCCGTTTTCGTCCTGCAATTGCAGTGCGGCAGGCTCCGAACGGCTGGTTTGCCGGTGCGTCAGTTCCGTTTGTAGGTTAGCGGCCCGTACCTGAAACCGCTTGAGCCAGAAAATATAATCCGCGACTACGAGGCCGGCCACCGGAAATACGGCAATGAAAATGACGGTGCTGAAAAAAGATCCGAAGACGGCCAGCGAGAACGGCCGGTCGAAATACCAGGCCCAGTAACTATAGGAAGCAAAAATTGCGCTCCCGAGGATCAGCAGCGACCAGAGAATATGTTTGCCGACCGTCCAGCGTTCATCCTGGAACGGCTGCGGGATCAGCGCGGGGATCAGTTTGCGGAAAATGAGGATGACCAGCACCACGACGAGCCCGTAACCGGAGAGAAAAAGCGTCTTATGGGGGCTTTGGAAATCATCAGTGCCGAAGGGTTGAAAGATGTTGAGAAAAAAGGCGATAAAAAGCCCGACGCCGATTGTATACCCCCATTCGCTGCGGGCATTTCTCGAGAAGGGATAGGGTGCGTTGATTAAACTCAGCATGGTGCGAAGATACCGTTATTCTTTTTTTTGATTATGCTGGTTTTGTCGCTGAAACTCCCGGGGCGACATGCCGGTAAATTTGCGAAAAGCACGGTTGAAGGTGGCTTTGGAATTGAAGCCGCATTCCATCGCAATGGCGAGCAGGGTGTATTGCTCATTTTCGCCCTTCGTCAGCTTGGCTTTGACCGCTTCCACGCGGTGGGCGTTGATGAAATCGTTGAAATTTTGCCCGAAACCCTGATTGATGACCCGGGAAAGGAGGGAAGCGCCGGCGCCCAGCTGTCCGGCCATCTCCGGGAGGGTCAGCTCCGGATTGAGGTAGGGACGCTGTTCGGCCATCCATTTTTTGATCTTGTTTTTCCAGTCGCCGATCTCTTTGGCTTCCTGGTCGTCTGTGGAGGGTGAAGCCGGAGGAGGGGCGTCCTCCGGTGCGTACTGCAGGGCGATGGGGATGTGCTCGCCCGAAGTGTAGCCGGCAATGCTGAGGTAGTAGATCCAGACCGAGACGGCAAAAAAGGAGAACCAATTCTGTGTGTAGTGGAGCTCCTGGATGTAGGCGTCAAACAGGCGAAACAAATACATCAGGCTCAGCACCACTACAAAGCCGATGAGCAGCTTGCGGAGCCAGGAGAATTCGATCTCTTCCGTATCCGAAAAATTATTGCGGACGTACCGCTTGTAGCGTCCGTATTCCCGGATGGTCAGCAAAAGGAAAACAAAATTCCAGGCCAGGGCGAAAACCAGGCTGTCGAGCACCGGCAGGGAAAAATCGCGCCACCATCCCTTGGTCGCGTGGAAATAGGGCAGCTCTTCCCCCAGCAGCCAGTGGCGGACCGCCAGGTCGTGCAGGAAGATCACCACTCTCGTGGTCAGCTCGATCGCCCCGGGCAGCAAGATCCAAAAATAGCGACGCTCCAGTTGGAACCGGGTATTCGTCAGGCTGCGGAAGTACAGGTAGATGAAGGGGCCGAACCACAAGACGTGCGTCCAGGGGAAGTAGAACATAAAGGTTGTGTAACCGTTATGCGCGTCGTACCAGCCCGCAAATCCCAGCATATAACTGGTGACGTGGAGGGTGCTGATCAACAGAATGATCGCCAGCAGATGATCGGAAAGTTGTTGCTTTCGCCAGCCCCGCCAGAACAACAGAAGGGTGAACAGGGCGCCTTGAATGAAACCCGGCAGAAGCAGGGCGCTATACATATTGAATTCAAACAGCATGCACGGAACGGTTTGGCCTAATAGCAATACGAGCGGGCCGCCGAAATGGATCACCTCCGGTCAAAATCCGCCGCAGCCGATCGGGGAGCCGTCGGGCATTTCCGGTGTTTCCGGCAGCTGATAATCTTTGGGGTTGTTCTGAAATAGTTCGATCTGATGCAGCAGGTAGTGGTAATGCGCGTTTTGTTGCGGCTTGCCGGAAAAGCCTGCCTGGCGGGCGTACCGTTCCTTCAGCTGTACGAGCTTGAGATAAACTTCCGCCACCACCTGCTGATTGATGTCCTGCCGGGCGGCCAGCGCAAGCAAACGAAGTACCGTCAGCTTTTCCGCGACCCGGGCAATTTCGGCTTCAAAAGTATTCGTTTCCTGGGTTTTGACGCGAACGGCCTGGTCGAGCGCGTCGAGGACTTCCGCTACCGACAGGCGTCCTTCCTGCCGTGCGCTCTGCTCTACCAGCCGCGCCAGGCGTTCGGGATTGAGCAGAAAACGGATGGTGTGCCGGGCCGAGCTTTCCGCCGCACCCAGGGGGTCGAAGCTCAGGCCGGTGTGTACTTTGAAGAGTTCCCGGTTCCGGGAATATCCGGGCGGCAGCGGCGGGATCTGCTCCAGCAGTCGTTCGGGCAGCGCCAGGAAAGCGGGGTCGAGTGTTTCCAGCAGTGCGGCCAGGGCGTCCCGCTGGCGTTCATCCGGAATGATCTCGACGGGCACCTGGCCGTCGCCGCGTACGGCATAGCTGTACTGTAGCCCGCCGATCAGTTTGGCGGTGGCTTCCACCTGGTAGCGATGAGCCAGGTACAAGGGCACCAGCACGTTTTCCAGGGTAGCGAGCGGCGCGCCTGTCGGGATGTTGTGCGGTCCGAAATCTTCGAGTGCAATTTTCCGGACCTGCATCAGCCGGCGCAGTTCTTCGGCGGGTTGCCGCCCGTTGTCCCAGAGGTGTGCGTACGGATGGGCGCCGTAAGCGGGCCGGGCGTCCTGGTCGGTGAGGTAGGCGAGGCCGAGGGTGTTGTTTTCGGAGAGTATTTGGTTCAGCACGGCGGTTTCGTCGACGCCTTCCGGGAAATCCTGATAGCCGTAGAGGATGGTGCGTTTATCCCACTCGCCGATGCCGGTATCGTAAGCTTCGGAAAAGTCGATGCGATCGAGTTTGTCGAGTTTGATGTATGGATGCGGATAGTCCATCACCGAGGCGCGGTCGTTATAGCTGGCGGCGAAGTTGTGGGCCAGCCCGAGGGTGTGCCCTACTTCGTGCGCACTCAGCTGCCGGAGCCGGGCGAGGGCCATTTCGAGGAGGCGCGGGTCGGGCTCCGCGCCGTTTTTGTAGGCAGGCGCCAGCCCCTGGGCAATGAGAAAATCCTGACGCACCCGCAGGCTGCCCAGGAGGACGTGCCCCTTGATGATCTCGCCGGTGCGTGGGTCGACGACGCTGCTGCCGTAGCTCCAGCCGCGTGTGGAGCGGTGCACCCAGTTGATGACGTTATACCGCACGTCCATGGGATCGGCGTCGACGGGCAGTACTTTTACCTGGAATGCGTTTTCGTATCCGGCGGCTTCGAAGGCTTCGTTCCACCAGCCGGCTCCTTCGATCAATGCCGAACGAATGGGCTCCGGCACGCCGCGATCGACGTAGTACACGATGGGCGCTACCGGCTCGCTCTTTTTGGCGCCCGGTTCCTTTTTTTGCAGGCGGTGTCGGCGGATGAAGCGCTTGGTCAGCGGTTGATCGATGGGCGTGGCGTAGTCCTGGTAGCTGATGGGCGAATAGCCGCTGCGCGGATCGAAAGGACGCGGCTGGTAGTTGTCGTCGGGCAATTGCACGAACGAATGGTGCATGCGCAGCGTGACGGCCTCCGGTGTCGGTGTGACGCTGCGCACCCACTGCCCCTCGGGCTCCCCGGTGAAAGTGACCGTCGCTTCGAATTCGGTATTGAGCGGGAAGTTTTTGGTGCGCGGCAGATAGACTGCCGAGCGGTCCGCCTCGAGTTTGTATTTACCCTGTTTGCGGCTTTTTAGTCGGTCGGCGACGCCGTGCGCGTCGCGCAGGAGGAAGGGCGTCAGGTCGATCAGCACCCGCTGCCCGGAAACGGCGGCCGCTTTAAATCCCCAGAGAACCGAGCTGGCGAATGCTTCGGCTACGGTCCGCCGCTCCTCGGGCTTGTCGCTCGTCGCCCGGTACCGGTAGTTGGGCTGTTGCAGGAGCACCTTGTTGCCGCTGCGCGTAAATTTGACGATCCGGCTGTCGCCGAGCTGGTTGCGGTCCAGGCCGATATCGTTGGAGCCCAGGCCCGCCGGGAGGGAGTTGACGTACAAAAACTCCTCATCCCAACGGTCGATCTCCAGCCATATCTTGCCCTCATCTTCGTCCCAGTAGTATTTGAAAAAACCGTCGTAAGCGGCACAACCCTCCGTTTTGTCGGCGATGGTCGGCTTGGCCTCCTTTTTCTCCTGGGCGAAGCATTGCCCGGCAAACAGCAACAGGATCAGGGTAAGGGTACAACGCATGGGTGAAATGAGCTTTTTACGTATGATAAATCAGTGCTTGTCGAAGGGATCTCCAACGGACACGGGGATCACCAATGCTAAATTTAAATAAAAGACTTGTTGTGCAGGGAATCTTTGTCCGGATTATTCCTGGCTTGGCAATAGCCGCACCCATGGATCATCTGGGTTAGAGCTTGTTTGGAGGTAGTCATTTTGGCTGCAAAACCCAGCTTTTGGAA
>CAYQQU010000101.1:0-15355 GCA_964419545.1 uncultured Saprospiraceae bacterium | reverse complement strand
GGATCGCGGAGCTCTGTTCCGCGCAGCTCGCGGATCGCGGAGCTCTGTTCCGCGCAGCTCGCGGATCGCGGAGCTCTGTTCCGCGCGGATTGGTTTTCGCGGAACAAAGTTCCGCGTTCCCGCAAAAAACGGGCTAGGGCACCAGCACGTAGCCGTTGACGGCGTGGCGTCCGAAGTCGTCATAGCTGATCCAGACGTAGCCGCCGTCGCCCCAGTTGCGGCCCCAGCAACTGCGCAATTCAAAAGCTTCCTGCTCTTCGTCGTAGCCGACGACGATGAAAGTATATACCTGATCGCCGCCCCGGCCGGGCCGGTAGAAGCGTTCTCCCGACAATTTGCGGATGCCCGGATCGGCGCGCAGCTCGATGAGTACCGGGTGGCCCCGCATCAGCGCTTTGCGGGCCTCGAAGGTGCGCTGCCGGTCGTTGGTCAGCTCCCGGAACAGGTGCAGGTAGTTGCCGATCTTGTACTTCTGGGTAGCGTACACGCCGCTGGTGAGCGATTCCGCATCGAAAGGAAGGATGGCCGCGCTCACCGTACCGTCCTGCGCCAGGAATTTAAAAGCCTCCGGAACGTCGATGTTGCGGCCGGCGCTGTTCATGTTCAAAGAGATGTAATCCGGGCTCAGGTTGACCTTGTAATTGCGGTCGAGGTTGACGTAGTACTCCAGCAGGCTCGCCACGGCGTAGCTCACCTCCGAGGCCCGGGCGCCGGCCCGGCGAATGGGCATCATGTAGGCTTTGACAGTCTGGCGGAGCAGCATTTCGCGGGTATTGCCGCCGATACCGGGCACCACGGGCGTCATCCGGTCGATCATCTGGGCGTCGGTGATGCCGAAGCCGGCCGATAACCCTTTGTAGGCAATATCGCGGTCCTGAGCTAGTGCGACGATACCCGGCAAGAAGAAAGTAAACAAGAGGATGAAGCGGTTCATGCAGCAGTTTTGTAAAAGGTTAAGGAATAGCACCCTTTTCAGCGGAATGACGGATGGCTCTGTCGGTTGCGAACCCCGATTGAGAGAAAAAAACAGAATGGTGTAGTTTCTACTGCAAAGTAGAACGCAGGCAAAGCGGAATTTCTTTTGTGGGGCGGCGCAAAAAAATGACGGGCCGGCGGTTCGCCGGGCCGCATGCCGGGTCAAAGCGGGATATTCCCGTGCTTTTTGCGCGGCAGTTCCTTCACTTTATTCTCCAGCATGGCGAACGCCTTGAGCAGCTTGCGCCGCGTATCGCGGGGTTTGATCACCTCGTCGATAAATCCGCGCCTTGCGGCCTGGTAAGGATGGGCGAACGTTTTCTGGTATTCGGCTTCCTTTTCGGCCAGTAAGGCTTCGGGGTCTTCGGCGGCTTTTATCTCGCGGCGGAAGATGATCTCGGAGGCCCCTTTGGCGCCCATCACAGCGATCTCGGCGCTGGGCCAGGCGAAGTTCATATCGGCGCCGATGTGTTTGGAGTTCATGACGTCGTAGGCGCCGCCGTAGGCTTTGCGGGTGATGAGGGTGACGCGGGGAACCGTCGCTTCGCTGAAGGCGTACAACAGTTTGGCGCCGTTGACGATGATGCCGTTCCACTCCTGGTCGGTGCCCGGCAGGAATCCCGGCACGTCTACCAGGACAAGCAGCGGAATATTAAAAGAGTCGCAGAAGCGCACGAAGCGCGCGCCCTTGCGCGAGCTGTCGACATCGAGAACGCCTGCCAGGCTCATGGGCTGGTTGCCGACGATGCCGATAGTGCGGCCGGCCAGGCGGGCGAAACCCACGACGATGTTCTCGGCGTATCCCTTGTGGATCTCGAAAAAAGATTCCCGGTCGACGATGCCGTCGATCACCTCGCGCATATCGTACGGTTGGTTGACATTCGTCGGCACGACGTCCATCAGTTCTTCCCGAAGTTCCTCTCCGATCTCGTACGGCAGCCGCGGCGGCGCTTCGGCGGCGTTTTGCGGCAGGTAGCTCAGCAGCTGTTTAATAGACTGGATGCACGACATGTCGTTTTCCGCAATGAGGTGAGTGACCCCCGATTTGGTGGCGTGGGTAAAAGCGCCGCCCAGTTCTTCCGCGGTGACGGTCTCATTCGTGACGGTTTTGACCACGTTCGGCCCCGTCACGAACATATAGGAAGTGTGCTCAACCATGATGGTAAAGTCGGTCATGGCCGGTGAGTAGACGGCGCCGCCGGCGCAAGGCCCCATGATGGCGGAAATCTGGGGAATGACCCCGGACGCCATGACGTTGCGGTAGAAGATATCGGCGTAGCCGCCCAGCGAGCTCACCCCTTCCTGGATGCGGGCCCCGCCCGAGTCGTTCAGTCCGATAAAGGGCGCGCCGTTCTGCACCGCCAGGTCCATCACTTTGCAGATCTTTTCGGCGTGGGTTTCGGAGAGCGACCCTCCGAAAACGGTAAAATCCTGGGCGAAGACGTACACCAGGCGGCCGTCGATGGTGCCGTAGCCGGTCACTACCCCGTCGCCCAGGATCTGCATTTTATCCATTCCGAAATCGTTGGAGCGGTGGGTGACCAGCATGCCTATTTCCTCGAAGGAACCGTCGTCGAGGAGAAAGTGGATGCGCTCACGAGCGGTCAGCTTGCCTTTTTTGTGTTGGTTTTCGATGCGGTCGGCGCCGCCGCCGAGCAGCGCTTCGTCCATTTTCTCCTGTAACTCTTGCAGTTTTTCCTTCATGGTTTTGTTTGTTTTACCCTTTTTGTACAATAAAACCTTTACCAACGGAATGCGAGGCGCGGTCGAAGAGGACCGCATCCAGGTGAATGAGTGCGTCGGTAAGCACGGTCAGGGCCGGCGCTTTCCGCGAAGGCCGCAGAGCCGTCTTTTTTGCTCCGGCTTCGGATAAATTGGTGGCGTTGGCCTTAAAGATGCGCTGGATGACGCCGGTCCAGTACATTTCCAATAACCCAATGATATAACCGCTCAGGTTCTTTTCCGATAGGATGCGCAAAGCATTGCGGGTTGACCATTCCCGGAAATCGTCTTTTGAAATCAGGTACTCGTGTCCGAAAGCATAAGCGCCCTGCGGGATCTTTTTATCGGAAAACCAGCTCAGCACGCGGTTGATCGGATCGTAGGTAAAGGGAAAGTCGAGGGAGGGGAAAGTGATCAGCGCCAATCCGTTGGGTTTGAGTACGCGGCGCATCTCTTCCACCATGCGTGCGGGGTCGCCTACGTGTTCGATGACGTCCACCGAAATGATCAGGTCAAAGGCGTTATCCGCAAAGCTGAGGTCCAGCGCATTTTCCACCCGGTACTCGATATTGGTAATGTCCTGGTTGAGGGCCCTGGCGAATTGCACATCCTGCTCGTTGATATCGCAGGCGATGAGCCGGCCGCAGTAGCCGGCGATCATAGCGTCGTAGTCCCCTTCTCCCGTTCCGAGGTTGAGAGCCTGGTCGAACGACCGCTCCCGGGCGAGCCGTTCCAGGTTTTGCCGGATAAAGAGGTAGCGGTTGCGATAAGTAGGAAACAGCAGTTTGTAATTCATCAGCCCTCGACTTACAATTTACCGGCTGCCTCGCGGTAACGGGCTGCCGTTTGGGAATCGCCCTGCGATTCGTAAATGCTGGCCACCAGTTCGTAGGCCGCCTTGAAGCGGGGGTTGAGCCTGATGGCCTCCATGGCGTTGTTGAGCGCCAGCGTCCAGTTCTGACGCTGCTGATAGATCAGCCCAAGATAGTAATAGGCCAGGGAAAAACCCTCGTTGGCCGCCACTGCCCGTTCGAACGCGTTCAGCGCCGAAGCGCCGTCGCCGGCCCGCAGGTAGGCGAGCCCCAGCAAGTACAAGGCGTTTTCATTTTCCGGCGCGATGCGCAGCGCTTCTTCTGCGGCCTGTACGGCTTCGCGGGGGCTGCCCTGGTTGAGCGAAGCATTAGCGAGGCCCAGCCAGGCCAGTTCGTTATCGGGATGTTGCTCCAGCTCCCGGCGAAAGGCCTGCGCCGCTTCGCCGAAAGCGCGGCGCTTGATAGCCGCTTCGCCGGCTGCGGCAAAGTTGCCTTCGTCCTTTTCAACGGCCGTCAGCGGCACGCCGTTGGCGGATACCGTATGTACGGTCTTGCTGTTGGGCCAGGTATTGGCGCGCAGGTGCGCGCCCCGGATAAAACGGGACGGGAAAATGCCGTAGTCCCATTCTTCGTTGTATCGGCTGGAAAAGCGTACGTAGCGAACCTTGACGTTCTCGTTGTACAGCTCGCCCAGCTGGCGGCTTACCGGGTAGAAAAAGGTCGTTCCGATGATCAAAGTATCCTTTCGGTCGGGATCGAGAATGCCTTCCGACGCCATCCAGTCGAGCGCCTGCTTCGTGCTGACGCCCCAGTAATCGGTCTCGTAATTGCCGAAAGCCCCTTGCAGCCCGCCCGGTAAAGGGTTAAAATAGACGTAAGAGACATGCGGGTTGCGCAGGATAAATACGGTCGATTCCAGCATGGTGAGGCCAAGGACGCCGTAGAGCACATAACGTACGATGTTGTTTTTGCGAAACAGTTCTTCGGCGCGCACCCAAAAGAGAACGGCCACGACCACCAGGCTGGGATATACGAAATTCAGGTGCCGCCAGCCGTCGTGCAGCAGCGAATCTTTGGCGATGATGTAGACCACCGGAAATAAGGTGGCGAAGTACGCCAATAAGACCGGCAACGGGGCATAGCGGCGCAATAACTGCGGCAGGAAGAAAAAACTGGCAATAAACCCGATCAGCACGAAAAGCGGAACGGTGATGGCGATCCAAAGCACCGGATAGTACCAATCCGTAACGTCCGACATAATATTCTCCCCCGTAAACAGCAAGCGAATACGTACGCCCAGCTCCGAAAAGGCGGAAAGCGCCTCCAGGGGATGCCCGATCGGATCGACCAGGGCCGCCGGCCAGGTCAGGATACCCAGTACGTACCCGGCTGCGACTACGCCCAGAATATAGGCGGCGTAAATGGTTAGTTTGTTGACTTCCTGCGTAAGCCCCTTCCAACCGTAACGGAAAAGGAAATCCAGGCCGGCGAATAACCCCATATAAGCCACCAGCAACAGCCCGCCGGCGCGGGTAGCCAGCGCCAGGGCGATGCCCAGCGCCAGGCCCAGGGCGTGGCGCCAGTCGGGTTTCGGCATCGCCCGCAGCAGCAGCACGAGATAGTAATACGCAACGGCAAAGCCCGCCGCGAAGGGGATATCCTTTGGGTTCATCAGGGAGTGCCCCAAAAAGCGGGGCGAGAGAAAAAGAAAAGCAACCGCCAGTATTCCGGCGCGCCAGCCGGCGATCTCCCTGGCCAGCAAGCCCACGAAAAGCATAGTGAGGATGCCGAACAAGGCGTTGAACCAGTGCCGGATATTGTGGTAGGCGGCGTCGAATTCGTCGTACCCCAGCGCTTCGTTGACCAGCCCGGTCGTCAAATCGAAAAAACCGCCGTAATTGTGCATGTTGCCCTTCTCGATGTACAGGGCCGAAGTGTCGGCGCCCGCCGAGGCGTAGTAGGCCACCAGCTTTTCCGAATAATCGACCTGGTATTCATCGTCGCCGTTGATGCCGGTTCCGGGAGCCAGCACCATCATCACGAGGGCCGCCAGGCCCAGCACCCCCCAGAAGAGGCGTCGCAGCAGCGGATCTTGCGCGGTTTCCGTACTCGGGCGTTCCAGTAGGTTGATCTTGGGAACAGACGGTTTCGGCGCGGGCTTGCGAACGGGGCGGGAAGTCTTTTTTTTCTTCTTTTTACTCATATCCGCGCAGGAAAATTTGAAGCTGCAAGATAGAAAAAAAAGCGAACTTGCCGGTCTCTGCAGCAAGCGATCGCCCGGGTAAGCCCGCTGATAGTTTTGCGAGAAATATTTTGCGCCGCCTTCGCGCAATTCCTTGTGTTATTATTTTGATTGTTCTTACTTTTACCGCTTTATTTACCAATCCCGTTGAACTATGTCTGTTGCCGAGAAAATACTATTGTCGCAGCGCATCCAGCGCATGGAAGAATCAGCTACCATCCGCATGGCGCAGCTGGCGCGCGACCTGAAAGCGCAGGGCCGCGACGTCATCAGCCTGAGCCTGGGCGAGCCCGATTTCGACACGCCGGATCACATCAAGGAAGCCGCCAAGCGGGCGCTCGACGAAGGTTTTACCAAATACACCCCGGTGCCGGGCCTCGACGAATTGCGCGAAGCCATCCGCACCAAGTTCAAACGGGATAACGACCTCGATTTCGACCTCAGCCAGATCGTCGTTTCCAACGGCGCCAAACAGTCGATCGCCAATATCTGCCTGGCGACCCTCGACCCGGGCGACGAGGTGGTCATCCTGGCGCCTTTCTGGGTTTCGTATTCCGAGATCGTCAAAGTCGCCGACGGCAAGCCGGTGATCGTCAGAGCGGGCATTGCACAGGACTATAAAGCAACGGCCGAACAGATCGAGGCCGCGATCACCGACCGCACCAAATTGCTGCTCTTCAGCTCCCCCTGCAATCCCACCGGCTCGGTATATACCGCGGAAGAACTGCAGGCCGTCGCACGGATGCTCGGCAAATATCCCAACGTGCACATCATCTCCGACGAGATCTACGAATACATCAATTTCACGGGCCGCCACGCCAGCATCGGCGCCCTGCCGGAGGTCAAAGACCGCACCATCACGGTCAACGGTTTTTCCAAAGGCTTCGCCATGACCGGCTGGCGCCTCGGCTACCTCGGCGCGCCGGCCGCCATCGCCAAGGCCTGCGGCAAAGTGCAGGGGCAGTTCACTTCGGGCGCCAACGCTTTCGGACAAAAAGCCGCCGCCTACGCCCTGCTCGCCGATATGACGCCTACTCACCGGATGCGCGCCGCTTTCCTGCAGCGGCGCGACCTGGTGATCGAAGGCCTCAGCCAGATCCCCGGTATGCAGGTCAATCGCCCGCAGGGCGCCTTCTACATCTTCCCCGACATCAGCGCCTTTTTCGGGAAACGCAAGGGCGACCGGGTGATCAATAATGCCGACGACTTTTGTGAGTATATCCTCAATACGGCCTACGTGGCGACCGTCACCGGCTCGGCGTTCGGCGCCGACCAGTGTTTCCGGATCTCCTACGCCGCCTCGGAGGCCGAATTACAGCAGGCAGTGCAACGGATTGGAGAAGCAGTTGGGCAGTTGGTGGGTTAGGCTAAGTCTTTGGTCTTTAGTCTTTAGTAGCCTTAAAAATGCCAAAGACCAAAGACTAACGACTAAAGACCAATCAAACCTTAACCTTATACCAAGCCTCCGAACGCAGATAGAGTAAGGTAAACACCAGCATTGCCACCCAATAGAACGCCTCTGCCGCCCAGGCCCAGGGCAGGCCCCCGGAGGTGTAGTTGACCTCGATATGAATGTAGAGCACGTACCCGACGGCGCACCACGTCTGCATCTTCAGCCCGTAAAAGGTGGCGCCGGTGCCCACCAGCCCGTTGAAAAAAACGCCGCCGACGGAAAAAAGCGCCAGGATAGCGACCAGCACGTAAAAGACGGGCTGGGCGTCGACGATCAGTGACATATCCTGACCACCCAGCAGGGGATACAGCATGAAGCGGGGAAAAAGCACCACCGGCAGGGTCAGAGCCATCGTCAGCAAAAGCGACACCCGGGCGGTTTTCCAGATGATGGGGATGACCGCCATGCGCTTCTGCTGACCGATGAAGTGGCTGACCATCGTATTGACGCCACTCGAAAGCCCCCAGCAGGGAATAGACAGGATGAGGTACACCATGCGCACCAGGTTGGTGATGGCCAGCTCGCGCTCGCCCAGGTTTTCGACGATCCCGAAAAAAACGAACCAGCTGCCCAGCCCCACAAAAGCCTGCGCAACGATCGGGATGGCGATCTTGTACTGCTGAAAGATGAGGGAAAAGTCGATGCGGGAAAAACGAAACAGCCTGAAAACGCGGATCCGCTGATCGCCCAAAACGTACAAGACGAATAAAACCAGCGCCACGATCTCGCCGGTGGTGCTGGCCAGCCCGGCGCCGGCGATGCCCATTGCCGGCAGCCCCCAGTGCCCGAAGATCAATCCGTAATCGAGGGCAATGTTGACGGCAGCAAGCACCAGGGTGTCGAGGATGATGAACCAGGTGCGGGCAATGCCGGTATACAGCGCGATGAACGACACTCCGACATAACTGAAAAAGACGCCCCAGGAGCGGTATTCGAGGTAAGCCAGGCTCTTTTCGAGGATGACTTCCGACTTGACGAAGAAGGAAAAAAAAGCCGCACAGCCGTACTGCATGAACAGGAACATCACCACCGCCAGCGCCAGCTCGAACGCGAGCATCGCCTGAAAGGTGCGCCCAATGGCGGCAGGCTTCTGTTCTCCCATCCGGCGGGCGATCATGATCTGCCCGCCCCGGGAAAAACCGTAGCCGATGGCGGCGACGATAAGGTAAAAGACCCCGACGAAACCAATACTGGCGAAATCCTCCTCACTCAGGTAATACAGGAAAACGCTATCGCTCAGCGCAATCACATTCTGGGCGGCCGATCCTAACATGATCGGCGCCGAGATGGATAAAATCTGGCGATACGTGGTTCTCAGTCGCATTGTTCTGGATTCGCTTTCCTGCTTGGCTGCCGGCCGCGAAAATACCGGCTTTTTTACAAATGTGAAGGCAATCTACACAAAATCCTTACATTGGCGCTCGCAGGAAGGGTAAACCAAACCCCGCCCTGCCCGGTTTTCCAATTGTCGATAAATCATCGGAATAACATGAGCATGAAAGATATGACCCAACAACCCGCCCCACCCGTAGCGCCCAAACATCCTCGCGTATTGTCCAAACACGGCGACGAGCGCATCGACCCCTATTACTGGCTCAACGACCGGGACAATCCGGAGGTGATCGCCTACCTGGAAGCAGAAAATGCCTACACCCAATCGCGTCTGGCCCATACCGAGTCGCTGCAGGAGGAATTATACCGGGAGATCATCGGTCGCATCAAGCAGGACGACCAGTCTGTTCCCTATTTTGACAACGACTACTACTACCTCACCGGCTACGAGCAAGGCCAGGAATACCCGATCTACGCCCGCAAAAAAGCCCGCCTGGATGCGCCCGAAGAGATCCTGCTCAACGTAAACGAACTGGCGGAGCCCCATCCTTTTTACCACGTGGGCGGCATGTCGGTCAGCCCCGACAACACCCTTCTGGCGTATGCCGAGGATACGGTCAGCCGGCGCATCTACACCATCCGCTTCAAACACCTCGTTACCGGCGATCCGCTGACCGACGTCATACCGGGTTGCACCGGCGCCGCCGTCTGGTCGGCCGACAACCGCTACATTTTCTATACCCTCCGCGACCCCACCACGCTGCGGGGATACCAGGTGATGCGGCACGAGCTAGGCAAACCAACCGAAACGGACGTCGCCGTTTACGAAGAAACCGACGACACCTTTTTTACTTATGTCTACAAGACCAAATCCCGGAAATACATCGTGATCGGGGCCTACGCCAATATGTCGCAGGATTACCGGGTGCTGCCCGCCGATGATCCCACCGGTGCGTTCCGCCTGATCCAGGCCCGCGAACACGGCCACGAATACAGCATCGCGCACTACGAGGATAAATTCTACATCCTCACCAACTGGGACGCCCGCAACTTCCGGCTGATGGTGACCGATGAAAACCAGACGACGAAAGACCACTGGCGGGAAGTGATCGCCCACCGCCCGGAGGTCTTGGTGGAGGATATCGATATCTTCAAAGACTACCTGGTCTTATCCGAACGCCATAACGGCATCACACAGCTCAGAATCCGCCCCTGGGAAGGAGAAGAACACTACATCGACTTCCCGGAGGACGCCTACCTGGCCAACACCTCCGTCAATCTGGAATTCGACACCCGCCAGCTGCGGCTCAACTACCAGTCGATGGCCACGCCGCCCACGGTCTACGATTACGATATGGAGACGCGGCAAATGGCGCAGCGCAAGCAGCTGGAGGTGCTCGGCGGCTTCAAGCCCGAGAATTATCGCACGGAACGCCTCTACGCCACCGCGCGGGACGGGGTGAAAGTCCCGGTATCCATCGTTTACCACAAAGATTATCAAAAGGACGGCACGGCCCCCCTCCTGCTGTACGGCTACGGCGCCTACGGCCACAGCATGGAGCCCTATTTCAGCTCGGTGCGCATCAGCCTGCTCGACCGGGGCTTCGCCTTTGCCATCGCCCACGTCCGGGGCGGTGAAGAGATGGGGCGCCACTGGTACGAAGACGGCAAGCTGCTCCAGAAGAAGAACACCTTTTACGACTTCATCGACGTGGGCCGCTATTTACTGGAAATGCGTTACGTGGCTCCCGACCTGCTCTTCGCCATGGGCGGCAGCGCCGGCGGCCTGCTGGTGGGCGCCGTGGTGAATATGGCTCCGGAGATGTGGCGGGGCATCGTCGCCGCCGTTCCTTTCGTGGACGTCCTGACGACTATGCTCGACGACAGCATCCCGCTTACCACCGGCGAATACGACGAATGGGGTAACCCCAACGAAAAGGAATACTACGAGTACATCAAATCCTATTCGCCTTACGATAACATCGAAGCCAAATCCTATCCGGCCATGCTGGTCTCCACCGGCCTGCACGACTCGCAAGTACAGTACTGGGAACCCGCCAAATGGGTGGCGCGCCTGCGGGAATTGAAAACGGACGACCGCCCGTTGTTACTTCACACCAACCTGGAGGCCGGGCACGGCGGTGCTTCGGGCCGGTTTCGGCGGCATAAGGAGACGGCGCTGGAGTATGCGTTTATCTTAGATCAGTCATCGGGAGTCTGACCGACTGACGTTGTTGACCAGAAAGGAACTGAAGAACAGATGAGCTGAGAAATAGATGAACCGAAGAAGTTTTTTCTGGAATTAGGGTTGTGTGGAGAATACCTTATAACACTTGGCTGCTTCTTTTGGCGCTATCTTTCGTTAAAAATAATCGCCGTAGCGATTATCACTGGTTTTCCCAGCATGACTTTTGGATTTGCCGATATATATGTTTTGAATTAGAATCTCCGCCGGCCAACTCCGGGCGCAGCTTGAAGCTGCAACCGGAGTTCACCGTCAAACCCCCACCGGCACACACGCCCGCAACCGCTCCACCACATAATCCACCTCCGCCCGCGTATTGAAATGCGAGAGCGAAAAGCGCACCGCTTTCCAGCCCGGCTCCCCGCCGAGCGCCTCTACGACGTGCGAGCCGGCATCGGCGCCGGAACTACAGGCGCTGCCGCCGGAAACACTGACCCCGGCTATATCCAGATTGAGGAGGATCATTTCGGTTTTGGGGGAAGGCGGGAAGCCGACGTTGAGCAATTTGTAATGCCCGTTTTCCGGATCACCGTAAAATTTGAGGTCGGGGAAAGAATGGAGCAGTTGTTCTTTCAGGTATTGCCGGAGATCGGTGATATGGGCGCGCCATTCCGCCAGGTTTTCGTAACTCAGCTCCAGGGCTTTCGCCATGCCCAGAATGCCATAAACATTCTCCGTCCCCCCCCGCATGTTCCGTTCCTGGGCGCCGCCGTCGATGTAGGGGTGAATGATATTGTCGCTATTTACGTAGAGGAAGCCGACGCCTTTCGGTCCGTGAAACTTATGCGCCGAACCGGTAATAAAGTTGATCTTGGTTTTGGACAGATCGATGGGATAATACCCCATGGTTTGCACCGTATCCGAATGGAAGAGCGCACCGTGTTCCTGACAGAGTTCGGAAACGCGATCCAGGTCGAGCATCGAGCCGATCTCGTTATTGGCGTGCATGAGCGATACGAGCGTGAGCGGATGCTCGCCGGATAACAATTCCGCCAGGTGGTCGTAATCTATTCTACCTTTCTCATCTAAATGGACAAAAACCGGTTCTACCCCACCCTCTTTTTCCAGCCGGTCGACAGAATGCAGGACACAGTGGTGTTCAATGGGCGAGGTGATGATCCGTTTCACTCCCAGATCGCGCACCGCATTCTTCAGGGCCATGTTGGTTGATTCGGTCCCACCGGAGGTGAAGAATATCTCCCCAATGGAAGCATTCAACACATTGGCGACCCGCTTGCGGGCATCCTCCACGGCAGCCCGGGCCGCACGGCCCTCCGCATGAATAGAAGAAGGATTGCCAAAATGATTGCGCATGGCCGCATGCATTACCTCGATTACCACCGGATCGATGGGCGTGGTGGCGGCATTGTCAAAATATACTCGTTTCATATTGTTTGATTCAAGTTGCGATCCGCTCCTTTACGCAACCTGGTTTATTCAGCATAGTTCCGTATTAAACCAATTTTCCACCATTTCAGTTTCATTCGTTTTCCGCTCCCGGTGGTAAAACTCATTGGTGTTGACGTGGTACTCGTATTCTTTCGCCCACTCCTGATGATGATGGTACAAAGCTTCGATCGCGTCGAGGACGTAAATCATCTCTTCATCCGTCATGGTCGGATGGATTGACAGGCGGATCCAACCGGGTTTGATGGAAAGATCACCGGCGTTGATCCGGTCGGTGATGGTTTTGGAAGCTTGGGGGGAGACATGGAGTAAATAATGACCGTAAGTTCCGGCGCAGGAACAGCCGCCCCGCACCTGTATGCCGTACCGGTCGTTGAGCAGTCGCACCCCCAGGTTATAATGCAGATCGTCGATATAAAACGAAATGACGCCAAGTCGCTTCCGCAAGTGCCCCGCCAGTATGTGGAGTTTTGGTAATCGGTCAAATCGCTCCCAGATCATCGCCAGTAGCTCCTCTTCCCGCGCCATCATTTTGTCCACGGACATTTCCTCTTTTAGCTTGGTGCACAAGGCGACCCGGATGGTTTGCAAGAAGGAGGGCGTACCGCCGTCTTCGCGGGCTTCGATGTGGTCGACGTACTTGTGTTCCCCCCAGGGATTCGTCCAGTCGACCGTACCGCCGCCCGGGCAATCGGGCACGCGGTTGCGGTAGAGCTGCGGATCAAAGACCAGGATGCCCGAACTACCGGGGCCGCCCAGGAATTTGTGCGGAGAAAAATAGAGCGCGTCCAGATGCTGCCAGTCATTCTCCGGCCGCATGTTGATGTTGATATACGGCGCCGAACAGGCAAAGTCGACGAAACAGTATCCGCCGGCCCGGTGCATGATCTCGGCGATCTCGTGGTAGGGTGTCGGCAAACCTGTGACGTTAGAACAAGAAGTGATGGCGGCAATTTTGGTTTTGCGATCCTGATATTTTTCCAGCAGCATCCGCAGGTGATCCAGGTCGACCAGCCCTTCGTGGGTCGGTTCGATCACCTGCACTTCCGCCAGGGTTTCCAGCCAGGAGGTCTGGTTGGAATGATGCTCCATGTGGCTGACAAAAATGACTGGCCGTTCAGCAGCCGGCACCTGCACCTGGTCGCGGAACTTCTCGTGCACTTTTAACCCCAGCAGCCGCTGGAACTTGTTCACCACCCCGGTCATGCCGGAATTAGAGGAGATCAACACATCGCTTTCCCGGGCCCCCACGTGCTTTTTGATGATGCGTTTGGCTTCCGTATAAGCCAGGGTCATTGCACATCCGGTGACCGTGGTTTCCGTATGGGTGTTCCCGACAAAGGCTGCGATTTCGCCGGCCATCAAATCTTCGATCGGCTTGTACAGGCGACCGGAGGCCGTCCAGTCGGCATAAACAATCCGTTGAGGACCAAAGGGACTAGGGAACTCCTGGTCGTACCCAATGATATTTTGGCGAAAAGGAGCAAAATAAGCTTCCAGGGAAGTTGCCCGGGTATCTGGTTTGGTTAGCGCATCCATTGTATTACGATTTGATATAGCGTCTCTTTTCGGAAGTGATCACCCCCGAAATTAATAAGAAAACGCCAACCTTACAGGAAAAGACCCAAATTTACCCGATCAGTTCCAGGGCTTCTCCTTTAATGCGGGCGGCCAGTTCGCGCGCCGCCTCAGCCGATTCGCTCTCCGCGTACACCCGGATGATGGGCTCCGTGTTGGATTTGCGCAGGTGCACCCAACCTTCGGCGAAGTCGATCTTCAGTCCGTCGATGGTGTTGCACTCCTCGTTCTGGTATTTTGTGTGGAGCTGTTCGAGGAGTTTCGCCATATCGACCTCCGGCGTAAGGGCGATTTTGTCTTTGACGATCTCGTAGGCCGGATAAGTCGCCCGCAGTTCGGATAAGGTCTTCCCGCTTTTGGCCAGGTGAGAAAGCACCAGGGCGATGCCGGCCAGGGCATCCCGGCCGTAATGCAGGTCTGGTACGATGATCCCGCCGTTTCCTTCGCCGCCGATGACGGCCTCCATTTCTTTCATCTTGGCCACGACATTGACTTCGCCGACCGCGCTGGCGTAGTATTCGCCGCCGTGGCGACGGGTCACATCGCGGAGGGCGCGGGAAGAACTCAGGTTAGAAACCGTGTTTCCCGGGCGCTGCTGCAGGAAATAATCGGCTACCGCAACCAGGGTATATTCTTCGCCGAACATTTCGCCATCTTCCTGCACTAATGCCAGCCGGTCGACGTCCGGGTCGACGGCGACGCCCAGGTGAGCGCCCTCCTTCACCACCGTTTCCGAAAGCGCTTTCAGGTTGACGGGTAGCGGTTCGGGATTGTGGGCGAATTCGCCGGTTACCTCCCCGTTGAGCAGAATAGCCTGGCAACCCAGTTGTTCTAACAGTGGCGGGATGGCAATTGCGCCGGTGGAATTCACCACGTCCGCCACAACTTTAAATTTTTTAGCTTTAATCGCTTCCACATCGACCAGCGGGTGCGCCAGGATCTGGTCGATATGTTTTTGAATGTACCCGGCGCCTTTTTGGTAGGTGGCGATCTGATCGACCGACGGGTATTCGATGGCGCCCGTAGACAGCAGGGCCAGCAGGGCTTCGCCGTCCGCTTTGGAGATAAACTCCCCGGCGCTATTCAGGAATTTCAGGGCGTTCCATTCGCGCGGATTGTGGCTGGCGGTGATGATGATGCCGGCGCCGGCCTGCTCGGCGGGCACCGCTACTTCCACGGTGGGGGTGGTGGAATGCCCGAGGTCGAGGACGTCGATGCCCAGGCCCACCAGGGTATTGGCCACCAGGCTGCTGACCATCTTGCCCGAGATGCGGCCGTCGCGGCCGATCACGACTTTGGGCCGGGCGCCGCTTTGCAGCAGCCAGTATCCGAAAGCGGCCGTACATTCTACGATATCCTGTGGTGTGAGGTTCTCGCCGGCCCGCCCACCAATGGTGCCGCGGATGCCGGAAATGGATTTGATAAGTGCCAAGTGTTTTCGTTTTTGGTGATGCTGCAAAAATAGCAAAACCCGCTCCTTCGCGGGGGGCGCCCGCGAAAAGTTGATGATTTTTTTGCATAAGTTGGCCGGCGGCGCAGCGATTCTCGGTTTGGCAGTAAGCATTTTTTAATTCGCAGCGCCGGAGGCG
>CAYQQU010000100.1:0-15363 GCA_964419545.1 uncultured Saprospiraceae bacterium | reverse complement strand
CCCCTTTTCCGGATCGTACTTGTCGGCATGGTCCCACACCTTCAGAAAAACGTCCTGCAGCACCTCTTCGGCCACCTCCCGCTCGGGCAACATCCGGTGGATGATGCCGAAAAGCGCATCGGCGTAATGCCGATACAACAAAGCAATCGCCTCCTTCTCCCGGTTGGCCAGGAGGGAGGTGATCTGCGCTTCGAGCGCCGACTTGCTTTGTTGTTTTTGCGCCATGCAAAAGAGGGTTATCCAGCGATTTGCGGTTTAGCAGGGAGCTATTTCGGCAATTTAAACAAATTAACCCGGATTATTCATGGGTTAATTAACCGGAGTTGCGATGTAGTCAAAATTGACGAGCAAAAATGACCATCGCAAATTGAGTTAACCCATTGCAGGCTGCTAAAAAATCAATGACTCAACTGCATCGGATTGAACGGGACCTTCCCCAGATTCTCGTCCAGGATGCCGGCCCGCAGCATTTGGCCGCCGGTGGCCTCGAAATATTCGATGCGCAGCCGGTGTTTTCCTCGTTCCAGGATGGTGGTCCCATAGGCGAAAAAAGCGCCGTGGCGGCCGTCGTTATCAACGACCAGGGCGCCGTCGATGTAGAGCCGGGAACCGTCGTCCGAACGAGTGAAAAAGGTGTAGGTGTCGGTGGCCGGCAAAGCCACGTAGCCTTCCAGCACCAACCCGAAATGCTCTTCGCGGTGCTCAACCGTCGATTCGTTGACCGTGGGGGTCGTGCCCGAGCGCACGGGCGTCAGGGCGGCGAAATCGGGCAGGAAATCCCAGTCGCCTTCGTAGTACGCATATTGCAGGCCGCGCTGCGTGGCGCCCGGATCGACGGCGGGCAGCGGCGCCATCTTGGTGAAGGTGCGGGAAACGACGCGGCTGGCTTTGCCGTCGGGGGTGTAAGCGCGGGCCTTGAGGGTGCAGCTATTATCGATGGTGATGGGGCCGGTATAGCGTTGCGACTGCAGGGTAGGCTCCGATCCGTCGAGGGTGTAACAGATCCGGTGCGTATCCAGCAGAGCCGCCATCTCGACCCGGGTTTGCGCTTCGAAGATCAGCTTTTCGACGGAAAAATGGGGCGCCGGCGGTTGCAGCAGCCCGGCTTTCGAGGTGTTGGGCGCACCGGCTTTGGCCAGCTGAAAAGAATCGAACATCCGCCCTTCGTGATCGATCGCTTTGAAGACCAGGGTGCGGTCGTAAATGGCGAAGGTGCAGTAATGGTGGCCGGTCTGCGATTCGAGGGTAAACCAGGAGCGCGCAGGGTCAAAATCTTCGAGTCCGCCGCCCGCGCCGCCGGAATTGATGTAGATGACGCCGTCTTTCAGGTTGACGGTATTTTCGAGGATCGGCCAGGTGCGCTCGTAGACGTGGGTGTGCCCGAACAGGCAAAAATCAACGCCGTAAGCCTCGTACAGGGGCGTCAGGTTGCGCGCCGGGGTGCCGTAAGTGGAAGCGCCGATATAGGTGTCGCCGTGGTCGTTCTCTTCGGAGGAATAGGGCGGATGGTGATGCACAACGAACTTCCAGGTGGCCGTCGACCGGGCCAGCTCCCACTCCAGCCAGTCGTACTGCTCGGAGCCTTCGTGCACGTCGCGGTTGGTGTCGATCATAAAGAACTGGGCGTTGCCGTAATGGAAGGTATAGTAGTATTCCGGCGCCGGGTTGACCATGTAATCGTAGTACAGCTGGGCGTCCTGCTCGTGATTGCCGAGCACGGTATACATGGGGAAGCGGCTCATGGCGACGTGGCCGTTGGGAAAGAAGTGCTCCGTCCAGTCGGTTTTCCGGGTCCCCGTATCCACCAGGTCGCCGGCATGCACGATGAAATGCGGGCGGTCTTCCCACACCCGCTGCGCGATCTTGCCCCAGGCCCAGGGGGTGCGGCTGTTGTACTGAGAATCGCCGACCAGCGCAAAAAAATAGGCGCCTTCGTCGCGGACAGCCGTGCGAAAGGTCGACACGGGGCTGACGATCTCCCGGCCGCCCTCCGTTACGCTGCGCACCCGGTAGAGGTATTTGGTCTCCGTCTTGAGGTTGTCCAGCCTGACCTCGTGCAGCAGGCGCGTACCGTCGATCACTTTCTTCTCGGAAAGGTTGGGAGCGTTCGCCTGCGTGAGGGCTTCGCCGTATTCGACGACGGTGGTGGCAGGGGCGGTGGTTTCCCAAAGCACGTAGATGGCATCCTGGGTGGCGAACTGCAAATAGGGTTTTACCAAAAAGGAGTCCTGCTGCGCCCGGCTGTCCGGCGCCAGGCCGATCAGGCAGCAAAGAAGGAGGGGGACCAATCGTAGCATGGTTTTTCGTTTGTTTGGCCGAAAGAAAAGCAATTAGTATTAAGCAGAGGTGAAGTGTGGTTTACGTTTTTTGTACAATAACGAAGGGAAAAGGATTATTGCAAAGACCCGATCTGCCGATGAACTTTAGTTTTGCGCCGGCGCTGGCGGCATATGCAAGTGTGGCGGGCCGTTTGGCTTCGCAACAGATAAAAATCACCGAAAAAACGGGGCGCCCTTGTATACTTTCCGGCCGGTAGCCGCAAATGATAATGTACTTGATTCCGAAGCGCCTAAATGGTGTGTAACACAAGTTCCTTGTAAAAATTTTTGCTGAGTGCTCAATTTAAAAAGTTGATTTTCAGTAATTAAAAGCGTTTCCTTTCAAGAAAGGATCAGCAAAAATTTTTGTTACACACCACTAAATGGTGTGTAACACAAGTTCCTTGTAAAAATTTTTGCTGAGGGCTCAACTTAAAAAATTGATTTTCAGTAATTAGAAGCGTTTTCTTTCAAGAAAGGATCAGCAAAAATTTTTGTTACACACCACTAAACCCGGATAAAAAACCATTTTCTGAAAATAGCAACACCCAGCAACCATGGAAACCCTTCAACCCCTGGAACATAAATTGTTGTTTACGGTAGACGGATACACCGCCGAGATGTGTATCGAGCCTGAAAGCTTAAAGCTGGCTTACCAGCTCCGCTACGAAGCCTACCTGGCCGCCGGCGGCATCGCGCCCAATCCGGAGCGGCAATTCACCGATCCCTACGACTGGCAAAGCAACGTGCGCACGTACCTGATCTGGTACGACGGCCGCCCAATGGCCAGCGTGCGGAGTCTTACCTATTCGGCGGCTTACGACTGGCAGCTTACCTCGTCGATCGTGCTGTTCGACGGCGTAGTGGCTGACAAGCTGGGCGAAAAAACGCCGGTGATGGAATCCAACCGCTACGTGGTAGACCCTCAGATCAAAGGCCGCTAGTCGCTCACCGCCCAGATGCTGCTGTTCCGCATCCAGACGCTGGGTTCTATCCTCGACCGCTGCGACTACGTCATCACGGCGGTGCGGCCCAAGCACGTCAAGTTCTACGAGCGGTTCATGAACTTCTACCCCATCTCCGACCCGATCGAAGTGGACGAGGTCACCTTCCCCATTCAGCTGCTGGCCACGCCGGTGACTTCGCGGGAGAAGCTGGCTCAGAGCAGCGCGATCGCTGCTTTCGACCCCGAGGATCTGGCGCGATACGAGAAGTGCCTGCAACTACTGTACGCGGAATAAAAACGAGCGCGACTATGTCTTCTACTACCGTCAATTGGCACGCTTATGCCGAGAAATACGATTTGTTGTTGAATTACAACCCTTACTACCAGGAAGTACACAGCGGCATTATCGAAACCGTCGCCCAAAAATCCGTCCCGGAAGGCGGCGTCATCGCCGACATCGGAGCGGGCACGGGCAACTACTCCGTGGCTATCGCCCGGCGCCTGCCCCACGCCCGGGTGCTCCACATCGACAACAATAACGGCATGAACGCCCGGGCGGCACGCAAAGCCGTCGGCCTGACCAACTTCGAGATCCATCCGATGGGGATCGAAGAGGTCGACTTCTCTCCCCGCTACCTGCAGGGCCTGCTGTGCATCAACGCGATGTACACTTTCCCGGAGCCGCAGAAGGTGCTTCGCAAGATGCACCAATGGCTGGCCCCCGGCGCTTGGGTCGTCTTCGTCGATCCGGGTCGCATCATGAACGTCTTCTCCTGGCGGCTGGCCATCTCGCGCTACCTGCTGACGCGATATGGCTGGCGGAAAACGCTGGAGATCTTTAAAGAAGCCCGCGCAGTGGGCCGGCAAAACGCCCACATCCGGGCTATGCAGAAAAATGGCGCCTACTGGACCCACTCGCACGAAGCGTTCTGCCAGGCGATCGCACAGGCGGGTTTCACGATCGAACAGGCGGAGACCTGCTTCCGGGGAGATTGCGACCTGGTGGTGGGGAAGCGGGGGGGAGGTTAGTTTTTGGTCTTTGGTCTTTGGTCTTTTGGTCTTTGGTCTTTGGTCTTTTGGTCTTTGGTCTTTGGTCTTTGGTCTTTGGTCTTTTGGTCTTTGGTCTTTGGTCTTTGGTCTTTTGGTCTTTGGTCTTTGGTCTTTTGGTCTTTTGGTCTTTGGTCTTTTGGTCTTTGGTCTTTTGGTCTTTGGTCTTTGGTCTTTGGTTTTTGGTTTTTGGTGGCGCTAAAGACCAAAAAACCCGACAACCATGCCTTACATCAGTTTTCCAACTTTCGCGCCCCGGTTCCTCGTGGCGGGGAGTCGCGCCGGGGTTAAGCCCGAAATGAAGACTGCCGGGATCATCGGCGGACTGGGGCCGCAGTCGACCTCATTGTTTTACGAGGCGTTTACCCGGTACTGCCTCGATCATCAGCTGCCGGCTTATCCCCGGCTGCTCATCAACAGCGTGAACGCCTGGGCCGTCACCGAGATCCTGAAGGAACGGGATATGGATCAGCTGCTCGCTTTTTTGAAGCGCGAAGCGCGGCTGATCGCTCGTCAGGCCGACTTTCTCGTGATGGTCTGCAATTCGGTGCACGCCGTCCTCGAACCGCTCCGCCGGGCGGTAGGCGTTCCCGTTTTATCCATCCACGAAGAAGTGGTCAAGGAGGTCGCGATCACCCGCATCCGCAAAGTCGGCGTCATCGGCACCGCAACGACGATGCGTCATACCTTCTACCAGGATGAACTGGCGCGCTACGGCATCGCCCACGCGCGCCTGCCCGTCGAACGGGAAGCCGAGCTCGACGCGTTCATTTTCGAAGAGATGCTGCACGGCCGGGGCGAAGGGACGATGCGGCGCCTGCTGCTCGATGCGGTGCAATATATGGCCGATCGCGGCTGTGAGGGCGTGATCCTCGGCTGTACGGAACTGCCGCTCTTTATCCGGCAGGAAGATACTCCCCTACCGCTATTCTCTTCTACCCATATTCTGGCGCGCCGGGTGATGGAGGTGTGTTTGGGTAGTTTTGCCGGGCTCGCAGAAAACTGAAAGGGTCACTTCTTCCCCTCCACCGTTGAAAACCGCACCTCACAGCGGGGCAGGTAGAGTTTTATTTTAGCCTGTTCCAGGGCGGGCAGGGGGTTGCCGCGCAGGTCGAGTATCTGCAGGCGGCGGAGCTGCCGCAGGCTGACCGGCAATGCCTGGAGTTGATTGTCGCGCAGATCGAGGATCTCCAGGCCGGCAAGCGCGCCGATGTCCGCGGGCAGGGCAGTGAGCTGATTCCCGGACAGGTCCAGCTTTTCCAGCCGGGAAAGCCGGGTCAGCGCGTCGGGAAGCCGGGTCAGTCGGTTGTTTTGCAGAATCAGCCTTTCCAGTGTTTGCAGCCGGCCGACCTCTGCCGGCAGCTCCTGCAATTGGTTGTCTTCCAAAGACAAATACTGGAGTCGTTCCAGCTTGCCGATCGCCGCCGGGATCCGGGTCAGCCGGTTCCCGGATAAAGAAAGGTGCTGCAGCTCGCTCAGGTCGCCGATCACCGGGGAGAGGCGTTGCAGTTGATTGCCGGCCAGGATCAAGTGGTTGAGGCCGGACAGCTGACCGATCACCGTCGGCAGCTCGACCAGCTGGTTTTCCCCGAGGTCCAGCGTTTTAAGGCCCCGCAGTTGCTGAAAACGACCGGGCAATCCGGTCAGTTGGTTGCGGGCGACCTCCAGTTCTCTCAGGCCGACCAGCCCGCCCAGGGCCTCCGGAAGGCTTTCCAGCCGGTTGTTATTCAGATTCAGGGTCTGCAGGTTCGTCAGGCGCCCCAGTGCATCGGGCAGGGCGGTTATCCGGTTGCTGCTGAGGTCCAAATTGAGCAGTCGCCGCAGTTGCCCGACTGCAGCCGGCAGCTGAGTCAGTTGATTCAGCGCCAGGTCGAGGGTCCGCAGCTGCCGCAAGCCGCCCAGGGTTTCGGGGAAGCGGGAAAGCCGGGTTTGTCGCAGTTCCAACTGTTTCAGGGCCGACAGCTCCCCCAGGGCGTCGGGCAGAGCGGTGAGTGGATTGCCCGCCAAATCCAGCACTTCCAGGTTGCCGAGGCGGCCGATCTGCGGGGGCAGGCGGGTGAGCTGATTCAGGGCCAGCCGCAGCCGGCGCAGTGAGCCGAGCCGTTCGATTTCCGGGCTTACCTCTGCGAGCAAATTACGCTCGAGGTCCAGCAC
The DNA here is from genome assembly GCA_964419545.1 of uncultured Saprospiraceae bacterium. Lineage (GTDB taxonomy): Bacteria > Bacteroidota > Bacteroidia > Chitinophagales > Saprospiraceae > CAYQQU01. The sequence continues at coordinate 8,898 of CAYQQU010000100.1, read as the reverse complement.
CTGCAAGTTCGGCAGTTCGGTAAGCGATGCGGGAAAAGCCTGCAGTTTATTATCGCTCAGGTCTAACACCTGCAACCGGTCCAGCCTGGCGACCGAGTCGGGCAGGCGGGTCAATTCATTAGCCGCCAGAAAAAGTTTTTCGAGCGCCGGCAGTCCGGCAACCCCCGGCGGCAGGGCAGCCAGGGCGTTGCTTGCCAGGCTCAACGCCTCCAGCCGCTCCAGATGGCCGAACGGTACGTCCTGCAGCACGGGGCCGCACTGTTCGATCGACAGGTAGCGCAGGCGGGCCATTTCCTGCAGGGCGTCGGATCGCACTTTTCTCACATTGAAGAGGCGCAGCACCACCAGGTTTTCCCGCAGACGCACTTTCCGGGGCAGGCGCTTCAATTGCACATCCCGCAGGTCCAGCGCCTCGGTTTCGCGATTGATATCTTTGAGCTGGTCGACGATCAGGTATTGCCGGCCTTCGGCGTCGAGGAAGTGGCTTTGCGGGTAGGCAAAGGAAGTGCGGACAGTAGCCAGGCCGATCGGTTCGAAAGGTTCGGCTTTGTAGTATTGATAGTCGATCAACGCCTCCCCTTCCCGGTTGATGTACCCGAATTTTCCATATTTATACGCCAGCGCCAGCCGGTCTTCGAAAAAATAAAAAGCATTGACCAGGCCTTCGAACCGCGCTTTTTCCCGTTCGGCGACGGTCAGGGCGGAGTCGACCCGTTGCAGGGCGGCCTGGGTATTTCGTTGGGCGCGTTCGGCCTCGGCCCGGGCGGAATCGGCGCGGGCGCGCGCCAGGAGGGCGTTTTCTTTTTCGCGCTCCGCATCCGCCAGCGCCTGGTTCAGCTGGGCTTCCCACTGGCTTTGCGCGTTTTTGATCAGGCGGTCGAGATCGTCGGACTGCGGTTTGTCCGGGCAGCTGCGCGCGCCGAAAAACTTATTGATCGCTACGCGGTAGTTGCTTCGCCGCATCTCGGCCAGGCCCTCCGCGCGCAGGTCGCGGTAGCACTGGGCCAAGGCGGAAGCTTCCGGCCACAGGCATAAGATCAGCACTATTCCTTTTGCGAGCTGGAATGCTTTCATGAAATACGACTCAAGCGTGCAGGTTCGCCAGGCGCTCCCGGTCCTTGATGCTGATGGCGCCGTCGACGATCTCGATGTAGCCGTCCTCTTTGAATTCGGTGAGCATGCGGATCACGCTCTCTTTGGCCGTACCGACGATGCGCGCCAGGTCGTCGCGCAGGATGCTGATCTCCTGAGTACCTTCCTTATCGCTGAGCAGGATGATGGCGTCTGCAACGCGTTTGCGGACGGAGTTGTAGGCGAGGTGCAGCAACTGTTCCTCCTTTTCCGAGACGTTGTTCGCCAGCATTTTGATGAGTTGGGAAGCCACGTCGCGGTTGCCGGTGAGCAGGGTCTGGAAGTCCTCTTTCGGGATCAGGCTGACCTCCGTCTCTTCCAGGGCGGCGGCGGATTCGCTGTATTTGGAGTCTTTGATCAGGTCGACGTAGCCGACGAATTCGCCTGCTTTGAAGAGGTTGATGATGTACTCCTTGCCGTCCTCATTGGTTTTGAAGACCTTGACTTTTCCGCGTTTGACGAAGAAGAGGTAGCGCGGGAAATCGCCCTCTTCGAAGAGCAGCTCGCGTTTTTTGTACACCTTGGTTTTGCGTTCGGCGGAGAGTTTCGTGAGTTCTTCGTAGCCTTTGGCCTCGTTGATGAAGGCGCGCAGGCCCTGTTCGGTATTGTCGAACTTCTTGCGCAGGCGTTCGCTCTTGGCGAGGCGCGTTTCGATGACGGCCAGCAGTTCGTCTTTGTAGAACGGCTTGGTGACGTAGTCGTCGGCGCCCAGGTTCATGCCGCGCCGGAAGTCCGTCTTTTCCGCTTTCGCCGTCAGGAAAATGAACGGGATATCGGAGGTGTGGCTTTTTTTGCTGAGGATATTGAGCACCCCGAAGCCGTCGAGGCGGGGCATCATCACGTCGCAGAGGATGAGGTCGGGCGGCGCCGTGAGGGCTTTTTCCACGCCTTCTTTGCCGTCTTCGGCGGAGATGACCTCGTAGCCCGAAAGCTCCAGGATCTCTTCCAGGTTTTCGCGCACCTCCGGGTTGTCTTCAATAACGAGTATCTTTTTCATGGCTTGGGTTTTTAGTGCCATTCAATGATTTTTACCGGTAAATTTACGTAAAAGGTAGAACCCACGTGGAGTTCGCTTTCGAAAGCGACATCGCCTTGCATGATCTCCACGTAGCGCTTCACGATATTGAGGCCCAGTCCGGTGCCCTGAATATTTTCGACATTGCGGGCCCGGAAGAACTGGGTGAACAAATGCTGTTGTTCGTCGGCCGGGATGCCGATGCCCCGGTCGGAGATCGCGATGCGCAGCATGCCTTCCTCTTCCATATCAACGGCGCAGCCTATGGGTTGGTTCGGACCGCTATACTTGATGGCGTTGGAAAGGAGGTTAAACAAAATATTTTTCAGGATCTTTTTGTCGAGCCGCAGCCTAACTTCGCGGGGCGGATGTTGCAGCTCCACCCGCTGCCCCGGTTTGAGGAGGCCTTCGATTTCTTCCAGCACTTCGTTGCAGAAAGCATGGAGGGAGAAATCGACCGGCGCCGCCTGGATGCGCCCGTCTTCCAGCTTACTCAGCGAGAGGAAATCGTTGAGGATGCCGGTGAGGGTGGCCACGGCCGATTTGATGCGCCGGGTGTGTTTTTCGCGTTTGGCCTGCTGGTCTTCGCGCAGGTAGGCGTCGATTAGGTCGGCCGAAGAGAGGATGGTGCTGAGGGGCGTGCGAAATTCGTGCGACGCCATAGATACGAAGCGCGATTTGAGTTCGCTGAGCTCTTTTTCTTTTTCGTAGGCGCGCCGCAGTTCCTGCTCGCTTTTGCGCAGCGCTTCTTCGGCGGCTTTGCGTTCCTGGATCTCGTATTCCAGCTTTTTGTTGATGTTCAACAACTGGTTGACGGCCGAAGCGAGTTCTTCGGTGCGTTCTTCGACGCGGGCTTCGAGTTCGGCGTTGAGGCGGATGATGCGGTCCTCGGCGGCGCGCTGGTCGGTGATGTCCACCCCGGAGCTGATCGAAGCTTCGATCCGGCCTTCGTCGTCGCGGATGAGGGCGTTGCGCCAGGCGATGAGGCGGCGGTCGCCGGCTTTGTTGACCACTTCGCTCTCAAAATAATCGGCGGCCTCGGTCTTGCCGGCCATGAGCAGGTCGTGGATTTTCCGGGCGGTGGCGCGCTGATCGTCGGGGATGAAGCGATCGAACCAATGGCTGCCTTTGATCTCTTCTTCGGTATGGCCCAGCAGCGCACCGCCCTGTTTGTTGATCATCTGGATGCGGCCTTCTACGTCGACCACGACGATGGTCGTATTGGCTACGTCGAGGTAGCGCTGGGCCCTTTTCTTTTCCTGCTCGAGGGCGCGTTCGGCGGCCTTTTGTTCGGTGAGGTCGTGGACAATGCCGGTGAACAGGCGGCGCCCCGGCAGCTTCACCTCGCTGATACTCAGCCGGATGGGGAAAGTGGCGCCGTCTTTTTTGCGGCCCAGCACTTCGCGGCCGATCCCGATGATGCGGGCCTGGCCGGTGCGCAGATAATCCTGGAGGTAGCGGTCGTGGCGGCTGTGGTGCGGCTCGGGCATGAGCAGGCTGACGTTCTCCCCCTGCATTTCTTCGATCGCATAGCCGAAAAGGCGGGCGGCGGCGGGATTGACCAGCTCCATGATCCCTTTTTCGCTGATGGTGATGATGCCGTCAGTAGCCGAAGCAAAGATCGCCTCGAGCTGTAGCGCGGCTTCCGAAAAAGGAGACAGATCAGATCTTTTGGCCAATGGTAGTGGTGTTAGCTTGCTAATAATCTTCGCAGCGAGAAATTTGGACGGTTGAAAACCCGTTTTTCACCTTTAATTCCGGGTGGCGTATCGGTAATGCCCAAATTTGCCCAATAGCAAAGTAGTAAAAAATGAGAAATATCATGGCGGGGGATGACAAAAGTCACCGTAGCCCCTGCTACAATCCTCGATCTTGCATCTGATTAATGCTCCGTCTTCGGCGAAGACCGCCGGAAACGACAGTAGTTGCCGCCGTGAATTAACGCTGAACCGGAATCGAGGAAAATGACGCATAAGAATAACCGCCAAGACTTGCTGAAGCTGGAGCTCCTGGGTATTGGTTCCGCCAAACACCGGGCCTTTAAGGCCAACCTGGACAAAGCGCTACAGGGCCTTGGGCTGACCATTCCCGTCGTAGAGGTGCAGGACATCGACGAGTTGCTGCAGTACGACATTGCGGCGATCCCGGCTTTGTTGTACAACGGCCACGTCTTGTTTCAGGAAGAAGTGCCGAGCGTGGAAGAACTGAAGATCGCCCTGAGCGTCCTCTTCGACCAATCGCCGCCGCCTTTTGCCGTTCGTCAGATCATCGCGCCGACCGATTTTTCGGATGCGGCCGTCAACGCTTACCACTACGCCCATGCGCTGGCCGAGCTCTTTGCCGCCCGCCTGCGGGTGGTGCATGTTCACCAGCCGCAGGTCGACCTGAGCAACCCCTACATCAGTGAAGCCAACGGTTATCACGAAAAAGAAAAACTGCTGACGGCTTTCGCCCGCACCTCGGTAGGCGCCGACCGGACCGGCGGCGAGACCCGCGAGATCCTCACCGGCGCGCCCGTAGAAGAAATTCGGCAGTGCGCCCGCGACCGGGACGGCGACCTGATCGTGATGGGCACCACCGGCGCCGGCGACCTGCTGGGGCGCTGGTTCGGCAGCATCTCCTCCGAAGTAGCCCGCCGGGCCCCCTGCCCGGTATTGTTGATACCCCAGGACGTGCAGTTTACTGGCTTCCGCAACATGGTGTATGCGGCCGGATACACCGGCGCCGAAGCAAGCGTGCTGCCCCGGGTGGTCGGCCTGGCGCGCCGGTTCGAAGCTTCGCTGCACGTCGTGCACGTCAACAAAGGCGCCCGCAAACGGCACGTGGAAGCCGTGCCCCACGAGAAGCTGGCGCTCCGCCGGCATACGCCCTTCAGCATTACTCATATCGACAGTGAAGACGTGCTGGAAGGCCTCAACTGGTCGGCCCGCCAAAAATCCGCCGACCTGCTGATCATGGCCACCACTCATCGCTCCTTCTTCGACGAACTCTTCCACCGCAGCGTCACCCGGCGAATGGTGTTCAACACACGCATACCGTTGCTGGTGCTCCATTTTTAGGCCCCGGTCCATATTCCATTCTTCCGTTTTATTGCCCTCAAAACCAAACACCGGCCCTATCCGGGGCACTTTTCAGCCGGAAAATTTGTTATATTTAGCGGGAGTTTCTTTGTCGTGAAAAACAAAATTCGGCAGAAGAAGCGCTCCGAAACAAAAAAGTGTCTGCCCACAGAGTTCAACTTTTGAATTGTATGAAAAAACTGCTCGTACCTACTGATTTTTCGGCCAACGCCACCAACGCCATCGAATACGCCATCGATATCGCCAACACCTTCGGGAGCGAGATCCACCTGGTCAACACCTTCGAGGTCTACAAATCAGCCGGCATGCTGGTGTCGGTGGAGGAATACGTACGCAAAGACGCGGAAGAACAAATGGACGCCCTGCGCAAGCGGTTCGAAGAGCGGCTGCGCGACGGCGCCACCTTCAAAACCAGCGTCATGCGCGGCAATCCGGTGCAAACGATCAGCCAGCTTTCCAAAGCGGAAAAAACGGACCTGATCATCATGGGCACCCAGGGCGCCAGCGGGCTGAAAGAGATCTTCATCGGCAGCACCGCCAACGGCGTCATCCGCAACGCCGACGCGCCGGTGCTGGTCATCCCGCGCGACTACCAGGGCCGCCCCCCGCTACAGGTGATCATCCTGGCGATGGACACCAACCCCGTCTCCAGCTCGAACGTCATGGGCGCCCTGCGCCAGATCGCCCGGGCCTACGACGCCAAGGTGCGCGTCTACCACAAAGATACCGGCGAGGACGACCCCGGCGTCGATCCCTCGGTCGACATCTTCCTGGAAGGCGTCGACCACTCCTTCCACTACGAGCTCGACGGCGATTCGGTCAACGAAAGCATCAACCAATTCGCGGACGACTACGAGGCGGACCTGCTGTGCATGATCCGCCGGGAGCGCGGCTTCTTCGAAGACCTCTTCCACGCCAGCGTCACCCGCCGCGAAGCCTTCCATAGCGATGTGCCGCTGCTGGTGATGCACGACGGGATGCAATAGCGTCCACGTACAAGGGCCCGCGGGGAGCCTTCCCAATGGACGCGATCCGAACCAAGAAGGCGCTACCGGCTGCTGCTCCAGCGCATTCGCATTTGACTTTTGGAGCTTAAAAACGGCAATGGGGAGGTAGCATCTTTTAAATGCGATTGCCCGGGCTGCTCCCCTCCCCTTTTTGCCCAAAAATCATTACTATTGTTCCCGGGCGCACTGCCTGAAACTTCCGATGCCGCAGCTTCGGCCGCCGGCAGACAAACGCAAATTATTTTTTTATGCCGCAAACCGATACATCATCCCTCGTGCTCAACCCCGCCGTAGTCAGCGAAGCCACCATCGCCCACTACCGCGAGGCCTTCGCCGCAGGCCGGCCCTACAAGCACATCGTGATGGACGACTTCCTGTCGCCCGACGTCGCCGAGTCGCTCTACACCAACTTCCCGAAGATGACCGAGCTGCGCAAGCACTACAAAGGGCTCAACGAAAATAAATCGGAAGGCTCGAGCTTCGACCAGTACCACGGCGACTTCGTACGCGTACTGGAAGCCATCAAAGGCCCCGACTTCGTCCACTGGCTGGAGCAGGTCACCCAGATCGACGACCTGGTGCTGCCCGACGACCACCGCGGCGCCGGCGTCCACCAGGGCCGCAACGGCAGCTTCCTCGACATCCACGTCGATTTCAGCGTCCACCCGGTCCTCAACCTCCACCGCCGCCTCAACCTCCTCATCTACCTCAACAAAAACTGGAAAGACGAGTACGGCGGCCACCTGGAACTGTGGAACGAAGACGTCAGCGTGCTGGAAAAAGAAGTGAAAGTCGGCTTCAACCGCGCCGTCATCTTCGAGACCACCGATACCTCTTACCACGGCTACGACGTGATCCGCATCCCGGAAGACGAGTCGCGCAAGTCGATCTACAGCTACTACTACTCCCCGCTGGCCGAAGGCGTCAAATACCACGACACCATCTTCAAGCCGCGCCCCTCGGACTCGGCCGTGAAAAAGATGCAGACGAATACGAAGGAGAAACTGAAAAATACGGTGAAGGGCGTGCTGCAGCGGATGGGGATGAAGGGGATTTTTGAGAAGTTTGAGTAGGGGGAGGTTAGGCTGAGGTTGAGGCTGAGGTTGAGGTCAAAAGTTGATGGGCTTTTGCGCTATAATGTGGTAGCGGGGGGCATTTGGGTAACCGCTGCGGGTGAGGAAGATCCATAGATTAATCTATTGCCGGCCGCCATTCTGCCCCGCTTACTCACCGTACCTGGGGAAACCTGCCTGCGCGAACGCAAGCCTGACAACCGTCATGGCGAAAAATCCGTGAATGATCCGGGTTGACCGGCGCCGCCTTCAGAAAAAAAGCGCCTGATGCTGCTGATGGGCGGAAGCGACGGCCGATGCAAAAAAAATTGCCGCGCCGCTTTACAGGATGACTTTTTTCGGTTATTTTTGCATCCGCATTGAAGGCAATGCAGCGTTCATAGACCCATGGTGTAATTGGCAACACAGCAGATTTTGGTTCTGTCGTTCTAGGTTCGAGTCCTAGTGGGTCTACAAAAGATTTCAATAGCCGCTTGATTTACAAGGCTTTAAGCCTCGCGGTTATTTTCCAGGCGCCGTTTTGGACGCCGTTTTCAAAGATTTAAGCAAATTTTAAGGAGGTCCGGAGCTCATTCGGGCCTTTTTCTTTTTTTGAGCCGTCCACGATTAGGTCCGCCGGTGCTACTTCTAGCAATTCGGCTGTTCTTACCAAATCTGTCAAATAAGGCTGATTGCGATTGTTGCACCAACCATTGACTGTAGGGAAGGTCAAACCTAACTTCTTTGCTAGCCAGGTCTGAGTCCTTCCTTGCTCTTCCAGGACGGCTTTGATCCGATTAATTTCAGCTCGTTTTTCCGTCATTAGCTAAATGGTTATTTTTTACAAATGTATTAAAAATATTTAATGGTCAAATAAATTGACCGATCTTTTTGCTTGAGATGATGATAGGGGATAAGTACCAGGGCTCATTCTTCCATTACAAACCTAAAGCACTTTTCCATGGTCTTAATCCCTATTCCTTTAGATTTGATTAAGCCAATCATAGATCGGACATCACTGGAGTTAAGTTGATTAGAAATCGTGGCTATCCTGTCTTTTCTAATGCCAGTACCATTTTTGATTTGTTCTTCGGATTTTTCGCTCCACTTCTTCTTAAACCCCTCGAACAAATCATCAGGACTATCTGGGTCATATTCGTATATTTCTACAGGAATGTCACATTTCTCAAGATATGAAACCATCAAGCCCTTAACCATTTCCTTATCCAATCCTCCATTGTGAGTTCCCAGAAGAGGAAAGGCAATTGAGGTAATCCCTTTTTCTTTATAGGTTTGGACGAATTTATCTAGCCCCTTTTCAAGGTATTCCACTTTACTTGGATATTTCCAATGGAATTTAGTCGGAAAATTCAAAACCCATGCCTGCTTTTCTTCTCCTTTGTATAACCATAGTTTGCCAATACCGATGAGTTTGTCCTTACAGTACTGCTTATAAATGTCGAACATTTTAGGGTAACGTAATTTGAAAACTAAAGCTATCCCTTTACCCATAACACCTACGCAGTTGACAGTATTTACAACCGTTTGTGTTTTTGAATCTTAGATTCAAGTAGTAAATGCAACTTTTCCTAGAAGCCAAGGAAAACGGGTTG
>CAYQQU010000099.1:0-15527 GCA_964419545.1 uncultured Saprospiraceae bacterium | reverse complement strand
TCCGCCGGCAGCGCGCCCGCGGCGAGCCAACCGAGGTCGCCCTCCCGCGCGGCGCCGAAGTGATGAACGGCGGCTTCGGCCTGGTCCTCGACGGCACGCCCGCCGCCGGGCGCCGACTGCGATCCATGCTTTTCTGGGACGTCAATAACGGCATCGCGCGCCGCAGCTGGGCCCGTAACGCAGGCGCCATACATACCGCCGAACGGGCCATGGCCGCCGAACCGCAACTGCGAATTACCATGCCGCACCTGGCCGAGGAGGAAGTAGTGGAAAAAGCGCTGGATCAAGGGAAAGTATCGAAAGAATGAAGCGAAGGGCCGTGGACTGCTGCTGTTCTACATTCATCTGTTCTTCAGTTAGAGCTTATTTCAGCGCCTTCGTAAAAAAGCCCACCAGATCCTCAAACGCCTCGCGGGTAGGATGCCCCGGTTCATCCACATAATCGAGGGTAAAGACAGAATGGCACCCTTTTTGGTAAGCTTTCTGCCGGCTGGAATCCAACTCGTGATACTGGAAAGCTTCACCAAAAAAATCCTGGTAGGCCTGCATTCTGGCCTTGGGTGCCAATCGATCCCGATCGAAACGATAGCTGCGTATGGTAACGCCTTCTTCAGTCCGCGTCCTGGCCACCCGCAGGTCTTCTTCGCTGGCGTTCAGGCTGCGGCGATGGCTGGCCGTCAGGCCGATGGGCATTGCCGGCTGGGAGACGACCGGCGCCACTACTGCCGGCTCGACCATCAGTGGAATGGCGAAGCCGCCGGTCAGGCACATGCCGATAGCGCCCATCCCTTTGCCGCCGACCTCGGCGTGTACTTTGCGGCACAGGGAACGGAGCCACTGCACCACCGGGCTCGTCCGGTGACGGGCCAACAGCAAAAATTCCCGGCTGATGCAAAGCTGCAAGAAGGGGCGGATCAGTTCCGGTTTTTGCCCCGGCCGACCGAAAAACAACGGCAGGTATACCGAAAAGCCCGCTTCAACCAATCGCTCGGCAAACGCCAGACACTCCGGCACCATTCCCGGCAACTCGTGCATGATCAGTACGGGAGGCCCTTCCCCGGCATGATAAACCGGAAACGATACGCCCTCGTGTTCGTGCGTAAGGCCGGCGAAATTTGACAACTCCATAAGCTACTGTTGAAATTAGGAAACAAGAGCACCGCCGACAATGTGCGAAGTTACCGGCAGACAGGTAAAGGTATCCTTTTCCCGGTCATAAATCCCGGCGCACGGCCGAGAATCGCTCATCCCGGTTTCTTTCCGGCGGATTCCCGAATGACGAGGATGAGGAGGGTCAGAATGGTCAACGGGAAAAAGAAAAACAGCATCGCCGCCGAAAAAGCGGATATCCATTCGCTTTCCTGACTGTACAGGTATAGGTAAACCGAATAGGCGATGTAGTAACCCAGGAATATGAATCCTTCCCAACGGTCGAGCCGGTACCCCGTAAAAAAGATGGGCAGGCAGGCAATCGCCACGGCGATCATGACGGGCAGATCAAACTGGAGGGCGGAAGCCGGTATTTCAATGCCCCGGCCGCTGAAGAAAACGGAAATGCCGAGTATGAAGAACAGGTTAAACAGATTGCTGCCTACTACGTTGCCAACGGCGATGTCTTTTTGCCCTCGAAAGCTCGCCAGAACGGAGGTCGCCACCTCGGGCAAAGAAGTGCCGAGCGCAATGATCGTCAAACCGATCACCAGGTCGCTGACACCGAGCCGGGTAGCGATCGCCACGGCCCCGTCCACCAACCACCGGGCTCCGAGAAACAACATTCCCAAACCCAGTAAAACCAAAAAAATATCGACGACCAATCTCTTCGGGCTGTGCGCCCCCTTCTCCTCCCTACCGGCAGGCTGCTCCTCTTTCCGGCTTTGTACGACCAGCCAGACGATATATCCGATGCCGGAAAGAACCAAAAGCCCGCCTTCCCACCAGACCAGCCGGCCGTTCCAGGACAAGAGCAGGACGGCGACCGACAGGGCGATCATCACCGGAACGTCCAGGCGGACCAGCTGCCGGGCGACGACCAAAGGCGTAATCAGGGCCGACAGCCCCAGGATGAACAGTACGTTGAAGATGTTACTCCCTACTACATTGCCCAGCGCCAATCCGGCTTTGCCTTCGGATACCGATAAAAGACTGACGCCCAATTCCGGAGTGCTCGTTCCAAAAGAAACGACCGTAAGCCCGATCACCAATGCGGAAATCCCCAATCGGGCCGCAATTCTGACGGCGCCGGAAACCAGGAACTCGGCGCCGATGATGAGTAGGGCTAATCCCAAAACCAATTGTGCTACGGCCATAGTGCTAACGAATTATTCAGTGGTGTGTAACAAAAATTTTTGCTGATCCTTTCTTGAAAGGAAACGCTTTTAATTACTGAAAATCAACTTTTTAAATTGAGCACTCAGCAAAAATTTTTACAAGGAACTTGTGTTACACACCATTCAGCTTGTTCGAATCCGGCAACATTGCGTTTTTTCCTGGCAACTATTTAGGTCCCTCCTTTTAAAGGCATTTTCGCCCTTTGTTTGCCCCGACCCTAAATGGGAGCAAAGGGCGAAAATGCCTGGGCTCCCATTTAGGGCCGGGGCAAAACCAGGCATTTTCGCCTCTCAATCGGAGGGACCTAAGTAGTTACTTTTCCTGAAATAAAAAAATTCTACCCGTGCTCTGCTTGATATGCAACAATAGCATTTATTTCTTATGCTTGTTCAGCAAAATGCGACCAAGAGCATTTTGTCGCCGAATTTTGTTTTCACTAATCCATTATTCATTAAAATTTTTTGCCATGAAGTTTTTTCAATTGATCGCCTTGTTGATCCTTTTCACGCTTCCTGCCGACCTGATGGGCCAATCGCTCACCGGCTCCTGGAAAATAGAAGGCGCCGACCCGGAAGGCAACGCCTTTATTATTAAAGCCCAAATGACAGAGGATGGCACCTACTCCCTGGATTGGGGCAATGACGGAAAAGTAGAGGTAAAGGGAACCTTCACCGTGGAAGGGGACCAGGTAACCATCCAGGATACCGAGGGCAACGAATGTAAAGGTAAAGGCGTTTATCGTTGGCCATTGCCGACAACAAACTGACGATGACCCGCGTCAAAGACGAATGCCCCCAACGAGGCGGCGAGGACGGCGTAATGATCATGGACCGAATGTAAGGGAATGCAAAGATGCAAGGCACTTCGAAAGTGCCTTGCATCTACCTGGTAAAAAACCCGTAGACAGATGCGCTCTTAAATTTTTTTAGGAAGAAGGCGCGTAGGCAAAACCTTTCTGATCAAGCAAGCTTACCAGGAGCACATCCTCTTTGAAGTCACCGGCTTGCAGGATGCAGATCTGGAAAAACAACTGGATCATTTCCATTTTACCCTTTCCCGGTATGTGCAAAGCCGGATACCTTTAAAAAAGCCGGTCAATTGGCTGGAGGCTTTTCAAATGTTGGTGCTTTATTTAGACCCACTTCCCGAGACAGCCAAAAAGGTGGTTTTCTTTGACGAAGTTCCCTGGATGGCAGCCAAAAAGTCAGACTTCCTGGCCGGGCTGGGATTTTTCTGGAACAGTTGGGCGGTCAACCGGAATATGGTGGTGGTCATCTGCGGTTCGGCGGCTTCCTGGATGATCGACCAGGTGGTCAACAACCGGGGAGGGCTGCACAACCGCATTACGAAACGCATTTTCCTGGAACCGTTCACGCTAGCCGAAACGGAAGCCTATCTGAAAAGTCGAAGCATCCTCTTTAACCGGTATCAGATCACGGAATGGTATCGGCCTATGGTAATCTGAAGAACATCCGCACCGCCATGAACCACGGCGCCTTTGATTTTGTCACCAAACCCATCGACTTCAAAGACCTGGAGACGACCATCAAAAAGGCAATTAAGAAAGTAGCGCTGCAGAAACTGGCGGTCGAAACCAGGGAAAAACTCAGCGCCATTAGCCGTGGCTTCACCAAAGCCATCGCCCAAAAGGGGTATGCGCCGGCTGACTGCCTACCCCTGCCACCACTACTTCTACTTCGGTATTGAAGAACATCTGGAAATTCTAAAGAGTCATCAGATACCGGAAAGCGACCTTACAAAAATGTTTTCGACCGCTTCGAATTGCCCCCCGCCGCACACACCCTGATGCCCTTGTAATTACCACTCCGTCCCTGATCACCGATTATGGGGGCGACTGCCCGGAAGGTCACCAGATCATTGAGTTTCTGACCGTGGCCAATTATCACCGCTTCCTGGATTGAAAACTCCGCAGCTCCAGAGCTTACCGCGACAAAAAACAGGAAATATTCGATTCGATCCTCGACCTTATGGAAAAGTATTTCGTCCCAGATTTAAGAAAACACCTGGTCTTCAGCATTACCGGGAGCCCAACGACCAAAGAACGTTACTGCCCGACCCCGTTCGGCAATTCCTGTGGCTCCAATATGACGCCCTCCAGTATCGGCGCCAGCCGACTGGATTTTTGGACCTCTTTAATCCGGGTTACCTTTTCACCACCCTTGCCATCCACTGTTGCCCGCCGGCTTGCGCCCGCAACAGGTAAATACCACGGGGCAGCGCCTTCATCCCGATAGTCATCCGGCCGGGAGCCAGGTTGCGCCAGCTGCGCAGCAATTGGCCGCGGGCGTCGTAGAGCAATAATCCCGCTACCGCCTCCGGCACTTCCACCTGCAGTTCCTCATCGACCGGGTTGGGGAAGACGCGCAGCGCATAGGTCGCCGGTCCGGCCTCGTGCAGGCTGCTCATGATATCGAGCGAGGCCACGATCTCAAAGTCGTCTTCCTGGTAGCGGCCGTCGCCCTGCGCCGGCGTCATCTGCAGACCGATCTCCAGTTCTTCCGTGGTTTTCCAGGCGCGCAGCTGGTACGATTCCTCGGGCAGCATCCCTTCTTTGACGTCGGTAGTGGAGGGGTCGTCGCCCCATACGGTGATGGCGAAGTTCTCCGCTTCCACGACCGCTACGCCGCACAAGATGCCGTCTTCGGTAAAGACGCCCAGTTCGTCGCCGGGTACGAGGATTTCGCCCAGCACTGCCGCCGGCACCACGATCACGCCGTTGTTTCCGGTGTTGAAGTTGCTGTCGAGCACGAAATATTGAGTCGGCGACCAGATAATCGGATCGTTATCATTTTTTTGTTCTTCGTCGCCGGGCAGGAAATTCTGCGGATAGAAGAGCGTGGCGGCGGCGTCGGCCTTCAGCTTATAGCCCTGTGTCGGCTCCAGGTTGCCCAGGGTGTTGATGCCCCATTCGGGGATGTAGTTCTGGCCGGTATTGTTTTTAACGATTTCCACTACGCCCTCGATAGCCTGCAGTTGTTCTTCCACGGCGCCGGGCTGATCGCGCAGGTAGCTGATGATCTGCCAGCCTTCCTGGATCGGTACGGCGGTGCTCAGCGGATCGGCCTGGGCGCCCTCGATGATCAGGCTCGTATTGGCGTTGGCGCGCACCTTATAGCCTTCTGCCAGCCGCCAGTCGCCGATAGCGTTGATATCCAGGGAAGGGATGGTGGTGCTGCCGGCTCCGTCTTTCACCAGGGCGATGTCGTCGGCGATGTCCGCCAGCAGCGTCAGCATGTTGTTCTCGGCGGGGATGACGTAGCTCGAGATCATATTCCAGCCGTTCTGGATCGGTATTTCCAGGGTCACCGACGAGCTGGCGGTCAGGGAAGCGACCATGCTGATGCCGTCGTTGGCGTAAGAGTCGGTATGGGTGACCAGCCCGCCGCCCGCGCCCACCGGCTCGTAGGCGACCTGTGCGGCGTACTCGTTGTCGGTAGCGGCCTGGTAGATGCGTACTTTGAAGGTTTCGCCCATACCAAACCCGTTCTTGTCGGGTGCATCGGCGTCGTTGCCGTAAGCGGCCACCGAGATATTGGCGCCGGTCCATTGTACGTAATTGCTGCAGTGAAGCTGACCGTCGTGCTCGTAAAAGAACCCGACATAATCGCCGGGCTGCAAGGGCGCGCCGTCGATGGAAGCATCCAGCGTAGCCGGCAGGATCACGGTATGGTTGTCGCCGGTCACGCTGGTGGTCCAGGGCGCCTCACCGCCTTCCGCGCCGGCCTGGGTAACGTTGATCGTAGCGGTTTGGCCGCCGCTCACCACGGTGATGGTTGCCGACCGGGCGTTGGTCAGGGTATTGGCGGCGGCGGCGACCTGGAAAGCGCCGTCGCCGGCGCCGTTGGCCGTTTCACTGCCATTGAGCGAAATCCAGTCCTGCGAAGCGGAAGCCTGCCAGTTGCCGCCCGCGGTAACCGTCGCGTTCTGATTGCCGCCGGATGCGGCGAAGCTCAGGTTGGCGGGGCTTACCTCCAGGGTAGTCGTATTGGTATTACAGGTATAGCTCGCGCTCCAGCCGGCGCCGGTATTGGATTCGTTGGTGGTGAATTCGACGAACAACCGGCCGGAAGTACCGGTAACGGCCTGGGGCAGGGTACTGCCGGAAAACTCTCCGATCAGCGGCGAGAAGGCGTCCGTACCGTCAAAAACGCGGACGAAATCACAGCAGGTTTCCGTATCGAAGCTGTTGAAACTGAGCGTAATGGAAGTAGCGCCGGCCGGGCTGATCAGCCAGCCGCAGTTGAGGTTGTTCGAATAATTGTCGTTGGCGCTGCCGTCGCCGAAGGCGCCGGTGCATTCGGCGAGGGTGGTAGTCCCTTCGCAGGTGCTGCCGCCGCCGCCGCCACCGGCCGGCTGGCAGAAGTCGGTAGCTTCGTTCGAAGCGAACGCGCCGCCCTGGGCCAGGGTGTTATTGCCGGCGTCGCGCAATACGTAGGAGCCGTTGCCGTACTCGCAGCAGATGCCGTCGCCGAAAGCGTCGAAAATCTCAAAAGTATAGCAACCGTCGGTCACGCAGATTTCTTCGGTGACGACCGTCCCGTCGGCGCCGTCCTGGTACGGCCCGCCGGCATCCACTACCGTTCCGTTATCGCTGCGCACCTGCCAGGTGGTTTCACTCCCGTATTCGTCGAGCGTCAGTTCCAGCGTCAGCAGATTGTCGTTGCAGTCGTCACCGCCGCCGCCACCGCCGCCGGAAGCAGTCAGTTCGGCGATCCAGTTGCCGTAGGTATTGCCCTTGCCGTAGCAGCCGAACACCCAAACCGTAGGCGTTGCGGCGTTGTGCCGGCGGGCGATCCCCGAATAGTCGCCCCAGCGCTGGACGTTATCCTGCGGGGCGGGCACCATGCCCGTCTCGCCTTCTTTCAGGCTGATGGAGCTGGAGAATTCGAAATTGCCCTCTATCGTCACGGCGCGCAGTTCGGGGAAGGAGTTGGCGCTGGAACGCGTAAAGCCCATCAGCACGTCGTTGCTGCCTGACGTATTGGACAGGGGCGCGATGACCGGGTAGGTGTATCCATAGCCGTTGAGGCCGAAATTCGCGGAAGTGATCGATTGGCCGGCCACGTCGATGCGGCCGTAGCGGATGCCGTTGTAGCCGTTGGTGAATTCGTTGTGATGAACGTAGTGGATGACGCCGTTGTCGTAATAGGCCATCTGGATGCGGCAGTCGCCTACGTCCAGCAAGCTGGCGGCGCCGGCCTGGTCGGTATTGCTGCCGATCTCATAGCTGTCGCAGTTGATGCCGTACACGTTGAGTACGGGGTTCGTACCGTAATCGCCTGTGACCTCGAACAGGTTGAGCTGGTTGCCGGCGAAAGGGCGCACCGAGATCAGGTAGATGCCCGAACCGTAGCCCTGATCGAAACCGTGCTGCACCGGCTTCAGGCTGCCCGCGGCGAAGCCGTCGGCGCCGGTGACGTTCGACCAGTAGGTGTAATTGAGCGTTTGGCCCTGGTATCCCACCTCTTTGTCCATCTGGAGCACCACCGACTGGCTGTATTGGTTATTGGCGGTGTAGAGGTTGCCGGTGATGTACAGGTCTTCCGCCGACGCGCCGATCTGCGGATAGTCGAACCAGACATTACCGCTCACCACGTCCCCCTCGAAAACATAGCTCCACCATCCGTCGGCCGGGTTCTGCCCCTGCGAAAAACTGACGATCACGCGGCTGCTGGCCGGCGTGTTTCCCGCCAGGGCTACGATGATGAAGCGGTCGGCCGTCGGGTCGTACAGCACGCGGGGGTCGTAGACGAAGTTGGCCAGGTTGAGGTAATCGAAAAAGTCGTTGAGGCTTTGCGAGTTGAGCAGGACGTTGCCGTTTTCCTGGCTGAAAGAAATGGAGGAATTGACGATGGAGACGATGTAACCGGCGTCGGAGATAGCGATGGCGTTATCCGGCGGGCGATAGCCGTTGAACAGGTTGCCCTCGAATTCCCGGTCCACCTGCGCCGTCAGCAGGGGCGTTTTTGAAGTCGGTTCGGTCTCCAGGAACACCGTCGCCGTATCGGCGAGCACCCGCCGGCGCATGGCTTGCTTGATACTGTCGAGGAGGAATTCCACCTCCGCGTCGTGGTGCTTGTGGACGCTCGGCCGCACCGGACCGGGCGCTCCGGGATTGGGGTTGAGCTCCGGCAAGTTGAAGACCGGCGTTTGAGGGTCGTCGGCCTGCTGTGGCTGGACCTGGTAACGAAAGGTTTCAGCTTTCCGGATCTGCGGCTTGACTTCCTGCGCCCACGAGCAGGTAGGAAGCGCGATCCCGATTAAGGCAATGAGGAAAGTATAGCGGAAGAACATAATAAAGGTTGTTTTATTATTGCGGTTGTTTTGAATTTCGGCTTTGCAATCGTATAGTGAAGAAACCGCAAAGGGTGAACAGGAAATGCACGATTTACCCTTGAAAATCCTTAATTTTCAGCAACGAAAACGAAAAACCGCATTTGCCATGAGCCGCCTCCTATTGTTTGTCCTACCGCTCCTTTTTTGCCTTTCTTATTGCGGCAACGGCGACGCCGGTTCCGCTCCCGCCGCGCCGCCGCCCCTGGACTCCGATTCGCTGCAAAAGGCATACGCCCGCCGGCTTCAGCAATGGGATTCCCTGCCTACCCGCCAGGTCGTGGAAAAGGGCAAACTGTATCCGGTGGATGAAGGCCCCCTGGACACCACCTTTTTCCTGTACCGGGCCGATTTGCTGAATGCCGTACGGCAGCGCGACGTCTTCGGGGTGCTCGACCACATCAGCGCCGATATCAAGGCCGGCTTCGGCGGAGAGGATAAGGTCGCCGCCTTCGTGGAGACCTGGCAGCTCGATACGTCGCCCGATTCTTCTGACCTCTGGACTACGCTGGAGCGCCTGCTGACGCTGGGCGGCGCCTTCGAGGAAAACGGCCGGCGCTTCGTCGCTCCTTACGTCTTTGCGACCTGGCCCGACGAATACGACGCTTTCACCTATGCCGCCATCACCGGCACGGGCGTGCGCGTGCGCTCAGCTCCCAACCTGCAAAGCCGGATACTGACTACGCTATCGTACGATATCGTTGAACAGGCGCCCGTAACGGAAAACCCCGCGGTGAGCACCATCGCCGGGCAAACCCACCCCTGGGTAAAGATCATCAGCCCGGGCGGCGAGGAAGCCTACGTCTTCGGCCAATACCTGCGCAGCCCCCTCGACTTCCGGGCCGGCTTCGAAAAAGACAAGTACGGGCGCTGGCAGATGGTGTTTTTGGTGGCGGGAGACTGAGGCTTTCGAACAAGCGCTAACCATTTGCGTAACAGAAAAACAGTTTATCCGTATGCATTAAATGGCGAATATTTTTTTATTATCGTAATTTTGTCCTGGCATCATACCATTCGTCCGGAAACCCTTGCCCCTTCGAACAAATCTACCTTCCCCCCACTTGTTCATTCGGAAGCAAATGTTCGATTTCTAGAATTAACTTTTACACCAATGAAAACCGTTTCATTAACAGCATTACTGTTAACGCTGGGTATTTGTGCGTCGGCTCAGATCAACGCCATCACTTCCAAGGGAGAGGCAGTCGTTCTTTACGAAGACGGCTCCTGGTCCTATCTCGATTCCCTGACCAAAGGCGGTGCGGGCGTTTTGGTAAACGAAAAAGTTTACGTCAAAAGTAAAGACGCCAACTTCCTCGTGGAAAGCAGCCGGTTCAAGACCGGGGTGTGGATCAATCCCAAAGAATGGCGTTTCGAAAAAGCCGTCAACAACAAAGTTGCCGAGTACGAATTCCAGAAAATCGGCGGCGACCTTTACGCGCTGATGATCACCGAGCCGCACTCGGTATCCATGGAAACGCTGAAAGCCAACGCCCTGGAAAACGCCCGCCTGGTGTCGCCCAACATCAAGATCACCAAGGAAGAATACCGCATGGTCAACGGCCTCAAGGTTTACGCCATGGAAATGTCGGGCGCCATCCAGCGCATGGATTTCACCTTTCTCGGCTATTATTATTCGAATGAGGAGGGTACGATTCAGTTGCAGGTCTACACGGGAAGAAACCTGTTTAACGAGAATTACCAGGATATCGAGCAATTCCTGAACGGGTTGGTCGAGCTGGAATAACGTCCGTTGCGGCCGCTATTTTTCCTCCACCCGTTTTTTCAGGGCCTGGTTCATCTTCCGGAAGTTATCCAGCGTGGCGTCGCCGATCATTGTCATGATGGGGCCGCTGAGCAGGCCGGTAAACTGCTCGCCGTGGATGAGTTTGGTTTGCTGCTCATTCACGGGCTCCAGAATGAAATAGTGGCGCCCCTTGAACAGCCCTCCGAGGCCGGAGCCCAGCCATTCGAAAGCCTTGTTTTCTTCTACCCGCGTCACCACCGGCTTGAAGACCACGGGCTTTTTGCCGTTCATCATCTTATTGACCAGCTGCGCTCCCGGCCGGGCTTCGCCGCGAATGGATACGATAAAGGGGTTCCAGTCGCCATACTGCTCGAAGCTGGTGAGGGTCCGCCAGATCTTGCCGGCCGGCGCATTGAGGATGATCTCTGTTTTCAACTCTTTCATAATGCGATAGCTCTTTTGTTTAGCCCGGATTATTCATGGGTTAGTCTATTGCCGGCCGCCATGCTGCCCCGCTCACTCACCGTATCTGGGGATACCGGACTGCAACAGGTGCCGCCCGCCTGTGCGAACGCAAGCCTCGCAACCATTTGGCTGCTCATAACGAAGAACCCATGAATCATCCGGGTTAGCGTGTTCCGATTACACCACAAAGTTGCCGACCTCCGCCTCCCGGCGCATTAACAATTGTAAAGAAAGATCAACCCTATTATCGTCAGGGCATGGGAGAAGAAAATCCTCAAAAAACATCAGTCGATTTTCCCCGGCCCCTTGCCTTTTTCCGAGACCCTTCGCCGGATCCGGCTAAGCGAAACCGGCGTAATGCCCAGGTAGGAAGCCAGGACGTGCTGCGGGATGCGGTTTTCCAGATGGGGGTGCAATTCGCGATAAGCCATGTACCGCTCCTCGGGTTTATGCATGATCAGGGAAGCTACAATACGTTGGGCGAAAGCCATGCGCTGCTCCAGAACTTTTCGCACCAGGACGTTCATCCCGGGAACGGTCTCAAAAAGCATTTGTAGAGCATCGTACGACAAAACGAGCAGCGTCGAATCCTCCAGCGTTTCCAGGACCTGAATACTTGGCTGCTGGGCGAAAAAACTCTCGTGTGCGCCCGCAAACATATTTTCCTGAAAAACGAAACCGGTCACCTCTCGCCCCTCGTCGGTAAGGTAATAAAAGCGCAGGCACCCCTTTGCGATGAAGAAGACCTCTTTTGCGACGTCTCCGATATCGACCAGGATATAATTCTTCGGGACGTCCCTCAGAACGAGGCGCCGCTTGATCTGCTCCTTTTCTTTAGGAGAAAAACGCACCAAAGGATCGGTAAAGGCCCAAAAACTTCCGAACATCGTTTTGGGCAAAAGGTACGCGCTATCGACCTATTTGACAACCAAAAAACGAGCTGGCGGCATCCGGGCCAACTATTTGTCCGCCGGAATTGCCCTAACCCATTTTATTATCAATACCTTTGAAGCCACTGTATACCGGAACCAGAATCAGTACGATGGCGAAGATCACGTATAAGGAAGGCATGGTCAACATGACATTTAGCTTTTAATGCGGTTAAGGATTCAGTTTCAAATTACCCCATCTTCCCAAGCCGGATACTGACATTTTTCAGGTTCTCTAATGATTCTTGTCATTTTTTATGATTACCGTAACCGATCTCACCAGGCGTTTTGAAGCAACCCTCGCCGTCGACCGCGTCTCGTTCCAGGTCGACGCCGGCCAGACGCTCGCCCTCGTCGGCACCAGCGGCAGCGGCAAAACCACCACCTTGCGCATGGTCAACCGGCTGATCGAGCCGACCTCCGGAGCTATCGACATCGACGGGGAAGACGCCATGAGCTATTCGCCCGTGGAACTGCGCCGCCGCATGGGCTACATCATTCAGGATATCGGCCTCTTCCCGCACTATACCGCCGCGGAGAACATCGCCGTAGTGCCCCGGCTGGTGGGCTGGAAGGCCGACCGCATCCGGAAGCGCACCTACGAACTGCTCGAACAACTGGCCCTGCCGCCCGATCAGTACGCCGACCAGTATCCGCACCAGCTCAGCGGCGGCCAGCAGCAACGCGTCGGCATCGCCCGCGCCCTCGCCGCCGATCCGCCCATCATCCTCATGGACGAACCCTTCGGCGCTCTCGATCCGGTGACGCGGCGCAACATCCGCCGCGAATTCATGGAGCTGGAAGCCATGCAGCGCAAGACGATCATCCTGGTGACCCACGACCTGGAGGAAGCCTTCGAGATGGCCGACCTGATCTGCCTGCTCGACGCCGGCCGCACCCAGCAGCTGGGCCCGCCCCACGAACTGCTCTACCAGCCGGCCAACGACTTCGTCCGGCAGTTCATCGCCGAAAAAGCCTTTCAGCTGGAGCTCGGCGCCGTCACCGTCGGCGAGTTATTCGACGACCTTCCCCACCACCAGCCCGCCGACGAATCGCTGATCCAGATAAAACCGGAAACCACCGTGCTGCGGGCCATGGCGCGCCTCACCCGCCAGATGGGCGCCAACGCAGCCGCCCGGGTGGAAGTCGACGGACGGGAAAAAGTTTTTTACCTGAAAAACCTGCTCGATACTTTCCGGCAGGCACGCAAAGCATCACCATGACCGAATTGCTGGATTTTTTCAACAATAACCGCGCCGAGCTGCTCAACCAGGTTTTTGAACACATCCTGCTCACCGGCGTATCTCTGCTCCTGGCCATCCTCATCGCGGTGCCTTCCGGCATTTTCATCACCCGGCGCGCCCGCTTTTCCGGAAGCGTGCTCGGTTTCGCCAGTATCTTACAAACGATTCCCAGCCTGGCGCTGCTCGGCTTTATGATCCCCATTATGGGCATCGGCGTCAAGCCGGCCATCTTTGCGCTGCTCCTCTACGCCTTGCTGCCCATACTGCGCAACACCTATACCGGCATCCAGGAGATCGACGCGCCGGTGCGCGAAGCGGCCGTCGGCATGGGGATGACCGACTGGCAGGTGCTGATGCGCGTGGAATTGCCGCTGGCCGTGCCGGTCATCTTCGCAGGTATCCGCACCGCTACGGTCATCAATGTCGGCATCGCCACGCTGGCGGCGTACATCGGCGCCGGCGGGCTGGGCACCTTCATCTTCGAAGGGATCAACCTCAACAACAGCACCAAGATCCTGGGCGGCGCCATCCCGGCGGCGCTGCTGGCCATCGCCTTTGACCAGGGCCTCGCCGTCATGCAGCGCCTGCCCGCCCGCCGCCTGGGATGGGTCAGCCTGAGCCTGCTCCTCCTGGTCCCGCTGCTGGGCGGTGGCTACTACCTCTCGCAACGGCAGCGGCCAGGCATCGAAGCCGGCTTCGACCCCGAATTTGCCGGGCGCCGCGACGGATACGAGAAGCTCAGGGAAGTGTACGACATCCGGTTCGAGATCAGCACGATGAGCGTCGCCCTGATGTACAAAGCCGTCAAGAACGGCGAAGTAGACGTCATCAGCGGCTACTCCACCGACGGCCGTATCCAGGCCTTCAACCTGACCACCCTCGAAGACGACAAAAACGCTTTCCCGCCGTATTACGCGGCGCCCCTGGTGCGCAGCGCCACCCTCGACGCCCACCCGGCGCTCGATTCGGTGCTCAACCTACTGGCCGGGCGCATCGACAACGACGCGATGGCCAGGATGAACTACCGCGTCGACCACGGTAAAGTGCCGCCGGCAACGGTAGCCCGCGATTACCTGGACTCGCTGGGCCTGCGGCGCCCCGACCTCGCGCAGGGCGGGCCCGAAATCACCATCGGTTCCAAAAACTTTACCGAAGGCTATATCCTCAACGAACTCTTCGCCCAGCTCGTGGAGGGGCACACCAATCTGGATGTGGTGAAACAACCCGGACTGGGCGGCACCAAAATCTGCTTCGAAGCCCTGCGCCGGGGAGATATCGACCTCTACCCCGAATATACCGGCACCGGACTCCTGGTGTTGCTCAGCCCCCCCGACAGCACGGTCAACCGCATCATCAGCAACCGCCAGGCCGTTTACGAATACGTGCAGGACGAATGCCGCGAACAGTTTAACCTGGAATGGCTGAAACCCCTCGGCTTCAATAATACCTACGCCCTGATGGTGCGGGAGGAAACAGCCAAAGAATACGAGCTGGAGACGATCGGCGACCTGCGCAGGATGGCCCGGTAGGGTCAACGTCATCAGGCTATGACCAACACGGCAGGGTATTTCCATTTGGGAACGAAAGAAATGCCGGCCGGGGCCAACCCGGAAATCATGCTTTTTGCCATCCGCTTAGCAGGTCCGCTATTTTCGGGTTAATTTTGCATCCTATTGATAGTATTGCCGATGCTGGATTTGGTGAATATCTTTTGGTCGAGCGTGCGAAAACACTCCCTGCGGCGGGTAGCGTACCGGGAGCGGTTTCGCTTTCAGCCCGGCGGCTGTCCGGAGATCTACCGGCTGTTGCGCGACTTCGAACTCTACCGCGGCAAGACGGTGCGGCGCAGCGCCAATGCCCTGCATCGCACCGACGAATGGGGCGAAGAGGAGTTTTACGTTTTCGATTTCCACTTCCTCAAACTACTGCCCGGCCCCAAATATTCCCGCCCGCACTGGACCATGCAGACCGCCTTTTTCGCCAATTCCAATTACCTCGAATTGCCCGAGTTCATCATCCGCCCCCGCAACGAAGACTCGGAATGGACAGCCTTCTGGCGGGACACCCACCCCGTGGCCTTTCCCAAGCACGCCGCTTTCGAGCGCCTGTACACCGTGCGCGCCAAAGATCCCGACTTTACCCACGCCTTCTTCAGCCCGCCCCTGCTCCACTTCCTTTCTTACGAAGACGGCTGGACCATCGAGGGGCTGCACCACCTCCTGGTGATCTACCGGCTGGGCCAGCTGACGCCGCCGGCGGAGATGGGCAGCTTTTTCGATACCTGCCGGGAGCTGTACACGCGCTTGCGGGTGCCGACGGTTTAACCCGGATTGTTCAAGGGATTCATCTGTTGCGGAGGGGAGGCATGGACAGGTAGCTGATGTTGTAGGCCGTATATCAACTCCATATTAAGAGCTTGTTTGGAGGTAGTGCTTTTGAAGCGAAAAACTCAGATTTTGGGTT
>CAYQQU010000098.1:0-16114 GCA_964419545.1 uncultured Saprospiraceae bacterium | reverse complement strand
GCGCCTCCGGCGCTGCGAATTAAAAAATGCTTACTGCCAAACCGAGAATCGCTGTTATCAGCCGCCGCTTCCTATCTTCAACTATATCATCAAACAAGGGCTAAGCGCCTTCGAAACGACGAGCGAAAGACCCTGAACATTCCAAATGGTTTCGTTTTCTCTCTCTCCACCGGTCATCACACACCGCCTGGGGATTCTGGTTTTGCAGTCATCATTTTACCCATTGTGTATTATGCTCACTATAAACAAACTTAAGATGAAGGTACTTACTAGATTGCTCCTCATAGCTTTCTGCCTATTGGGGTGGAGCGCAGTCTATGCGCAGAAAACGACCTATACCGGTGTCGTTACGGAAGAAACGGGCGATCCGTTAATCGGGGTCAACGTCCTCAACAAAGGGGATTTTTCCGGTACGGTAACCGACATAGACGGTCGCTTCGAGTTGGAGGCGACACCCGGGGACACCATCACGATTTCCTACACGGGATACGAACCGCTGAACTACGTGTTGGGGGCGGTTACGGAACTGGAGTTCGAACTGGCTCAAAGCTCGGCCTTACTCGAAGAAGTGGTCGTGGTCGGTTACGGCTCTCAGAAGTCAAAAGACCTGACGTCCGCCATTACTACGGTTTCGGCGGAAGAAATTGCGAAAACGCCGTCCGGCCAACCCATGCAAGCCCTGCAGGGGCAGGTCGCCGGTTTGCAGGTCGTCAGCGCCGGCGCGCCGGGTGATGCGCCTACGGTGCGCATACGCGGGGTGGGCTCCTATCCGGGCCAGAACAACGAAGCGCCGCTTTTTGTGGTCGACGGCATGTTCTTCGACGACATCGATTTCCTGAACAACAACGACATCAAGTCGATCACCGTCCTGAAAGACGCTTCCGCCGCTGCTATCTACGGGGTGCGGGCCGCTAACGGGGTCGTCCTGATCGAGACGAAATCCGGTAATTTCGACCAGCCGGCCCAGATCACTTACGACGGCTACTACGGCATCCAGACGCCGCAGCAGGTGCTGAAGATGGCCAATGCCGAGCAGTTTACCACCATGGCGCTGGAGTCCGGTTCGGAAGCGGATATTTCGTTTATTATGAACGCCATGCAGCGCTACGGGCGCAGCCGGGTCAATCCGAACGTCCCGGACGTCAATACCGACTGGTACGACGTCATCATGCGCAACGCCCAGATCACCAACCACAGCATCAACGTATCGGGCGGCGGCAGCAGGGCGGCTTACGCCATCGGCGGCAGTTATTTCTTCCAGGAAGGTATGCTGGATATGAAGAACGAATTCGAGCGTTTCAACCTGCGCTCCAAGGTCGACTACCAGGCAACCGATTGGCTGACCATCGGCGGTAACGCGATCTTCAGCAACGGCCGGCGATTCCTGCCTGATAACGCAGCCTGGTTCCGCGCCTACCACGCGGTGCCTATCCTGCCGGTTTTCGACGAACAGAATACCGATGCTACGCCGCTGCAACTGGCGAACGCTCAGGACCTCGGCTATCGCGGCGGCCAGAACCCCCTCGTCGCTACCGAGTTTAACGAAGATGAACAAAAAATACGCGAGTTACTGGCCAACTTTTTCGTGGAGATTGAATTGCTACCCAATAAGCTGACGTTCAAATCCGCCTACAACAGCTCTTTCCAGAATATCAACCAGCGCAGCCTGGATTTTCCCTACTTTATAGGCAATAATTTCCAGCGGGAAAATTCGGCCATCTACCGGTTTAACGAAAACTACTTCAACCAGATCTGGGATAACTTCCTGACCTACGAAGACAATTTCGGGTTGCACAACCTGACGGTGATGTTGGGTACTTCTTACCGGGATGAAGCTTACGATCAGCTGGAAGTACGGGGCCTCAATTTCCCCGTCGGCCAGGAAGAAGCCTACTTCATCGACCAGGCCGAGACCCTGGATACCGACCGCAATAACGTAGGGGACGACGGCCGCCGCTTCTACGGCTTGTCTTACTTCGGCCGGATCGCCTACAACTTCAACAACCGCTACCTGCTGTACGGTACTTTCCGTGCGGACGGCACGAACAAATACCAGGAAACCTGGGGCTATTTCCCCACCGTGGGCGTGGGCTGGGTGCTCAGCGAAGAACCGTTCTTCAACGTTCCCGGTGTTGATTACCTGAAATTCCGCGGCAGCTGGGGCGAGCTCGGCAACGACCGCATCCAGGCCAGTGACGGCGCCACGACTACTACGGTAGTGATTACTTCTCTTAACGACATGCAATTTACCGGCACCGAAACCTCGGATGTTTTTTCGGCCTTGCGCTGGGAAGTTGTGGAAGAGACCAACGTGGGGATGACCGCTGAGTTCCTGGGCAGCCGGTTGTCGGTAGAAGCAGACTACTACATCCGCGACACCAAGAATGCCGCGATCAACGTGGCTATTCCGGCCGTCGGCGGCACCGTACTGAGAAACGTAGGGGTCATTCGCAACTCGGGCTTCGAGCTGGCCATGAACTGGAGCCAGACCACTGCCTCCGGTTTGAGTTACCGGATCGGCGGCAACATCACGACCCTCGATAACGAGGTGCGGGACCTGTTCGGTCAGACGCATATTGACGGCGGGACGGCAGAATTCCGTCAACGGTCCATCGTCGGTGAACCCTTGCTGGCTTTCTTTGGTTGGGAAACTGACGGGGTTTATCAAAATCAGGCGGAGATCGATGCTGATCCCGTGGCCGTGGCGAACAACCTGGAACCGGGCGATCTGCGGTACATCGACCAGAACGGCGACGGGCTGGTGGACGCCGACGACCGCGTGGTGCTCGGCTCTTACCTGCCGAGTTTCACTTTCGGCGCCAACCTGGGCGTCAGCTATAAGGGCTTCGATCTGTCGGCTAACTTCTACGGCCAAACCGGGAATAAGATCCTGAATCGCCGCCGGGGAGAGGTGATCTTTACCAATGACACCAATATGGACGCCGACCTGGCCATCAATCGCTGGCATGGAGAGGGCACCTCCAATGAGTACTCGTCCAGCAAAGGCATCCGCAAGGGATGGAACCAGCGGCTCAGCGATTACTGGGTAGAGGACGGCGAATTCTGGCGCATCCAGAACGTCCAATTGGCCTACAATCTGCAGGGAGACAAATTTTTCGGCCCCGGGGCGCCCAACTTCCGGATTTCCCTTACGGCCGATCGTCCGGTGAGCTTCTTCGACTATAACGGCTTTACGGCTGAGATCCCGAACGGCGTCGACCGCCAGGTGTATCCGATCCCGGCAACTTATACGGTCGGGTTAAATGTTCAGTTTTAATAACTTATGAAAACTATAAAATTTTTTCAGATGAAAATCTTTATCAAATACGGCCTAAGCATCGGCCTGTCAGCTTTGATGCTGGTGCTATCGTCCTGTGAGGGCGTTCTCGATGAGCAGGCCCTGAACCGGACCTTCAACGAAGAGATCGATTACAGCATCTCCGAAAATATGGTGTTGCCGGCAATCGGAATGTATGAGAACTTCTACTTCCGCGGCTGGGAAACGATCCCCCTGATCGCCGTGCGCGGCGACGACGTCAACGCCGGCGGCCTGGGCGACCAGCAGGACTTCGAAGCCACCGACCGCTATGTCTACAACCAGGCTTACTGGATGTACAACTCCTTGTGGCAGCTCAACTACCGGGACATTTACACCGGCAAGACGGCCATCGAGCAGATCCAGCTGTATCGCGACGCGGGCGCCGACCCCGCCCTGGCTGAACAGTACATCGCCGAGGTCAATACCCTTAATGCATTTCTCCTCTTTCACCTTTCGCGCGTGTGGGGCTCCGTTTTCATCCCCCGCACCAGTGATCCTTCGGATCTGCTGGTAGCTGAACTCTCTACGAAAGACGAAGTGATGCAATACATTTCGGAGCAAATGGACCTGGCGATTCCGCATCTTCCGACCGTGCACCCGGCCGACCGCACCGACATCCCGGGCGGCGTGAACCGTTACACGGCGCTGGCCGTCAAAGCAATGGCCGAACAAGAACTCGAAAACTACCAGGCTGTGGCGGACGCCACTTCCGAGATCATCAACTCGGGAGTATACCAACTGGAACCGGACTTCTACGAGCTGTTCAAGCTCAAGGGCAAGCTCAACCGGGAGAACATCCTCGAACTGCAGTACTCGGATTACGGACAGGGATCGGGTGACGCTAACTTCCACCTGTACGCTTTCTACGCTCCGCAGGGCTGGACGCCGGCCGTGGAAGGCGTCGGCGCCGGCTGGGGATTCTTTGAGCCCAGCATTAAGTTCATCAAGTTCATGCTCGATCGCGACGAGACGGTGCGGCTGGAAACCAGCGTGCTTTTCACCAATCGCGGCATCGCGGAGATTCAGGAAGATCCCAACTACCAGGATCTGCCGCCTTTCGTTTCCAATACTACCCGCGACGGCGACGTCATCAATGACTACGCCCGCGCCCGCTTCGCCAGCGGCAAGCACTATCTGCCTTCCAATCAGATCACGCCGGGCCGTACCGGCTACGGAAACAATAAGAACTATACCTGTATCCGCTACGCAGAGATCCTGCTGATGCACGCCGAAGCCCTCGTGCGCGGCGCCTCCTCATCGGCCCTCTCGGCCGACGAAGCCGTGAACCTCGTGCGCACCCGCGCCGGCTTGTCCGAACTGGCGGGCGTAACGCTGCAGGATGTCGTCGACGAGAAATTCGCCGAGCTGGCCACGGAATGGGGGGTGCGCTATTACGATCTGATCCGCTGGGAGATGTATGACGAACTCAACTACGAGGGCCGGAATTTCACGGTCGACAAAACTTACCTGCCTTATCCGCAGGCGCAGGTCGATCAACTGCCGGCTCTGGATACGCCGTAAATAGAGACGGAATTCGGACTTTTGTTCGAGCATTGGCTACTCACTTTAAAAAGCTAAACAATGAAATTCACAAATAAATTTTTCCTATTATTCTTACTGGTGGGGCTTGTCTTTGCCTGCGAGCCGGAAGGGATCGATCCCATTTCCGCCGTAGACCCGGGCCCCGACCGGGAGGCGCCGACGGTAGAAATTTCTTTCCCGCTGGAAGGTTCCACCATCCAGGTATTGGAAGCCATCACGACGGTCAATATCCAATTCGAGGTCGTTGACGATATCGAGATTCAGGAAGTGACGATCGATTTTGACGGTTCGACCATCGCTACCATCACGGAGTTTATCGACTACCGCCGGTACGTCGGCGACTATGCTTACGACGAGGTATCCGACGGGCCGCATACGATCACCATTACCGCTACCGATATCGAGGGTAAAACCGGCTCGGCTTCGGTCAACTTCAGCAAAGAACCGGCCTACACGCCGCTCTACGAAGGAGAGGTGCTCTACATGCCGTTCGACGGCGATTTTATCGATCTGGTAAACATCCGGCAACCGACGGTAGTCGGCTCGCCCGGCTTCGCCGGGGAAAGTGTGATCGGACTCGACGCTTACAAAGGCGCCGCCGACTCCTACCTGACCCTGCCGACGGAAGGCCTGCTGAACAACGAGTTCAGCGCCGTATTCTGGATGAAAGTCAATGCCGATCCCGACCGCGCCGGCATCCTGGTGATCGGTCCGCCCGATCAGGGTAACCCGGACGCGCAAAACAACCGCACCAGCGGCTTCCGCTTCTTCCGGGAGAATGCAGGCGGTGAGCAGCGCTTCAAGTTGAACGTCGGTGACGGCGCCGCCGACAACTGGTTCGACGGCGGAGAAGCCGCAGATGTCGTACCCGGCACCGATGAATGGCACCACTTCGCCTTTACGATCGGCGCCGATAATGTGGCGGTCTACATCGACGGCGAGGTCGTCCGGGAAGGACCGTTCGCCGGCATCGACTGGACGGGCTGTGACATCTTCTCCATCATGTCGGGCGAACCCCGTTTCACGGGCTGGAATCACCGTTCGGACCGGAGCCTGATGGACGAACTGCGCATCTTTGACCGCGCACTGTCTCAAACTGAGATCCAGACCATCATCGCCAATGAAGGCGGCGGCGGCGGCGGTTACACGCCTAAATACGACGGTGAAACTTTCTACATCGGCTTCGACGACGGCACCTTCCAGGAAAAGGTGAGCGGACAGATGCTGACCGTCGTCGGCGATCCCGCCTTTGCCGGTGAAGGCGTGGTCGGCGGCAACGCATACGCCGGCGCCGCGGATTCCTACCTGACCTTCCCGACGGAAGGACTGCTGGGTGAAGAGTTCAGCGCCGTGATGTGGATGAAGGTCAACGCCACGCCCGACCGGGCCGGCATCCTGGTGGTCAGCCCGCCGGATCCCGACAACCCCGACGCTCCGAACAAGCGCACCAACGGCTTCCGCTTCTTCCGCGAAAATGCGGGCGGCGAGCAGCGCTTTAAGCTCAACGTCGGCACCGGAGACGGCGAGACGTGGTTCGACGGCGGCGAAGCGGCCGATGTCGAACCGGATACCGACGAATGGCACCACTTCGCCTTTACGATATCCGCCGAAAAGTCGGTGGTCTACATCGACGGCGAGATCGTCCGGGAAAACGACTTCGGCGGCGTCGACTGGACCGATTGCGATGTGCTTTCGATCATGTCGGGCGAGCCGAACTTCACCGGCTGGGACCACCGGTCGGACCTCAGCCTGCTGGACGAACTGCGCCTGTTCAATAAGGCGCTGACCCAGGAAGAGATCGCCGAGATCATTGCTGACGAAATGTAAATCGACTAATCGGCATTCACCGCGCTGAATGCCGGCTATAGCATAGAAGGCTTCAAGGTTTCAGGGTTCTTATCGTTTCGGCTCTGAGCGTTTGTCTGGAGGTGGTGGTTTTGAGTGCAAAATCACCACCTCTGCACAAGCTCTGAAACCCTGGAACCTTGAAACCCTATTCCGTATGACTCGAATTTCCTGTCTGCTAAGCTGCGTATTTTTCCTTTTACTATTGCTGATCTCCGCTTGTGGGGATGATGACGAGGCCGTGGTTCCCGACCGGGAGCTGGAACTGAGCTTTGCCCGCCTGGGCAGCCAGACCATCCTCAATATGAATACCGTGACCGGCGAGGGCGATATTTTCCTGGGCTTCTCCGCGCCGGTGGCCGCCACTGCTTCCGATCTTTTTCAGATCACCACCGGCAATACCGTGCTCACAGATTCCGAAGCATGGAACGACCAGCAAAACCAGGTGACGATCTCCGTCGACCACGATTGGGTGGAGGGCGCAACGTACACGCTGCGCGCCAAAGATCGCCTGACCAGTCCGGAAGCGGCCGACCTGGAAGCGCTGACGCTTTCTTTTACCATCTTTAGGGAGCCCCTGACGGTACGGCGTGTACAAGTGGATACGCTGGGTTTCGACCTGGACGGCCTGACGCTCAATACCGGCATTCAGGTGGAAGGACCGTTGGAACTCGCCTTTTCTTATCCGCTGGATATCAGCCCGCAGGACCTGGCGGCTTTCATTAGCCTTGAAGGTCGGACAGCCCGGGCGTTCGACCTCGTCGCGCTCAGCGATTCCGTTTTTCAACTCCAGTTCTCCGAACCGCTGCAGGACTTTACCACCTACGAGCTGGCGATCGATCCCGCCCTGGGCGCCGCCGCCGATCGCGACTTTGACGGACTGGAATTGAGCTTCTTTACCGGCCCGGCGGCTACGCCCGATTTTCCGCTCCTCTCCGATGAAGACTTACTGACGAAGATCCAGGAACAGACGTTTCGCTATTTCTGGGACTTCGGGCATCCCGGCAGCGGCATGGCCCGCGAACGCAACGCCAGCGGGCAGACCGTCACCAGCGGCGGCAGCGGCTTTGGCCTGATGGCTATGGTCGTCGCCGTAGAGCGCGGTTTTATCACCCTCGAAGAAGCGCTGACGCGCTGGGAACAGGTCGTCGGCTTTCTGGAGACCGCCGACCGCTTCCACGGCGCCTGGTCGCACTGGATGAACGGACAAACCGGAACCGTCATTCCTTTCAGCGCCCTCGACAATGGCGGCGACCTGGTGGAAACGGCCTTCCTCGTGCAGGGCCTGCTCACCGTACGCCAGTACCTGTTGCAGGAAGCCCCGCAGGAGACCGCGCTGATCGAGCGCATCAACGTACTTTGGGAAGGGGTAGAGTGGGACTGGTACACCAAAGGGCAGGACGAGGCGCTCTACTGGCACTGGTCGCCCGAATACGAATTCCAGATCAACCTGCGGATCAGCGGCCATAACGAAACGCAGATCATATACATGCTCGCAGCGGCCTCGCCCACCCATCCCATCGATCCCGCCATCTACCATTCCGGCTACGCGCGCTCGGGAGGGATGGTCAACGGCCAGTCGTATTTCGGCATTCCCCTGCCGCTGGGGTTCGACTACGGCGGCCCGCTATTCTTTACCCACTATTCTTACCTGGGGATCGATCCGCGTAATCTGGAAGATCAATACGCCGACTACTGGACGCAGAACGTCAACCACGCCCGGATCAACCGGCAATACTGCATAGAAAACCCGAAGCGGCATTTCGGCTATTCTGCTCAGTCCTGGGGGCTGACCGCCAGCGACAGCTACATCGGCTATACGGCGCACAGCCCCACCAACGACCGCGGCGTCATCACGCCCACAGCGGCGGTAGCTTCTATTCCCTATACGCCGGAAGAAAGCCTGGCGGCGATCCGGCATTTTTATTACGACCTGGGCGACCGGCTCTGGGGTGCGTACGGCTTTTACGATGCTTTTCATCCCGGCAACAACTGGGAAGCCGATTCCTACCTGGCGATCGATCAGGGCCCCATCATTTGTATGATCGAAAATTACCGGACCGGCTTGCTTTGGGACCTGTTCATGACCGCTCCGGAGGTGCAGCAAGGGCTGGACGACCTCGGCTTTACTTATTGAGCGGCCTGACGAGCGTTTAGGATTTCAGGAAATCGAAATGCTGTTTCCGGCTTCCGCCCGCGCCTCCTTTCCGCCGGTTTCGGTAAACCTCGGGACCTCAAAATTGGAAAAAACCCATATTTATGATGATTCGAAAGACCAGCCTGTTGCTTTTATTCGCCGGCCTGTTCGGCCTCGTCGCCGGTAATGGCCAGCCGACCGGTCCGCTGAGCGACGAAGCCCTGCTCGACCGCGTTCAACAGCAAACCTTCAATTACTTCTGGGAAGGCGGCGAACCTAATTCCGGGGCCGCGCCGGAACGCATTCACGAAGACGGCGTTTATCCCTCCGACGACGCCGATGTGGTCACTTCGGGCGGCACCGGCTTCGGCATCATGGCGACCATCGCCGCGATCGATCGGGGCTTCATCACCCGCGAAGCGGGCTACAAGCGCCTGCTTCAGCTGGCGGAGTGGCTGCAAAAAGCCGATCGCTTTCACGGCGCCTGGCCGCACTGGATGTTTCCGTCGGGAAAGGTGAAACCCTTCAGCCGCTACGATGACGGGGGCGACCTGGTGGAAACGGCTTTTCTGGTGCAGGGGCTGATCGTCGCCCGCCAGTACTTTCGGGAGGGCAACCGCCAGGAACGTCAGTTGGCGGAGCTGATGGATCAGCTGTGGAAAGAAGTGGATTGGTCGTGGTATACCCGGGGGGAGAACATCCTGTACTGGCACTGGTCGCCCCAACACGAATGGCGGATGGACTTTGCGGTGATGGGCTATAACGAGTGCACCATCATGTACCTGCTGGCGGCGGCTTCGCCCACCCATCCCGTCGATGCGGCCTGTTTTCACGAAGGGTATATGCGCAATGGCGACATCGTTTCCAACGAAAGCGCCTACGGCTACGATGTGGTGCTGGAGCATAACGGGCGGGGCGCTATTCCCGTGGGCCCGCTATTTTGGGCGCACTATTCTTTTATGGGGCTGGACCCGCGGGACCTGTACGATTCCTACGCCGATTACTGGCAGCTCAACCGCAATCACGCCCTCATTCACTACGCTTACTGTAAAGACAATCCTCGCGAGTACGCCGGCTATTCGGAAGCGTGCTGGGGCCTGACGGCCAGCTATTCCATCACCGGCTACAGCGCCCACCGCCCGTCAGAAGATCTGGGCGTCATCACGCCGACGGCGGCCCTTTCTTCGTTTCCGTATACGCCCGAAGAAAGTATGCGCTTCCTTCGGCATTTGTACGAGGAACATCCGCAATACATCGGAACATACGGGCCTTACGACGCTTTCAGCATGCAATCGGACTGGTTTGTGCCGCGTTATCTGGCCATCGATCAATTACCTATTCCGGTGATGATCGAAAATTACCGGTCAGGACTGATCTGGGACCTCTTCATGTCGGCGCCCGAAATCCAGGAAGGCCTGCAAAAACTGAACATCAAAAGACGATAAAAACATTAGCATGAAGCCCGTTCTTACCTTTCTGTTCGCTTTGTTTGCTTTGAGTAATCTGGCCCGGGGGCAGGCGGAGACCGGAAAATACCTGTACCGGCAGCACCTGCACGCGGGCGATACGCTCAACTATCGCATCCTGTATCCCTACGACTTCGACGAAAAAAAGCGTTATCCGCTCGTACTTTTCCTGCACGGCCGGGGCGAAAGCGGCAGCGATAACGAGACGCAGCTGCGAAACGGCGGACAGCTGTTCCTGGATTCGCTGCGCCAATACCCCGCGGTCGTTATTTTTCCGCAATGCCCAAAATCCGAGTATTGGTCGAGCATCGACCGGGTAGTAAAAGATGACGGCTCGCTGCAGTTCGGTTTCCCGGACAACCGGCCGCCGAATCCTGCGCTGGCGGCGGTGATGGACCTGGTGGACCACGAACTGGCGCAGCCCTACATCGACGAACACCGCCTTTACGTCAGCGGGATCTCCATGGGCGGCTTCGCCGTCTGGGAGCTGTTGTGGCGCATCCCGGAAAAGATCGCCGCGGCGGCGCCCATCTGCGGCGGCGGCCCTCCGCAGCAGGCCGGCGCCATGGCCGACATTCCCATCTGGATCTTCCACGGCATGAAGGACGATATTGTCCACCCCCGGCTGTCCATCCGGATGTTGCGGGCCATACAGCGCGCGGGCGGTCGGGCCAAGATCTCGCTTTACCCCGACGCCAATCACAACGCCTGGGACCCGGCCCTGGCCGAACCGGAATATTTGTCGTGGATGTTCTCCAAATACAAAGGAGAATCCTATTCGCTCCTGGTGGATTCCCTGCTGTCCGCAATGACCGTAGCAGAAAAGATCGGACAGCTCAACCTCGTCACTCAGGGCGGCGCGATTACCGGCGCGGTGATCAGTAAGAACGTAGAGGAGAAGATCCGAGCAGGCCAGGTGGGAGGCATCTTCGGCTCCCGCAGCGCGGCCAAGATGCGCAGCATCCAGGAAATAGCCGTCGAGGAAAGCCGGCTGGGCATTCCGCTGCTGACGGCGATGGACGTGATCCACGGGCATCAGACCATCTTCCCCATTCCGCTGGGCATGTCGTGCACCTGGGATCCCGATCTGCTCGGCGAAGTAGCCCGCACGGCGGCCCGCGAGGCGACGGCCGACGGCATCATGTGGAACTTTTCGCCCATGGTCGACATTGCCCGCGACCCCCGCTGGGGCCGCGTGGCGGAGGGCAGCGGCGAAGATCCCTTCCTCGGCGCTAAAATCGCCGCCGCCATGGTGCGGGGGTATCAGCAAAACGACCTGGCCGACCCGACCACCATGCTGGCCTGCGTGAAGCACTTCGCGGCTTACGGCGCTCCGGAAGGGGGGCGCGATTACGCCACGGTGGATATGAGCCGGGTGCGCCTGCACAATGAATACCTGCCGCCCTACAAAGCGGCCGTGGAGGCCGGGGTAGGGACGGTGATGACCTCTTTTAACGTCGTGGATTACGTGCCGGCCACCGCCAATGCGCACCTTTTTCAAACGATCCTCCGCGAGGAGTGGGGGTTCGACGGCTTCGTCGTCACCGATTACACTACGGTGAACGAACTGGTAGAACACGGCATGGGCGACCTGCAACAGGTCTCGGCCCTGGCCCTGCGGGCCGGCATCGATATGGACATGGTCGGCGAAGGCTTCGTGACCACGCTGAAAAAATCGCTGGACGAGGGTTTGATCACGGAGGCCATGATCGACCGGGCCTGCCGGCGCATCCTGGTCGCCAAGGAGCGACTGGGCCTGTTTGAAGATCCGTATCGCTATTTCGATGAGTCGCGGGCGCCGAAAGAGATCCTCTCGGCGAAGAATCGCGCTTTTTCGCGGCAAGTGGCCGGCCAGTCGGCCGTCCTCCTCAAGAACGAAGGCCAGGTGCTGCCGCTCAGCAAAACGGCGAAGATCGCCCTCATCGGCCCCCTGGCGGATAACAAACGCAATATGATGGGCACCTGGAGCGTATCCGGCGACCATTCCAAATCGATCACCGTGCGGCAGGGCGTGGAAGCGCTGCTCGGCGAAGGCGGCGCCGTCCGCTACGCCAAAGGCGCCAATATTTCCGATGATACGACCTTCGCCAAGCGCGTCAATGTTTTCGGTAAAGAGATCGATATCGACGAGCGCTCCCCGGAAGCGATGATCAGCGAAGCCGTCGCTATCGCCGAAGCTTCCGAGGTGATCGTAGCCGTGATGGGGGAAGCGGCGGATATGAGCGGCGAATCGTCGAGCATGGCCTACATCGGGCTGCAGCCCTCGCAGAAGCGCCTGCTGCAAGCCCTCAAAGCGACCGGCAAACCGATCGTCCTGGTCTTGTTTAACGGGCGGCCGATGACCCTTACCTGGGAGGACGAGCATATGGACGCCATTCTGGATGTCTGGCATCCCGGCATCGAAGCCGGCTACGCAGTCGCCGATCTGCTTTTCGGGGACGTCAACCCTTCCGGCAAGCTGACGACTTCTTTTCCGGTGGCTGTAGGGCAAATTCCCGTTTACCACAGCATGCTGAGCGGCGGGCGCCCCTACGAAGCGGGCAAGAGCCCCAAGTTCCTGTCCAACTACCTGGATATTCCCAACGAGCCGCTATATCCCTTCGGCTACGGGCTGAGCTATACCACTTTCGAATACGGAGAGCCGGAACTGTCCGGCGCGGAAATGACCAAAGGCGGCAAGATCAGTCTGAGCGTCAGCGTAAAAAATACGGGCGACCGGCCCGGTACGGAGATCGTACAGCTGTACATCCGCGACCTGGTGGGCAGCATCAGCCGCCCGGTGAAAGAACTGAAAGGGTTTAAAAAAATAAGACTGGCGCCGGGCGAAGAACGGACGGTCCGCTTCGCCATCGACGAATCGCTGCTCGAGTTCTGCAATAGCGACCTGGAATGGGTGGTGGAGCCCGGCGCCTTCCAGGTGTTCGTCGGGCCCAACTCGCGGGACGCACAGATGCTGTCGTTTGAGTACAAGTAAATCTTCAATATGCCAAAGCAACCCTTCTTTTCCTTCCTCGTCCTGACGGCCCTGCTCGCCGGCCTGGCCGCCTGTTCGCAGACCGAAAGGGCAGCCCCGGAACCCGGCGATGCGGCGGACGAACCCGTCGCTGCCGAAGCCCGGCAGTACCGGACCTATTGCAACCCGATCGATATCGACTACTCGTACATGTCGCACTACCGGGCGCGCAACCAGGTGTCGTACCGCTCGGGCGCCGACCCGGCGGTGGTCAATTTCAAAGGCAAATACTACCTTTTCGTCACCCGCTCGCACGGCTACTGGGTGTCGGACGATATGAGCGAGTGGCGCTTCATCCGCCCGCAGAGCTGGTACTTCAACGGCTGCAACGCCCCGGCGGCGGCGGTAAAAGACGACAAGATCATCGTGCTCGGCGATCCTTCCGGGCGCGGCGCGGTGATCGAGACCGACGATCCGGAGCTGGGCGACTGGCAAACCAATTTCGCCGTGATCAACGTGCCGGGCGGGGTGCAGGACCCCAACCTCTTCGTCGACGACGACGGACGGGTGTACCTGTACGAGGAATCGTCCAACCGCTTTCCCATCCACGGCATCGAGCTGGACCCCGACAACTTTTACGTGCCCATCGGCGAGCAGGCAGCGCTGTTTAATCTCGATCCCGAAAAACACGGCTGGGAGCGCTTCGGCCAGGATCGCCGCTCGGAGCTCAAGCCTTTCATCGAAGGCCTCTGGATGGTGAAGCACGGCGACACCTACTACCTGGAGTACGGCGCGCCCGGCACCCAATGGAACGTATACGCCGACGGCGTTTACACCAGCAAGCACCCGCTGGGCCCTTTCGAATACGCGCCCTACAATCCCGTTTCGTACAAGCCGGGCGGCTTCCTGAAGGGATCCGGCCACGGCAGCACGGTAAGAGACAACCAGGGTCGTTACTGGCACTTCGCCACCATGGCCATTTCGGTGAATTACAAGTTCGAACGCCGCATCGGGATGTACCCGGCCGGGTTTGAAGAAAACGGACAGATGTACGTCAATACGGCCTACGGCGACTACCCGCATTACCTGCCCGGCGCGGAGGTCGACGACCACAAGAACCGCTTCACCGGCTGGATGCTGCTTTCGTACGGCAAGCCGGTGACCACCAATTCACCGCTGGTGGAGTCGGACGTAAACGTAGTCGACGAAAGCGAGAGCGGCTATATGCTGGGGCAGATCACCGAATTCAATATCGAAAAAATTAACGACGAGGAGATCCGCTCGTACTGGGTGTCGGCGGCCAACCACGACTCCATTTACGTCGCCCTCGATCTGGAGGAAGTGATGACCGTCAGGGCCGTGCAGATCAACTTCCAGGATTTCAGGAGCGAGATCTTCGGCCGGCCGGACACTTTGCGCCAGCAATTTGTGCTGCAAGCCTCCACGGACGGCGACAACTGGACGACCATCGCCGATTATGCCGACAACCGGCGCGATATGCCCCACGCCTACATCGAGTTGGCCGAGCCGGTGAAAGCCCACTACATCCGCTACGAGCACGTTTACTGCACCAATAACTACCTGGCCGTCTCCGAGCTGCGCGTATTCGGCAACGGCCAGGGCGATCCGCCCGCCCGGCCGGCCAACTTCACCGTACAGCGCCAGGACGACCGCCGCAACGCCGACCTTTCCTGGAAGGCCGATCCCGACGCCACCGGCTACGTCATCTACTGGGGCGTCAACCCGGAATACCTCAACCTTTCGGCCCTGATGTACGACCAGGCCGCTTACGAGCTGCGGGCCCTCAACACCGATCAGCCGTACTACTACCAGGTGGAAGCCTTTAATGAGAACGGGATTTCGAAGCGGAGCGAGGTGGTGTTTACGGAGTGATGAAAAATTACAGTATGAAAAAAAAAGAACCGATCCCGATTTTCGAAAAACAGATCAAAAAGTTTGTCGAGTCCAGGCGACCGCCGGAAGAGCTGCGGGAAAAGGTCGATCTGCAATACACCTTTGATCCGCAAACCATGACCGTAGAGATCTTTCATCTGCGGTCCAATTTTCTTCGGCCGGAGGAGAAGGTCAAGTCTCCCATAGTCAAGGCGAAGTTTGTAAAAAGCCGGAACATCTGGAAGGTGTACTGGATGCGGGCCAGCGGCAAGTGGGAGGGTTACGAGCCGGCGCCGGAGGTGGCTACGCTGCGAGCGTTCATCGAGGTGGTGGATGCGGATGAGTGGGGGTGTTTTTGGGGGTAGGGGTGCTGAAGGGGGGAACTGCGGGCGCGGCTTTACCCGGAGTTAGCGGTGTGGCTCACCGTCTTAATCCGGATTATTCAAGGATTCATCTATTGCCGGCCGCCATTCTCGCGGTTGCTCGTCGGTCGATACTCACTGTAGATATTAACTGAAAAATCCCCCATTACGAAGAACCATTGAATATACAATCCGGGTTAACGAAGCGCCATATATACGTTCATTTGCATCTTCACCGCTTCCCGACCGGGATGCGATATTCTGCGGTCTTTGACCGAAAATTAAAATCCTCATTCTGCTGGAAGCACCACGCTGACTGGCAATCGAAAACGCCATTAAGGAAATGCTGTCCGGGTCTTAATCCCTATTCTGCTGGAAGTACCACTCTGACATGGCGTTTACAGTCCGTCTTCGCGTAAAAGGCGAACGAGTCTTAATCCCTATTCTGCTGGAAGTACCACTCTGACAAGGTTATGAAAAATTTAAGCAGAAGTATTTCAAGTCTTAATCCCTATTCTGCTGGAAGTACCACTCTGACAGCACCCTTTTACAAATAATTGATGGTCAATAGTTTAACTGATTTTTCTGAAAAAAATT
>CAYQQU010000097.1:0-17141 GCA_964419545.1 uncultured Saprospiraceae bacterium | reverse complement strand
CAATTGATCTTCAATGCAAAACAGGAGTTACACACCACAAGGGTCTTCCGTGCCGAATTCTATGTAAAATGCAAGAATTCATAAAGAAAAAAATCATGCGTAATTACCGAACTCGACAAATGGCGTCCCTCGTTTTACGGTGGCAAAAACACGACTCACTAATTTGTTTTTAATCGCATTGAAGACACTATATTTTGTTTTGCCTTCTGCCAGTTTTCGCTGGTAATAGGTCTTTAGTTCTTTGTCAGTTTGAATAGCGTTCATTACTCCATTGGTTAATAATGCTTTGAGTTTTTTATGGCCTAGATGGCTCACTTTTGCCGGCCTATTTAATGCGCTT
The DNA here is from genome assembly GCA_964419545.1 of uncultured Saprospiraceae bacterium. Classification (GTDB taxonomy): domain Bacteria; phylum Bacteroidota; class Bacteroidia; order Chitinophagales; family Saprospiraceae; genus CAYQQU01. The sequence goes on along the minus strand of CAYQQU010000097.1, from coordinate 16,801 downwards.
CCAGAACGTTTGGGGAAAGGAGCAATGCCAATGTAACAAGCAAACTTGCGCCAAGTGTCAAAGGCCTGGAAGTTATTGGTATGTACAATGAGATGCGCTGCACAGATTAGGCCAATGCCTTTGACTGATCGGGCCAAGTGGTAGCTTTTCTGGATCGAAGGGGTAGCTTCAAGCAACTGCTTAAGCTGTTTTTCGACTTTGAGAATTTTGGCCTTCATTTGGTCCACCAGCTCTTGAGTGGTGTGTAACAAAAATTTTTGCTGATCCTTTCTTGAAAGGAAACGCTTTTAATTACTGAAAATCAACTTTTTAAATTGAGCACTCAGCAAAAATTTTTACAAGGAACTTGTGTTACACACCATTGAGTGTCTTTCAAAATTTCTTTGCTCAACTCTTCGTCTTGGAAAAGTTTCATTTCTTGGCAAGGTACTTTGAGGGCATTGCGATATTTGATCAAACGAGCCCGAAAAGTTAGCAGGTTTTTGATTTTCAGGATCACCCGACTGGGTAACTTGCTGATTTTTAGTTCGTCGCGGCGAAGGTAAATATAACGAGCAATGCCTTTAGAGTCTACCTGATCGTCTTTACCTCGTTTTAAACCTAGAGAGCGTTTAATATGCAAGCCCGAATGGAGAACGTAAGCTAAGCCTTGTTCCTCAAGAAAAAGCGTCAAGGGTAAGGTATAAATACCGGTGTGTTCCATGCCGAAAACCCATTGCTCCAAAGGTTGCTCTCGACCTGGGCTTTCCCGCTTAATCCACCGAAGCATAGCTATGAAACCAGAGGAGTTATTAGAGAACCGGCGATGCGGCATGGCTGGCTTTTGACCATCCACTGTCACTCCAACATCTATCCATTTTTTTGAGATATCAATGCCTACGAAAAGTGCATACTTTTTCATAACTTGTTGTTTAATGATTAAGTAATCGACTCTTGCATTTACTAGATGGCTACTATCACCTTTACTAGGCTCAAGGGCCTATAATTCTATTGAGTACGACATCGGTATTGGTAGCAGACTAATTCGGCACTTGGAACTTCAAATCCAATTAGGTACTTAGTTCACTGCTACCAATGCAAGAGTTTTGCCTTCCTAAGCTAGCAAATCTCTTGAAGTTTTTATGCAAATCATTTACTTTAATATGTGCCTCTTTTGGCCTTGTACAATACTAAAGGGAGGTACGGAATATACGCTATATTTTGCCAGCTTTTCTGTTCCGTACCTCCGGCACGGCAATCAGTGCGTACAAAATAGGCTACCGATAGTTCGTCCCGCTGGGACGTGAGCATAACAATGTTTCAAACCGAGAATTGCTGTTTTATTTCACAGGGTAAAGCCGGATTAGACTGCCAACTGACTACGGGACGAAAACCAAGCGGAAGCCAACGTAGTTGTTGCAGTTGTCGGGGTAGTTCCTGTCGCGGTTAGCCACGCGACAGTTCTCCGCGAGGTTGATCCAGCTACCGCCGCGGATAACACGGTGTGAGCCGGAGGCCGGGCCTAACGGATCTTCCACATGCTCTTGGTTTTGACAAAATTGGTAATACCCCTCATCGAACCAGTCCGAGCACCATTCCCAAACGTTGCCGCTCAGGTCGTATAGCCCCAGTTCGTTGGGGGATAAACTGCCGACCGGGTGGGTTTTGCTACCGGCATTTTCCTTGTACCATCCCACTATTTTCAGGTCGTTGCCGCCGCTGTATTCGTATCCATTCGATTGTTTGCCGCCTCGGGCCGCAAATTCCCATTCCGCCTCGGTCGGTAGCCGGAAGCCGGATACTTGGGCAATGCTTTGGACGGGTTTGCCGTCGGCGGCGAGTAGCCGGCCTTCCTTGTCATAGGCATGGGGATACCCATATTGTTCATTGAGTTGGTTGCAGAAGGCTACAGCGTCGAACCAGGAAACCTGTTCTACCGGCTTGTTTTTGTCGCTCTTGAATTTTGATGGATTATTGCCGGTAACTTTAATGTACTCAGCTTGTGTCACCGGGTATTTACCAATCCAGAACCCGCCCAATTTGACCTTGTGTTCAGGGGATCGCCGTTCAAAAACGCCGCCTTCCACATAAGTTAGATTGCCTAATTTTTCTTCAAAAAAATGCCGGGCCATATCCATTCCGGTAAAATGAAATGCTCTGGCAAAAGCAGCATCCGCCAGTATCCGTTTAGCCAGGAAAAACTCCCAGATGGACTTGTGTGCAAACTTCCAGTTGCCGGCCCCGTCGCAGGTGAGCAGCGACTGGCCGGTGACTTCTTCTGGCCGTAGTGGAATGCTGTTTTCTTCAGCGATGGCCACCGCCTCCGTCTTGGTAAGGTAGGCGCGATTTTCCCCCTTTTGAACCTCTAGCAGCGCCACGGCAGTCTGCTCTGACACCTTGCGCAAGTTTTCAATAAACAACTTGCGATCGGCTTCACGGTACTTGCGCTTATTGGCCTCCCGCTTGAGCCATTCCTCCACGAGGGTTTCGTAGATGACATAGTCGGTATCGAAATCCCGCGGTTGGTCCACCAGCAGATCTATGTAACTCAGCATCATCGGTCGCATGACCAAGTGCTTAGCTCGTCCTATGACCCGCAAGGCCTGCTTTTTTTATTCCGCCGCATAAAGGGAAAAAAACCGTATTTTTTTCGCAGGTACTGTTTTACCTCGTCTATAGTAAAAGGAGAGAGGTAAAGTTTTCTCAGTTTGTAAAAACCGCGTTCGTCGGGGCGTCTCACTTTGATTTCGTAAGGATCGTCTTCCTGCCCGGGAAAATACTGAGTGCGGCAGGTCAGCACTACTTCGGCAAAGTTGCGGGTAGCCGCTATGATCTCGTCGACCCGATTTTGAAAGGCCTGTGCATCGGTTACGGCCGGGTCTTTGGACACAATGTTGGGGTCTTCATCGAGCGCATCCAGGAGCAGGATGGTCTTTCTTGCCTCTTCATACTTTATGGCCTTCATTTGCGCCATAGTATCGGGATGCGAAAATCGGAATAGTCGCATATGGTTTCGGCGGCGGAAGTTAAAAAAGGAATGGTAACGCAAGTAGAGGTTCACCATAAAGGTCGTTTTTCCCATGCCCGAATCCGCCAGGATTAAATAAAACCGCTCGCTTTCCTGCTTATGATCAAAGGCCGTTTTGAGAAAAAAAGGGATCAACGGACCGCGGATCACGTGCTGGTGAGTAAAGCCCGGCTCATCCTCCCGGGCGGGAGAAGCGTTCTGGAACTGGGTGGGAATGTAATAGCGGGTCGCCTTGCGCATGGCCGCATAGTCGAATTGCGGGTCGAGCACGGCGGCCGTCTTTTGTAGGTTCCACCGTTTCAGGGCATTGTTAGCGATTGCGGACAGCCACCACAGTAATGCCGCTACCAAAACCACGGAAAGTCCGGCACTGAACTCCTTGCTTAACCCCACCTGTTGCAACCAAACAGAGAAGGGCAGCAGTTCGAGAATGGCTTCGATGAGTTTGTCCATATTATCTGTATTGAGGGTTAAATCGTCACCCCAGCTGGAAGGCACTTTGAAAGTGCCTTCCAGCTTTTTAATCGGTAAAAATGATAAAAGCGGAAATACCCTCTTCCGCCGCTACTTTCTTGCGGATTTCCCGGAGTTTGGAAAATTTCTCAAAGGTGGCTTCATCCAGCACCTTTTTGTAATCTACTTTTTTCACTATTTCCGCCCGCCTGCGCCCGTTCGATGTAGCGCACGCAAAAGCACCAATAGGCGCCGTGCTCGTTATGGACCAGTTTATTCTCTACCTCCAAAATTTTATTGCCCCGCAGAAAAGCGTTCATCTCCGACAAGGCGGCGCCGCTGTCGCCAACTGGTATGGTGAATAGTTTGATTTGCATAAAAACCTGTTTTTATCTCAATAATAGCTGAGAAGCACTTTCGAATTGCCTCCCAGCTTACATCGGAAAAAAATTTCGACCGGCTTCGCCGGTATCGGTTCCTGACGCTCGTTGCCTAAAAAATGAACAGTCGGCTCGTCCCTCCCCTCCTTCTCATTTTTTTCAACAACTCACGCTAGCTCATAAATAAAGCCGGAGGGGACTCCCAACTGACTACGGGACGAAAACCAAGCGGAAGCCAACGCTGTTGTCGCGGTAGCCGGGGAAGTACCTGTAGCGGAACGCCACGCGACAGTTCTCCGCGTTGATGATCCAGCTACCGCCGCGGATAACACGGCCGTCAGCACTGCTTTTTGCGCCGGCGGGATTCAGGATCACACCGTTTTGGAGGCATTCCTCATAATAACCGGCATCGTACCAATCCCAACACCATTCGTACACGTTGCCGCTCAGGTCATACAAGCCGATGCCGTTATCCCTTTTCTCCTTTACGATGTGTGTTCGTCCATTATTGTTGTAGATCCGGTTCAGGTCCCAATCGCCGGAAAGCGGTTTGTCCCCGGAATTTTCCCAGTACCAGCCTACTGCATCGAGTGTATCGCTGCCGGCAAACAGGGTGCGCGGCGCGCCCACGCCGCCGCGGGCGGCCAGCTCCCATTCCGCTTCGGTGGGTAGCCGGAAGCCTTTGGCCGTGGTATCCCAATCGACTTTCCATTTGAGATAGTCCAACCGGACCCGGTTATCGGGGTCGCTGTTCTTCTCCTTTTGTAGGGTGTACACCTGCCGCAACCCCTGCTGGGCGTTCAGCCAGTTGGCGTACTCTATCGCCTCATACCAGCTCACGCTCACCACGGGGTGGTCGCCAAAGCGGCCCCAATAGGGAGTGCGACTGGCCAGGCCCCGGTCGACGGCCTCGCTGAAGAGGGCAAACTGGTAAAAAGTGACGGGGTGACGGCCATCCGGTAAGAGGACAGTTTGACTCTATGCGGCTGTTCGTCGGACTGATGTCCCCACTCCGATGCCAGGCTGCCCATCTCGAAGACACCATTTTCGCCTAAAGGCACGGACACCATTTCGGGATAATAGCGCGTCCGGAATTTTGGGAAAAAGGGCAGCTTTTCCAAAAGCGGAGCAAACCGGGCACGCGATCCCCAGATTTCCCGTAAACAATCCCGTAAAGCTTGAGCGAGTTCGTCTTCGGGCTCCAGTTTAAGCAACAATCTGGCGGCGATCCAGGCTAGTTCCGGGCGGCGGCCGCCTTCGGCGAAAAAGTACCGCAGCTCGGCGATGGGTTCGGTCAGTTGCTGCTTTTTCAGCTCGGCGTCCACGTCGATCTCGACAGCCACCTTCATTTTTTCCAGGGCTTCGGCGAAGTCGAGGGTATAGATCTGATTCTTGCCTAATCCGGCGAAAGATTCAAAGATGGAGAGGTTTTTAAGTCGGAGGTCTGCCAATGCTTTCTCCGCTTTTTTACGCTCAGCATTAGCCCTCCTTCCCGCTTTCACAGCCTGATCTTTCAGCGCATTTATGTCATTTACCATTTTTGCGATCTGTTGCCTCGCTTCGCCGGCCCGGTCAGAGCAAGCCAGGATAGCTGCGGCATAAGCATTGATAGCCTCCTGGTAATTGGGGTTGTTGCCTTTGAGATAATTATCGCCTTTTCGGATAAGGTTGTCAAACTCGCTGCACTGGCCATAAATATAGGGGGCAGCGAGCATGGTAAAAATGAGGAACAGGTATTTCATGTACAGCTTTTTTGCTATTCCGATAATAAGGAATCCAGCCGACGGCGGATATCCTGCCGGGTGCTGTCTATCCGCAAAGCTTCTTGCAATGCCGTGATAGCTAATGATTTTTGATTCAGATTTAAGAAATTGTCTGCCCTTGTAACCAACGCATTGATTTCTGTTTCTTTGCGCTGTTTTTCGGCTTCCAAGAAGCTATTCAGGGCTTGCTGGGCTTCTTTGCTTTTGGCTTTGGCAAGTTCTGCATTACGATCTGCGTCCTTTCTGGCGTTTTCGGCCCTTACGTAGCTCAGACCTGCCAAGACAGCCAGCAACAGTGCGAAAACAAAAGCGATGGCCGCTACCCGTGTGCGTTGCCGCGCCTGCCGGGCATTTTGTTCAGCCTCATCGCGCAAGCGGCGCTCCTGCTCCGCCTGCCGCTGCGCCTCTTCCAATTTCCGCTGCCGTTCCCTTTCCGCTTCCTCCTTTTTCCGCTCCACCTCGGCGTAGCTATCCTGCACGAACTGCTGTAAATGGGGCGCCAGGCTGATCTTGGGAAGGAACTCTTCCATGCTCAGCAACTGCCGTTCGGTGGGCCACACGCCGGTTTTTTCCTTTTCGAGGTGGGCGGCAGATATTCGCCTTTTCACCTCATTGCGTTGCCGTTGCTCGTCGGTACGCTGCCCGTCGATGAGCGAGGCCAGGCTGTCGTGGGCCAGCTCTGCGCTGTGTTCGGTAATGCGCAGCAGACGGGATTGCTCCAGGCGGCGCAGGCAGTCGGTCAATAAGGAGGGGGATATTTCCGGAAACAGCCCCTGGAAAGGAGCTTCCGGCCGCAGCTCGCCCTCCTGTGTTTCCAGGAAAATCGGCCGTTTGGTGCCGTCTTCCGTCACGAAGGCGTCGAGCACCAGGCGCACGGCATTTTCGGGAAGGCTGGGGCGCCCTGCCGCCAGGTCCGCCTGCAAAACCTCCGTTTGCTCCCGGAGGAACTTCTCCAGCACGTCGTCAATTTTGCCGAAATCCTCGATTTCCCGGCGGGTGAATTCCAGGCGCGGCAGTGCCTCGCCCCGCTCTTGCTCGCCGTAGTCGCGCCGGTAGCCCTCCCGGTACAGCAGGTCGAGATACACCTGCAGATAAGGCAGTTGGATGCCCGATTTGCCGGCGCTCAGGTTGTCGATGATAGTTTGCCGCAGTTCCGCCGCCGGGGCTTCCAGGGCGATGTTAAACTTCTCGAAGGATTTTTCCAGCACCTCCTGCACCCGGGCATTGTTCATCGGTTCGATGCGCAGCCGGTGGTCGAAAAGCGCGGGGATCTCCTTTTCCAGTGGGTACAACTGCCCCAGGTACTCTTCCCGGATGACGAGGACGACCCGGCAGGGCAGTTTCCGTTCCAGCAGCTGCCGCATTCCGTCGGCAAAGCGAGCCTGCTCTTCCGGCGAGCCGAGGATGAAGAGTTCCTCAAACTGATCGAAGATGAGGTAGACCGGCCGCAGATAGTCGTCGAAAAGGGCGGAGATGAGGTCCGGCAGTTCGGCGGTACTAGATTCCCCCAGCGCTTCGAGCAACGCTTTGCGGAGCGATTGGTTGATATCCTGCTCCCGCCGGATGAAGAACGGCAGCCAGTCCGGCCCTTCGAAGCGGTTGGCCAGTCCGCACCGGATGATGCTGGTCTTGCCCGTGCCGGAAAGGCCGTAGAGCAAGGTGAGCGGCGTTTTGAACACCAGCGCGTACAAAGCGTCCACTTCCTTTTTCCGTCCGAAGAAAACGTCCTTGTCGCGAATGCCGTAAGAATCGAGAAATTTGAACGGGCTCCTCATAGGTCTTTTAGCGTTTGGTGGAATAGCGAACGGGAGAAGGCATCGAATTGAGCGCGCAGCACCTTGAAGTGTTTCTGGTCGGTGATGACCAGGGGCAGGTCGCCGGGTTTATAGACGTGGCGGTAGCGCTGGGCATCCAGGGTCTTTTCGTAGCGTTCGAAGAAGAAGAGTTTTGCCAGTTCGGCCTTTTCATCAAAAGCGCTCTCGTCAATAACGAAAGGGGAAAGGTTGAGAAAGCGGTACGTATCGCCCGCTTTTCGCTGCAGCAATACGGAGGCGGCGTCCATAAATTTGTCCATGACCTCGGGCCGCTCTTCCAGCTCCAAAAATTCCTGCGCCAAATGGATGATTTTGTGATTAAACAGCGGGGTGGGCGGATAGCGGAATTTCAGCACATTGATCTGGCGGACGGAAGTGAGACTGTAAGCGGCCAGGAAACCTAGCCGGCCGAACACGGTGGCCAGTTTCTCCTCCGCCGTGGGGCACAGTTGAAAGGCTTCGGCCTCGCTCAGTCCGGCCTGGTTGGCCATTCGCTGCCGCAGTGCCTCCAGGAAACGGGAGGCGGCCGCAAACGCAGTATCCGCGTTGAAGTTTCGGCTGACGGCCGGGAACTCCTCCAGGAAAAACGGAAGCCCGTTCCGTTCCATGATTTGTCGTATACTGCGGATCAGCGGCAGAAAATCGAAAGGTTTTTTCTCGTGAGGCGGCCGGACCAAAAAGGCCAGCAGGGTGGACCGGTCGGACGACTGCAGTTGCAGGTCGGCTTGTTTTTCCAGCTTTTGCCACAGGTCGGCCAGCAAGATAAAAGCCAGCAACTCGATCATGGTGGCGTAGGTGTGGGCTATCTGCCGCAGGCGGTCGGGGCCTGGTTTGTCGTAGAAGATGTGTTCTTCGATGCCCTTCTCTTTCGACATGAGCTTGCGCAACTGCTGGCTGACCGGGTGCGGCAGGCATTTCAGGATGGCTTTCTTTTTCTGGCCCGCGCTTCGCTCCAGGCCGAGCTCCTCCTACTCCTTGATTTTCCGGACTTCCTCGTTGAAGGGCGCCATTGCTTCCAGGAGCTTCTCGATAAGCCGTTCGTTGGGTAGGTACGCCGCGGGCGGTGCGTAAGCGGCGAGGGGCAGCTTCCACTCCAGGTCGCTTTCCTCCCGGTAGTATAACCCCCACAACGGTTCCTCCGCCCGGCGAGCATCCGTGCGCAAAGCGATGCCCCGCGTCCTTTCCGCTTTCAGCGCCTGGCCGCTTTGCGTTTGTGCCGAGGCGACGGCATCCTGAAAGGCATCGCCGATGGAGCGGTGGCTGTCGGTCATGGCCTGGTAGAAGAGGATGGCGAATTGCGTGGCGGTGCGATCATCCACCGCTGCGCTCGTAGCGATGACGGCCGGGACGCCCGCCTCTAGTAGCGCCATTACCTGCCCTTTGGTCGAGCAGCCGTTCAGCACGGCCAGTTTCAGGTTTGGGCAGCGCCCCAGCAGTTGGGCGATCCCGGTCGCATTGGCGGCTGCGTCGTCCAGCAAGAGTTGGTCCCTGCCGGCATGGCCGCTGTAGTGAAACAGGGCGATGTCGTCCTGGAACAGGGCCAGGTATTCCGAAATTTTGGGGATAGTCGTGAAGGAATCCCGGTGCAGGCGGAAGTGTCGTTCCGCCTCCCGGCGGGCCAACATTTGGTAGACCCGATCGTCTTCCTCCTGCAGCGTCGGCAGGGGATGCTGCAGGGAGTTGGCATAGGACAGGAAGAGGATGTGCATGGCATGGGGTTTTAGAAAAAATAGGCATAAGCTATTGATAAATATAAAAAGTTCTTCAGGCTATTGCTCTTATCCACCGGGCATTTTGAAAATCCCCTCGAATGAGGTTATTTCTTTTCCGAAAAAGTTGGGGGGAAATTTTGGGCTGCAGGGAGGAAAAAGTAGTCCTTGGAAAAAGCACTTTCTTCGGCTAGCCTAACAGTGAAGTTTTTGTCCAATACACCTCCCCCTAAGGTTTATTCTGACCTCGTTCTAAGGTTCCTCCCCGTCTTTTCCTTTCCCGTCCTGAAGATCATTCCCTTCTAGCCGCGCCGGTCAAACATGTAACATTCATTTCGACTTACCGCCTTGCACGCCCCCGAAAGGAAGGTGCACATTTCACCCTGCCCTCCTGCACTTTTCCAGACCATCCACAACAGTAAAGGACAAACACCAAAAATAAAATAACCCATAGCCTACAAAAGCCCCTGAACGTCTGTTGGTAATAAAATAAGATTATAGTATTTTACCCTGAAAAAGAACCCACTAATTAGCGATCAGATTTTGAAAAAACAGTATGACAGGAACCTCCGACATACTATTTTTCGATCTCGAGGTGCACAAAAAATCAAAGCACATTCTGGAGATCGGGGCGCTTTTGCGGGGCGATCAGTTCCGAAGAAAGTCGGTGGAAAGCTTTGTGCAGTTTGCCGGCGGCGCCAATCTGTTGTGTGGGCATAACATTGTGGATCACGATCTGCCGATCCTGAAAAAGTATATCGACAACCAGGCCCTGTTTGCGAAGCCGGCTATCGATACCCTATACTGGTCCGCGCTCCTGTTTCCGAAGAAACCTTATCACCGATTGGTGAAGAATTACCATCTCCATGGAGATGAACTAAGTAATCCCCTGGCTGATGCCAAACTGGCCAAGGAGCTACTCGTGGATCTACTGGCTGCCTATCAAAGGCTTCCAGAAGATAGGAAGACCATTTTCTATAGCTTGCTAACGGCGCAACCGGGTTTCAACGGGTTCTTTGAATTGACCGATGAAAGGGACAAGCGCCAAATTTTACCCAAACCGTCGCTGATCAACCTTTTACAAAGCCGGTATGCTGCCCTGTTCTGCGGGCGGGCCGATCTGGAAGAACTGATCGAAAGGTTTCCGGTGGAGCTGGCCTACGCCATGGCGCTGATCGCTACGGACGACCCGGAATCTTTACCCCCGCCCTGGATGTTGCATCGCTTCCCCGCCGTAGTCCAGGTGATCAACCGGCTGCGCATTGCCTGTGACGGCAGGGGCGATTGTGCTTATTGTCGGCATCTACAACCTAAGGCAGGATTGCAAAAGTGGTTTGGATTTCCTGGATTTCGGCACTTTGAAGGGGACAAGGAGCAGCCTTTACAGGAACAGGTGGTGGAAGCGGCTCTTGCTGGTAAATCCTTTATTGCCATATTCCCAACGGGTGGCGGTAAATCCTTGACTTTTCAATTGCCGGCTCTGATGCAAGGAGCAGCCAACCGCTCACTCACCGTGATCATCTCCCCGCTGCAATCGTTGATGAAAGACCAGGTGGATGTGCTGGAAAAACGCCACGGCATTACGGCAGCGGTGACGATCAATGGCTTGCTTTCGCCTTTGGAGCGAACGGAAGCGATCGAGCGGGTGGCGCAGGGCGGCGCCAACCTATTGTATATTTCGCCGGAATCCTTGCGGTCCAAGTCCATCGTCAACTTGTTAAAAGGCCGTTTGATCAATCGGATCGTGATCGATGAGGCGCATTGCCTTTCCGCTTGGGGGCAAGATTTCCGGGTAGACTATCTCTACATCGGCCGGTTTATTAAGAAGCTGCAAACGGAGAAAAATCTGGCTAACCCCATCCCCGTGTCCTGTTTTACGGCTACCGCCAAACCGGCAGTAGTTCATGATATTCAGCAATACTTCAAAACGCATCTCAACCTGGAGCTGGCGCTTTTCCAAACCAGCGCGAAGCGCCGGAATCTGCAATATTTTGTGCTCCCGACGAATGGGGAACAGGAAAAGCTGGAAACGCTGATTGAACTCCTGGAATCGGAGCCAGGACCGAAGATCGTCTATGTATCAAGGGTGAAGACTGCCGAGAGCCTGGCCGAAAACCTGCAGCTTAAAGGCTTTCCGGTAAAAGCGTACCACGGGCAACTGGAACGGGACGTCAAAAAAAAGATCCAGGAAGCCTTCATGGAGGAAGAGAGTGGCGTGGAAGTAATTGTCGCCACCTCAGCTTTCGGCATGGGGGTCGACAAGGATAATGTGAAGATGGTCATCCATTACCAGATCTCTGACTCCCTCGAAAATTATATGCAGGAATCCGGGCGGGCCGGCCGGAACCCGGAGCTGCGGGCCAAATGTTTTATCCTGTTTGACGAAAACGACCTGAGCGGCCATTTTAATCTCCTCAATATCTCCAAACTCAACTTCAAAGAGATCAACCAGATCTGGCAGGGCGTCAAACGCTTTAAGAAAAAAACCTTTACCAAATCCGCCCTGGAAATTGCCAAAGCGGCCGGCTGGGACTCCGAGTTATACCAGCTCGAAACCCGGGTGAGAACCGCCATTTCCGCTCTGGAAGAATCGGGATATGTACGGCGGGAAGAAAATGAACCCCGGATCTTTGCGACCAGCATTGTCGTCAAAAATGCCGAGGAAGCCCACCGGCAAATCGACGCCCGGGCGGACTTATTTGATGGGGAACAGGATAGGGTCAACGCCAAACGGGTATTCAACTCGTTGATCTCCAGGTCGCGGACGGAGGAAGATACCCGGATCGACAGCATGGGCGATGCGCTGGGAATGGATAAATTTGAGGTTTCCCGTTATCTGACCCTATTTAGGCAGATCGGCCTGCTGAGTCATGATAAGGATCTGACCGCCTATTATTTCACAACAGGCGGAAAACGTAATTCTAAATACGTATTTCAACAAGCCTCCCAGGTAGAGGCAAAAATGCTTGAGCTGCTTTTCCCGAATGAAGAGATACGAACCAAAACCTTCTACTTGCGGGAGCTGAACGAAAACCTGATCGAAGCCGGCGTCGACGGTGGGCTAGATACGATCAAAACCGTTCTGAATTACTGGAGCGTCAGCCATTCCATTCATAAAGAACGCATAGACCGGACGACCGAACAATATCAGATTAAACTAAAAATACCGCACGATACTTTCGCCCAAAAGATCCGGCTGCGTAAAAAGATGGGGGAATTTTGCCTGGCGGTATTTGAGCGCGACTACCTCTCCAAAGCCCAAACCGATCCGGATTTCAACGACAAAAAACTGATCGAATTCTCCAACCTGGAGATACAAGAGAAGGTCAACCCGCTATTGGGCGAAAACCGGACCATTCGCGAATACGAATACCTGTTGCTCTACCTGCACCAGCTTAATGTGATCGAATTAAAAAGCGGCCTGCTGGTGTTTTACAACCCCATGAAGATCATCCGGCGTGAGGAGAACAACCGCAAACAATATACCCTGGACGATTTTGAGCAACTGGCCCGCTATTACCAATCCAAGACCGAGCAGATCCATATTGTGGGCGAATACGCCAAAAAGCGGCTGCGCCAACAAGAAGAAGCGCTGCAATTTGTCGACGACTACTTTGTGCTGGATTACAACTATTTTCTCAGCAAATATTTCCCCGGCCGCCGCACCAAGATCCGGCAACCCCTTTCGGAGGAACAGTTCGAAAGGATCATCAAAGACCTCTCGACCGAACAACTGGAAGTGGTGACGGACAATAAAAGCCAAAATATTCTCGTCGCCGCCGGTCCGGGCAGTGGTAAGACCCGGGTACTGGTGCATAAGGTTGCTCACCTGCTATTGCTGGAAGATATCAAGCCCGAGCAATTCCTGATGCTTACCTTTTCCCGCCCGGCCGCCCTGGAGTTCAAGGTTCGCCTGAGAAAGCTGGTCGGTCGAATGGCTTACGATGTCGACATTTTCACCTATCACGGTTTTGCCTTCCAGCTACAGGGCCGGATGGGCGATCTGGAACTTTCAGAAAACATACTGGAGCAGATGACCGCCGCGATCAAAAACCGGGAAGTACCCCTGGAGCGGCTGCTCAGTAAAAGCGTGATGGTGATAGACGAATTTCAGGACGTCAGCCAAAGCGAGTACGAATTTATGGAAGCCATCGCGGAGATGGCCGGCAATATCCGGGTTATCGTCGTTGGGGATGACGATCAGAATATTTACGAATTTCGGGGCGCCAGCATTAAATACATGCGGGAATTTGCGGAACGGTATGCCGCTAAAACGTATTTCCTGACCACCAACTACCGCGCCCGCCCCAACCTGCTGGCGTTCAGCAATCGGTTTTTGAGGGATCAGATCACTTCGGCTCGCGTGAAAAAGAATATCGAGCTGGTGGCCTATCAAAAGGAAAATGGAAAGATCGAGATCGTCCATCATCAGCACAATCAATTGCCCCTGCCGCTATTGGAGCATATCAAAAAAATGGAACTACGCGGTACCACCGGCGTATTGACCCATTCCAACGAAAAAGCCGTTTTGATGACCACCTTACTCCGGCAGGAAGGCTTTCCCGCTCGATTGATCGTACATAAAGAAGGTTTTGCATTGCGTGACCTGTTGGAAGTCCGCTGGTTTACCCATAAGGTCCTCACGACGGAACAAGACGGATCCGGGCTGATTGCGGAAGCGACCTGGCAACAAACTAAAACGACCCTCGCCGCCAGATTTGCCCAATCCAGTAATCTGGATCTGGTCAATCGCGTAGTCGATCAATTTGAGCAGGTCAATCCCCGGAAGTTTAAAAGCAATTGGCTCAGCTACCTGCGCGAGTGCCGGATCGAAGACTTTTATTTCCCGGAAAAGGAAGTCATCCTGGTGTCGACCATGCATAAGGCCAAAGGGAAGGAATTTGACAATGTGTTCCTGCTCCTGAATCACTATCCACTAACAACTGAGGAAAAGAAACGTGTGTTATATGTTGCCCTAACCCGGGCAAAGGAGAATCTTTATATTCATACCAACTCCATTTCCTTTCGCAGCGCCGGCATTGAAAACCTGGAATACCGGGAGGACCGAAGGGTCTGGCCGTCACCCGGCACGCTCGTATTGCAGTGTGGGATGAAGGATGTGTGGTTAGATTTTTTTAAAAAGCCCCAGGTTGTCGGCGATGTCCGACATTTACAATCCGGCCAGGAGCTTTTCCCTCACGCTGAAGACCCTGCATTGTTCCAGACCGCAACGGGGAACCCCATCCTGAAATTTTCCCGAGCTTTTTCGAGCAAACTACAGAGTTATCTGGAAAAGCAATATCAACTGGAACAGGTCCATGCGCAATATATTGTGGTTTGGAAGGATAAGGAGACAGGGGAGGAGGTGAGGGTGGTGTTGCCGGAGGTTCGGCTATGCCGCAACCCGTAACCTAAATGATAGCGATTCTCGGTTTGGCAGTAAGCATTTTTTAATTCGCAGCGCCGGAGGCGCAAGATATTGGTGGATTGTTTCTAAGAGCTTGTTTGGATGCTAACATAGCATCTCTAAAGATGAACTTCCGTTTTTTAGCCCTAAAGGTGGCCTCCATACATACTAATGGAATTAGAACGTGGCCAAAAAGGGCCGCCTCGAATCGCTGGTTTTTTTCTTCATCAACCTTCTTTTTCCAAAATCGTCCGCCTTCGGCGGAAAATAGTCAAATGGACAAAGTGTCAAGAGCCCTGGACGCACCGACAGCTAAGCCCGACCGACTTATTGATGAAGTAGCGGCCCAGCAGGCCGTAGCCGCGGCGGAAGTAGTAGCTCCACGCGCTGTCGGCATCCCGCTCCGTAGCGCTCCAGTAGTAGCCGTTGCCGCCAAGGGAGTAGAAGTCGCCATAGGAGATGCGGCCGCCGCCGAGCTGCGCGGCGAAGCCACTGGGACCGCCTTCGATCAAAGCTTGGTAAGCTGCTTTACCGCCGTCGGAAGCGTCATCATCGGCGCCGCCGAATTGTTTAGCCATTTCCCGCCATTCGGTATCGGTGGGTAAGCGCCAGCCTACCTCCCGGCAGGCTTTTTTCGCGGCTTCCCAGGTGTAGAGGCGGCCGGTTTTACGGCAGTTCGCCGGATCGTTATCGTAGCACCAGCTGCCCTCGCCCACGTCGTAGTTGAGGTTTTCGGCCATCCAGGTCTGGCCGTTGAGGCGGACGATACCGTAAGTTTTTCCGCCCAAGGTGATTTGGTTATTCGTAGACACGGGGTTCTTATCGGGCGTGTGGTTCTCTTTCCTCCCTGGCTGACGGGAAGGCTGTCTTTCGGTTGGCTGCGGTTGTACGCCGCCGGCTTGTTCCCGGGCCTGGCGATAGCCCACCGCGATGGCCGTCATCCGGGCACTCTTAGGTGGATGGGTGGCGGACGTAATATTGTTGGGCAGGTTAGCCACGGCCGACTGTGCCTGCTCCAGCGTCCCTCCCAGGCGGTATAAGACGGCGCCGGAAAACTTATCCGCCTGGAGCTCCAGTTCCGGCCGGCTGCCGCCTCTGCCCAGAGTGTGGCCGCTGAGGTGGTGACCGATCTCGTGGGCCAGGATGGCTACTTGCGCCCAGTAGTCGCCCGTCTGATCATAGATCTGCTCCATAAAGGTCTCATCGTACAGGATGTACCGCTGGCCCTGGATCACCTGGGCCATGGCATTGGGCACGTTGGCGGCTTTGATAATGAAATTGGAGGGCAGGACCATTAGGTTCATGATCTCGTCGATCACGGCTTTGGCCTGGCTGCTGGGGGCGAAGCTGTACACGCTTTCTTGCCTGGCTTCGGAGCCGTCGTAGTTGCAGCCTTCGCCATGCGGCAGGTCTAATAGCACCTGGGCGGAAAGCGGAGCCGCCGGAAGAAAAAAAAGCAGCAGGTGAAGCAGATGGTGGATTTTTGTCGCCATTGGGGTTGGATTTTGGTTGGACAGCCTGGAATTTTGCTTTGTAATTTTTGAAAAGCTAATTTATCAAAAATCAACAGCCTTTCTAAACCCAAAATCATGAAACCCTCTATTCTCACCCTATTACTATCCACCCTCGCCGTTTTGGCCGTCGCCCAGCCGGCTGCCGACACCCTTATCCTCGACGCTCCCGACCATTGGCGGCGGGAGTTGCTGACTTTTCCCCTCCAATTTGCCCCGTCGATCGAGCTGACGGGGGTGGAAGACGTACGCTTCGCCGGCGGATGGTCGGACGCGGACCATCCGGAGTTCTGGACCTATGCCTTCGCCTGGCACCTCCGGGACGACCCCCGCCTCGACGCGGCCAAAATCGCCCGGATACTGGAGACTTACTTCGACGGGCTGATGGAAACGGTTTCCGGCGCGCCGCTGAACGAGGCGCAAAAGACGAACGCGGTGTTCCTCAGGCAAGAGGACGCGCCGGCCTACTACGGCCGGGTGCGCATTTACGACGCCTTCTTCTTACAGTCGCCGATCACCCTGAACGTGCGGGTGCAAACTGCCTACTGCCGGCAGCAGGACCGGCACCTGGCGTATTTCCGGCTTTCGCCCGCCCATTTTGGGGAGAAGGTCTGGGAGAAGTTTGCGGAGGTCAGGGTGGCGCCGGATTGCCGGGAATGAGTGATCCCGGACGACCGCCAATCCGGCTTGAGTTGGCGTCTGCCCTAAGAGCTTGTTTGGAGGTAGTGCTTTTGAAGCGAAAAACTCAGATTTTGGG